>NZ_KQ948369.1:0-198077 GCF_001514055.1 Streptomyces corchorusii | reverse complement strand
CCTAGGTCCGGCGGGGGCGTCACCGGAGGTGGGAGCGGACGGCACCTGGCCAGGGTGGGGGAACCTCCCCCACCGGACGGCGCCCACCTGCCAGAGGCAGCCGGGAAGCACCGCCCCCTGAGCGGCACGCCGACCCCCTGCCCAGCCCTCCTCGGCCTGCGCCGGACGAGCGGGATCGCCGGGGGGCACGGCACCGCTGTCACTCCGCGCGCCACCAGCGCAGCAGTCGGCCCCACAGGCCCCGGGGGCGCGGCGGTTCCGGGGTCGGCGGGGTGGGGGCCGGGACGAAGGACGCGCGGGCGGGTGCCGGGGCCGGCTCGGCGGCCGGGGCCGGGTCGCCGCTCAGGGTGCTGACCTGCCAGTCGTTGCGCCGCGGCGGGAGCGGCATGGCCCGCGGTGGCATGTCGACGTCCTGCTGCGGCTTCGGTTCGAAGCGCACCGGCAGGGCCACCAGGTGCCGGGAGGCGATGGACGACCGCCAGCGCAGGTCCTCCTCGGCGCAGTCGAGCTGGATGTCGGACAGCCGGGTGAGCAGCGCGTCGACGCCGACGTCGGCGATGGCGCGGCCGATGTCCTGGCCGGGGCACTCGTGCGGGCCGCCGCCGAAGGCGAGGTGGGCGCGGTTGCCCTGCATGCTCGCGGACAGGTCGGGTCGCACCCGCGGGTCGACGTTGCCCGGTGCGGGCGCGAAGAGCAGCCCGTCGCCCTTGCGGATCTGCCGGCCGCCCAGCTCGGTGTCCTGCTTGGCGTAGTAGCCGAAGACCGTGCTGAACGGCGGCTCGTCCCACAGGGACTGCTCGATCGCCTCCGGCACGGTCATCTGGCCGCCGTTGAGCTGGGCCCGGAACCCCGGCTCGGTGAGGACCATGCGCAGCGCGTTGGCGAGGAGGTTCGCGGTGGCCTCGTAGGCGGCGAAGAGGACGACCCGCAGGTGTTCGCGGACCTCGTCGTCGCCGAGCCCGGCCGGGTGGGTGAGGAGGTGGCTGGTGAAGTCGTCCTCGGGCCGGACGCGCCGCCGGGTGGTGAGCCGGCTGAGCGCGTCCATGACGTAGGCGTGGCTCTGGTTGGCGGTCTCGGTGCCCTTGAGGGCGTCACGGGCGGCCTGCACCATCCGGTCGTTGTACTCCTCGGGCATGCCGAGGATCTCGCACATCACGGCCATCGGCAGGTGCTCGGCGAACTGGGAGACCAGTTCGGCCCGGCCCCGCTCGCAGAAGCTGTTGACCAGGATCTGGGTGTAGCGGCCGATGTGCCGGCGCACCCCGCGGTGGTCGATGGTCTCCATGGCCGCGGTGACCGCGCCGCGCAGCCGCTTGTGCTCCTCGCCCTCGGCGTGGGAGCAGACGGGCTGCCAGGCGATGTGCGGCATGAGCGGGTGGTCGGGCTTGACCATGCCCTCGCGCAGCGGGGTCCAGATCCGGCTGTCACGGGTGAACTGCGAGGGGTTGCGCACGAGTTGGAGGTTCTCGGCGTGGCCGAGGACCACCCACATCGGTACGTCGTCGTGGAGCAGCACGGGCGCCACGGGGCCGTGCTCCTCGCGCAGGCGCTCGTAGAGGTCGCCGAGGTCCTCCGCGTCGGGGCCGTAGAGCCGGCGCGGGCTCCCGGGGCCGAGGCCGTGCGCGGGGCAGCCCGGTGGCGGACCGGAGAGGGTGTCGGGCGTCCCGGTCGGTGAGGGGGATTCAGGCGTCACAGTGGTCGCTCCGGAGCGGAAGGGGTCGGGGTCGGTGGGCTGCCGGTCAGGTGAGGGCGCCGGACATGGCGAGGGAGTGCAGGAAGCCCATGAGGGTCATCAGTACGTCCTTGCTGGAGGCCCGGCGCCGCACATCGCACTCGATGATCGGAATGTCCGGGCTCAGGTCCAGGGCGGTGCGCAGTTCCTCGATCGGGTAACGGGGGGCGTCCGGGAAGGAGTTGACGGCGACGACGAAGGGCACGCCGCGCTCCTCCAGCCGGCCCATCACGTCGAAGCTGACCTCCAGGCGCCGGGTGTCGACCAGGACGACCGCGCCGAGGGCGCCTTCGAACAGGCCGTTCCACAGGAACCAGAAGCGCTCCTGGCCGGGGGTGCCGAAGAGGTAGAGCACCAGCTTCTCGGTGATGCTGATCCGGCCGAAGTCCATGGCCACGGTGGTGGCCGTCTTGGACTCGGAGCCGTAGTCGTCGTCGACGCCGATGCCGGCCTGGGTCATGGTCTCCTCGGTGGTCAGCGGTCTGATCTCGCTGACCGAACCGACCATGGTGGTCTTGCCGACGCCGAAGCCGCCCACGATGACGATCTTCACCGCGGCCTGCGCGGTGTGCGGCAGGTGGTCCTCGGTGCGCGGGCCGGGGAGGGTGTCAGAGCCTTTGAAGTCCATGCATCACCGCTTCGAGGAGTGAACGGTCGGGGAGCGCCTGGCGGACGATGGGGGCGCGCGCCTGTACCAGTTCGGCCGTGATCAGCTCGGTGAGCAGGACGGTCATCGTGCTGAACGGCAGTCGGAGGTAGGCCGACAGCTCCGCCACGGACAGGGGGGCCGTGCAGAGCCGGAGCACCGCCGCCTGCTCCGGGGTGGCGGAGACCGGGGGCGCGGAGCGCGCCACGATCAAGGTCACCAGATCGAGTTCGGCGCGGGCGCCGTCGCCGGACCCGGCGACGGAGTACAGCCGTTCCGGGTTGTCGCCCGGTCCTTTGGTCCCCGCGGCCTCCGCGGCCTCCGCCGCCTCCGTAGCCGGAGACCGCGGGGGCTGTGGAGCGGGCGGAGGCTGCGGCCGGCGCCGCGTGCGTCGTGGAGGGGTCATACGGTCTGCCCGTTCCGCCGGGGCGGACTGGTGAGATGGGCGCCGATCCGGACGACGAGGTCGCGCATCATGCCGCTCATCCGCCCCGGTTCGCAGGTCACGTCGGAGAGCACGGCGAGGTAGGCGTTGGGGCCGGCGTTCATGAGGTAGAAGTAGCCGCCGTCGATCTCGAAGACGACGGTCTTCATGTCGCCGGCGCCGGGCAGCTCCTGGATGATGGCACCGGCCAGGCTCTGCACGCCCGCGCAGGCGGCGGCGACCCGGTCGGCGGCGTCGGGGTCGCCGCCGTAGCGGGCGATGCGCAGGCCGTCGGCGGAGAGGACCACGATCATCTCGATGCCCGGCACGCCGTCGTTGAGCTGCTTGAGCATCCAGTCCAGGTTGCCTCGCTGCTGGATCACTTGGGGTCCCCCTCGTCGTCGGCCTCGGTGGCGCCCTGGACGGGGTCGGCCGAATCCTTGAGCAGATGCAGGTACTTGGTGGGGTGGAGCGTGAAGTCGGTCAGTTGGGAGGTGGGGGTGTCCGGGGGCATGCCCTCGCGCAGGCCGTCCCAGAAGGCCTCCATCCACATGCCCGGCGGCCGTTCCATGAGCTTCTTGCGCTCGGGGTCCATCTCGGGCTCGGGTTCTGGCTCGGCCTGCCTCTGGGACCAGATGGTCGGCCGGCCCTCGCGCTCGGCGCGTTCGATGGCGGCCTGTTCGGCGTACCGCTGGCTGAGCGGGATCTTCACCCGGCTGCGGCGCTGTGGGAGGCCGCCCGCGGTCCACTCGGTGACCTCGGGGACGTCGTCCTCCAGCGAGATCCCGGCGGGGATCTTGGGGCTGGTGGGGCGGCGCTTCTTGGGCGGGCGCTTGGGGCCCTCGACGGCGTCCGCCGTGGGGATCTGGGCGGCGGCGGCCCCGATGCCGTGCGCGGCGCCGACGCCGGGTTCGGTGGTCGTCATGACGCGCGGCACCACGAGGATCGCGCGGACACCGCCGTACGCGGAGGAGCGCAGCGAGACGTCCATGTCGAACCGCTTGCAGAGGCGGCCGACGACGGCGAGGCCGAGGCGCGGGTTCTCGCCGAGGTTGTGCGCGTCCTCGCCGTTCTTGGCGTCCTCGATCATCCGCTCGATGCGGGCGCGGGACTCCTCGCTGAGGCTGACGCCGCAGTCCTCGATCTCGATGACGATGCCGGTCTGCACCTCGACGGCGGTGACGTGCACCTTCGTCGACGGCGGCGAGTAGCGGGTGGCGTTGTCGAGGAGTTCCGCGGCGGCGTGGATGACCGGCTCGACCGCGGTGCCCTTGATGTTGATGTTGACGATCGAGGCGAGGTTGATGCGGCGGTACTCCAGGATGCGGGACATCGCGCCGCGCAGCACGCTGTAGAGGGAGACCGGCTTGGGCCACTGACGGCCCGGCCGGCCGCCGCCGAGGACGGAGATGGTGTCGGCGAGCCGGCCGATCAGCGAGGTGCCGTGGTCGATGCGCAGCAGGTCGTCGAAGACCTCGGGGTTGCGGCCGTGGTCCTCCTCCATCTCACGCAGTTCGTAGGCCTGCTGGTGGACGATGGCCTGGACGCGGCGGGCGACGCTCACGAAGGAGCGCTCGGTGGCGTCGCGCATCGAGATCTCCTGGTCGGCGCCGCGCAGCGCGATGCGCACCAGCTCGCGGTAGCCCTCGGGCAGGCCGCGCAGTTCGGGGTCCGCGTCGAACACGTCGCGTACGACGTCCCGGAGCACCTGGCCGCGGCGCAGCCGGTAGAAGCCGGCGGGCAGGACGTCGGTGGCGAAGCGCTCCATCAGGTTGTCGTGCGCGGCGATCCGCTGCTCCAGGTACGCGGCGTGACGGGCGTGTTCGGCCCGCGCCTCGCGGAGCAGACGGCCGCGCCGGGCGGCCTCCCCGGCCGTGCCGAGGACCAGCAGGACGGCCAGCGCTCCGCACACGCCGACGGCGAGCCGGGCCGTGGGCGGTACCAGGGCGACGGCGGCCCCGGCCGCCGCGGCCATCACTATGGCCGGTGGCAACAGCACGCGCGCATAGGGACGTTCGCGGCGACCGGGAGGCTTCTGAACACTCACCATGGATGCCTTCTGAGACGAATCGGCTGGGTTCGGGGGTGCTTGCGACGGGAAGACAAACGGAACCTGTCGGGATGCGTTCCACATATGGGAACAGACGCACGATTTGGCTCAACTCGGTGCGCCGCGGGCGAGCTTAGTCCGACCGGATCATCGCCGTGTCATATTCGGCAAGCACCTGAAATCACCCCGCGAGCGGAGTACTCTCAACTCCTTTTACACACTGGGCTGTTGCCCGCACACGAGGTGTAACGCTGCACGGGCGTACGAAAGTTGCTCACCGTGCGGGTGAAACGGCAACGGGGGCCGCACCTCGACGGCCGCGCCCCCGTTCACTCACCGTGACCACCCTCACCCGGTCACGTGGAGCGCTGTCTCCCCCGGCACCCGCCGGGGCGCCATGGACAGGGCGGCGGCGCCATACGGCCACGGCGAGGCGCCGCTCCGGTACGACGGCGAGACCGTCCAGCGGCGCCGGGACCGCTCCACCCGCGTCCCGGCGCGAACGCGACGACCCGCCCACGCCCTCGGAACACCCTGCACCATCCGCGAGGCCCGACCAGGAAACGGTCCCGAGCCTAGACCACAGGGCCCGGACCGTCCTCGCCGGACGGTCCGGGCCCTGTCGGACGGGTCACCCCACGGACGAGTAGGCGACCACACCCCGCAGCAACTGGTCGACTGCCTTGCGCGCGGCCTTGGCCACGGTCGACCCCTCCGCGGGAGCCGCGGCGGAGATCTGCCCGAGCACGTCGATGACCTGCTTGCACCACCGCACGAAGTCCCCGGCCGGCATCTCCGCCTCCCGCAGCACCTCGTCGAGCCCCTTGCCGGACGCCCACATGTACGCGGCCCAGGCGAAGCCGAGATCCGGCTCCCGCTGTCCGACGCCCTCGGTCTGGTTGATCCGGAAGTCCTCCTCCAGCCCGTCGAGCCGGCCCCAGATCCGGACCATCTCACCGAGCACGGCCTTGGCCTTGCCGGAGGGCAGCTTCGGCGCCATGGCGTCGTCGCCGACCCGGGCCTCGTACACCAACGCGGAGACGCAGGCGGCGAGTTCGGCGGGGGCCAGCCCCTCCCAGACCCGCTCGCGCAGGCACTCGCTGGCCAGCAGGTCCAGTTCGCCGTAGAGCCGCGCGAGCCGCTTGCCGTGCTCGGTGACCTCGTCGCCGCGCAGATAGTCCAGCTCGGTCAGCAGGGCCACGATCCGGTCGAAGGTCCGCGCGATGGTGTTCGTACGGCCCTCGATGCGCCGCTCCAGCTGCGAGGTGTCGCGCAGCAGCCGGTGGTAGCGCTCGGCCCAGCGGGCGTGGTCCTCACGGTCGTTGCACCCGTGGCAGGGATGCGCCCGGAGCGCCGTCCGCAGCCGGGCGATCTCGCGGTCGTCGGCGGCCTGGGACCGCTTCTTGCGCGCCCGCTCCGGCGGGATGTGCCCGGCCTTGGTGCGCAGCGCGGAGGCGAGGTCCCGACGGGACTGCGGCGAGCGCGGGTTGAAGGTCTTCGGGATCCGCATCCGGTCCAGCGGCTCGACCGGCACCGGGAAGTCCATCGACGCCAGCCGCTTGACCTGCCGTTCGGCGGTCAGCACCAGCGGTCGCGGCCCGTCGTGGTGGTCGAAGCCGCGGTGGCCGTTGGACCGGCCCGCCGGCAGCCCCGGGTCCAGGACCAGGGCGAGGCCCGCGTACTTGCCCGTGGGCACATGGATGACATCGCCCGGCTTCAGCTTCTCCAGGGCGACGGCGGCCTCGGCCCGGCGCTCGGCGGCGCCCTGCCGGGCCAGCTCGGTCTCCCGGTCCTTCAGCTCGCGGCGCAGCCGCGCGTACTCCTCGAAGTCACCGAGGTGACAGGTCATCGAGGCCTTGTAACCGGCCAGCCCCTCCTCGTTGCGCTGCACCTGACGCGAGATGCCCACGACCGACTTGTCGGCCTGGAACTGGGCGAAGGAGGTCTCCAGCAGCTCGCGCGAGCGGTGCCGGCCGAACTGCTCGACCAGGTTGACCGCCATGTTGTACGACGGCTTGAAGCTGGAGCGCAGCGGGTACGTGCGCGTGCCCGCGAGACCGGCGAGGTGCTCGGGGCTCATGCCGCGCTGCCACAGCACCACGGCGTGGCCCTCGACGTCGATGCCCCGGCGCCCGGCCCGGCCGGTCAGCTGGGTGTACTCCCCGGGCGTGATGTCGGCGTGCTGCTCGCCGTTCCACTTGACGAGCTTCTCCAGCACCACCGAGCGGGCGGGCATGTTGATGCCGAGCGCGAGGGTCTCGGTGGCGAACACTGCCTTGACCAGGCCGCGTACGAACAGCTCCTCCACGACCTCCTTGAAGGTCGGCAGCATGCCCGCGTGGTGGGCGGCGATGCCCCGCTCCAGGCCCTCCAGCCATTCGTAGTAGCCGAGGACGTGCAGGTCCTCGGTCGGGATGGAGGCGGTGCGCTCCTCGACGAGGGCGCGGACCTGCTCCCGTGCCTCCTCGTCGTTCAGTCGCAGGCCCGCGTACAGGCACTGCTGGACGGCGGCCTCGCAGGCGGCGCGGCTGAAGATGAAGGTGATGGCCGGGAGCAGGCCCTCGGAGTCGAGCCGTTCGATGACTTCGGGGCGGCCCGGGGTCCACACGCGCGAGCGCTGTCTGCGCTCGCGCTCCCGGTCGGCCTCGCGCATCGCCCGGCCGCGCCTGCGGTCCTGGTACGACGGCCGGGTGGCCTCCATCCGGGCCAGCCGGACCAGGTCGGGGTTGACGGCCTTCTTGTGGCCCTCGCCCTCCTCGAACAGGTCGTACATCCGGCGCCCGGCGAGCACGTGCTGGAACAGCGGCACGGGCCGGTGCTCGGAGACGATCACCTCGGTGTCGCCGCGGACGGTGTCCAGCCAGTCACCGAACTCCTCCGCGTTGGACACGGTCGCGGAGAGCGAGACCAGGGTCACCGACTCGGGCAGGTGGATGATCACCTCCTCCCAGACGGCGCCGCGGAAGCGGTCGGAGAGGTAGTGCACCTCGTCCATGACCACGTAGCCGAGGCCGAGGAGGGTCTGCGAGCCGGCGTAGAGCATGTTCCGCAGCACCTCGGTGGTCATCACGACCACCGGGGCGTCGGAGTTCACGCTGTTGTCGCCGGTGAGCAGGCCCACCTTCCCGGTCCCGTAGCGGCGGCACAGGTCGGCGTACTTCTGGTTCGACAGCGCCTTGATGGGTGTCGTGTAGAAGCACTTCTTGCCCTGTTGCAGGGCGAGGTGGACGGCGAACTCGCCCACGATCGTCTTGCCCGAGCCGGTGGGGGCGGCCACCAGGACGCCCTTCCCGGCTTCGAGCGCCTGGCAGGCCTCGATCTGGAAGGGGTCGAGGCCGAAGTCGTACATCTCGCGGAAGGAGGCGAGCGCGGTGGCCTGCTCGGCTGCCCGCCTGCGGGCTGCCGCGTACCGCTCGGCCGGTGAGAGGTCCTCTGTCATCGTACTTTCGAGCGTACCGGGCCCCACTGACAACAGGACGATCATTATCCGGATCACCTTCCGGACGACAGCCGGAGGGTAAGAAGAACGGAAGAATCACGACGGAGGGCCGATGGGCCGGCGGGCCGGTGGCCGGTAGGGACACGCATGCCCCCGTCCTCAGGGGGCGGGGGCATCGCGGGGCGGCTCGGTGAGGGCTCAGGTCACATCGTCGTATCCGTTGACCCGGTCGGTGCTCGTCTGCTCGGGCAGGGCCCGGTTGGCCGAGACGGGCTCGACGTCGCCGATGTCCTCGGGCGTGAGGTCCAGCTCGGAGGCCTCGTCGTCCGCGGGGCCCGCGGCCTCGCGGCGGCGCCGGCGCCTGTCGTTGAGCAGCGAGAAGGCGACCGCGCCGAAGTACAGCACCCAGATCGGCCCGGCGAGGGCCAGCATGGACAGCGGGTCGGTGCTCGGGGTGGCCACGGCCGCGAAGACCGTGATGCCGAGGATCATGGCGCGCCACCAGCCGAGCATGCGCCGACCGGTCAGCACCCCGGTGAGGTTGAGCATGATCAGCAGCAGCGGCAGCTCGAAGGAGAGGCCGAAGACGACCACCATGCGGGTGACCAGCTGGAGCAGGTCGTCGAGCGGCAGGAAGTTCCTGATGGACCCGTTCGGCGTGAAGTCGATCAGCACCTTCGCGGTGGTGGGCAGCACCTTGTACGCGAAGAAGGCACCACCAAAGAACAGCGGGGCGCCGGTGAAGACGAAGGCGTAGGCGTACTTCTTCTCGTGCCGGTGCAGACCCGGCGCGACGAAGGCCCACAGCTGGTACAGCCAGATCGGCGAGGCCAGCACGACACCCGCCGTCAGGGAGACCTGGAGGGCCAGCGTGAACGGGGCGAGGAGACCGTTGATCGTGATCTCCGCGCACTGGTGCTTGCCGCTGGCCTTCGCCAGCTCCTCGAAGGTCTCCGGGCAACCGATCGAGTCGAGGATGGGCCTCGTCAGGAAGTTGATGATGTCGTTGTAGAAGAAGGCGGCGACGACCGTCACGACGACGATGGCCAGCATGGCCTTCGCGAGCCGGTTGCGGAGCTCACGAAGGTGATCCGCGAGGGGCATCCGCCCCTCGGGATCCTTCTCCTTGTTGCGGGCAGGCTTGAGCAACCCACGTCCTCATCTCGTGCGGCAGGCCGGGGGTTTCCGGCCCTGCGTCAGCGCTGGGTGGTGTCCGTCGGCTCGTTGACCGGCCGCGAGCTGGTCACGTCACCGGGGGCCGCCTGGATGGTGCGCTGCGCCGGAGGCTGCTCGCCCGTGGTGGGCGCCTGGGCGGAGGTGTTTCCGCCCTCTTCCTTCATCGCCTTGGCCTCGCTCTTGAGGATGCGCGCGGACTTGCCGAGCGAGCGGGCCATGTCCGGAAGCTTCTTCGCGCCGAACAGCAGGATGATGACGACGAGGATGAGAATGATCTCGGGAGCTCCGAGCCTTCCGAACATAAGTCTTTACCTTCTCACCGAGGCGGCTGGGTGGGGTGCTGTCCGACCAGTCGGACATGTGTCCGATGGTCACGCTGGCAGCGATCGTAACGCTCAGGGGTAAACGTGAGGCAATCCCCGTGCGTACTCCCGGTCCACGATGCGGGCCTCGTTCTCCACACCGGGACCAGCAGCGTACCTGTCCCACAGGCCAGCATGACAGGGCGAAGTGACGCAAAGCGCTTGCGTCGCCGGTCTCACCGGCGCCGTCCGGGACTGCTCACAGCGCGTCCACGGCGCTCGCCGCGCGCACGGACGCCCGCTCCAGATCCTCGGCAGCCCTGCTGATACGACGTGCGGAATCCGCGACCTGCTCCCCGAGGCGCCGCGCCTCCAGGAACACCCGCACGGCCAGCACCCCCAGGACGGCGACACCCAGGAAACCCATCGCTACCGCGAACATCGGCCAGAACATGACGCCGAGCCTAGACCGTCCGCCGGCGCGGAGCGCGGGGGGCTACACCGTGGAGTGCAGCCGCAGGGTCCTGACCCCGCCGCCGGTGAGCAGCTCGACGATCCGCTCCCCCGCGGGCTTGCGGACCGCGGCGCCGCAGTCGGGGCAGGTGAAGGAGTAGAACGTCGTCCGGCTGCTGGCGCCGATGGCGAGGCGCAGCGCGCCGGCGGCGAGTTCGAAGCGGCCCCGGCAGTCCGGGCAGCCGGCCCGGAACGTCACCGGGACCGCTCTTCTCATGCCGGCGAAGGCGGTCGCCACCGTCATCTCACCCGCACGCTCGCTCACAGGCCTCGCTCCTTCTTCCGGTCGTTCACCAGGCGCGCCGCCGGCAGTGCCGCGTCGTGCCGCTTCCCGTCCGCGGCGCCATGGGGGCTCCTCGCGCGGTGCCCCGCGTCCCTCACAGCCCGGGGCCCGCCTGCGGCTCCCCGTCGTACGCCGCCAGCGCCTCCGCCGCCGCTCTCCGGGCGCTCTCGGCGAGCTCCGGCGGGGAGACGATCCTGCCGTCGCGGCCGAGGCGCAGGGCGAGTCGGCGCAGGGAGGCCGGATCGGGGGTGCGCAGAGTGATACGCAGCCCGCCGTCGGGCAGCTCGTCGGCGCTGTCGTGCGGGTAGTACTCGGCGACCCAGCGGCCACCGGGGCCGACCTCGACCACGACCTCGGGGTCCTCGGCGGCCGGCTGCACCAGCCCCTCGGAGAGGTCGCGCAGTTCTATCTCGGGCGGGGCCGACGGCGCGTCGAGGATCTTGATCTCGGCGACCCGGTCGAGGCGGAAGGTGCGCCGGGCCTCGGAGCGGCGGCACCAGGCCTCCACATAGGTGTGGCCGACGCTGACCAGGCGGATCGGGTCGATCTCACGCTCGGTGACCTCGTCCCGGGCCGGGGAGTAGTAGCGGATCCACAGCCGGCGGCGCTCGGAGATCGCCCGGTCGACGTCGGCGAAGACCCCGCCCTCGGACTCGAAGGTCACCGACAGCCGGGAGCTGGCACCGGCGGCCTCACCGGCAGCGGCCTCCACCTTGGCGGTGGCGCGCAGCAGGGCCTGCCGGTCGCCCTCCCGCAGACCGGGCAGCGTGGAGACCGCGCGAGCGGCCACCAGCAGCGCGGTGGCCTCGTCGGCGGCGAGCCGGAGCGGTTCGGCGGCCTCCTCGCCGAGCGCGGCCGGGTTGTGCCACCAGATGCGCTCGCCGTCGGTGTCGATGTCCAGCAGGTCGCCACCGCGGAAGCTCGTGCCGCACATGGGCAGCAGATCGAGGTCGGCGACCAGCTCGTCCTCGGTGATGCCGAAGGCGCGCGCCACATCGGCGATCCGGGCGCCGGGGCGCTCTCTCAGGTACGTCACCAGGGAGAGCATCCGCCGCGTCTGGTCGATGGCGTTGACCGTCCTGGCCGGTTTGACTGCCACAGTCCCGCTCCCCCTCAGCCCTTGGCCACGGCGCGCAGCCGGTCCACCACGTCGGCCCGCAGCTCGGCCGGCTCCAGAACCACCACGTCCGGCCCGAACTCCACCAGCCAGGCGTCCAGGCCATGCCCGTACGGAATCTCCAACTCGTCCCAGCCGTCGCCGAGTTCCCGGACCTTGGTGGCCTTCGCCCGGAGGGGGTAACCGGCGCCGGAGCGCAGCCGGATCAGCGCCGAGCGGTCGGCGATCTCACCGGCCCAGCCCGCGACGGTCTCGCGTACGGTGACGACGTCCGGCACGGGCGCGGTGAAGCCCGTGCCCCGGGAGCGGACCTTGCCGGTGATCCGGGAGAGCCGGAAGACGCGCTCGGCGCCCCGGTCGCGGTCGAAGCCGGCCAGGTACCAGTGGCCGCGCCAGCACTCCAGCGCCCACGGCTCGACGTGCCGGGGCTCCGGGCGGGCGGCGGAGGCCTTGCGGTACTCGAAGACCACCGGGCGGCGGTCGCGGCAGGCCAGCATCAGCGGTTCGAAGGCGGCCTCGTGCACCGGGATGCGCGGCTCCAGGGCGCCGTGCGCCCCATAGGGGTCGACGTCCTCGGGGAGCCCGGCGGCGCGCAGCTTCTGCAAGGCGCCGCTGGCGGCCCCGGCCAGCCGGGCCTGCTGCCAGACCTTGGCGGCGAGGCCGAGGGCGGCGGCCTCCTCGGCGTCCAGGGTGATGGGGGGCAGGCGGTTGCTGTCGCGGCGGGCGAGGTAGCCGACCTCGCCGTCGAGGTTCTCGACGGTCTCGATGACCAGGCCCAGTTCCCGCAGGTCGTCCTTGTCCCGCTCGAACATGCGGTTGAAGGAGTCGTCGCTGCCCGCTTCCAGGTAGGCCTCGATGGACTCGCGCAGCTCCCGCTTGCTGAGCGGCCGCCGCGTCCCGAGCAGACACAGCGCGAGGTTCATCAGCCGCTCGGCCTTGGCAATGGCCATCGACGCCCTTCGCCTTCCCTATGGTGCTTCCGACCGATGACCGTACCGCTCCGCGGGGCGGTGGCAAAAGCCGAGGGCCCATGCCCGAGCAGGCATGGGCCCCAGGTGATCGGTTCCGGTCAGACCCGGCCGGCCGATCGGGTGCGGATCAGACGCCGAGCAGGTCGACCACGAAGATGAGGGTCTCGCCGGGCTTGATCGCCGGGGTCGGGCTCTGGTTGCCGTAGGCGAGGTGGGCGGGGATGGTCAGCTGGCGGCGGCCACCGACCTTCATGCCCTGCACGCCCTGGTCCCAGCCCTTGATGACCCGGCCGCCACCCAGCGGGAAGCGGAACGGGGTGCCGCGGTTCCAGCTGGCGTCGAACTCCTCGCCGGTGCTGAAGGCGACGCCCACGTAGTGGACGGTGACGTTCTGGCCCGCCTGCGCGACCGGTCCGTCACCCTCCCAGATGTCCTTGATCTCCAGGTCCGCCGGGGGCTCGCCGCCCGGGAAGTCGATCTCGGGCTTGTCGATGCTCACGTCAAAAGCTCCTGCTTGTGTACGACACGAAACGTGGACAGTCTTTCATCATCGCGGGCCTCCCGCCCGCCCCGGAGATCCCGGGCGTCACATGGCCGCGAGGATGTCCACGGTGAACACGAGGGTGGCGTCCTTCTTGATGACTCCGCCGCTCGGCGGATTGGCGCCGTACCCCAGGTCCGGCGGGACGACGATCAGGACCCGGCTGCCGACCTTCTTGCCGGTCAGGCCCTGGGCGAGGCCCTTGACCGCCTGCTGCATCTGCTCCAGCGAGAACTGGCTGAGCCGGCCGGAGCCGTACGTCCGCTGGAAGGTCTTGCCGCTGTCCCAGACCAGGCCCTGGAACTGGCACAGGATCGTCTGGTCGGCCTTCAGCTCGGGACCGTCGCCCTCCAGGACGTACTCGGACACGAGCTTCTTCGGCGGGTCGGCCTTCGGCACGGTGACCTTGGGCACCTGGCCGTCGGTGTTGGTGGCCACCTTCGGCAGGGCGGCGTCGTGCTGCGGGACCGGCGTGCCCTTGGCCGAGCTCTTGGAGTTGAAGGAGTCGATCAGGTCGATGACGAAGACCAGGGTGTCGGTGCCCTTGATGCCCGCCTGCGCGTTGCCCTCCGTGCCGTAGCCCCAGGTGGGCGGGACGGCGATCTGGACGCGGCTGCCGGTCTTCTTGCCCGCGAGGCCGTACCGCCAGCCGTCGATGATGCCGCCCTGGGCGAGCTGGATGACCAGCGGGCGCTTGCGGTCGTAGGAGTTGTCGAAGACCTTGGCCGTGCTCCAGATCTGACCGAGGTAGTTCGCCTGGATGAAGTCGTTCTCCGCGACCGTGCGGCCACTGCCCGCGATCAGCGTCTTCACCGCGAGGTTCTTCGACGGGTCGCCCGGCCCCTTGGCGACGGTCGGCTTCTCGCCGAACCTCGTGCCCGCCGTGACCGCCGGAAGCGGCCCGTCCACGATCTTGGGCGGGGGCGCGGACGACGCCGAGGCCGACGGTGAGGCGCCGGTCTTGCCGGAGTCGGACTTGCCGTCACCGCAGCCGGCGAGTGTGACCAGTCCTGCGGGAACGGCGGCGAGGAGGAGTGAGCGTCGGCGCACGGAAGAGCCTCGTAATCGGTCGATCTTGCGGATGGCGTGCGCGCAACTCTACGACTTGAGCAGGGCGCCGTACGGGAAACGTACGGCGCCCGTGTGGCGTTCCGGCATATGTGTGCCGGAACGCTTGACCCACCTGCCGGTGGCTACATTCCGGCGATGAGCTTCTCCACCCGGTCGTCCACCGAACGGAACGGGTCCTTGCACAACACGGTGCGCTGTGCCTGGTCATTGAGCTTGAGGTGCACCCAGTCGACCGTGAAGTCCCTGCGCTGTTCCTGTGCCCGCCGGATGAAGTCGCCGCGCAGCCGGGCGCGAGTGGTCTGCGGGGGAACCGACTTGCCCTCGAAGATCTTCAAGTCATTGCAGACCCGGGCGGCTTGGCCCTTCTTCTCCAGCAGGTAGTACAGGCCACGACGGCGGTGGATGTCGTGGTAGGCGAGGTCTATCTGGGCGACCCGCGGGTGCGACATCGTCATGTTGTGCTTCGCCCGGTACCGCTCGATGAGCTTGTACTTCATGACCCAGTCGATCTCGGTCTCGATGCGGTCGAGTTCCTCGTTCTCGATCGCTTCGAGGGTGCGGCCCCACAGGTCCAGGACCTGCGCGACCGTGCCGGTGCGGATGCCCCGGCGGTCGCAGAAGTCCACGGCCTTGTCGAAGTACTCGCGCTGCACCTCCAGCGCCGAGGCCTCCCGGCCGCTGGCCAGGCGCACCTTGCGCCGGCCGGTGATGTCGTGGCTGACCTCGCGGATCGCCCGGATCGGGTTCTCCAGGGTGAGGTCGCGCATCACGGTGCCGGCCTCGATCATGCGCAGCACCAGGTCGGTGGCGCCGACCTTGAGCAGCATCGTCGTCTCGGACATGTTCGAGTCGCCGACGATGACGTGCAGCCGGCGGTAGCGCTCGGCGTCCGCGTGGGGTTCGTCGCGGGTGTTGATGATGGGCCGGGAGCGGGTCGTCGCCGAGGAGACGCCCTCCCAGATGTGCTCCGCGCGCTGGCTGACGCAGTAGACGGCGCCGCGCGGGGTCTGGAGCACCTTGCCGGCGCCGCACAGCAGCTGCCGGGTGACGAGGAAGGGGATGAGGATGTCCGCGAGCCGGGAGAACTCCCCGTGCCGGGCCACCAGGTAGTTCTCGTGGCAGCCGTAGGAGTTGCCCGCCGAGTCGGTGTTGTTCTTGAAGAGGTAGACGTCGCCCGCGATTCCCTCCTCGTGCAGGCGTCGTTCCGCGTCCACCAGGAGTCCTTCGAGAATGCGCTCGCCGGCCTTGTCGTGGGTGACCAGTTCGATCACGTTGTCACATTCGGGGGTCGCGTATTCCGGATGTGAGCCCACGTCGAGATAGAGCCGGGCGCCGTTTCGCAGAAAGACATTGCTGCTGCGGCCCCATGACACGACACGGCGGAAGAGGTACCGCGCCACCTCGTCAGGAGACAGGCGGCGCTGTCCCCTGAACGTGCACGTGACGCCGTACTCGTTCTCCAGCCCGAAAATGCGGCGGTCCATGAGGGAACATTACGCCCGATCCCCCGAGCTGAAACGGGGTTCGGCAGCACGATTTGGATCATTTTCCGATGAAGCCGCAACGATCCCGCCCCGCACGGGAGCTGCGAGGACCCGTCCGGTGGCGAGCAGGACCAGCAGCGACACGGCCCCGGCGGCACCCGGCAGCGCGAAGCCCCACACGGTGCCACCGGCCTGGACCACCGGCCCCGCCAGGCCCGTTCCGGCCGAGGCGCCCACGGTGAACGTCGTCACCAGCCAGGAGAACGCCTCGGTGACGGTCCCGCTCGGCGCGTGCCGGTCGACGAGGATGAACGCGCAGGCGATGCAGGGCGCCAGGAACACACCGGCGACCACGCTGAGCAACACCATGGCCACCGCGCCCGGCACCAGCATCAGCGGCAGGTAACACACCGCCAGAAGGGCCACCAGCACTCTGAGTCGCCGTTCGGGTGCGCCGGCCCACGCGCGGGCGCCGTAGACGGTGCCGCCGGCCAGCGCCCCGAGACCCACCCCGGCCATCAGCCAGCCGTACACCGCGTCGCCGCCGTGACCGTCCGCGTACGACACCGAGGCGACCGTGATGGAGCCCAGCGCGATGCCCACGAACAGGAAGGCGGCGAGCAGCGCGAGCAGGCCGGGCGAGCGCAGGGCGCCCAGCCAGTGGGCCTCGCGCGGGGCCGGGCGCCACGCGCGCGAAGGCGGCGAGAGCACCACGACGAGCGCGCCGAGCACGCCCGCCAGGTTGAGCACGAGCAGGGCGGCGCGCTCGTCCCACAGGGCCACGCACAGGGTCACCAGCAGCGGGCCGACGGTGTACATGACCTCCTGCGCGATGGCGTCCATGGCGTACGCGGTGTGCACCTGCTCCTCGCGGCGCAGCACGGACGGCCACAGGGCGCGCAGGCCGCCCTCCAGGGGCGGGGCGAACAGGCCGGCCGCCGCGACGGCCGCGTAGGCGAGCGGCAGCGGGGAGGTGCCGGAGACGGCGAAGAGGGTCATGGCCAGGGCGGCGAGGACGGCCGCGGGCAACTGGACGCGCGGCTGGCCGTACAGGTCCACGAGACGGCCCAGCACGGGCTGGCCGACGGCGTTGGCGACCCCGTACACGGCGGCCAGGGCGCCGGCGAGGCCGTAGGTGCCGCCCTCGGCGCGGACGAAGAGCACCAGGGCGATGGCGGCGGTGGCGTTGGGCAGCCGGCCCACCAGGGTGCCGGTGAGCAGCCGCAGCGCGTGCCTCGCCCTCAGGATCTCCAGGTATCCCGTGGCCATGTCCTGCCCTCCGTGGCTCGCCGGGACGCCGTGCGACCCGAAGTGTTACGTATAACGTCCCTGTTCATACGTACCATGTGCGCATTCGCACGTCCAGACGACCGGGAGTCATGTGGTGTCCCGCAGCAGCACGCGCCCGACCAGCCGGGACGTCGCCCGGGCGGCCGGGGTCTCCCAGGCCGCCGTCTCCCTCGTCCTGGGCGACAAGTGGCGCGGCCGGGTGTCCGAGACCACCGCCGGGCGCGTCCGCGAGGCCGCGCGCGAGCTGGGCTACCGCCCCAACCTCGCCGCCCGCAACCTCCGCCTGGGCCGCACCCGTACCGTCCTGCTCGTGGTGCCCGCCCTGACGACGGAGTTCTTCGCCGGCGTCTACACCGGCGCCGCCCGCGTGGCGGCCGAACACGGCTTCGGCGTGGTGCTCTACCCCTCCCCCGAGGGCATCGGCCCGGCCCGCGACCCCTTCGCCTCCGCGCAGGCCGCCCTGGACGGCGTCATCGCCTCCTCCATGGCCGCCGACGCCCTCACCGCGATCCGGGGCGACCAGCTGCCCCTGGTCATGCTCGACAGCGACCCGACGGGCAGCCTGGGCGCCGCGACCGTGAACCTGGACATCGCCGACGGCGTCCGGCAGGTCGCCGCCCACCTGCTGGGCCTCGGCCACCGCCGGGTGCTGCACCTCGCCGCCGACGTGCCCTCCTGGACCTTCGAGGTCCGCGCGAGGGAGCTGGCCGCGCGCCTGGCCGCCGTGCCGGGCACCGAGGTCCGTACGGCCCGGGCCCCGATCTCCATCGAGGGCGCGCTCGCCGCCACCGAGGCCGCGCTCACCGCGCCGGGCCCCCGGCCGACGGCGGTGGTCTGCGACGACGACAAGCTCGCCGCCGGGGCCTACAAGGCGCTGCGCCGCCTGGGGCTGCGCGTCCCGGACGACATGTCCGTCACCGGCCTGGACGACCTGGCCCTGGCCACCGCGATCGACCCCGAGCTCACGACGGTACGGCTGGACGCCGAGCTGTTCGGGGAACGGGGCATGCGGGCCCTGCTGGCGGTCCTGGAGGGCCGGGAGCCGGAGGGCGGGGACATCCCCGTGGAACTGGTCGTGCGCGGCTCCACGGCGCCGCCAGGCGCCTCGGCGTGAAAGCCGGGTGCCCCGGCCGGATCTCCGGCCGGGGCACCCGGCGACACGTGCGGGAGGCGGCTACTCCTCCTCGGTCTCCTCGGAGCCGTCCGCGCTCTCCGCCTCGGTGCTCGCGCCGTCCGCCGCCAGCAGACGGGCGAGCTGGCGGCCGACGATGCGCTTGAACTTGCGCTTCTGCGGGCGCGTGCGGTCCAGGACGGCCACCTCCAGGCGCTCGGCGGGGATCTCCCGCTCGCTGCCGTTGGTGTCCCGGGACAGGGCCTGCACGGCCAGCTTGAGCGCCTCCGCGAGGCTCATGCCGTCGCGGTGGCGCTGGTCCAGGAAGCTGCTGATCTGCTCGGCGTTGCCGCCCACCGCGACCGAGCCGTGCTCGTCCACGATCGAGCCGTCGTGCGGCAGCCGGTAGATCTGGTCGCCCTCGGGGGTCTCCCCCACCTCGGCCACCACCAGCTCCACCTCGTACGGCTTCTCGGCCGCGGAGGAGAAGATCGTGCCCAGCGTCTGGGCGTAGACGTTGGCCAGGCCGCGGGCGGTGACGTCGTCGCGATCGTAGGTGTAGCCGCGCAGGTCGGCGTAGCGGACACCGCCGATGCGCAGGTTCTCGTACTCGTTGTACTTGCCGGCCGCCGCGAAGCCGATCCGGTCGTAGATCTCGCTGAACTTGTGCAGCGCGCGGGACGGGTTCTCGCCGACGAAGACGATGCCGTCGGCGTATTGCAGCACGACCAGGCTGCGGCCACGGGCGATGCCCTTGCGGGCGTACTCCGCCCGGTCGGCCATGGCCTGCTGGGGTGAGACATAGAACGGCGTCGACACCGGTTATCCGTCCCTTTCTGTCATGGTCACTGGATCACCTTGATAAGAACCGGGCCCGCGCTCAGAGCAGGGCGGCCTTGGGGCCGTCGGGCTCCTCCAGGCGCTTCTGGAGCACCGCGCGGGCGACCTCCGACGACTCGTCCTCGGTGAGCCGGCGGAAGCCGTCCTCGGTGATCACGGTGATGATCGGGTAGATCCGGCGGGCGACATCGGGACCGCCGGTCGCCGAGTCGTCGTCAGCCGCGTCGTAGAGGGCCTGCACCACGAGGGTGGTGGCCTGCTCCTCGGTCAGGTCGTTACGGAACAGCTTCTTCATCGCGCCGCGCGCGAAGATCGAGCCGGAGCCCGTCGCCGCGAAGTTGTGCTCCTCGGAACGGCCGCCCGTGACGTCGTAGGAGAAGATGCGGCCCTTCTCGCGGTCCAGGTCGTACCCCGCGAAGAGGGGCACCACGGCCAGGCCCTGCATGGCCATGCCGAGGTTGGAACGGATCATGGTCGACAGCCGGTTCGCCTTGCCCTCCAGGGACAGCTGGGCGCCCTCGACCTTCTCGAAGTGCTCCAGCTCCAGCTGGAAGAGCTTGACCATCTCGACGGCCAGGCCGGCGGTGCCCGCGATGCCGACGGCCGAGTACTCGTCGGCCGGGAACACCTTCTCGATGTCCCGCTGCGCGATCACATTGCCCATCGTGGCCCGGCGGTCACCGGCGAGCACCACGCCGCCGGGGAACGTCACGGCCACGATGGTCGTGCCGTGCGGCGCCTCGATCACGCCCTTGGTGGGCGGCAGCTGCCGGTTGCCGGGCAGCAGCTCGGGCTGGTGCTCGGAAAGGAAGTCCATGAACGAAGAGGATCCTGGCGTCAGGAAGGCAGCTGGTAGACGCCCGGTGCCACGAGAGTTGGCTTCCACGAGGTTCCTTCCAAGTAGGCAACGGCACGACGGCCAACCTCGGGGTCGTCCCTCAATTTGCCGATGGCCGAGTTGCAGTTGAAGCACAGTACGCCACGGACACTACCCGTCTTGTGGCAGTGATCCACATGCACGGGCGGGGCGTCCAGACAGATCGCGCACAGGCCCCGCTGAGAGGCGATCAACGTGTCACGCTCGGCCTCGGTTAGGCCGTAGTTGCGCTTCAAGTGGTGCTCTCGCCCTTTCGCCGCCTTGCATGTCCTGCAAAGCGTCGCCAGACCGTCTGAGGCACTGCGGTTCCGCGTCCACTCACTGTGCGGTTTGACCTGGCCACACGTACGGCAGTACTTGTGCCCCAGGGGCGTATCCACTCTCGGGCGAACCTTGCGCCCCTTGGCCACCTGCCGTTGCTGGTGATAGGCAGCCGCGCACTCGCGGCAATAAGCCTGCAGCCCATCACGCATCGCCTTGTTCCGCGCGAACGCTGCTCGCGGTTTGTGCTCCTTGCACCGCGAGCAGCGCTTCACGCCTTCTTCGGCTGCCAACCCGTCTCCCCCTGCAACCTTCGATTCGAAGGAAGAACAGGCCTACTGGCCACCCTTCTGAACGAAACTTCGAACGAAATCCTCTGCGTTCTCTTCGAGCACGTCGTCGATCTCGTCCAGGACGGAGTCCACGTCGTCCGACAGCTTCTCGTGCCGCTCCTTGAGGTCCTCCGAGCCCTGCGCGTCCTGCGCCTGCTCCTCGACCTCCTCGGTGGACCGGGTGGCCTTCTGCTGGCCGCCGCCGGTGTCCTTGGTTGCCATAACCCTCACCCCGCTCAGTTCGCCTGCCGATCGGTGATGATCAGACCCTACAAGCCGGGTCCGACATCGGCCCCGCAGTTTCTCCAACGTACGGGGGCCACCCCGATGATTCCCGGGCGGTGGGGTTTCCACCCCGGCCGCCCGGACCCACCGGGTACCCCCCTGGCTCCGCTCACCCGCCGGACAGGACCCTGACCAGGTCTTCCGCGGTACGGCAGCGGTCCAGGAGCTCCTTGACGTGATTTCGCGTTCCGCGTAGCGGTTCCAGGGTTGGAACGCGCTGGAGCGAGTCGCGGCCGGGGAGGTCGAAGATGACCGAGTCCCAGGAGGCGGCCGCGACGTCGTCCGCGTACTGCTCCAGGCAGCGTCCGCGGAAGTACGCGCGCGTGTCCTCCGGCGGCTTCGTACGGGCCCTGTCGACCTCGGACTCGTCCAGCAGCCGCTTCATGCGCCCGCGGGCCACCAGGCGGTTGTACAGGCCCTTCTCGGCGCGTACGTCGGCGTACTGGAGGTCGACCAGGTGCAGCCGGGCCGCGTCCCAGTCCAGGTCGTCGCGGCGGCGGTAGCCCTCCATCAGCTCCCGCTTGGCGACCCAGTCCAGCTCGCCGGCCAGGCTCATCGGGTCGTTCTCCAGCCGGGTGAGGGTGTCCTCCCAGCGGCTGAGGACGTCCTTGGTCTGGTCGTCGGCGTCGGCGCCGAAGCGCTCCTCGATGTACTTGCGGGCCAGCTCGAAGTACTCCATCTGCAACTGGACCGCGGTGAGGGTGCGCCCGCTGCGCAGGGTGACGAGGCGCTTGAGCGACGGGTCGTGCGAGACCTGGTGGAGGGTGCGCACGGGCTGGTCCACGGCGAGGTCCACGGCGATGAAGCCGTCCTCGATCATGGACAGGACCAGCGCGGTCGTACCCAGCTTGAGGTACGTCGAGATCTCGGAGAGATTCGCGTCGCCGATGATCACGTGCAGCCGGCGGTACTTCTCGGCGTCCGCGTGCGGCTCGTCGCGGGTGTTGATGATCGGCCGCTTGAGCGTCGTCTCCAGGCCGACCTCGACCTCGAAGTAGTCCGCGCGCTGGCTGATCTGGAAGCCGTGCTCGTGCCCGTCCTGACCGATGCCGACGCGGCCGGCTCCGGCGAAGACCTGGCGGGAGACGAAGAAGGGCGTGAGGTGGCGCACGATGTCCGAGAAGGGGGTCTCCCGCTTCATCAAGTAGTTCTCGTGCGTGCCGTAGGAGGCGCCCTTGTTGTCGGTGTTGTTCTTGTAGAGGTGGATCGGCTGGGCGCCGGGCAGCTGCGCGGCCCGCTCGGCGGCCTCGGCCATGATCCGCTCGCCTGCCTTGTCCCACAGGACCGCGTCGCGGGGGTTGGTGACCTCGGGCGCGCTGTACTCGGGGTGGGCGTGGTCGACGTAGAGGCGCGCACCGTTGGTGAGGATCACATTGGCCAGGCCGATGTCCTCGTCGGTGAGCTGGCTGGCGTCGGCGGCCTCCCGGGCGAGGTCGAAGCCTCGCGCGTCGCGCAGCGGGTTCTCCTCCTCGAAGTCCCAGCGGGCCCGGCGGGCCCGGTGCATCGCCGCCGCGTAGGCGTTGACGATCTGGGACGAGGTGAGCATGGCATTGGCGTTCGGGTGGCCGGGGACGGAGATCCCGTACTCCGTCTCGATGCCCATTACTCGCCGTACGGTCATGCGGCCCTCCTTGCCCGGCGGCACCCTCGGTCGTGGGCGCCGCTCACGTACCGCTGGCGCTCCGGTGCGTGTGCGGTGCCCGTCCCCGCACGGCGCGACTCGGCGGCAGGAACGAGCCTAGAACGCCTTTGCGCTGGTGGGGAGATCATTTGCGTCATTGGCTGCTCCGGTCGTGGCCCGAAAAACAGTCGGCTGCGGGTACCCGCCGAGGGCACCCGCAGCCGCCCTGCCGTTACAGGTACTGACCGGTGTTCGCCACCGTGTCGATGGAGCGTCCGGTGTCCGCGCCCTGCTTGCCGGTGATGAGCGTACGGATGTACACGATCCGCTCGCCCTTCTTTCCGGAGATCCGGGCCCAGTCGTCCGGGTTGGTGGTGTTGGGCAGGTCCTCGTTCTCCTTGAACTCGTCCACGCAGGCCTGGAGCAGGTGGGAGACGCGGAGGCCCTTCTGGCTCTTCTCCAGGAAGTCCTTGATCGCCATCTTCTTGGCGCGGCCCACGATGTTCTCGATCATGGCGCCGGAGTTGAAGTCCTTGAAGTAGAGGACTTCCTTGTCGCCGTTGGCGTAGGTGACCTCCAGGAAGCGGTTCTCCTCGGATTCGGCGTACATGTGCTCGACCGCGGTCTGGATCATGCCCTGGACCGTGGAACCCTTGTCGCCGCCGTGTTCCGCGAGGTCGTCCGCGTGCAGCGGCAGACGCTCGGTGAGGTACTTGCCGAAGATGTCCTTCGCCGCCTCCGCGTCCGGACGCTCGATCTTGATCTTCACGTCGAGCCGGCCGGGGCGCAGGATGGCGGGGTCGATCATGTCCTCGCGGTTGGAGGCGCCGATCACGACCACGTTCTGCAGGCCCTCCACGCCGTCGATCTCGGCGAGCAGCTGCGGGACGATGGTGTTCTCCACGTCCGAGCTGACGCCGGAGCCACGGGTGCGGAAGAGGGACTCCATCTCGTCGAAGAAGACGATCACGGGGGTGCCCTCGCTGGCCTTCTCACGCGCACGCTGGAAGACGAGGCGGATCTGCCGCTCGGTCTCGCCGACGTACTTGTTGAGCAGCTCGGGGCCCTTGATGTTCAGGAAGAAGCTCTTGCCCGCGGCCTGGCCGGTGACCTCGGCGACCTTCTTGGCCAGCGAGTTCGCCACGGCCTTGGCGATCAGCGTCTTGCCGCAGCCGGGCGGGCCGTAGAGCAGGACGCCCTTGGGCGGGCGCAGCTCGTGCTCCTTGAACAGGTCCGGGTAGAGGTACGGCAGCTCGACCGCGTCGCGGATGGCCTCGATCTGGTTGCCGAGGCCGCCGATCTGCTCGTAGCCGATGTCGGGGACCTCTTCGAGGACCAGTTCCTCGACCTCGCTCTTGGGCACGACCTCGTAGACGTAGCCGGAGCGGGGTTCGAGGAGCAGCGCGTCGCCGGCGCGGATGGTGACGTCCAGCAGCGGCTCGGCGAGCCGTACCACCCGCTCCTCGTCGGTGTGCCCGAGCACGAGGGCACGCTCGCCGTCCTCCAGGATCTCCTTGAGGGTGACGATGTCGCCGACGCGCTCGAACTCCATGGCCTCGACCACGTTGAGCGCTTCGTTGAGCATGACCTCCTGGCCGCGCCGGAGCTCGTCGACCTCGACGCTGGGGCTGACGTTCACCCGGAGCTTGCGGCCGCCGGTGAAGATGTCGGCGGTGCCGTCCTCGTTGGCTTGCAGGAAGACACCGAAGCCGGCCGGCGGCTGGGCGAGCCGGTCGACCTCCTCCTTGAGGGCCACGATCTGGTCGCGGGCCTCACGGAGGGTGTTGGCCAGTCGTTCGTTCTGGGCGGACACGCCGGCCAGGTTCGTCTGCAGCTCGACGATCCGCTCTTCGAGAATCCTCGTGTGGCGCGGAGAGTCGGCGAGCTTGCGGCGCAGGACGGCGATCTCCTGCTCAAGGTAGGCGATCTGCCCGGCCGGGTCGTCGGACCCGCGTCCCGGGCGGATGCCGCGGTTCATGTCGTCGTCGTGGGCTGCCACGGTCCTCACCTCCTCCAAGGGGAGCTGGACGCTTCCAGACCCTACCTGGGTGGGTGTCGATTGAAACCCCTAGATCACAAAGACTGTCAAGGTGTGTCGTCGGTCACCCGGTGCACACTCCCTCGCACGGAGGGGATACCCACTCAACGTGAAGGGAAAGCAGCTTGTTCCATGCAGGGCATGGTCGAATCCCTTCATTACTGACCGGAGTTGTCCGCACCCGACCGATCGGCCCGTTTACGGGCAGCACACAGAGCGCTCGCACGATCATCACGCAGAGCGACGGCTTCGGCGGATGGTGTCACCGCCGCGGCGGCCTGAAGTGATCGACCCGGCCGCCGGGGAACCCCTTTCCCGGTCCGGCGCTCGTACCCGAGCGGGCCGGGCCGGAAACCCCGAACCGGTCCCACACGGCAGCGAACCGGGCGGAGGTAGGGTCGAGGGTGTCCAACAGCCGCTGGAGCGGACCCGGCTGGCCCTCGGGGTGCCGGAGCCGCCCGGCGAACCGACGGCAGGAGAGATGACCGTGCAGCAGGAGGCCCCGGGCGGCGAGGCGCTGGAGGTCTGGATCGACCAGGACCTGTGTACCGGCGACGGGATCTGCGCCCAGTACGCCCCGGAGGTGTTCGAGCTGGACATCGACGGGCTGGCCTATGTGAAGGGCGCGGACGACGAGCTGCTCCAGGCCCCCGGGGCGACGACGCCGGTGCCGCTGCCGCTGCTGACCGACGTGGTGGACTCGGCGAAGGAGTGTCCCGGCGAGTGCATCCACGTACGCCGGGTTTCGGACAAGGTCGAGGTGTACGGCCCCGACGCCGAGTGAGCCCGGTTCAGACGCTCCGGGTCCCGGCCGGGGTGGAGCGGAGGAAGGCGCTGCCGTTCCACCGCCACGAGGCCGGCGTCTTCACGTCCGGGCAGCAACTGGGCACGGAGTCCGAGGAGTAGCCGAGGAGCGTGGCGGAGACCGCACGCGCGCGGAGCGCGAAGTCGGTGACCGTGAGCCGTTCCTTCGGTTCGACGAGGGTGGCGACCACGCGGGGCTTGCCGCCGTCCGCGGAGCGGGTGAGGACGTAGACCCCGTCGGGCGGGGTGCCCATGGGGGCGTCGCAGTGCACCACCGCGACGGTCTCCGGTCTGCCGTCGCCGTCCAGGTCTCCGGTGGCCTTCTTGACGACCACCGCCTTCACGGGGCCGCAGTCCAGCGGGAACCGCACTCCGGCCGTGTCCGGCGGCGCGACGGCCGCGGCGGCGGACCTGCCCTTGGCGGCGGGGGCGGACTGGGCGGCCGTGGCCGATCCGGGCTGGACGAGGGAGGAGAGGGCCACGACACCCGCGACGGCCGTGGCGGTGGCGACCCAGTGGATGGGCCGGGTCTGGGTGTGCGCGAGGTCCGGAACGGCGGATTGCTGCACGAGGAGCGTCTCCTGTGAGGGCTGTGCCGGTGGGATGGGCTGCATGGTGCCACACGTCACAGTGCGCGGGAACGGCGGGGTCCGGGATCGCCCGCCGGATCCTGCGCGGGCCGCACGCGCGCGTGGGCGGCGTCGCTGCTGGGGCCGGGTCAACGAAAGGGCGCCGTGGCCGAGTTCCCGGATGCGGTCGGGAACTCGGGCACGGCACCCTCGCGTTGTACCGGTGTGCGCCCGGTCAGCGGCCGGCGCCGCCGTCGGCGTTCGGTCCGGCGTAGTCCTCGCCGTAGGCGCCCTTGGCGGGGCGGCGGCGGCGCATGGGCGGCTCGACGCCGTCCGCGAGGCGGCGGGCGGTCAGCAGGAAGCCGGTGTGGCCGATCATCCGGTGGTCCGGGCGGACGGCCAGGCCCTCGATGTGCCAGTTGCGGATCATGGTCTCCCAGGCGGTCGGCTCGTTGAAGCAGCCGATCTCCCGGATGGACTCCACGGTCCGGGCGAGCTGGGTGGTGGTGGCCACGTAGCAGCACAGGATGCCGCCCGGGACGAGCGCCTTGGAGACGGCCTCCAGGCACTCCCAGGGGGCGAGCATGTCGAGGATGACGCGGTCGACGTCGGTGTCGGACAGGTTGTCCTGGAGGTCGCCGACGGTGAGCTGCCAGGCGGGGTGCGGGCCGCCGAAGTAGCGCTCCACGTTCTGCCGGGCGATGTCGGCGAAGTCCTCGCGGCGCTCGTAGGAGTGCAGCATGCCCTGGTCGCCGATGGCCCGCAGCAGGAAGCTGCTGAGCGAGCCGGAGCCGACGCCGGCCTCCACGACGCGGGCGCCGGGGAAGATGTCGGCGAAGGCGAGGATCTGCCCCGCGTCCTTCGGGTAGACGACGGCTGCCCCGCGGGGCATGGACAGGACGTAGTCGGGGAGCAGGGGGCGCAGCGCGAGGTAGGCGACGTTGCCGGTGGTCCGGACAACGCTGCCCTCGGGAGCGCCGATCAGTTCGTCGTGCGGGAAGGAGCCCTTGTGGGTGTGGAAGTTCTTCCCGGCTTCGAGCGTGAACGTGTAGTGGCGACCCTTGGGGTCGGTCAGCTGTACCTGGTCCCCGACCTTGAAGGGCCCGCGCCTGCGGGCGGCACCGGTCGGTTCGGACATGTGACCAGCCTACCGGTTCCCTGCCGGGGGCTTGACCGGCGGAGGGGGTGGGGGGCGAGCGTGCGTACGGCGGGTGCGGGCCGGGTGCGGCCGGGCGCGCGGTTCCGCGCGGCCCTCGCGGGGCGCCCCGGCTCGGGGCGGTGTCAGGCCGGCCTTGCCATCGCCCTGACGAAGGCTCGCTCCACGTCGGCGGCCGACAGCACGCCGTAGATCTCGCCGGTCTCCTCGACCACCAGGTACTCGGTGGCCGGGGTGGCGCGCAGCACGTCCAGCAGTTCTTCGCCGGCCAGCTCGGCGGAGACCCGCATGCCGTCGGTCAGCTCCTGGGCGAGGCCGCTGACGGCGACCCAGGGGCGGCGGTGCTCGGGTACGCCGACGATGGCGGCCTCGCGGACCAGCGAGAGCGGGGTGCCGTCGGCGTCGACCACGACCAGGGCGCGGGCCCCGGCGGCGTTGGCGCGGCGCAGCGCCTCGGAGAGCGGGGTGTCGTTCTCCACCGGCACGGCCCGCCGGGTGAGGGTGCGGGCGCGCAGCTCGGGGAGGTGTTCGCGCAGCCGGGCCATGCGCAGGCTGTTGCCGGCACCGGTCCAGATGATCGCGGCGAGGATGGCGGCGAGCAGGGCGTCGGTGACGGTGTCCATGCCGCCCATGTCCTCGCCGCTGCCGCCGAGGGCGCCGGACTGGTTGAGCAGGGGCAGGCCGATCAGTACGGAGACGGCGAGGGCGCGGCCGACCCAGGCGGCGGCGACCGTGCCCGTCATCGGCTTGCCGCTGAACTTCCAGACGACGGCGCGGAGCATGCGGCCGCCGTCGAGGGGGAGGCCGGGCAGGAGGTTGAAGATCGCAACGATGAGGTTGGAGACCATCAGCCCGGCCAGCAGGACGCCGGGCACGGTGCCGGGCTCCACCGGCTTCATGGCGAGGTAGAACAAGCCGGCCAGGACGAGGGAGAGCAGCGGGCCGACGAAGGCCAGCACGAACTCCCGGCCCGGGGTCTCGGCCTCCTTCTCGATCTCCGAGACGCCGCCGAAGAACTGGAGCTGGATGCGGCGGACCGGGAGCTTGAAGCGGATCGCGGCGATCGTGTGGGCCAGCTCGTGGACCAGGACGGAGGCGTAGAAGGCGACCGCGAAGAAGAGGGAGACCAGGTAGCGGGCGGCGCCCAGCTCGGGCAGCACGCGGTCGAGCTGTCCGCCGAAGACCCAGGTGATCAGCGCGGCGACGAGGAACCAGCTCGGCGCGACGTAGACGGGGACGCCGAAGGGGCGGCCCATGAGGATGCCGCCACCGGGTTCCTTGGGCCGCGGCTCGGGCGGCTCGCCCTTGGCGATGCCGGAGTGGGCGAGGGAACGGTGCTCGGGGGCGGCGGCGTGGCGCGTGGGGGTGGGGTGGTCAGGCGCGCGGTGGTCCGGGGTCCGGTGGTGCGGCTCGGTCGGGGCGGGGGCACCGGGCGCGCTCTCCGCGTCGGGCGTGGGAGCCGCGGCCGTGCCGATGGTGCTGCCGCTCGTACGGTCGTCCGTACTGTTCGGCTCATCCGTACTGTTCGGCTCATCCGTGCCGTCCCTGCCGGGACTGCCCTCGGTGCCGTTCCCGGCCCGGTCGGCGGGGCGTGGGGGTCCGGGCTCCGGGCCCGGGGGGTCGGTGGGTCCGGTCGCCGGGGCCGTAGGGTCAGCGGAGTGCTCGGCCGGCTCGTCGTTGCCGGACCGCGGCTGCCCGCTCCCGCCGCTCGCGTCCACGGTGTCCCCTCGTTCGAAGCGTCCTTCCGCACCTGCCGGACGGAAGGGTCTCCTGTCGATGGTATGCGGCCCTGGTGGCACGTTTCGCCCCGGCACCCCCTGTGTTCGCCCCCAGGACGTGCGGTGGACGCGCGGTGGACGCGGGCGGCGGCTGGGTCACTGTCAGTGGTGGGCCGTAAGGTCTGTGGACATGGACAGCAGCATCGACGAGGCGGCGGCCCAGCCGGGCGGCGCCGTGCGGACGCCCCCGGCCACCCCACCCCGGACGCCGGACCCCGCGATGCCCGCGGCCACGGAACCGGCCGGGGAAGCGGCGCCGCAGACGGCCCCGGCCCCGGCCGCGGGCGGCACGGGCGAGGAGCGGAGCGCCGCCGCGCCGACCTCCTTGTCGCCCTCCCGGGCCAGTGACTTCATGCAGTGCCCGCTGCTGTACCGGTTCCGCGTGATCGACCGGCTGCCGGAGAAGCCGAGCGAGGCGGCGACGCGGGGCACGCTGGTGCACGCCGTGCTGGAGCGGCTGTTCGACGCGCCCGCCGGGGAGCGGACCGCGCCGCGCGCCAAGGCGCTGATTCCGGGGCAGTGGGACCGGCTGCGCGAGAGCCGCCCGGAGGTGACCGAGCTGTTCGCCGACGACCCCGAGGGGCAGCGGCTGGCCGGATGGCTCGCCGAGGCCGAGCGGCTCGTGGAGCGCTGGTTCACGCTGGAGGACCCGACGCGGCTGGAGCCGGCCGAGCGCGAGCTGTTCGTGGAGGCCGAGCTGGAGTCGGGTCTGCGGCTGCGCGGGATCATCGACCGGGTGGACGTGGCGCCGACCGGCGAGGTGCGGATCGTCGACTACAAGACGGGCAAGGCCCCCCGCCCCGAGTACGCCGAGGGCGCGCTGTTCCAGATGAAGTTCTACGCCCTGGTGGTGTGGCGGCTGAAGCGGGTCGTCCCGCGCCGGCTCCAGCTCGTCTACCTGGGCAGCGGGGACGTGCTGACGTACGACCCCGTCCTCGCCGACCTGGAGCGGGTGGAGCGCAAGCTGCACGCGCTGTGGGAGGCCATCAGACAGGCCACGGAGACCGGTAACTGGCGGCCCCGCCCCACCAAGCTGTGCGGCTGGTGCGACCACCAGGCGCACTGCCCGGAGTTCGGCGGCACTCCCCCGCCCTACCCGCTGCCGGTCACGGCGCCCGGCCCCGGGACCGTGTGAAGGGGGAGAACGCCGGCAGGGCAGAATGGGGCCGGACTAGCGAAGGAGTCTCACGTGGCCATCCGTGTCCTACTGGTCGACGACCAGCCCCTGCTGCGTACCGGTTTCCGGATGATCCTGGAGGCCGAGCAGGACATCGCGGTCGTCGGCGAGGCCGGTGACGGCCTGCAGGCCCTCGACCAGGTGCGCGCGTTGCAGCCCGATGTCGTGCTCATGGACATCCGGATGCCGCGGATGGACGGCGTGGAGGCCACTCGGCAGATCACCGGTCCCGGCCGGGACGGCCCGGCCAAGGTGCTGGTGCTGACCACGTTCGACCTGGACGAGTACGTGGTGGAGGCGCTGCGCGCCGGGGCCAGCGGCTTCCTGCTCAAGGACGCGCCCGCCAACGAGCTGGTGCAGGCGATCCGGGTGGTCGCGGCCGGCGAGGCGATGCTCGCGCCGAGCATCACCCGGCGGCTGCTCGACAAGTACGCCACGCATCTGCCCTCCGGTGAGGAGCCGGTGCCGGACACCCTGCACACGCTCACCGACCGCGAGGTGGAGGTCCTGAAGCTGGTGGCGCGCGGGCTGTCCAACGCCGAGATCGCGGCCGATCTGTTCGTCAGCGAGACGACGGTGAAGACGCATGTGGGCCATGTGCTGACCAAGCTGGGGCTCAGGGACCGGGTGCAGGCCGCGGTGTACGCGTACGAGAGCGGTCTGGTGCGCCCCGGCGCGCAGTAGGACGGGCAGCACGGTACGACGGCGAAGGCGCCCTCCCCCTGCTGGGGAAGGGCGCCTTCGCCGTACCGGGCGTCAGTGCTCACCTGGTTCCCGGAAGCCCTCTCACCGGGTTCCCGGAGACCGTCAGCCGCTCACACCGCGGCTGAGCTCCCACAGCTGGAGCGTCGAGGAGGAGGTCAGGGCGTAGGCCACGCCCGTGACGTCGTCCCGTGCGGCGACGTACTGCTTGCCCTGCCACAGCGGCAGGAGCGGGACGTCATCGGCGACCATGTCCTGGATCTGGTTCAGGCTCTTGGAGGCGCTGAGCCGGTCGGCCTCGCGGCGGGACTGCGGGATCAGCGTGTGCTGGATGGTGTTGTTGTTGTACGGCGAGCCGAGGGTGTTGTCCTTGTCCAGGAAGGGCGCGATGAAGCTGTCGGCGTCCGGGAAGTCCGGGAACCAGCCCATGCCGTAGACGTCGTACTGGCCCTTCTGCTCGGCGGGCCGGAAGGTCTTCCAGGGGTGGCCCTGGATCGAGGCGTCGAACAGGCCGCTGTCGTTGAGCTGCTTCTGCAGCACCTCGAACTCCTGCTTGGTGGCCGAACCGTAGTGGTCGGTGGTGTAGTGCAGGGTCAGCTTGACCGGGGTGGTGATGCCGGCCTTGGTGAGCAGCGACTTGGCCTTGTCGACGCTGGGGTTGCCGTACTTGTTGAAGAACGAGTTGGAGTGGCCGGTGACGGTGGCCGGGACGAGCGAGTACAGCGGCTCGGCCTGGGTGCCGTAGACCTTGGAGACCAGCTCGCCGCGGTTGATGAGCTGGGCCATGGCCTGGCGCACGGCCTTGGACTTGACGCTGGGGGCGTCGGTGTTGAAGGCCAGGTACCGGATCTCCAGGCCGGGCATGTCGACCAGGTCGACGTTCTCGTCGGCGCCGGAGTCCAGCTTCTGGATCTGCGCGGGCGACATGGTGCGGGTCATGACGTCGATGTCGCCCTTGTCGATCGCGGCGCCCATGGCGTCGGCGTCGGCGAAGGAGCGCAGCTGGACCTGGTCGTTGTTGACCGTCACGCTGCCCTTGTAGTTGGGGTTCTTGGTGAAGGTCGCGTCGACGATCGCGTTGTCCTTGACGTCGGCCTTGAAGGTGTACGGGCCGGAGCCGTCGATCTCGAAGCCGTCCCGCAGCTTGTCCTTCGCGTAGTCCTTCGGGTTGACGATGCCCGCGACCGGGGTGGACAGCTTGTACGGGAAGGTGGCGTCGGCCGTCTTGAGGTGGAAGATGACCTCGCGCTCGCCCTGCGTCTCGACGGTGTCGACGGTGTTCAGCAGGGCGGCCGGACCGCCGGGGACGTTGATGCGCAGCGCACGCTCGATGGAGTACTTGACGTCCTCGGCGGTCACCGGGTCACCGCTCGCGAACTTCAGGCCCTCCCGCAGCTTGCAGGCGTAGCGCTCGCTGCCGCTGTCGGTGAAGGAGCAGCTCTCGGCGGCGTCCGGCACGGGGTCGCCCTCGCCCTTGGGCTGGGCCATCAGGGTCTGCACGGACTGGCGCAGGATGTTCCAGGTGCCGACGTCGTAGGCGAAGGCCGGGTCGAGGGGCGCCGGAGCTTCCTTGGTGGCCGTGAACTGGTCCGTGGTACCGACGACGATGGCGTCACCGCTCTTGCTCCCGCTGTCGGTTCCGCCGCACGCGGCGAGAACCGGGGTGAGCAGGCCGGCCACCGCCGGCAGCACCAAAGTCTTGCGGTTCATGCGGGAGTTTCTCCAGAGCTGTTCGGGTCCGTGTATCCGGCATGCAGGGGTGACGCGGCGGATCACGGGGGTTCTCGGCGATGTTCTCGCGATGAGATTAGTCCGCGCCCGCAGCCGGGTTCACAGCCGCGTGAGTTGACCCCCCATCACGCAGTGGAACCGGCCGCGGACACACCGAAAACCCGACAGCGGCAGGATTAGTGCAGCTTCCCATCAATCGGGACACAAGGTCGCGCGGCAGCACCCCGGGCAGGGACGGTCAGCACACTTGGCCGACGCTGTCGAGCCCTGTCGACGTGAGGAACGTCACACATCCAACTGTGCGGCCAGTCAGCGGAATTCGGCCGCGCCGCTCCCGGCGAATTCCCTCGGGCGCACTTCCCCGGAAATGTGTCCGGCGCCGCCAATGACGTTAACACGCTGGGTGAACGGCTAGCGCATTTCCGTCATCAGACCCCGCAGAAATGCCAGGTCGACCTCTTCCAGAGACGAGACGACGGTGCGCCTCTCGGCCGGGCCGATGGGGGCCACGGAGGGGACGGCGACCACCCGGCAGCCCGCGGCCTCGGCGGCGGCGACGCCGGTGGCGGTGTCCTCGATCACGGCGCATCTGGCCGGATCCGCACCGAGTCCGGCGGCGGCGAGCAGGTACGGGTCCGGGAAGGGCTTGGTGCGGGAGACCTCGTCCCCGGCGATGGAGAGGGAGAAGTGGTGCGGCCCGAGCACGGACAGCACACGGTCGATGATGCGCCGGTGGGAGGCGGAGACCAGCGCCGTGGGGACGCCGTGCAGGTGCAGTTCGCCGAGCAGCCGGGAGGCGCCCGGCATCAGCGGCAGCGTGCGGCCGATCCGGTCCTCGAAGCCCTCGTTGAGCAGCACGCTGAGTTCCGCGAGGGTGATGTCGGCGCCGGTCGCCTCGATGAGGAAGCCGGCGCTGCGGGTCATGGGGCCGCCGACCACGACGTGCCGCCAGGACTCGTCCAGGGTGTGGCCGAGGGTGGCGAAGACCTCCACCTCGACGTCCCACCAGAAGCCCTCCGTGTCCACCAGGGTGCCGTCCATGTCGAGCAGTACCGCCTGAAGGGCGGAGCCTTCGGCTGTACGGGTTCCGAGCGCGGGGACCGTACTGGTCATCCGGGCGCACCTCCTTGAGGGACGACCAGGCCGGTTCCCGGGCGGGGAACCGGCCTGCAGTGGACCGACCAGTCTACGACGTGTCCGATCAGTCTGCTGGGTGGACACGCCTCACCGTGCGTTGAAGTACTTCGCCTCCGGGTGGTGGATCACGATCGCGTCCGTGGACTGCTCGGGGTGGAGCTGGAACTCCTCGGACAGGTGGACACCGATCCGCTCCGGCTTGAGCAGTTCCGCGATCTTGGCGCGGTCCTCCAGATCGGGACAGGCGCCGTAGCCGAGGGAGAAGCGGGCCCCCCGGTACTTCAGGTCGAACATGTCCTCGATGGCGGCCGGGTCCTCGCCGCCGAAGCCGAGTTCGGCGCGCACGCGGGCGTGCCAGTACTCGGCGAGGGCCTCGGCCAACTGGACCGACAGACCGTGCAGTTCGAGGTAGTCGCGGTAGGCGTTGGCCTCGAAGAGCTTCGCGGTCTCGGCGCCGATGCGCGAGCCGATGGTGACGACCTGGAGGCCGACGACGTCCGTCTCGCCCGACTCCTCCGGGCGGAAGAAGTCGGCCAGGCACAGGCGCCGGCCGCGGCGCTGGCGCGGGAAGGTGAAACGGGTGCGCTCGTTGCCCTGTTCGTCCAGGATGATCAGGTCGTCGTCCTTGGACACGCAGGGGAAGTAGCCGTGGACGACGGCCGCTTCCAGGAGGTTCTCGGTCTGGAGCCGGTCGAGCAGGCCGCGCAGCCGGGGCCGGCCCTCGGTCTCGACCAGTTCCTCGTACGTCGGGCCCTCGCCGGTGCGGGCCTGCTTCAGGCCCCACTGCCCCTTGAACAGCGCGCCCTCGTCCAGCCAGCTCGCGTACTCCTTGAGCTGGATGCCCTTGACGACCCGGGTGCCCCAGAACGGCGGCTCGGGGATCGGGTTGTCGGTGGCGACGTCGGAGCGGACGTGGCCCTCCTCCGGGCGCTCCTCGACCTCCACGGCGGCGGCCCGCACCCGGCGCTGCCTCAGCTCGGGCAGCTTCGCCCCGGGCACGCCCCGCTTGACGCCGATGAGGGCGTCCATCAGGCGCAGGCCCTCGAAGGCGTCGCGGGCGTAGCGGACCTCGCCCTCGTAGATCTCGTGCAGGTCCTGTTCGACATAGGCCCGGGTGAGGGCGGCGCCGCCGAGGATGACCGGGAAGCGGGCGGCGAGGCCGCGCTGGTTCAGCTCCTCCAGGTTCTCCTTCATGATCACCGTGGACTTCACCAGGAGCCCAGACATGCCGATGACGTCGGCCCGGTGTTCCTCGGCCGCCTCCAGGATCGCGGAGACCGGCTGCTTGATGCCCAGGTTGACGACGTTGTAGCCGTTGTTGGACAGGATGATGTCGACGAGGTTCTTGCCGATGTCGTGCACGTCGCCGCGCACGGTCGCGAGCACGATCGTGCCCTTGCCCTCGGCGTCCGACTTCTCCATGTGCGGTTCGAGGTAGGCGACGGCCGCCTTCATGACCTCGGCGGACTGGAGGACGAAGGGCAGCTGCATCTGGCCGGAGCCGAACAGCTCGCCGACGACCTTCATGCCGTCCAGCAGGGTCTCGTTGACGATGTCGAGCGCCGGGCGGTCCTGGAGCGCCTGGTCCAGGTCGGCTTCCAGGCCGTTGCGCTCGCCGTCGATGATGCGGCGCTTGAGCCGCTCCTCCAGGGGCAGCGCGGCCAGTTCCTCGGCCTTGCCGGCCTTCAGGGACTTCGCCGTGGCGCCCTCGAAGAGCTGCATGAGCTTCTGGAGGGGGTCGTAGCCCTCGGCGCGGCGGTCGTGGATCAGGTCGAGGGCGGTGGCGACCTCTTCCTCGCTGAACCGGGCGATCGGCAGGATCTTGGAGGCGTGCACGATCGCCGAGTCCAGGCCGGCCTTGACGCACTCGTCCAGGAAGACGGAGTTCAGCAGGATGCGGGCGGCCGGGTTGAGGCCGAAGGAGATGTTCGACAGGCCCAGGGTGGTCTGCACCGCCGGATGGCGCCGCTTCAGCTCGCGGATCGCCTCGATGGTGGCGATGCCGTCCTTGCGGGACTCCTCCTGACCGGTGCAGATGGTGAAGGTCAGGGTGTCGATGAGGATGTCCTCCTCACGGATGCCCCAGTTCCCGGTCAGGTCGGCGATCAGCCGTTCGGCGATCTCGACCTTCTTCTCCGGGGTGCGGGCCTGGCCCTCCTCGTCGATGGTGAGCGCGATGAGCGCGGCGCCGTGCTCCCGCGCCAGCCGCGTGACCTTGGCGAACCGGGAGTCGGGGCCGTCGCCGTCCTCGTAGTTCACCGAGTTGATCACCGCGCGGCCGCCCAGCTTCTCCAGGCCTGCCTTGATGACGTCGACCTCGGTGGAGTCCAGGACGATCGGCAGGGTGGAGGCGGTGGCGAAGCGGCCGGCCAGTTCCTCCATGTCGGCGACGCCGTCCCGGCCGACGTAGTCCACGCACAGGTCGAGCAGGTGGGCGCCCTCGCGGATCTGCTCCCGGGCCATCTCCACACAGTCGTCCCAGCGGCCCTCCAGCATGGCCTCGCGGAACTTCTTGGAGCCGTTGGCGTTGGTGCGCTCGCCGATGGCCAGGTAGGAGGTGTCCTGGCGGAACGGCACCGACTGGTAGAGGGAGGCGGCGCCCGGCTCGGGGCGCGGGGCGCGCTCGGGCGGGGTGAGATCCCGCACTCGCTCCACGACCTGGCGCAGGTGCTCGGGGGTGGTGCCGCAGCAGCCGCCGACGAGGGAGAGGCCGTAATCGCGTACGAAGTTCTCCTGGGCGTCCGCCAGGCCCTCGGCGTCGAGCGGGAAGTGGGCACCGTCCTTGGTGAGGATGGGCAGGCCCGCGTTCGGCATGCACAGCAGCGGGATGCGGGAGTGCCGGGTGAGGTAGCGCAGGTGCTCGCTCATCTCGGCCGGGCCGGTCGAGCAGTTCAGGCCGATCATGTCGATGCCGAGCGGCTCCAGCGCGGTGAGCGCGGCGCCGATCTCGGAGCCGAGCAGCATGGTGCCGGTGGTCTCGAAGGCCATCGAGCAGAGCAGCGGGACCTCGGTGCCGAGGCGCTCCATGGCGCGCCGGGCGCCCAGGACGGACGCCTTGGTCTGGAGCAGGTCCTGGGTGGTCTCGACGATCAGGGCGTCGGCGCCGCCGGTGAGCAGGCCCTCGGCGTTCGCCTGGAAGCCGTCCCGGATGGTGGTGAACCCGATGTGTCCGAGGGTGGGCAGCTTGGTGCCGGGGCCGATGGAGCCGAGGACCCAGCGGGGCCGGCCGTCGCGGGCGGAGAACTCGTCCGCGGTCTCCCGGGCGATGCGGGCGCCGGCCTCGGAGAGTTCGTGGACCCGGTCGGCGATGTCGTACTCCGCCATGGCCGCGTGGTTGGCCCCGAAGGTGTTGGTCTCGACGCAGTCGACGCCCACGGCGAAGTACGCCTCGTGGACGGAGCGGACGATGTCGGGGCGGGTGATGTTGAGGACCTCGTTGCAGCCTTCGAGGTTCTGGAAGTCCTCAAGGGTGGGCTCCTGGGCTTGGAGCATCGTGCCCATGGCTCCGTCGGCGACCACCACACGGGTGGCGAGTGCCTCACGGAGCGCGGACACACGGGTCCGGCTGTCGGCGGAAGGGGACGTTGGCGACGAGGCCATGTAAGGGCTCCCTGGGATGCGACGGCTGTCGGCTATGCGGCTGCCCGGACCGGCCGGACTGCCGCACGGCGCCAGAGTAACCGGAGTGGGCTTGGATGGGCAGCGGCGTCCACGAGACGGACGCGAACGGCCCGTGTGCCACGCACGGGTCCCGTGTGATGTAACAGGTGCCGTCCGACCATTAGCGGGAGGTCGGCATGGACCGGTAGTGTTCGACATTGCCGAACGGTGATTTCTCACCGCACCGCGGCAGTCGAAGGGGACGGAGGCAGGACGGCGATGGCACGGAACATCCAGTCGCTCGAACGGGCGGCGGCGATGCTGCGGCTGCTCGCGGGCGGCGAGCGGCGGCTCGGCCTGTCGGACATCGCCTCGTCACTGGGCCTCGCCAAGGGCACCGCCCACGGCATCCTGCGCACCCTCCAGCAGGAGGGGTTCGTGGAGCAGGACGACGCCTCCGGGCGCTACCAGCTCGGCGCGGAGCTGCTGCGCCTCGGCACGACCTATCTCGACGTGCACGAGCTGCGCGCGCGGGCGCTGGTGTGGACCGACGACCTGGCCAGGTCCAGCGGGGAGAGCGTGTACCTGGGCGTCCTGCACCAGCAGGGCGTCCTGATCGTGCACCACGTCTTCCGGCCCGACGACAGCCGGCAGGTGCTGGAGATCGGGGCCATGCAGCCGCTGCACTCCACGGCCCTGGGCAAGGTGCTGTCCGCCTACGACCCGGTCGCGCACAGCGAGGCGCTGGACACCGAGCGGAAGGCCTTCACGGACCGCACGGTGTGCGACCCCGGCGACTTCGAGCACCTCCTCGACCTCACGCGCGCGCGTGGGTACGCGGCCGACGTGGAGGAGACCTGGGAGGGCGTGGCGTCGATCGCCGCGCCCATCCACGACCGGCGCCGGATGCCGGTGGGCGCGGTCGGCATCACCGGCGCGGTGGAGCGGCTGTGCCGGGAGGGCGAGCTGCGCCCGGAGCTGATCGCCGCGGTGCGCGACTGCGCCCGCGCGGTCTCCCGTGATCTGGGCGCCGGGCGGTTCTGACCGAGGGCGCGGGCGGGGACGAACGGAAGAGCCGGTACGACCGGGACGCCAGGCGGCGTTCCGGTCGTCGATCTACCCTGAAATCGGCAAAAACGGGTAGATCGTATGTCCGTGTACGAACGTTGATAAGCCGCAGCGATCAATAACGATCCTGTTTTCGATAACAGAACTCTTGACTCACGTGTAACGCCGAAGCGAGACTCCCGTCCATCGGTCGGCATTGTCGAACACCTTCCGGCAATACGCGCTAGAGTGTGACAACGCCAAGGGCCGGCATCGCTCTCACCCCCGAGGGCGCCAGAACCCCCGCTGGGACCGGGGTTCGGCTTTCCCCTGGACGAAGGACAAAGGAGTCGCGGGTGTCCAGCTCCGACATCTTCATCGGCGAGACCATCGGTACCGCCATACTCATCCTGCTCGGCGGCGGTGTCTGCGCCGCCGTGACGCTGAAGGCCTCCAAGGCCCGTAACGCCGGTTGGCTCGCCATCGCCTTCGGGTGGGGCTTCGCCGTCATGACGGCCGTGTACATCTCCGGACCGCTGTCCGGCGCCCACCTCAACCCGGCCGTCACCGTCGCCCTGGCCATCAAGGACGGCGACTGGAGCAACGTTCCGACCTACTTCGCCGGCCAGCTGCTCGGCGCGATGATCGGCGCGGCTCTGGTGTGGGTCGCCTACTACGGCCAGTTCTACGCGCACCTGACCGACAAGGAGATCGTCGGCGGGCCGGGCGCGCAGGACACGGCGGCCAAGGCGGTCGAGGCCGAGGAGCAGGGCGCCGGCCCGGTCCTCGGCATCTTCTCCACCGGCCCGGAGATCCGCAACGCGGTGCAGAACCTCGCCACGGAGATCATCGGCACGGTGGTGCTGATCCTCGCGGTCCTCACCCAGGGCCTGAACGACAAGGGCAACGGCCTCGGCGTCCTCGGCGGTCTGATCACCGCGCTCGTGGTCGTGTCGATCGGTCTGTCGCTCGGCGGCCCGACGGGCTACGCGATCAACCCGGCCCGCGACCTGGGCCCGCGCATCGTGCACGCCCTGCTGCCCCTGCCCAACAAGGGCGGTTCCGACTGGAGCTACGCCTGGATCCCGGTGGTCGGTCCGCTGATCGGCGGTGCCATCGGTGCAGGCATCTACAACGTCGCCTTTGCTTGAGAAGCCTCTTGAGAAGCCTGACGAAGCACCGAGTCTTCGAGCACGCGCCGTACGTACAGCCCCATCACCACGGATCTTCCAGGAGCACACAGTGACCGACGCCCACACCGCAGGCCCCTTCATCGCGGCGATCGACCAGGGCACGACCTCCTCGCGCTGCATCGTCTTCGACCGGGACGGCCGCATCGTCTCCGTCGACCAGAAGGAGCACGAGCAGATCTTCCCGAAGCCGGGCTGGGTCGAGCACAACGCCAACGAGATCTGGACCAACGTCCAGGAAGTCGTCGCCGGCGCCATCGCCAAGGCCGGCATCACCCGCGACGACATCAAGGCCATCGGCATCACCAACCAGCGCGAGACCACCGTGCTGTGGGACAAGAACACCGGTGAGCCCGTCCACAACGCCATCGTCTGGCAGGACACCCGCACCGACGCGCTCTGCAAGGAGCTGGGCCGCAACGTCGGCCAGGACCGCTTCCGCCGCGAGACGGGCCTGCCGCTGGCCTCCTACTTCGCCGGACCCAAGGCCCGCTGGCTGCTCGACAACGTCGAGGGCCTGAAGGAGCGCGCCGAGGCCGGTGACATCCTCTTCGGCACCATGGACACCTGGGTCATCTGGAACCTGACCGGCGGTGTCAACGGCGGCAAGCACGTCACCGACGTCACCAACGCCTCCCGCACCCTCCTCATGAACCTGCACACGATGCAGTGGGACGAGAAGATCTGCGAGTCCATCGGCGTGCCGCTGCAGATCCTGCCCGAGATCCGCTCCTCCGCCGAGGTCTACGGCGAGATCACGGGCGGCAAGCTGGGCGACCTGCTCGGCGGCATCCCGGTCGCCTCCGCGCTCGGCGACCAGCAGGCGGCCCTGTTCGGCCAGACCTGCTTCTCCGAGGGCGAGACCAAGTCGACCTACGGCACCGGCACCTTCATGGTGATGAACACCGGCAGCAAGATCATCAACTCCTACGCCGGTCTGCTGACCACCGTCGGCTACAAGATCGGCGACCAGCCGACGGTCTACGCCCTGGAGGGCTCCATCGCCGTCACCGGCTCGCTGGTGCAGTGGATGCGCGACCAGATGGGCCTGATCTCCACCGCGGCCGAGATCGAGACGCTCGCGCTCTCGGTCGAGGACAACGGCGGCGCCTACTTCGTGCCGGCCTTCTCCGGCCTGTTCGCCCCGCACTGGCGCTCCGACGCCCGCGGTGTGATCGCCGGCCTGACCCGGTACGTCACCAAGGCGCACCTCGCGCGCGCCGTCCTGGAGGCCACCGCCTGGCAGACCCGGGAGATCGCCGACGCCATGGTCAAGGACTCCGGCGACGAGCTGGTGACCCTGAAGGTCGACGGCGGCATGACCGCCAACAACCTGCTGATGCAGACCCTCGCCGACGTCCTCGACGCACCGGTGGTGCGCCCGATGGTCGCCGAGACCACCTGCCTCGGCGCCGCCTACGCCGCCGGTCTCGCCGTCGGCTTCTGGAACAGCACCGACGACCTGCGCGCCAACTGGCGCCGGGCCGCCGAGTGGACCCCCCGCATGGACGCGGAGACCCGCGCCCGTGAGTACAAGAACTGGCTCAAGGCCGTCGACCGGACCATGGGCTGGCTCGAAGACGAGAGCTGAGCGGCCCTTCCGGCTCAGCCATCTCTGACGAGGAGTAAGTACCCGACATGACCAGTCAGTCCACCCTGCAGACCGTGCCTGCCCTGGGAACGCACCCGGCTTCCGGCTCCAACCCGAGCCGGGCCGAGACCAGGGAGCAGCTCGCCAAGGCGTCGTACGACCTTCTTGTGATCGGCGGCGGCATCCTGGGCATCTCCACCGCCTGGCACGCCGCGCAGTCCGGCCTCAGGGTGGCGCTGGTCGACGCCGGCGACTTCGCCGGCGCCACCTCCTCCGCCTCCTCCAAGCTGCTCCACGGCGGTCTGCGCTACCTCCAGACCGGCGCGGTGAAGCTGGTGGCGGAGAACCACTTCGAACGCCGTGCGGTCTCCCGCCAGGTGGCCCCCCACCTGGCGAACCCGCTCACCTTCTACCTCCCCGTGTACAAGGGCGGCCCGCACGGCGCGGCGAAGCTCGGCGCGGGCGTCTTCGCCTACTCCGCGCTCTCCGCGTTCGGCGACGGCGTCGGCCACCTGCTCTCCCCCGCCAAGGCGGCGCAGGACGTGCCCGAGCTGCGCACCGAGAACCTCAAGGCCGTGGCCGTCTACGGCGACGACCAGATGAACGACGCCCGCATGGCGCTGATGACGGTCCGCGCGGCCGTCGAGGCGGGCGCGGTCGTCCTCAACCACGCCGAGGTCACCGGGCTGCGCTTCACCAGGGGCCGGGTCACCGGCGCCGACCTCAGGGACCGGCTGTCCGGCGAGGAGTTCGGCGTCAACGCCCGGCTGGTGCTGAACGCGACCGGCCCCTGGGTCGACCACCTGCGCCGGATGGAGGACCCGAACGCGGCGCCGTCCATCCGTCTGTCCAAGGGCGCGCACCTGGTCCTGAAGCGGACGTCTCCGTGGAAGGCCGCGCTCGCGACCCCCATCGACAAGTACCGCATCACCTTCGCCCTCCCCTGGGAGGACATGCTGCTGCTCGGCACCACCGACGAGGAGTACGAGGGCGACCCCGCGGACGTCGGGGTCACCGAGAAGGACATAACCCAGATCCTGGACGAGGCCGCGTTCTCCGTCCGGGACCAGCAGCTCCAGCGCGACCTCATCACCTACGCGTTCGCCGGTCTGCGGGTGCTGCCGGGCGGCCCCGGCGACACCGCCAAGGCCAAGCGCGAGACCGTGGTGACCGAGGGCAGGGGCGGCATGCTGTCCGTCGCGGGCGGCAAGTGGACGACGTTCCGCCACATCGGCCGGACGATCATGAAGAAGCTGGAGGCGCTGCCGGGTCACCCGCTCGGCGACGACTTCGAGCCGATCTCCTCGCTGCCGAAGAAGCTGCCGCTGCCCGGTGTCGCCAACCCGCGCGCGGTCGCCCACCGGCTGCTGGTGGACGGTCCGGCCCCGGGTCCGCGCATGGGCGCCGACACCGCCAGGCACCTGGCCACCCACTACGGCTCCCTGGCCTTCGACATCGCCCGGCTGGCGAACGAGAACCCGGAGCTGGCCGGGCGTGTCCACCCCGACGCCCCGGAGATCTGGGCGCAGGTCGTCTGGGCCCGTGACCACGAGTGGGCCGAGACGGCGGACGACGTGCTGCGCCGCCGCACCACGCTGACCATCCGGGGCCTGGACACGGACGAGGTCCGCGGCAAGGTCCAGGACCTGCTGGACAAGAAGTAGCAGCGGGCTCGCACAACGGTCCAGGACACCTGAGGGGCGGCCCCACGCCGATGGGGCCGCCCCTTCCCACATCCCCGTGCGCCGGAACGCCCTCCGCGGCCCGGCGGCGCCGCCGCATAATGTGCTGACATCCGATGTCTGGGGCGACAGGAGGCCGGCCGTGGCAGTCACCGACGAGGCGATCGAGAAGATCAAGGGCATGATCGTCTCCGGTGCGCTGCGCCCGGGCGACCGGCTGCCCAAGGAGAGTGAGCTGGCCGCCGAGCTGGGCCTGTCCCGCAACTCCCTGCGGGAGGCCGTGCGCGCCCTGTCGCTGATCCGCATCCTCGACGTACGGCAGGGCGACGGCACCTATGTCACCAGCCTCGACCCTCAGCTGCTGCTGGAGGCGATGAGCTTCGTCGTGGACTTCCACCGCGACGACACCGTGCTGGAGTTCCTGGCCGTGCGCCGCATCCTGGAGCCGGCCGCGACCGCGCTGGCGGCCCCCCGGATCGAGCCCGGGCAACTGGACGCGCTGGAGGCCCAGTTGGACGCGCTGGGCGCGGAGCCGTCGGTGGAGCAACTGGTCGCGGCCGACCTGGAGTTCCACCGGGGCATCGTGCAGAGCGCCGGGAACTCGGTGCTGTGCTCGCTGCTGGACGGGCTGTCGGGGCCCACCACCCGGGCCCGGATCTGGCGGGGGCTCACCCAGGAGGACGCCGTCGGCCGCACCCTGCGCGAGCACCGGGCGATCCTGGGCGCGCTGCGCGACCGGGACGCGGAGGCGGCGCGCTCCTGGGCGACGGTGCACATCGCGAGCGTGGAGCAGTGGCTGCGGTCCACTCTGTGAGTTCGGCTGCTCGCGCGTGTTCCGCGGTGGTGAACGGGGCAGTGATCCGTTCACTCCCCCACGCAAGGGGGCTGCGGGCGCCCCCGCGGGACGCCGTAAGGTTGGTGAGTCAAGCGAGGGCACGTCGGAAGGAGGCACTGGGTGATCGAGCTGGAGGGGGTTCCCGAGCTGATCGACCCAGTCATGGTGGCCGCGTTCGAGGGCTGGAACGATGCCGGCGACGCCGCCTCCACGGCGGTCGCGCATCTGGAACGCGAATGGAAGGGCGAGGTGTTCGCGGCGCTGGACGCCGAGGACTACTACGACTTCCAGGTGAACCGCCCCACGGTGTTCATGGACGGCGGTGTGCGCAAGATCACGTGGCCGACCACGAGGTTGTCGGTGGTCCGCGTCGGCGGTGAGAAACCGCGCGACCTGGTGCTGGTCCGGGGCATCGAACCGTCCATGCGCTGGCGTTCGTTCTGCAACGAGCTGCTGGGCTTCGCGCACGAGCTCGGAGTGGAGCTGGTGGTGATCCTGGGCGCCCTGCTCGGGGACACCCCGCACACGCGTCCAGTGCCGGTCAGCGGGGTCACGTCCGACCCGGACCTGGCCCGCCGGATGGACCTGGAGGAGACCAAGTACGAGGGGCCGACGGGCATCGTCGGTGTCCTTCAGGAGGCGTGCACGCACGCGGGCGTCCCGGCGGTCTCGCTGTGGGCGGCCGTACCGCACTACGTCTCCCAGCCGCCCAACCCGAAGGCGACGCTGGCGCTGCTCAACCGCCTGGAGGACCTGCTCGACCTGCGCATCCCGCAGGGCGAACTGCCCGAGGACGCGCGGGCCTGGCAGGTGGGCGTGGACCAGCTCGCCGCCGAGGACAGCGAGGTCGCCGAGTACGTGCAGACGCTGGAGGAGGCCCGGGACACCGCGGAGCTTCCGGAGGCGTCCGGTGAGGCGATCGCCCGGGAGTTCGAACGGTACCTGCGGCGCCGGGACGTGGGCCCTCCGGGCGGGAAGCCGAGGCCCCCGGCGGCCGGGGGCATGCCCAAGGACGAGGACGAGGACAACCCGGAGGACTGAGAGCACGGCGAAGGGGCGGTTCCCTCACGGGAAGCGCCCCTTCTTCGTGGTGCCGACGCCTCAGGCGCTGCCGCTCGCGGTGCCTAGAGAGCCACCCCCAGCAGCGCGTCCACCGCCCGCGTCACCAGGCCGGGGGCGCCGGTGTCGGTGCCGCCCTCCTGCTCCTGGCGGGCCGCCCAGCGGTCGACGGCGGCGAGTGCGGCGGGGGCGTCCAGGTCGTTCGCCAGGGCCTCGCGGACCTCCTCCACCAGCGCGTCGGCGGAGGGGCCGTCGGGGCGGGAGACGGCCGCGCGCCAGCGGGCGAGGCGGTCGACGGCGTCCTGGAGGACCTGGTCGGTCCACTCCCAGTCGGCGCGGTAGTGGTGGGCCAGCAGCGCGAGGCGGACGGCGGCGGGGTCGACGCCGTCACGGCGCAGCGTGGAGACGAAGACCAGGTTGCCCTTGGACTTCGACATCTTCTCGCCGTCCAGGGCGACCATGCCGGCGTGCACGTATGCCTTGGCCATGGGGAACTCGCCGGTGAGCACCTGGGCGTGCGAGGCGCCCATCTCGTGGTGCGGGAAGGCGAGGTCGGAGCCGCCGCCCTGGACGTCGAAGCCCATGCCGAGGTGGTCGAGGGCGATGGCCACGCACTCGATGTGCCAGCCGGGCCGGCCCCGGCCGAGGGAGCCGCCGTCCCAGCTGGGCTCGCCGGGCCGGGCCGCCATCCACAGCATCGGGTCGACCGGGTTCTTCTTGCCCGGGCGGTCCGGGTCGCCGCCGCGCTCGGCGGACAGCAGCCGCATGGCGGCGGCGTCCAGGTTCGAGACCTTGCCGAAGTTCGGGTCGGACTCGACGGAGAAGTAGATGTCACCCTCCAGCTCGTAGGCCGCGCCGAGGTCGCGCAGCCGCTCCACGAGCGGGACGATGCCGGGTATCGCCTCGACGGCGCCTATGTAGTGCCGCGGCGGGAGCATCCGCAGGGCGGTCATGTCCTCGCGGAAGAGGGCGGTCTCCTTCTCGGCGAGGGCGACCCAGTCGACGCCGTCCCGGTCCGCCCGCTCCAGCAGCGGATCGTCGACGTCGGTGACGTTCTGGACGTAGTGGACCTGCCGCTTGGTGTCGAGCCACACGCGCTGAACCAGGTCGAACGCGTTGTAGGTCGCCGCATGACCCATGTGGGTCGCGTCGTACGGCGTGATGCCGCAGACGTAGATGCGGGCGACGGGACCGGGGTCGAGGGTGACCAGGCCGCCGGTCGCGGTGTCGTGGATCCTCAGGTCGCGGCCCTGACCAGGCAGGGCGGGGACCTCGGAAGCGGGCCAGGCATGCATGTACATGAGCCTAACCGGCGCCGAGCTGCGTATACGAACGGGATCGGGCTGGATGGCCGGTTACGCGGTCTTGTACCTCGGCGCCGGATGTGCTCACACGGGCGGCCAGGGAATGGCGGGCCACTCCCCGCTCGGCTCCGGGTGCAGGCCCGAGGTGAGCAGCGCGTCGACACGCGCGCGCGTGGCGTCGATCTCGGCCGCCGTGATCAGTGCGGCCAGCCGGCGGCCCAGTCCGCCCTCCAGCCCGTCCCGCAGCCCCTTCAGGACGTCGACGGCCTCCGGGGTCAGGGGTTCCCCGGCCCAGCCCCACAGCAGGGTGCGCAGCTTGTTCTCGACGTTGAAGGTGACGCCGTGGTCGATGCCGTACAGCCGGCCCTCGGCGGTGGGCAGCAGGTGGCCGCCCTTGCGGTCGGCGTTGTTGATCACCGCGTCCAGGACGGCGAGCCGGCGCAGCCGCTCGTCGTCGGCGTGCACCAGCAGGGCGGTGCGGTCCTCGCCGACCTCGGCGAACCCGATCGCCTTCCAGCCCGGCTCCGGCTCCTCGCCGTCGACCAGGGCGAGCAGCTCCGCCTCGGGGTGGACGTCGATCCACAGCTGGCACATGCCCTCGCCGTACGGCCCGTCGCGCAGCACGGTGGGCGGCACGAGACCCCAGCCGGTGGCCTCGGAGACCTCGTAGGCGGCCACCTCGCGGCCGGCGAGGGTGCCGTCGGGGAAGTCCCACAGGGGGCGCTCCCCGGCCACCGGCTTGTACACGCAGGAGGCTTCCCGGCCGTCCAGGGCGACCGTGCAGAACAGCGCCGCGTTGGACGCCTCGCGGATCCGGCCGCGTACGGTCAGCTCACCCCGCGCGAGCAGCTCGGCGGGGTTCGGATCGGCCGTCACGCTCCGCGGCGGTATCCGTTCTGGCGCGGACATACATGTCCTTCCGGATCGAGCGGGAGGCTGCACAGCGGGCACGGTGGCCGCCCGGCGTTGACGATGTCGAGGGCGCGCTTGGCGAAGGCCCGGGCCTGCGCGCCGGTCAGCCGGACCCGCAGCATCGGGGGTCCGTTCTCCTCGTCCTGGAGCAACCGCTCCTCGGCCTCGGCCAGGTCCTCCTCGGTGTCGGCCTCCAGCTCCACCAGGGCCTGCGCCTCGACGACCATGCGCTGTTCCTCGCCGTCCCAGGCCAGGGCCATGGTGCCGACGCGGAACTCCTCCTCGATGGGGGTCTCCAGCGGCGCGGTGTCGGCGATCTCGGAGGGGGCCACGGCGGGGACCGCGGCACTGCCGCCACTACGGCGTACGACCTCGTCGAGCAGTTCGTCCATGCGCTCGGCGAGCGCGGCGACCTGGGTCTTCTCCAGGACCACGCTGGTCACCCGGGGGCCTGCGGTGGCCTGGAGGAAGAAGGTACGGCGCCCGGGCAGTCCGACCGTGCCGGCCACGAAGCGGTCCGGCTGGTCGTAGAGGAACACCTGACGGGACACGTCCTGTCTCCATTGATGTCGTGGTTTCGAGCGTTTCAGCGGTGCGGGCCGTGCGGACACGCGTGGGGGTGAGTCGCTTCACCCTACTGCGGCCGACGATCACGGTGCGCCCGCACCACCCCCGACCGGTGCGTCGCCCTCGCCGGGTTCCTCGCGCGGGGCGAGCGAAGCGAAGTCGCCGGTGTCGCCGAGGCGGACGAGGAAGGGCCGCAGGCGGGTGTAGCGGATGGCGGTGACGGAACAGGGCTCCACGGAGATCCGCTGGAAGAGGTCGAGGTGGAGACCGAGGGCGTCGGCGACGAGCGCCTTGATGATGTCGCCGTGGGAGCACATCAGGTAGACGGCGTCGGCGCCGTGCTCGCGCTCCACGCGCGCGTTCCACTCGCGTACGGCCTCGGCGGCGCGGGTCTGCATGGCCCGCATGGACTCCCCGCCGGGGAAGGCGGCGGCGGACGGGTGGGCCTGGACGACCTCCATCAGCGGCTCGTCCTTCAGCTCGGCGAGCTTGCGGCCGGACCAGTCGCCGTAGTCGCACTCCCCGATCCGCTCCTCGGTGTGGGCGGACAGGCCGGGACGGGCCTCCAGCAGGGGTTGTACGGTCTCCTGGCAGCGTTGGAGCGGGCTGGTGACGACCTCGGCGAGCGGCAGGCCCGCGAGCCGTGCGGGAAGTGCGGCGGCCTGCGCGGCGCCGCGCTCGTCCAGGGCGACGCCGGGCGTCCGCCCGGCGAGCACACCCGAGGTGTTGGCGGTGGAACGTCCGTGCCTGACGAGGATCAGCGTGGGCATGCGGACCAGGGTAGGCGCACGGAGGTGTGCGCCGGCGGCTGGGCGAAGGGAGAATGCGCGGCGTGATCGTGGACTGCGCCATCTATCGGCACGGGCACCGCACCGAGGGGCCGGAGGACCTGTCCGACGCGCTCGCCGAGGCGCGGGCGGCCGGCGGCTTCGTGTGGATCGGGCTGCACGAGCCGTCCGAGCAGGAGTTCGACCTGGTCACCCAGGAGTTCGGACTGCACCCGCTGGCCGTGGAGGACGCCCTCAAGGCACATCAGCGGCCCAAGCTGGAGGTGTACGACGACTCGCTGTTCATGGTGCTGAAACCGGTCGTGTACGAGCCCGAGAGCGACGCGGTCTCCGCCGGTGAGGTGATGGTCTTCATCGGCGACTGCTTCGTGGTGACCGTCCGGCACGGCGAGTGCTCGCCGCTGGCGGCGGTGCGGCACCGGCTGGAGGAGGAGCCGGAGATGCTCGACAAGGGCCCCACCGCCGTGCTGTACGCCATCGCGGACGCCACCGTCGACCACTACCTGGAGGTGGCGACGGAGCTCCAGACCGACCTGGACGAGCTGGAGGCGGAGGTGTTCCAGCCGGAGACCGGCGGTTCCCGCAACACCGCGTCCCGGATCTACACCTTCAAGCGGCAGGTCCTGGAGTTCCGCCGGGCCACCGGGCCGCTGGCGCTGCCGCTGGCCCGGCTGGCGGGCAACGGGCCGATGGGCGGCTCGGTGCCCTTCGTGCACGACACGTCGCGGCCGTTCTTCCGGGACGTGGGCGACCACCTCACGCGCGTGAACGAGTCCGTGGAGGCCCTGGACCGGCTGGTGTCGGACATCCTCTCCGCCCACCTGGCGCAGATGAGCGTGCGGCAGAACGACGACATGCGGAAGATCTCCGCGTGGGCGGCGATGGCAGCGGTCCCCACGATGATCGCGGGCATCTACGGCATGAACTTCGACCACATGCCCGAGCTGCACTGGCTGTGGTCGTATCCGGCGGTGATCGTGGTGATGGCCGTGCTGGAGGTGCTGCTGTACCGGCAGTTCAAGCGGCGCGGCTGGCTGTGAGCGCGGCTCAGGCGAACTCGGGGGCGGGTGCCGCCGGTCCGCCGAGGGCGTCGCGGCGCTCGGGCATGGCGAGGGTGACCATGCGGTGCCAGCCGGCGAGGCGCTCGTAGGCGTACAGGGCGTGGATGCCGGCCGCGAGCAGCGCGGACCTGGCCTTCGGCCAGCGCAGGATGCGGCCCATGTGGGCCATGACGGCGAGGCTGACGTCCCGGTGGACGCGGATCTCGGTGAGCGCGCACGCGCGCAGGGTGCGCTGGATCAGCCGGCCGTGCCCGGCGGCGGCGAGGCGCAGCAGTTCCTCGTGGGTGTAGGCGAGGTGCTTGTCCTCGTCGTCGGAGATCACGCGGACGGCCCTGCCGATCTCCGGGTGGTCGGCGAAGTGCGTCCGGAGCAGCCCCAGCTGTTCGGCGGCGCGCTGTTCGGTGACCCGGCTGTGCGCGAGGTAGACGATGACGTCCCGCACGGTCAGCGGCTCGTCCCGGCGGAGCTTGTCGTGGGCGAGGCCGATGCCGTGCCGCTCCAGGAGCATCGTGTAGTCGGTCCCGGGCGGGACGGGGACGGGGGTGAGGCCGCGCTTCCTCAGCAGGGCGGTGAAGATGCGCCCGTGCTTGTCCTCGTCGGCGCCGTGCCGGGCGATCTTCGGGGCCAGCGCGCGTTCGCCCTCCGGCACCAGCGCGGCGATCCGCCCGTTCTCCCAGCCGCCCTGGGCCTCCCCGCTGGCGGCGATGGAGCAGAAGAGCCGGAAGGACTCGTCGTTGTCGAGGATCTCCTGGAACAGGCTCTTGGCCGACAGCATGGCAGGCCCCTCTCCGCAGCTCCGCCGGACTCCGCGAGAAACGGATCCCGCGAAGCACGAGTCAAGTGCGGCGGGGAGGGGGCCGCAACAGGGGTGCGGGCGCACTGGCCCGAACGGGGGGCGGGCAGGGCCTGCCGCCGGCGTCGGGACCGGGTGGGTGCCGCTGGAGTCGGGAAAGAAGGGGCGCGGTCGTAACCGGGCGGTGGCGCGCGCGTTGTTCCCGGTGACGGCCGTGGCGGGGAAGACCCCCGAGCCCCCACCACGGCCGCTGACGACCCTTACGCGAGCCCGGCGCGCTCCAGGGCCTCGCTGCCGGCCCGCAGGGAGGCGATCCGCTCCTCCAGCGTGAAGCCGGCCGGGGCCAGGTTGAGGGTGGTGACCCCGGCGGCGGCGTACGCCTTCATCCGGTCGGCGATGCGGTCCACCGAACCCAGCAGCGTGGTCTTGTCGATGAGGTCGTGCGGGATCGCGGCGGCGGCGCCCTGCTTGTCCCCGGACAGGTACTTCCGCTGGATCTCGGCGGCCTCCTTCTCGTACCCCATGCGCTGCGCGAGCTTGTTGTAGAAGTTCTGCTTGGCACTGCCCATGCCGCCCACGTAGAGCGCGGTGTACAGCCTGAAGGTGTCCGCGAGCCGGGGCACGTCGGTGTCGTCGCCGACCGCGAGCGGCAGGGTCGGGCACACGTCGAAGCCGTCGAGGGTCAGGCCCGCCTTCTCGCGGCCGGCGCGCAGGTGGGTGATCGTGGTCTCCTCCAGGTGCTCGGCGGAGGGGAAGATCAGCAGCGCGCCGTCGGCGATCTCGCCGGTCTGCTCCAGGTTCTTCGGGCCGATCGCGGCGATGTAGAGCGGGATGTGCTCGCGCTGCGGGTGCACGGTCAGCTTGATCGGCTTGCCCGGGCCGCCCGGCAGCGGCAGCGTCCAGTGCTCGCCCTCGTACGTCAGCCGCTCCCGGGTCATCGCCCTGCGGACGATCTCCACGTACTCGCGGGTGCGGGCGAGCGGCTTGTCGAACTTGACGCCGTACCAGCCCTCGGAGACCTGCGGGCCCGAGACGCCGAGGCCGAGCCGGAACCGGCCGCCGGAGAGCGAGTCGAGCGTGGCCGCGGTCATCGCGGTCATCGCGGGCTGCCGGGCCGGAATCTGGAAGATGGCCGAGCCGACGTCGATGCGCTCGGTCTGCGCGGCGACCCAGCTGAGCACGGTGGCGGCGTCGGAGCCGTAGGCCTCGGCGGCCCAGCACACCGCGTAGCCCAGCCGGTCGGCCTCCTGCGCCACGGCCAGGTTGTCGCCGTCCATTCCGGCACCCCAGTAGCCGAGGTTGATCCCGAGCTGCATGGCCGAATCCCCTTACCCATGAGTAACGTCCCTGTGCGGCAGACCTTAGCGCGGGGGTGGGTGCCGGGGGCAGGGTGCCCGGCTCCGGCGATTCCCCCGGCAGTGCGCCGGTGGTTCCCCGGCCGCGGGCCGACGGGGCCGGCCGCGCAGGTCCCCGGCCCCTTCGGGGCACTCCGCACAGGTTGTCCACAGGCCACCCACCGCACCGGTTCTGGCCAGTAATCTCGCGGTCATGGAGCAGAGGCATCTCGGCCGGACCGGCCTGCGCGTGTCCCGGATCGGACTCGGCACCCTCACCTGGGGCCGGGACACCGACGAGCACGACGCCGCGGACATGCTGAAGGCGTTCTGGGAAGCCGGCGGCACCCTGGTCGACACCGCGGACGTGTACGGCGACGGGGAGGCGGAGTATCTGCTGGGGCAGCTCATGGACGGGCTGGTGCCGCGCCGTGACCTGGTCATCTCCACCAAGGCAGGCAGCGTGCCCGACCCCGACCGCCGCTTCGACGGCTCCCGCGGCCATCTGCTCGCCGCCCTCGACGCCTCCCTGGCCCGCCTGGGCACGGACTACGTCGACCTGTGGCACATCCACGCCTACGACCCCGACACCCCGCTGGAGGAGACGCTCCACGCCCTCGACCTCGCGGTCGGCAGCGGCCGGGCCCGGTACGCGGGAGTGTCCAATTTCTGCGGCTGGCAGCTGGCCAAGGCGGCCACCTGGCAGCTCGCCGCGCCGGGCGTCCGGACCCGGCTCGCCAGCACGCAGATGGAGTACTCGCTGCTCCAGCGGGGCGTGGAGCGCGAGGTGCTGCCCGCCGCGCTCGACCTCGGAGTGGGCCTGCTGCCCTCCTCGCCGCTCGGCCGAGGCGTGCTGACCGGCAAGTACCGGCACACCACTCCCCCGGACTCGCGCGGCGCCTCCGAGCATCTGGCGCTGTTCGTGGAGCCGTATCTGGACGACACGGCGACCCGCATCGTGGACGCGGTGACGACGGCCGCCGACGGGCTCGCGGTCACCCCTCTCCAGGTGGCCCTCGCCTGGGTGCGGGACCGGCCCGGGGTGGCCGCGCCGATCGTCGGCGCGCGCAACGCACAGCAGCTCACGGCGGCGTTGTCAGTGGAGGCCCTTAGTCTTCCTGACGAGATCTGCCGGGCGCTGGACGATGTGTCGGCGCCCGTGCACCGCTATCCCGATCACGACTGGAGCACGCTGTGAGCACGGAGCCGGAGACCACGGAGGAAGCCGGGCCGGGGACGCCGGACACACCGGGGACCACGGAGCACGGCACCGACGGGGCCGCCACGGCCGAGGGCACGACCGACACCGGCGGCGCGGGTGCCGCGGGTGACTCGGGCGCGGCGGACACCGGCGGCGACGCGGACGATGCCGGGGCCACGGGCGGCTCGGCCAGCGCCGAAGCCCGCGGCGGGTCGGACGGCGCGGATGCCGTTGGCGGCTCCGGCGGCTCGGATGCCGTTGACGGCATCGGCGATGCCGAGGCCACCGGCGACTCGGGGGCGGAGGACGCCGTCGGGGACTCGGCCGAGGCGGGAGCCGTCGACGGCTCCGGCGCTGCCGAGTTGTCCGAGGCCGAGGCCGAGTTGGCCGCGCAGCGGGTCGAGCGGGAGCGGATCGAGCGGCGCAAGGCCGAGAAGAGGGGCCCGATCGACAGCGGCGCCAAGCTCAGCGGCAAGGCGGCCGACCTGCTCGCGGCGGTCCGGGCCGTGGAGAGCGGCGAGAAGCCGGTGGCCGCGGTGTTCGCGGAGCCCGCACCGGCCCCGCGCCGCCCCGCCCCGGAACCGGTGCGCAGGCCCCAGCCGGCCCCCGCCCCGGTCGCGCCCAGCGGCCCCGCGCCGGAGACCGTCGACGCCGTGCGCCGCGTGCTGACCGAGGGCGGCGCGCCGGACGCGCTGGCCCCCCAGGTCGCCGCGGCCCTCGGCGAGGGCGCCGACAGCGCGCTGCGAGAGGATCCCTGGCAGTTGCTCCGGGTCGGCGGCGTACGGCCGGACCAGGCCGACGGCTTCGCCCGCGCGCTGCTCGGCGCGGCCTGCGGCCCGGACGACGAGCGGCGGGGCCGGGCGCTGACCGTCTGGCTGCTGGAGCAGGCGGCCGTGGCCGGGCACACCGCGCTGGAGCTGCCCACGCTCACCGCGGCGCTCGGCAAGCAGGGCGTGCCGGACCCGGACGCGGCGGTGCAGGGCGCGCTCGCCGAGGGCGAGGCTCTGGTGTTCCAGGACGCCCTGGAGGAGCCCGGCGCCGCCGCGCCTCAGGCAGGCGACGAGGACACCGACGAGGAGCGGGAGCGGCCGGTCCGGGTCCTCGTCGGCCTGGAGCGGTACGCGCTGGCCGAGGAGAGCCTCGCGGACGGCCTGGCCCGGCTGGTCAACTCCCTGGCCAAGGAGGCCGGGCAGGCCTGGGAGGCCACGGCGGCCGGGTTGTCCGGCGGTGCGGCCGAGCTGGCCCGCGCGGTCGCCGGGCACGGCCTGGTGCTGCACACCGGCGGGGAGGCGGCCCGCGCCGAACCGGCCGCCCTGCTCGGTGCCGCCCGTGCGGCGGGCCTGCGGGCCTTCGCCGCCTGCCACACCCCGGACGGGCGCCGGCGTCTGGCCGAGCGGCTGGGCGGGGAGGCGGCGGAGCACGGCGTGGGCACGGTCGCGGGGCTGCTGTCCGGTGCCGAGGGTCCGGGCCGCGACGCGGACGGCGCCCTGGAGCTCGACCTGCTGATCGTGCCGGACGCGCCCCAGCTCGACGTGGAGAGCGCCGCGATGCTGGTGGAGTCGCTGCCCGACGGGGCCCGGCTGCTGCTCGGCGGCGACCCCGGGGTGCTGTGGTCGGCCGGTCCGGGGCGGGTCTTCGCCGACCTGCTCGCGGCCCGTGCCTGCCCGCAGGTCGCCTCCCGCGTGCCCGACCCCGGTCCGCTCGGCGAGCTGGTCTCCGGCATCGGCGTCGGTGAGCTGAACCAGGTCGCCGCGCCGGGCAAGGAGATCGTCATCGTGCCGGTGCGGGACGCGGGCGAGGCCGTGCACCGGACGGTGCAGCTGGTCGCGGACTCGGTGCCGCGGGCGATCGGCGTCCCGGCCGACCAGACCGTGGTGATCACCCCGGGCCACGGCGGCGCCGCGGGCACGCGCGCCCTCAACTCCGCCCTGAAGGAGCGCCTCAACCCCGGCCCCGGCCGGTTCGGCGGCTTCGACCCCGGCGACCGGATCGCCTACTCCCCCGCCCCGGGGCGCACGGTGCCGGGTGTGGTGGTGAAGGCCGACGCCGGCGGACTGCACCTGTCGTGCGCCGGCGCCCCCGTCGCCGTACCGCGCGAGCGGGTGGAGGGCAGTGTCCGGCACGGCTGGGCGCTGACCGCGCACCAGGCGGTGGGCACCCGCTGGCCGGCGGCGGTCGTCGTGCTGCCCGGCGATGCCGCGCAGGCCCTGAGCCGCCCCTGGGTGTACACGGCGTTCGGCCGGGCGGAACGGCACCTGTCCGTCGTGCACGGCGTGGAGCAGGCCCTGCCGAAGGCGGTGGCGGAGGTTCCGCCCAAGCCGCGCACGACCCGCCTTCAGACACTGCTGCGCACGCAGGTCCCGGCGACCTGAGTCGTCGTCCGCGCGTCTTCCCCGGCAGGGCTCCTGCGCACGTCCTCCTCCGTCGCGACCGGCGATCCCGTCACGGCGGCGGAGTCCGGCGGTGCCGTAGGCCCCAGGCCCACGGCACCGCCGCCCCCGTCCCGTCCGCCCCTGTCACTTCTCGGCGTTGACCGGCTCCAGCTCCCCGTCCTCGTCCTCGTCGACGAAGTCGATGTCGTCCTCGTCGTCGGAGACCTCGTCGTCGAACACCGCGCTCACATCGAACCGGCACACCACCTGCTGTGGATCGATGTGTTCGAAGGGCGCCTCCAGCCACTCCCCGGCCTCGGGCGGCTCCTCGGCCGCGGTGACCCAGAGCGTGGAGTCGCCCTCCTCCAGGCCGAACTCCTTGTGCCGGGAGGCGATCTCGTCCGGTTCGAATTCGCCGAAGAGGATGCCCAGCGCCCCCGGGACCGTCCCGGCGGCATCGTCGTCCACGACGTCGTCGTACTCCGCCGCCTCGACCCGCTGGGCCTGCGCCAGCAGCCGCTGGGGTTCCGCCACGGTGTAGTCGCGGCGGATCAGCACACTGATCGCGTTCGGCTCCTCCGGGCCCGCGTACGGCGGCAGCGCTTCCTCCGCGCTGGGGATCTCGAAGGGCGTGACCTCGTCGTAGCGGTCGTAGAGCAGTTCGTCGTACGCCTCGGCGGCAGCGGCCAGCTGGTTGAACGCCTCGGACACGGCCGGGTCGTCCTCCCCCGACCTGCGTTCGACCGCGGCGAGATGACGGTCGAGCGCGGTCTTGACGGCCTCGGCGGCGGCGCGTACCTCGGCAGCGGTGGGCTGCGCAGCATCAGACATAGTGCAGACGCTATCCGTACCGGGCACCAGCCCGCACAATAGATGCGATGCCGGAATACGAATTTGTCGACGTGTACGTACCTCGCGGGGTGTCCCGCAAGGAGGCCACACGTCTGCTGACGGACCATGCCGAGTACGGACACTGGGAGTTGGACCGACTGAGCCTGTTGCGCGACGGCAGTCGCAGGGTGCGGTTGCGCCGACGGATCATCCGCCAGGTGCGCGCGACATGGTGAGCGTGATCACAGGATGAACGCGGACGGATGAACGGAGCGGGCCCCGCCGGCTCGGCAGGGCCCGCTCCGTCCCGCCTCACGCCCCGGCGCGCGCCTTGCGGTAGAGCACCGCGCCCGCGAGCAGCGCGCCCGCGCCGGCCGGCAGGGCGATGCCGAGCGGCACCTCACTGCCCGTGTGGGCGAGCTGGGCGGTGCCCAGGGGCTGGCCGGAGCGGCCCACCTGGGCCTTGACCTGGGACGTACCGTGCGTCCCGGAGCCGCCCGCGCCGGTCTGGGAGCCGGTGCCGGTGCCGGGGTGGCCCGGATTGCCGGGCTCAGCGGGCTGCCCGGGATGACCCGGTTGCTCGGGCTCACCGGGCTTCCCCGGATGCCCAGGCGCTCCCGGCTTCCCCGGGTGGCCCGGGTGACCGGGGTGGCCCGGATGACCGGGGTGGCCCGGCTTCCCGGGCGGATTGCCGTATCCGCCCTCGTCGGCGCAGTCGTTCCCCACCGCGGCGTTGCCCGCCCCGATGACGTCGACGCTGTTGCCGCACACGTTCACCGGGACGTCGACCGGCACCTGCACGGTGTTGCCGGAGCCGACGCCCGGCGACCCGCCGGTGTGGCCGCCCGCGTGCGAGCCGCCGGAGCCGCCGTGGTGACCCCCCGGGGCGTCGCCGTGGTGGTGGGCGCACGTGTTGCCCACCGACGGGTTCAGGAGCCCGACGACGTTCACGGTGTTGCCGCAGATGTTCACCGGCGCGTGCACGGGCGCCTGCACTGTGTTGCCGGACAGTACGCCGGGCGAGCCCCCGGCGGAGCCCGCCGCCCCCGAGTCGGCGTGCGCGTAGCCGCCCGCGGCGGCGATGACACCGGTCGCTGCGGCCATGGTCATCAGGCCCTTGCGCGTGCCTTGTCGCATGCTGATTCCCCCCTGCCTTCCATGTCTTCGATCCTCGAAGACCGGTCGGCCCCGGAGCGCATGGCGCGCGCTCCGGGGCCGACGGCCCGTAAAAGACGCCCCTCAGGGAGCCGGCGTCACTTGTTGACGCAGGCGTTGCCGAAGGCGGGGTTCAGGAGCCCGATCACGTTGATCGTGTTGCCGCACACGTTCACCGGGACGTGCACGGGCACCTGGATGACGTTGCCGGAGACGACGCCCGGGGAGTGCACGGCGGCACCCTGGGCACCGGAGTCGGCGACGGCCAGGCCCGCGCCCGCGAGAACCAGCCCACCGGTGGCAGCCGCAGCAGCGACGACCTTCTTGATCATTCTTCCTCCTAGTTGGCAATGCGACCCCAAGGCGCGGGGTCACATCAGAGGCAACGAGGAGGGGCTGATGAAGCTACGAGCCTATCGTCGCATTCACCCTTCCCAGTCGATCTCGTACGGCTGCCCGATTACCGCGGTGCGCGCCCCGGGCGGGGGCCCGGACTCACGACGCGTCGATGAACCGGTCGAGCACGCGGACGCCGAACTGGAGGCCGTCCACCGGCACCCGCTCGTCCACGCCGTGGAACATGCCGGCGAAGTCCAGCTCCGGCGGCAGCTTCAGCGGCGCGAAGCCGAAGCCGCGGATGCCGAGGTCGTCGAAGGACTTGGCGTCGGTGCCGCCGGAGAGCATGTACGGGATCGCCTTGGCCGTCGGGTCCTCGGCGAGCAGCGCGGCCTGCATGGCCTCGACCAGGGCGCCGTCGAAGGTGGTCTCGACGGCCTTGTCCGCGTGCACGTCCTCGCGGCGGACCCGCGGGCCGAGCAGCCGGTCGAGGTCGGCGAGGAACTCCTCCTCGTGGCCGGGCAGGAACCGTCCGTCGATGTGCGCGGTGGCCTCGCCCGGGATGACGTTGACCTTGTAGCCGGCGGTCAGCTGGGTGGGGTTGGCGGTGTTGCTCAGGGTCGCGCCGATGAGCTTGGCGATGCCGCCGAGCTTGGCGAGGGTGGACTCCATGTCCTCCGGGTCCAGCTCGGTGCCGAGCGCGTCGCCGAGTTCGTCGAGGAAGGCCCGGGTGGTCTTGGTGACCCGGACCGGGAACTTGTGCCGGCCGACCCGGGCGACGGCCTCGGACAGCTCGGTGATGGCGTTGTCGCGGTGGATCATCGAGCCGTGCCCGGCGGTCCCGGCCACGGTCAGCTTCATCCAGTGCATGCCCTTCTCGGCCGTCTGGATCAGGTAGAGCCGCCGCTGCTCGTCCACGGTGAAGGAGAAGCCGCCGACCTCGCTGATCGCCTCGGTCACGCCCTCGAACAGCTCGGGGTGGTGGTCGACCAGGTACCGGGCGCCGTACGTGCCGCCGGCCTCCTCGTCGGCGAGGAAGGCGACGACGATGTCGCGCGGCGGCCGGCGCCCGCTGCGCAGCCGGTCGCGGACGACCGCCAGCGTCATGGCGTCCATGTCCTTCATGTCGACGGCCCCGCGTCCCCACACGCAGCCGTCGGCGATCTCGCCGGAGAACGGATGGTGGGTCCAGTCGACCGCGTTGGCCGGTACGACGTCCAGGTGGCCGTGGATGAGCAGCGCGGGCCGGGACGGGTCCTCGCCCTCGATGCGGGCCACCGTGGAGGCGCGGCCGGGGTGGGACTCGTAGATCTTCGGCTCCAGCCCGACCTCGGCGAGCTTCTCGGCGACCCACTCGGCGGCCTTGCGCTCGCCGGGGCCGGAGTGGTCGCCGTAGTTGCTGGTGTCGAACCGGATCAGCTCGCGGCAGAGGTCCACGACCTCGTCCTCGCCGGTGACGCTCCTGGCCGTGTCCGTCTCGCTCACGCTGCTTCCTCCCACTGTCACTGCTGGTGGTCCCTGCCATCCTCTCTCCGGCGCCGCCCCGGGCCCAAGACCGGTCCCGGCCCGTCACACGCCGTTCACGCGCGACGGGCCCCGGAACCGGGGGGTGATCAGCCACCCTCGAAAGCCTGGTAATGTTTCCTTCGTCGCCGCGAGGGAAACCCCGCCGGGGAAACCTCGCACGACAGACACCTTGTCCGGGTGGCGGAATGGCAGACGCGCTAGCTTGAGGTGCTAGTGCCCTTTATCGGGCGTGGGGGTTCAAGTCCCCCCTCGGACACCAGTGAGGCCCCTGCTCGGCAGGGGCCTTTCGCGTACCCCGGTGCCGCTTCCTAGACTTGAGGGGTGGCCCGTCGCAACGACGAGGTCGAGGCGCTCCTCCAGGAGTACGCCGATCTCATCGCGATCACCGGAGGCGACGCGTTCAAGGCGCGCGCCTACGAGAAGGCGGCGCGGGCGATCGGCGGGTATCCGGTGGACGTCTCGACGCTGGACGCCGACGGACTGCGGGAGATCCCGAACGTGGGCCGGTCGATCGCCGAGAAGGTGGCCGAGTATCTGCGCACGGGCACGATGGCCGTGGTGGAGGAGCGCCGGGCGAAGATCCCGGCGGGGGTGCGGGAGCTGATCACGATCCCGACCCTGGGGCCGAAGAAGGCGCTGCGGCTCTACGAGGACCTGCACATCTCCTCGGTGAGCGAGCTGGCCGCGGCCATCGAGGCGGACGCGCTGGCCGATCTGAAGGGCTTCGGCGAGAAGACGCAGGAGAACATCCGGCACGGGATCGAACTGCTCCAGCGGGCGGGCTCGCGGGTGCCGCTGGCGCTGGCGCTGGACACCGCCGAGGAGATCACCGCCGAGCTGTCGGCGGTGACGGGCTGCGAGCGCTGCGCGTACGCCGGTTCGCTGCGCCGGATGCGGGAGACCGTCGGCGACCTGGACGTGCTGGTCTCGGCGCGGCGGTCGGCGCCGTTCATGGACGCGCTGTGCGAGCTGCCGGTCACCGCGGAGGTGATCGCGCGGGGCGCCAAGAAGACGTCGGTGCGCACCGGCAAGGGGCTCCAGCTGGATCTTCGGGTGGTGCCGCCGGAGTCGTGGGGCGCCGCGTTGCAGTACTTCACCGGGTCCAAGGCGCACAACATCCGCACCCGGACCATCGCCGTGCACCTGGGGCTGAAGCTCTCCGAGTACGGCGTGTTCGACACCGGGAGCGGGGAGTCGGTGGCGTCCCGCACCGAGGAGGAGGTGTACGCGCGGCTCGGCCTGCCGTGGATCCCGCCGACGCTGCGCGAGGACCGCGGGGAGATCGAGGCGGCGCTGGGCGACGGCCTGCCCGAGGTGGTGACCGAGCGGGACATCCGCGGCGACCTGCACACGCACACCGATCTCACGGACGGTCTGGCCTCGCTGGAGGCGATGGTGGAGGCCGCCGCCGAGCGGGGTCACGCGTACTACGCGGTCACCGACCACGCGCCCAACCTGTACATGCAGCGCATGACGGACGAGAAGATCCTCGCCCAGCGGGAGCGGCTGCGGGAGCTGGACGGCACCCGGCGCCGGATGCGGCTGCTGCACGGCACCGAGCTGAACATCGGTCCGGACGGGGAGGTGGACTGGCCGGCGGAGTTCCTGGCCGGCTTCGATCTGTGCGTGGCCTCGCTGCACTCCCACTTCGACCTGGACCGGGCGGCGATGACGCGGCGGCTGGTGCGGGCCTGTGAGCATCCGTACGTCAACATCATCGGGCACCCCACGACCCGGCTGATCGGCAAGCGGCCGGGGGTCGACGCCGACTGGGACGAGGTGTTCGCGGCCTGCGCGCGCACCGGCACCGCGCTGGAGGTCAACGCCCAGCCGGACCGGCTGGACCTGCGGGACGCGGACATCCTGCGGGCCAGGGAGCACGGGGTGAAGTTCGCCGTGAACACCGACGCGCACTCCGTCCCGCACCTCGCGCAGTTGCGCTACGGCGTGGCCACCGCGCAGCGCGGCTGGCTCACCGGGGAGGACGTGATCAACACCTGGACGCTGACCCGGCTGCGGAGGTTCCTGCGCAAGGGCGGGCGCGCCTGAGCGTCCGGGGTCAGCGCAGCGCCCGTACCGTGAGCGTGCCGCCGTCGCCGTGCTCGACGCGGGTGCCGAGGGCGCGGGCGTAGCCGTCGAGGACCGTGCGCAGCCAGGCGGTGTCCTCGGCCGAGGCGTGCTCCAGGCGCAGTCGGCGCGCCTGGAGGGGCACCAGCCGCAGACCGGTCAGCCGGCCGGTGCCGCGCTCGACCGAGACCAGGTACAGCAGGCGCAGGTCGTCGCGGTAGCGCTCGTAGCCGCCGATGCCCTCGTAGTCGTCGACGAGGTCGCCGCAGCCGTACAGGACGAGCCGGTCCCGGTAGACCTCCGGTGGGCGCGGATGGTGGGAGGAGTGGCCGTGGACGACGTCGACGCCCGCGTCGATCAGCGCGCGGGCGAAGCGGACCTCGTCGCGGGAGGCCGGGTAGCCCCAGTTGGGGCCCCAGTGGACGGAGGCGACGACGAGGTCGCCGGGCCGCCGCCCGGTGCGTCGCAGGCGGTCGGCGAAGTCCTTCGCGGCGGCGGTGGTCGGTGCGGTGACGAGGGCCACGCCGGGGCGTTCGGCGGTGGCGGCCCAGCTGTGCGGGATGCCGCTGGACGGCATGCCGAAGGCGAAGACCAGGACGCGTCCGCCCGGCCGCAGCGGGACGGTCGCCGGGCGCCAGGCGGCGTCCGCGTCCCGGCCCGCCCCGGCGGTGCGCAGTCCCGCGGCGGCGAGGCAGTCGAGGGTCTCCGCGAGGCCGGACGGACCGAAGTCGAGCACGTGGTTGTTGGCCAGGACGCAGACGTCGGGGCGGACCGCGGTGAGGCAGGGCAGGTTGGCCGGATGCATCCGGTAGTGGACGGCCTTGCCGGGGGCGAAGTCGCCGTCCCGGGTGACGGCGGTCTCCAGGTTGACCACCCGTACGTCCGGGGCGGCGCGCTCCAGGACGGACAGGGCCTCGCCCCAGGGCCAGGCGGGGTCCACGGGCCGGGGTACCGGTCCGCTCACGGTCTCCGCCAGGGCGACGTAGTCGCGGGCGTCGTGGATGTGGTCCTCGCGCAGGGCCGGGTCGCCGGGGTGCGGGAGGATCTGGTCGACGCCCCGGCCGAGCATGACGTCACCGGCGAGGAACAGGGTGACGGGCTTCTCGCCCACGGCAGCGGCCTCCTCGCCCATGGCGAACGCCTCCTCGCCCATGGCGAACGCCTCCTCGCCCATGGCCGCGGGACTACACGTGCGCGGGTGCCATGTGGTCCGTGAACCAGTCACGTGCCAGTTCGGTCACCCGTTCCAGCGTGCCGGGCTCCTCGAACAGGTGGGTGGCGCCGGGGACCACCTCCAGCCGGTTCTCGCACCGGAGTCGGGCCTGTGCGTCCCGGTTGAGGGCGAGGACCTGCTGGTCGGCGCCGCCCACGACGAGCAGGGTGGGTGCCGTCACCGCGGCCAGCCGGGGTCCGGCGAGGTCGGGCCGGCCGCCGCGGGAGACGACGGCGGCGGGGTGCGCGTCGGGGTCGGCGGCGGCCCACAGCGCGGCGGCGGCGCCGGTGCTGGCGCCGAAGAAGCCGATGGCGAGCCCTTCGGCGCCGGGTTCCTCGCGCAGCCAGCGGGTGGCGTCCAGCAGCCGTCCGGCCAGCAGGGCGATGTCGAACACGTTGCCCCGGTCGGCCTCCTCCGCGTCGGTGAGCAGGTCGAACAGCAGGGTGCCGAGGCCGGCCCGGTGCAGCCCCTCGGCCACGAACCGGTTGCGCGGGCTGTGCCGGCTGCTGCCGCTGCCGTGCGCGAAGGCCACGACGCCGGTGGCGTCCTCGGGCAGGGTGAGCCGCCCGCCCAGCCGGGTGCCGCCGGCGGTCACCGTCACCTCCCGGTCGGTGGAGCCGGCGCCCGCGGTGTGCCGGTGCCGGCTCGCGGCCCGGCGCAGACAGGCGGTGACCTCCTCGTCGCCGACCTGGGCGAAGTCGGCGTAGAACTGGCCGACCGCGGCGAAGTGCCACGGGGTGTCCAGGCAGACCAGTTCGTCGGCGTCCCCGCCGAGGCGCCGGGCGAAGTCCCGCGGGGCCACGGGGACGGCCAGCACGATGCGTGCGGCGTCCCGGGCGCGGGCGATCCGGCAGGCGGCCCGCGCGGTGGAGCCGGTGGCCACGCCGTCGTCCACCACGACGGCGGTCCGGCCGGCGACGGAGACGGGGGATGCGGCGCCCCGGTAGCGCGCGGCCCGCTGCTCCAGCACCCGGCGTTCGCGTTCCTCGACCCGGGCGAGGTCCTCGGTGGAGACCCCGGTGCCGCGCAGCACCTCCTGGTTGATCACGCGGACGCCGTCCTCGCCGATCGCCCCCATGCCCAGCTCGGGCTGGTACGGCACGCCCAGTTTCCGCACCAGGCAGACGTCCAGGGGCGCGTCGAGCGCCTCGGCGACCTCGGCGGCGACCGGCACCCCTCCTCGTGGGAGCCCGAGCACCACGACGTCCTGGCCCCTGAGGTACTCCAGGCGTTCGCCCAGTCTGCGTCCCGCTTCGAGGCGGTTCGTGAAGTGCACGGCGGGCTCCTTCACTCCCGTGGCTGCCAGAGCGGCGCCGGGGCGTCCGTGTCGGCGGCTCCGGTCGCCTTCATGTCGCCGTCGGCGGCGCGCAGCAGCATGCGGCCCATGGCGATGAGCGCGCGTCCGGCGGCGAGTTCGTCGCCGATCTCCGGCATCGCCTGGTCGTAGGGGTTGCGGCGGGCCTCCGCGTGGCTCTCCAGGACGTTGTCGCCGGTGTCCAGGATGATCCGGGCCGTGGTGTCCGGGTCGTGCTCGGACAGGTACAGGTTCAGCCGCCATTCCTTGACGGCGGGACGGCTGTTCAGGGGTCCGGTCATCGTCCGCCACCTCGTTCCGCGGATCGCGCCGCGACGGGCCGCCGGCCGTCCGCCGGTCCATCGTGGCTGGTCGCGCAGTTCCCCGCGCCCCCTGAGGGGCGCTCCAGTCCGGCACTTCCACTGTGCACCCGACCCGCGGCGGACGCCTCTCCTGCTGCGGGGAGAATGTGGGCCATGACCTCGCGCACCTGCCCCTGCGGGCTCCCCCAGCCCTACGAAGCCTGCTGTGGCCGTTTCCACACCGGAGCGGTGGCCGCGCCGACGGCAGAGCTGTTGATGCGCTCGCGGTACAGCGCGTTCGTCAAGGGCAACGCCGGGTATCTGCTGCGCACCTGGCATCCCCGGACCCGGCCCGCGCGGCTGGACCTCGATCCGCGGATGCGGTGGACGGGGCTGGAGATCCTGGACACCGCCGACGGATCCGCCTTCCACAGCACCGGCACGGTGACGTTCCGCGCCTCCTACCGGGGCGGCTCGCTGCACGAGCGGAGCCGGTTCGAGCGGGTGGACGGGGCGTGGGTGTACGTGGACGGGGACTTCCCGGGCGAGTAGCCCCGGCTAGGGCGCCAGGATGTCCAGTTCCTGGAGGGCGCCCACGGTGATCTGGCGGGTGAGTTCCTCCGCGCGGGGCGCGTCGCCCGCGCGGACCGCCTCGGCCACCCCTACGTGCAGGGTGACGGCCGCCGGGTCGGGGTCCTCGAACATGACCTCGTGATGGGTGCGGCCGGCCAGCACCTCCGCGACGACGTCGCCGAGGCGGGCGAACATCTCGTTGCCCGAGGCGGTGAGCACGACCCGGTGGAAGGCGATGTCGTGGACGAGGTACTTGTCCAGCTTGTGGCCGCGTGAGTTGGCCACCATGCCGAGCGCGCACTCGGTGAGTTCGGCGCACTGCTCGGCCGTGGCGTGCTGCGCGGCCAGGCCGGCCGCGACGGGTTCGATCGCGGAGCGCAGCACGGTGAGGGAGCGCAGTTGGTGCGGGCGGTCGGCGCCCGCCAGGCGCCAGCGGATGACCTGCGGGTCGTAGACGTTCCACTCGGCCTTGGGGCGGACCGTGACGCCCACCCGGCGGCGGGACTCGACCAGGTGCATGGATTCGAGCACGCGGACCGCCTCGCGCATCACGGAGCGCGACACCTCGAAGTGCTGTGCCAGCTCGTCGGTGCGCAGGACGCTGCCCGGCGGGTACTCGCCCGCGGTGATCGCGGGGCCGAGGGTGTCCAGTACATGGCCGTGCAGCCCCCGGCCCGGTGTGGTCATGCACTCAGCGTACGGCGTGGATCACAGCGACAAAAAGTCAGACTTATATGTCACAGACTCTTGAATTCGTCGTACCTAATGGGTTTCAGTGTGGCGACGCCGCAGTGGCGTCGATGTCGAGGAAGACAGCGAGGCAGTGATGCGAACCCCCCAGGTCGTCGTCGTGATGGGCGTCGCGGGGACGGGCAAGACCACGATCGGTCCCTTGCTCGCCGCGCGGCTGGGCGTCCCGTACGCCGAGGGCGACGACTTCCACCCCCAGGCCAACATCGACAAGATGTCGGCCGGGATCCCGCTCGACGACGCCGACCGGTGGCCGTGGCTGGAGGCCATCGGGCACTGGGCGCACGGCCGGGCCGGACTGGGCGGGGTGGTCAGCAGCTCGGCGCTGAAGCGGTCGTACCGCGACCGGCTGCGGGCCGTGGCCCCCGGGGTCGTGTTCCTGCACCTGACGGGCGACCGGCAGCTGATCGAGGAGCGGATGTCGCAGCGCCAGGGGCACTTCATGCCGACCGCGCTGCTGGACTCCCAGTTCGCGACGCTCCAGCCCCTGGAGCCGGACGAGGCGGGGGTCGCCGTGGACGTCAGCGGCAGCCCGCAGGAGATCACCGAGCGCGCCGTACAGGCACTCGACCTGCTTCCCGACACCGCGGGCAGCGCTCAGTAGCGCCCGTCAGAACACCCGTAACCGCAAGGGAACCCCCGTGACCAGACTCAGCGTCGAGATGCTGGCAGCGGACGCGCCTGCGCCGATCACCTCCGCCGGACACGCCCAGCTGGGCATAGCCGTCCTGGTGGGCATCGCGCTCATCGTCCTGCTCATCACCAAGTTCAAGCTCCATGCCTTCCTGGCGCTGACCATCGGGTCACTGGCGCTCGGGGCGGTCGCCGGGGCGCCGCTCGACAAGGCCATCACCAGCTTCACCACCGGACTCGGCTCCACCGTGGCCGGCGTCGGCGTCCTGATCGCGCTCGGGGCGATCCTGGGCAAGCTGCTCGCCGACTCCGGCGGTGCCGACGAGATCGTGGACACGATCCTCGCCAAGGCCGGCGGGCGCGCCATGCCCTGGGCGATGGTGCTGATCGCCTCCGTGATCGGCCTGCCGCTGTTCTTCGAGGTCGGCATCGTGCTGCTGATCCCGGTCGTGCTGATGGTCGCCAAGCGCGGCAACTACTCCCTGATGCGCATCGGCATCCCGGCGCTCGCCGGTCTGTCCGTGATGCACGGCCTGATCCCGCCGCACCCCGGCCCGCTGGTCGCCATCGACGCGGTCAAGGCCAACCTGGGCGTGACCCTGGCGCTCGGCATCGTGGTCGCCATCCCGACGGTGATCATCGCCGGTCCGCTGTTCTCGAAGGTCGCGGCCCGCTGGGTGGACGTGCCGGCGCCCGACCGGATGCTGCCGCAGCGCGCCTCGGAGGAGCTGGAGCGCCGTCCGGGCTTCGGCGCGACGCTCGCCACCGTGCTGCTGCCTGTGGTGCTGATGCTGGCCAAGGCGCTGGTGGACATCGTCGTCGACGACGCCACGGACACGACCCAGCGCGTCTTCGACGTCGTCGGCTCCCCGCTGATCGCGCTGCTCGCCGCCGTGATCGTCGGCTTCTTCACGCTGGGCCGGCCCGCCGGGTTCACCAAGGACCGGCTCCAGCAGACCGTCGAGAAGGGCCTCATGCCCATCGCAGGCATCCTGCTGATCGTGGGCGCGGGCGGCGGCTTCAAGCAGACGCTGATCGACTCGGGCGTGGGCCAGATGATCCTGGACATCTCCAAGGACTGGTCGATCCCGGCGCTGCTGCTGGCCTGGCTGATCGCGGTGGCGATCCGGCTGGCGACCGGCTCGGCGACGGTGGCGACGGTCTCGGCGGCCGGCCTGGTCGCGCCGCTCGCGGCCGACATGTCGACCACGCACGCGGCCCTGCTCGTCCTGGCCGTCGGCGCGGGCTCGCTGTTCTTCAGCCATGTCAACGACGCCGGTTTCTGGCTGGTGAAGGAGTACTTCGGGCTGAGCGTCGGGCAGACCGTGAAGACCTGGTCGGTGATGGAGACGATCATCTCGGTGGTCGCCGGCGGCCTGGTCCTGCTCCTCTCCCTGATCATCTAGGGGTACGGCGATGACGGCTCACCCCCTCTTCGACATCAGCGGCCGCACGGCCCTGGTCACCGGGTCCAGCCGGGGCATCGGCGTCGCCCTGGCCCGGGGCCTGGCCGAGGCCGGCTGCACGGTGGTCCTCAACGGGCGCGACGCCGGCCGGCTGGCAAAGGCCGCGGCGGACCTTCCCGGCGAGGTGCGTACGGCGGTGTTCGACGTGACCGACGGTCCGGCCGTGGCCGCCGGGATCGCGGACGTCGAGGAGCGGGTGGGCCCGCTCGACATCCTGGTCAACAACGCGGGCATGCAACTGCGCGCCCCGCTGCTGGAGTTCGCGGACGCCGACTGGCACCGCATCCTGGACACCAACCTCACCAGCGCGTTCCTCGTCGGCCGGGAGGCCGCCCGGCGGATGACGGCACGCGGGCACGGCAAGATCATCAACATCTGCTCGTTGCAGAGCGAGGTGGTCCGCCCGGGCATCGCGCCGTACGCGGCGACCAAGGGCGCGCTGAAGATGCTCACCAAGGGCATGTGCGCCGACTGGGGGCCGTACGGCGTCCAGGTCAACGGCCTCGGCCCCGGCTACATCGAGACCGAGTTGACCCGGCCCCTGGTGGAGGACGAGGAGTTCAGCGCGTGGGTGCGCCGCCGCACCCCGGCCGGGCGCTGGGGCCGTACCGAGGACCTGGTGGGCGGGCTGCTCTTCCTGGCCTCGCCCGCGGCGGACTTCGTCGGCGGGCAGGTGCTGTACGTCGACGGCGGCATGACGAGCGTGCTGTGAGAGGGGCGGCGGGCGTGCTGGGGTGTGTGATCCACGGGGCCGGCGATTTGCGGGTGGAGGAGCTGCCGCCCCCTCGGCCCGGCTCCGGCGAGGCGCTGGTGGCGGTCCGCTACGGCGGGGTGTGCGGGTCCGATCTGCACTACTGGCGGCACGGCGGGGTCGGGGACTTCCGCCTCCGCGAGCCGATGGTGCTCGGCCACGAGGTGGTCGGCACCGTGGTGTCCTACGGCCCCGGGGCCACCGGTCCCGCCCCCGGTACGGCGGTCGCCGTGCACCCGGCCACGCCGTGCGGGGTGTGCCCGGAGTGCGCCGAGGGACGGGCGAACGTGTGCCGCGACACGCGCTATCTGGGCAGTGCGGCGCGATTTCCGCATGTGCAGGGCGGCTTCGCCGGCCGAGTGGCCGTTCCCGCAGGCCAGTTGAGGGCGCTGCCGGACGGTCTCGGGCTGCGCCGGGCCGCGCTGGCCGAGCCGCTGTCGGTGGCGCTGCACGCGGTGCGGCGGGCCGGGGAGGTGGCCGGACGCCATGTGCTGGTCACCGGGGCCGGGCCGATCGGGTGCCTGGTCGTCGCGGCGGCGAAGGCGGCGGGCGCGGCGCGGGTGACGGTCACCGACCTGGTGCCCGAGGCGCTGGGGTACGCGGCCGTCGCCGGTGCCGACACGCTCGTACGGGCCGACGATCCGGACGATCCCGGGTGGCCGGCGGAGGTGGACGTGGCCGTGGAGGCCTCGGGGGTGGCCGCCGGGCTGGACACCTGCCTGCGGCGGGTGCGGCGCGGCGGTGTGGTCGTCCAGCTCGGGATGCTGCCCGCCGGGCGGACGCCGTTCGCCGGGAACCTGGTGGTGAGCCGGGAGATCGAGCTGCGGGGCGCGTTCCGGTTCGACGCCGAGTTCGACGACGCGCTGCACCTGCTCGCCGACCGGGGCGAGTTCGACGGGCTGATCAGCTCCGTGCTTCCCGTGACAGCGGCCGGCTCCGCGTTCGCGCTGGCCGCCGACCGGGAACGGTCCTGCAAGGTGCTGCTGGAGTTCTGAGCGGGTGGAGTTCCCGGCGGGTGGAGTGCCGAGCGGGTGCAGTTCCGGGCGGGACAAGGGCTACGGGCGCCAGAGCGGGTGCTCCCGGTTCGCCCACTCCTCGCTCACCGATCCCGTCCGCAGCCCCCGTCTCGCCTCCGGGTCACCGAGGGCCATGCCGATGTGGCCGGCCAGGACCACGCCGATGGTCAGGGCCAGCCAGTCGTGGACGAAGGTCGCCGAGGTGCGCCACATCAGCGGGGTGAGACGGGTGAACCACATCATCAGGCCGGTGCCGAGCATGACCAGGGTCGCGCCGGCGATCCACGCGGCGTAGACCTTCTGGCCGGCGTTGAACTTGCCCGCGGGGCGTGAGCCGTGGCGCCGGTCGCGGCGCAACGCGGCGCGCAGCCAGACCCGGTCGTGCGGGCCGAAGCGGTTGAGGAAGCGCAGGTCGGCGCGGAAGGCGCGGGAGGCCAGGCCCAGCAGGACCGGCACCGGCAGCGCGAGCCCCGCGCACTCGTGCACCCGGACGACCAGTTCCCGGCGGCCGACCAGGACCGCCAGTTGCGGGATGTAGAGGACGGCCGCGGTCATCACGCACACGCCCATCAGCGCGGCCGTCGCGCGGTGCACCCAGCGTTCGGCGCGGGTGAAGCGGTGCACGCGGGCGCTCGGCGGGGCCGGGGTCTCAGCTCGTAGGCTCATCGTCGCGTCCGTTCGAGCGGCCGACCCAGGCGTCGACGTCGTAGCCGAGGTTCTCCCAGTAGCCCGGCTCCACCCGGTCGGTGACGGTGATGCCGGAGAGCCACTTGGCGGACTTGTAGAAGTACATGGGGGCGACGTAGAGGCGGACCGGGCCGCCGTGGTCGTGGCCGATGTCCTTGTCCTGCATGCGCAGGGCGACCAGCACGTCCGGGCGGCGCGCCTGGTCCAGGGTGAGGCTCTCGGTGTAGGTGCCGTCGAAGCAGGTGAAGCGGAGGGCCTTGGCGGAGGGGCGGACGCCCGCCGCGTCGAGCAGGTGGGACAGGCGTACGCCCTCGAAGGCAGTGCCGGGGACCCGCCAGCCGGTGACGCACTGGACGTCCTTGACCAGCCGGGTCCGCGGCAGGGCACGCAGTTCGTCCAGGGTGTAGCCGCGCGGGTGGTCGACCAGGCCGTCGAGGGTGAGGCGGTAGTCCGCGGCGGTCCTGTGCGGCACGGACGCGGCGACGGAGTAGTAGCGGAAGCCGCCGCCGTTGGGCAGCAGACCGGTCAGACCGGTGGGGTCCTTGCCGGCGACGCCGCCGAGGAAGCCTTCGACGCCACGTTGCAGGGCGGGTGCCGCGACCACGCCGAGCGCGCCCAGACCGAGGGTGCCCAGGAAGACGCGGCGGCCGACGGGCCGGCCGTCCCGCTCGTCCGCGTGCTCCTCGGATTGTTCAGAGTTCACGTATTCATTCGAGCACTCGGGACCGCGCGGGGCCAGATGATCGGGCCGTCGGTCAGATTTCCGTAACCACTTCTCACCCGCGTCACCTCCGGGTACGGCGTCCTGGCCCCGGTGTCTCAGTGCCCGAGCGCGTGGGCGCGGGCCGCGCGGAAGGCCGCCAGGGGGTCGGGGTGCGCGTACGACCAGGGCGCCGGGGTGGCGTGCGCGCCGATGCGCCGGAAGAGGGCCGCCGCCTCGGCCGGGCGGCCGGCGCGGGAGAGGGCGAACGCGAGGTGGTTGAGGTCGACGTGGCGGCGCGGGTGTTCGTCGTGCTCCCACTCCAGCCACCAGTCGAAGCAGGCGCGCAGGATGCGCCGGGCCCGCGGTCCGGACCAGTGCCCGCAGGCCGCGGGGTCGGCGGGGGCGAGGCCGGCGGCGGCGAGGACCCGGTAGCGCTCGGCGTAGGCGACGACCGGCAGGACGGCCAGCGGGGAGTCGGCGGGGGCCTCGGCGGCGGCCTGCTCGGCGAGGTCGTACACCTCGTGGGCCTCGGCCCGGCCGCCGGCGGGCCGTTCGGCCAGGCGGGCGATCAGCAGGTGGTGGGCGTGGTGGTGCTCGGGGTGGCGGCGGCGCACTTCGGCGAAGGCCGCGAGCACCTCGCGCTCCGGGGCGAGGGCGCGGGCGAGCAGCAGCCGGCCGAGCCAGGGGGTGGGGTCGTCGGGGGCGAGCGCGGCGGCCGTGTCGCAGGCCTCGCGGGCCGGGCCGGGTTCCTCCTCGCCGCGTAAGGCGCGGTGCACCAGGGCCAGGGCGAGCAGCGTGGTGGCGTCGGCGGAGCCGGGTTCGGCGGTCAGCCAGTCGGTCGCCCAGGCGGCGGCACGGGCGTCCTGGGCGAGCACGGTGAGGCGGTGGCCGCGGCGGTCCCAGTCGTCGCCGGTGTGCACCAGCAGGGAGCGGGCGGCCTGCCGCCGCCCCTGGGCCAACGCGGCTCGGGCGGCGCCGAGTTCCGCGTCGTCGAGGGCGGCGTCGAAGGCCCCGGAGGCGTCCTCGGCGGTCTCGCCGGACGGTTCCGTGGGGGCCCGGCGAGCGCCGAGCAGAGGCGAAAGAGGAGGCACCGCGGGACTTCCTGTTTCTCGGGCTGCCATCGACCGATCACGCACAGCAAACCCTCAGCCAAGGGTTGCGTCAAGCGGCAACGGCGGTGGTGCGAGCTTCAACTTCCTCGGCCGAAGTGGAATCTGATCGTCCCTGCGCAGGTGGGCGGGGGCACGGCCGCCCGGGCCCGGGAACGTTCCTGTGGCGTATGCCATCCCGTTTCCGGGTCGTGCGCCCCGGCTTCTGTGGCGTACGCCATGGCGCGGCGCCCGTCGGCCCCGGACCATGGCGAGTCGGACCCCGGACCACGACGAGTCAACCGCCCGCTTCCGGGTACTTCCGGGGCATGCGGCCCTGGGAGCGCTACAGTCGGCCACTACCGCCCGTGGTACGGCCGGATGATCGAGGTACACAGCGTGTCGGTTCTGGTTCTCCTTCTCGCCGTGAGCGCTGCCTGCTGTCTGGGTTTCGGATTCGTGCTCCAGCAGAACGCGGCGCAGAAGGCACCGCTCAGCGACTTCCTCTCCTTCCGCCTGCTCCTCGACCTGATGCGGATACCACGCTGGCTGGGCGGTCTCGGGCTGATGGTGGCCGGCATGGTGCTGGGCGCGATCGCCCTCGGCAAGGGCGAGATCTCCCTGGTCGAGCCGCTGCTCGCGACGAACCTGCTGTTCGCCCTCGCCCTCTCCCGGCACCAGACCGGACAACCGCTCGGCCGCCAGGGCTGGGCCGGGCTGCTGCTGCTCGCGGGCGGGGTGAGCGCGTTCATCGTCGCGGGCGAGCCGCGCGGCGGCACCGCGGTCACCGATCCGCTGCGGCACTGGCTGATCATCGGCGCGGTGGTGGGCGCGGCCCTGGTCCTGACGACGTACGCCAAGCGGTCCCGGCTGAGCTGGGGCCCGGTGCTGCTGGCCCTGGCGGCCGGGCTGCTCTACGGCGTCCAGGACGCGCTGACCCGGGTGAGCGGCACCCGCTTCTCCGACGGCGGCCTCACCGAGCTGTTCGCCGGCTGGCAGCCGTACGGCGTGGTGGCCTGCGGGGTCACCGGTCTCGTGCTGGTCCAGAGCGCGTTCGAGACCGCTCCGCTGCGCATGTCGCTGCCCGCGCTCACGGCGGCCGAGCCGCTCGCCGGGATCCTGTGCGGCGTGGGCTTCATGGGCGACCGGCTGCGCACCGACACCGGGGCGCTGGCCGGGGAGGCGGCCGGACTCGCGGCGGTGGTGGCGGGCATCGTGCTGCTCGGGCTGCATCCCGCGATGCCGTGCGGCACGGCGGAGACGGACCCGGAAGCCCGGGACCTCCAGCGCCGCTGAGCCGACCGGCTCGCCCGGGCGAGCCGGTCCTGCCCGGGCGAGCCGGCCCTGCCTGGATGAGCCGCCTGCTTGGATGAGCCGCCTGCCCGGATGAGCCGACCCTGCCCGGATGAGCCGACCCTGCCCGGGTGAGCCGACCCCGCCTGCATGAGCCGATCCGCCTGGGCGAGCCGACCCTGCCTGGATGAGCCGCTCCTGCCTGCGTGATCCGCTCCTGCCCAGGCAAGCAGGCCCTGCCCCGGCCGTACGGCCGTGCGCGCCCGAGACGGCGCGGCCCGCCCCAGACGGCAGCCCGCCCGGACGGCGCGACCCGCCTCAGACAAACCCGCCCACACCAGACGGCCCGGCCCACCCCAAACGACCCCGCCCACACCAGACGGCCCGGCCCACCCCAAACGACCCCGCCCACACCAGACGGCCGGGGCCGCCCCCAACGGCCCTGCTTGGATGACGGGTATGAATCCTGCTGACGAGATCCTCGACATCGTCGACGAGCACGACCGGGTCGTCGCCCGGTACCCGCGCGGCGAGGCCTACGCCCGCGGGCTGCGCCACCGCTGTGTGTTCATCGAGGCCCGCGACGCGGCCGGCCGGCTCTTCGTGCACCGGCGCACGGCGACCAAGCTGGTGTTCCCCTCCCTGTACGACCTGTTCGTCGGCGGGGTCGTCGGCGCGGGCGAGTCCTACGACGAGGCGGCGCTGCGGGAGGCCGAGGAGGAGCTGGGCGTGACCGGGCTGCCCCAGCCGGAGTTCCTCTTCAAGTTCCTCTACGAGGACGGCGCCGGGAACAGCTGGTGGTCGGCGGTGTACGAGGTGCGCTGCGAGCTGCCGGTCCGGCCGCAGGCGGAGGAGGTCCAGTGGCACGCCTTCCTGCCCGAGGAGGAGGTCGAACGGCGGCTCGGCACGTGGGAGTGGGTGCCGGACGGGCTGGCGGCCTACGAGCGGCTGCGGGCGTTCCGGGCGGGCCGGTGACCGCCGGGTAGGGTCGGCCGCGTGAGCGAATTCGTACGGAACATCCGGCTGTGGTTCGCGCCGGAGCGGGTGCGGGACGAGGGCGGGACGCCCGACTACCGGTTCTCGCTGGCCAACGAGCGCACCTTCCTCGCCTGGCTGCGCACCGCGCTCGCGCTGATCGGCGGCGGATTCGCGGTGGACCAGTTCCTCCCGGACCTGCGCTGGGCCTGGCGGGTCGGGCTCGCGCTGGCCCTGCTCGCGGCCGGGGTCCTGTGCTCCCTGCGCGCGGTGAACCACTGGGTGCGCTGCGAGCGCGCGATGCGCCGCGGCGAGGACCTGCCCGCGTCCCGCTTCCCCGCGCTGCTGAGCCTGGTCGTGGCGGTGGTGGCCGTCGCGATGGTGCTCGTGGTCCTGGTGCGGGGGGAGGGGTGAGTGCCGGGGAGGCGGGCGCCGGGCGGGATCCCGGGCTCCAGCCGGAGCGCACCCGGCTGGCCTGGCGGCGTACGACCCTGTCGGCCGCCGTGGCCGCCGTACTGGCCGTGAGGGCGGCGCTGCACGGCGGCGCCTCGGCCACCGGGATCGTCGTGTGCGCGCTGTGCTGCGGGCTGTGCCTGGCCTTCCTCCGGGTCGCCCACCTGCGCATCCACGCCCTCGCGGCCGGCACCCCACCGCCCGCTCTCGCCCCGCGCCAGGCGACGGCGGCGGTGCTGTGCGCGGTGGCGATGGCGGTGTGCGCGGCCGTACTGGTGCTCTAGGACCCGTCCGGCTCCCCTGCCCCTGGTGCCGTCATCCCTCCGGGGTACTCGTGCGCCACGCGACCGGGATGTCCCGGTACGCGGTTTTCGCATGACAGCCTGCCGACGTCAGGCACCCCGTACCTCCCGAAGGTGAGCACCATGACCACCCTTCACCAGGAACACGCCGAGCACGCGGCGCACCGCCACGGGCCGGACTGCGGACACAACGCCGTGCCGCACGGCGACCATGTCGACTACGTCCACGACGGCCATCTGCACCGGGAGCACGAGGGCCACTGGGACGAGTGCGAGCCGGCCGGGCACGCCGTCCACGAGGGCCATGAGCACGTGCACCACGACGAGTGCGGCCACGCGCAGGTGCCGCACGGCGACCACGTGGACTATCTGCACGGCGGGCACCGGCACGCCGAGCACGGGGACCACTGGGACGACCACTGACCGATGGAGGCGCAGGCGACGGCTCCCGGGCGGCGCGCCGGGGGCCGTCGGCCTGTCGTGGCCCCGGTCACGTTTCCGCCCGATCTTCACCGCGCGCACTGGACGGCATACCGACCGGTCGGCATCATGAGTGCAGTCCTGTTCGCCGGTTCGTAGGAGTGATGTATGAGCGCCGACCACCCGCCCGGTCTCGACCTGGACCGGCTGCGCGCCCTGCTCGACCGCGAGCGCCCCGGTCTGGTGAACGGCCCCCTGACCGGACGGCTGATCGAGGGCGGACGGTCGAACCTCACCTACGCGCTCTCGGACGGCACCTCGAAGTGGGTCGTCCGCCGGCCGCCGCTCGGCCATGTGCTGGCCACCGCGCACGACATGAGGCGCGAGCACCGGGTGATCAGCGCGCTGCACCCGACCCGGGTGCCGGTCCCGCGCCCGCTGCTGCTGTGCGAGGACGAGGAGGTGCTCGGGGCGCCCTTCTACGTCATGGAGTTCGTGGAGGGCACGCCGTACCGCACCGCCGACCAGCTCGCCCCGCTCGGCGCCGAGCGCACCCGGAACGCGGTGCTGTCCCTGGTGGACACGCTGGTCGAGCTGCACGCCGTGGACCCCGCCGAGGTGGGTCTCGCCGACTTCGGCCGCCCGGAGGGCTTCCTGGACCGGCAGCTGCGCCGCTGGGGCAAGCAGCTGGACGCCTCCCGCAACCGCGAGCTGGCGGGCATCGACGAGCTGCACGCCGCCCTCGGCCGCCGGCTGCCCGTCTCCCCCGCCCCGGCGGTCGTCCACGGCGACTACCGCCTGGACAACGTCCTGATCGGGGACGACGACACGATCAAGGCCATCCTCGACTGGGAGATGTCCACGCTCGGCGACCCGCTCACCGACCTGGGTCTGCTGGTGATGTACAGCCTGCCGCTCGGCATGCCCGACTCGCCCGTGTCCACCACCGCCGAGGCGCCGGGGCACCCCGACCCGCGGGAGCTGGTCGAGCGGTACGCCGCCCGCTCCGGCCGGGACGTCTCGGCCGTCTCCTGGTACACGGCGTTCGCCTGGTTCAAGCTCGCCGTGATCCTGGAGGGCATCCACTACCGGTACACGCTCGGCCAGACGGTCGGCCGCGGCTTCGACCGCATCGGCGACCTCGTGCCCGTCTTCATCGACCACGGACTCACGACCCTTCAGGAAGGCTGACCGGCATGGACTTCGCGTTCGACGCGCGCACCGAGGAACTGCGCGACAGGCTCCTCGCCTTCATGGACGAGTACGTCTACCCGGCCGAGGCGGTCGCCGAGGAGCAGCGGGCGCGGCTGGCATCCCCCTGGGACACGCCGGCCGTGGTCGAGGAACTGAAGGCCGAGGCCCGCAGGCAGGGGCTGTGGAACCTCTTCCTGCCCGACGCCGGGTACGGCGCCGGGCTGACCAACCTCCAGTACGCGCCGCTCGCCGAGATCACCGGCCGGTCCCCGCACCTCGCGCCGACCGCGACCAACTGCGCCGCGCCCGACACCGGGAACATGGAGGTGCTGGCACAGTTCGGCACCGAGGAGCAGAGGAAGCAGTGGCTGGAGCCGCTGCTGGCCGGTGAGATCCGCTCGGCGTTCGCGATGACCGAGCCGGAGGTGGCGTCCTCGGACGCCACCAACATCACCACCCACATCGAGCGGGACGGCGACGAGTACGTCGTCACGGGCCGCAAGTGGTACATCTCCGGGGCGATGAACCCGGACTGCGCGATCTTCATCGTGATGGGCAAGACGGACCCGGACGGGGCGGACATCCGCCGTCAGCAGTCCATGGTGCTGGTCCCGCGCGACACGCCGGGCGTCACCGTGAAGCGCGCGATGCGGGTCTTCGGCTACGAGGACCACTCGCACGGCGGCCACGCCGAAGTCGTCTTCGACCACGCGCGCGTGCCCGTGTCGAACCTCGTCGGCGAGGAGGGCGGCGGCTTCGCCATCGCCCAGGCCCGGCTCGGCCCCGGCCGCATCCACCACTGCATGCGGCTGATCGGGATGGCCGAGCGGGCGATCGAGTTGATGTGCCGGCGGGCCGTGACCCGTACCGCGTTCGGCAAGGCGCTGGCCCAGCAGGGAGTGGTCCAGAACTGGATCGCCGACGCCCGGGTCACCGTCGAGCAACTGCGGCTGCTGGTGCTGAAGACGGCCTGGCTGATGGACACGGTCGGCAACAAGGGCGCCCACACGGAGATCCAGGCCATCAAGATCGCCACCCCGCGCGCGGTGGTCGGCATCCTGGACCGGGCGATCCAGCTGCACGGCGCGGGCGGGGTGAGCCAGGACTTCCCGCTGGCCGAGCTGTACGCGAGCGCCCGCACGCTGATGCTCGCCGACGGCCCGGACGAGGTCCACCAGCGGTCGCTGGCCCGCCGGGAGCTGAAGAAGTACCTCTGAGGCCGCGGGGACCCCAGAGGCCGTCGTCGAACCTCAGGGGTCCCTACGGCCGCAGGGCCCGCAGCAGCAGGTCGGCCAGGTGGTCGGCCACCTCCTGCGGGCCCATCGGGCCGTCCGGCCGGTACCACGTCGACAGGTGGTGGACCGAGCCGAAGTGGTAGTCCACGACCAGGTCGGCCGGGGTCGCCGTGGAGAAGACGCCCGCCTTCTGGCCCTCCTCCACGAGCGCGCGGAAACGCTCGTGGTAGCGCCGGCGCTCGGCGCGGACCTGCTTGTTCTTCTCCGGGCTCAGGTGGTGCATGGACCGGAAGAAGATCATCGCGTCGTCGAGGTTCTCGATCGTGGTGACGACGACGTCCGCCGCCGCGTCCCTGAGCCGCTTCTCCACCGGCTCGTCGGCGTTCGCGAACGTGTCCAGCCGCTCCTGCTGGAGGCGCAGCACGCGCGCGTACACCTCGTGCAGCAGGTCGTCCTTGGAGCCGAAGTAGTGGTACAGCGCCCCCTTGGTGACGCCGGCCGCCTCCACGATCTCCTGCACGGAGGTGCGGTCGTAGCCCTGCTCGGCGAAGAGCCGGGTGGCGGCGGCCAGCAGCCGCTGCGGGACGGGCGTCCCGTCTCCGTCCGTCGTCCTGGGCACTGCCGCCACCTGCCTTTCCATGAGGTCACTCGCTGCTGCGGGAACGCAGTTCCCGCCGGAGGATCTTCCCACTCGCCGTCTTCGGCAAGTCGGGCAGGATCTCCACCTGGCGCGGGTACTTGTAGGCGGCCAGTCTCTCCTTGCAGTACGCCGCGAGTTCGTCCGGGTCCGTCCCGGCCCCCGGACGGAGGCTGATGTAGGCCTTGACGGTCTCGCCACGGTACCCGTCGGGGACGCCGACGACGGCCGCCTCGCGCACCGCCGGGTGGGTGTAGAGGACGTCCTCGACCTCGCGCGGCCACACCTTGAAGCCGGACGCGTTGATCATGTCCTTCTTGCGGTCCACGACGTACAGCCAGCCCCGCTCGTCCATGAACCCGATGTCGCCGGTGCGCAGCTCGCCGTCCGGGAAGGTCTCGGCGGTGGCGTCCGGCCGCCGCCAGTACCCGGGCACCACCTGCGGCCCGCGGACGACGATCTCGCCGTGCTGCCCGAAGGGCACCTCCGCGCCCTGCTCGTCCAGGATCCGCACGACCGTGTCGGCGCCGGGCAGGCCCACGGACAGCGTCCCGGAGACCGGGTCCACGGGCGCCTCCAGGTGCGGCGGGACGGAGGCGCAGGGGGCGGTGCACTCGGTGAGGCCGTAGCCGACGCGGATGTACGGCCCGAAGCGCTCCCGGAACGCCTCCACCAGGGCCGGGGGCACGGGGGCGCCGCCCGACGACAGGTTCACGAACGAGGCGAAGTGCTCGCGGGTGGCGTCGGGGCGGGCGGCGAGCGCCATGTAGGCGGTGGAGGGTCCGACGGTGTAGTGCGGGCGGTGCTCGGCGAAGGCGTCCAGGACGACCCCGGCCTCGAAGCGGTAGGTGAGCACGAGGGTGCCGGCGCTGCTCAGACAGGCGCCGAGCTGGCAGACCATGCCGGTGATGTGGAACAGCGGCGCGAGCGCGTAGTAGACGGGCGCCTCGGGCAGGCCGAGCCCGGTGGCCTGGCGCTCGGCGTTGTGCATGACGTTCGCGTGCGTGTTGGTGGCGCCCTTGGGCGTGCCGCTGGTGCCCGAGGTGTAGCTGATCAGCGCGATCTCGTCCGGGCGCGGCGCGCGGCCCTCGGGGGCCCGGCCGCCCCGCCGGGCGACGGCCACCAGGTCGTCGGCGTCCGGGGCCTGGGGCAGCCGCTCGAAGCCCAGCACGCGCGGGTCGTCGCGGGTCTGGAAGTCCCGTTCGCAGGCGGTGAGCACGATCCGCACCGGCGAGTCGGCGGCCGTCTGCCGCAGGTACGCCTCCCAGGCCCGGTCGGAGCAGATCAGCGCGGCCACCTCGCCGTCCCGCAGGACGTGCGCCACCTCCCCCGACTTGTACATGGGGTTGACCGGGACGACGGTCGCGCCCGCCTTCCAGGCGCCGAGCACGGCGAGCACGAAGTGCGGGGAGTTCTGGAGGACGACGGCCACCCGGTCGCCGCGTTCCAGGCCGCGCGCGGCGAGGTGGGCGGCGACGGCGTCGCTCAGCTCGTCGGCCTCCCGGTAGCTGAGCCGGGCGTCGAAGTAGGCGAGGAAGGTGCGGTCGGGGGCCTCGGCGACGGCGTCGCGCAGGGCGTGCACGAGCGAGTCGGCGGGGTCGACCGGGGCGCGCTGGCCCTCGGTCAGCAGCGCGAGCCAGGGCCGGGCCGCGTACGGGGAGGCGGTCATCGGGCGGCCTCCCACTTCTGCTGGAGGTGGTTCATGTGCGTGAGCCAGCGGTCGGGGTCGCCGGCCCGCGTCTGGTAGTAGCCGGCGACCTCGGGGTGCGGCAGGATCAGGAAGCGGTCCTCCGCGATGCCCTGGAGCAGGGCGTCGGCGACGGCCTCGGGGGCGATCGCGGTCGGCTGGAGCACCAGGTCGCCCGCGCTGCCGGTGGCGGCCAGCATGTCGGTGCGGACGCCCTGCGGACAGATCGCGTGGACCTTGATCCCCCGGTGCCGGTACGTCAGCGACAGCCACTCGGCGAAGGCGTAGGCGCCGTGCTTGGTGACGCTGTAGGAGGGCGCGCCGATCATGGTGAGCAGCCCGGCGGCGGAGACGGTGGAGACGAACCGTCCGCCGCCCCGCTCCAGCCAGTCGGGCAGCAGCGCGTGCACGGCCCGGACGTGGGCCATCAGGTTCACGTCCCACGACGCGGCCCAGGTCTTCTCGTCCAGGGTGGCGTCGAGGTCGCCGTCCTCGAAGGCGACGCCCGCGTTGGCGCAGTAGACGTCCACCGTGCCGCCGAGCGCGTCGCGGGCCTCGGCGACGATCGCGGAGGCGTCGCCGGGCACGGCGGTCCCGCCGATCTCCTCGGCCACCGCCTCGGCCTTCCCGGCGTCCAGGTCGTTCACCACGACCCGCGCCCCCTCGGCGGCGAACCGCCGGGCCAGCGCCGCCCCGATCCCCCCGCCGGCTCCGGTGACGACCACTCCCGCATCCTGCACGGCTTCCACCATCGGTCTCCTTCGACACGACTTTCGCGCGGCGCGCGTCGGCTCTGGTCGGGCCAGACTAACCGGTCGGTATGTGTGAAGGAAGGGGAACTGCTCCAACCTCAAGGGGCGCGGGGAACTGCGCGAGCAACCACAGACGGCCCGCACGTGCCCACCCACCGGAGGTCCCATGCACCTGTCCCGACGGACCCTTCTCGCATCGGCAACCACGGCAGCCCTCCCAGCGACGCCCCCGCACCGCGAGCATCTGCGCACCGGGTTCGAAAGACTCGAAGCCGACGGTTACTCACTCCTCTCCGGCCAGAGAGTAGGTGTCGTCACCAACCCCACCGGCGTCACCAGGGACACCGAGCACATCGTCGACGTGATGCACCGGGACCCCCGCGTCAGGCTCACGGCGGTCTTCGGCCCCGAGCACGGCTTCCGGGGCACCGCGCAGGCGGGCGGCTCCGAAGGCCGCTACGACGACCCCGCGACCGGCCTCCCGGTGTACGACACGTACCTCAAGAGCGGCCGCCCGCTCGCCGACGTCTTCACCGCCTCCGGCGTCGACACCGTCGTCTTCGACATCCAGGACGTCGGCGCCCGCTTCTACACGTACATCTGGACCCTCTACGACTGCATGGAGGCGGCCCAGCTCGCCGGCAAGCGGTTCGTCGTGCTGGACCGCCCGAACCCGGTGACCGGACGCGAGGCGCGGGGCCCGGTGCTGCACAAGGAGTTCGCCACCTTCGTCGGCCGGCAGCCGGTCGCGCAGGCGCACGGGATGACCGTGGCGGAGCTGGCCCGCCTGTTCAACGGCGAGTTCCTGGCCACGCCCGTCCCGCTGGAGACCGTCCGCATGTCGGGCTGGAAGCGCTCCGGGTTCTACGACGCCTCCGGTCTGCCCTGGGTGCCGCCGAGCCCCAACATGCCCACGCCGGACACCGCGTTGGTGTACTCCGGGACCTGCATGTTCGAGGGCACCAACCTCTCCGAGGGGCGCGGCACGACCCGGCCCTTCGAACTCCTCGGCGCCGAGGGCCTCGACGGCCGCTGGGCCGCCGCCGCGAACGAGGCCGGCCTGCCGGGTGTGCGGTTCCGGGAGGCGTACTTCACGCCCACGTTCTCCAAGTTCCAGGGCAAGACCGTCGGCGGGGTGCAGATCCACGTGACCGACCGGGCCGCCTACGACCCCGTACGCACCGGGATCGCGCTGCTGGTGACCGCCCGGAAGGCGTGGAGCGGTTTCGCCTGGCGGTCCGACAACTGGATCGACAAGCTCACCGGTTCGGCCCAGGTCCGCACGATGATCGACGCGGGCGCCGGCACCGACGAGGTGACGGGCGCCTGGCAGGAGGAGCTGGCCGCGTTCCAGCGGGTCCGCAAGGGGTATCTCCTGTACACGTAGCGCGCTCCTCCTCCGGGAACTTGGGGGTCTGGCATGGCGGATCCTGGGACGGGTGTGACTCCCTACTGGGAGCTGACCTTCGACGCGGACGGGGACGCGGACGGCCCCCAGCGCGACCGGCTGCCGGCGCAGGTCACGGACCACGGCGTCCGTGACCTGATCGTCTTCTCGCACGGCTGGAACAACGACCGCTCCGGCGCGACCGCGCTGTACCGCCGCTTCTTCGCACCGGTCCCGAAGCTGGCCCCGAGGGCCCGGCTGGGGTACGTCGGCGTGATCTGGCCGTCGATGCGGTTCAGCGACGAGCCGATCCCGGACTTCCCGAGGTCCGTGGCGGCCGTGGAGGCGCAGACGGCACCGCGCCCGGCGCTGGACAAGGACACCCGGCGCGCCCTGCTGGAGGCGTTCCCGGGCCGGACGACCGTGCTGGACCGGCTGGCCCGGATGCTGGACGAACGGCCGGGCGGCACCGAGGGTCTGACCGAGTTCGTGCGGCTGGTGCGGCTGCTGCCGGACGACGGCCGGCAGGGGGTGGCGGCCGACACCGACGAGGACGGCGAACCGGCCGTGTCCGGGGCCGACCCGGTGACCGTGTGCGAGCAGTTCGCCGAGGCCCTGGCCGCGCTCGACGCGTCCGGCGACGCGCCCCGGTTCACCCTTCCGAACCCGTGGGACGGCGCGAAGGAACTGCTGCGGCAGGCGACGTACCTCCAGATGAAGCGGCGGGCCGGGACGGTCGGCGAGCGGGGACTCGGCCCGCTGCTGGGGCGGTTGGCGGGGGCGGCGCCCGGGGTGCGGGTGCACCTGGTCGGGCACAGCTTCGGCGGCCGGCTGGTGGCGTTCGCGCTGCGCGGGCTGCCTGCGGGGGTGGACGCGGTGAAGTCGGTGACCCTGCTCCAGGGTGCCTTCTCGCACTACGCGTTCGCGGCCCGGCTGCCGCACGCCCCGGACCGGTCGGGCGCGCTCCAGGGCCTCCAACGGCGTGTCGACGGCCCACTGGTGTGCTGCCACTCGCACTTCGACGCGGCCCTCGGCACGTTCTATCCGCTGGCCTCCCGGCTCGCCGGGGACGACCGCGCCTGCGCGGGCGACGAGATCGCGGCGGTGCTCGGGCCCCGCTGGGGCGCCATGGGCCACGACGGGACGCAGGCGGTGCCGGGCACCGTGCGGCTCGACCTGGCGGCGGCTCTCGGCGGCCGGCTGCCCGCGTCGGGGTGCGTGAACGTGGACGCGGCGGCCGTGGTCCGGCGCGGCGGCGCGCCGTCCGGGGCGCACAGCGACATCGTGCACCCCGAACTGGCGCGGGTGGTGCTGGCGGCGGGCCGTATCGCCTGACCCGCCGCCGGTGGCGGCTCAGCGGTGCGAGGTGTACTCCACGACCTGCTGGTAGGTCGGCCGGTTCTGCCAGCTGATCCTGCCGTGCTTGATGCCGCCCAGGGTGCGCTGGACGATCGAGTCGGCGCACCACTGGTCGCCCGCCGAGCACTGGTCGTCGCCCGGGTAGACCTGGGCGGCGGTCAGGCCGGCGGCCTGCTTGAGGGTGCTGATCAGGGTGTCCCGGCAGGCGCTGAGGCTGCCGCCGCCGCAGTACTTCCGGGCGAGGCCGCCCCGCACGGACTCCCCGAGCACCGCCCGGATGTCCTTGTCGACGTAGGACCACCAGCCGTACTGGAAGGAGCTGCCGGCGTGCGAACCGGTCGGGCCGTGGCCGGCGGACGGCGCCTCGTCGACCGGCAGGTTGCCGGTGACCGCCGTGTAGAGGTCGCTGCCGAGGCCGGGCTCGAACTCGGCCTTGACCAGCAGCGGCCACCAGGCGTCCAGGATGCGGATCGCGTCGGCGTCGGCGTACTTCTTGGACCCGGCCGACGTCTCGGTGCGCTTGGCGCCGGCGGCCACCCACGCCTGGAGCCTGCTCACCGCCGCGGCGGCCGTGGAGTCGGTCACCGGCGAGGAGGTGACCACCTTGAGCAGCTTGGGCAGCACGTCCTCGGCGCGCAGATCGGCGAGACCCGCGTCCGCCATGGCCTGCACCAGCTTGGTCCGGGTGACCCCGCCGGCCGCGACCAGCTTCTTCACCCGGTCGTCCAGCAGGTTGCCGCGGTGCACCGAACCGTCGCCCCAGGACGCGGTCGTGTACTCCTCGGCCTGCTTGTTGTTCCAGGAGACGTAGTAGTCCTGGTCGACGGAGTTGGGGTGCGCGGAGGGCGGGGTGTAGTCGGCGGTGTTGGTGGCCGGGTCCCAGTTCCGCCACTCGTACGCCGGCCGCGCCCACACCGGGAACTCGCTGTCGACGCCGCTCGCCCGGACGGGGTTGTCACCGCTGTTGTAGTAGGCGGTGTGCTGGGAGTCGGCGTAGAACCAGTTGAAGGTGAAGTTGATGTGCTGCGCCGCGCTCTGGAAGTCCTTCGGCCCCTTGACGTAGTCGGGGTCGTTGAGCATCTGGAAGCCGATGATCGAGTCGGCCTCGTGCAGGTAGGAGGAGCGCAGGGTGGTGTAGGCGACCTTCTTGCCGCCCACGGTGGCGCGGTACTCCACCGGGCCGTACGCGGTCCGCCAGGCGCGCAGGGTGTACGACCCGGCGGCCGTGCCGTCGGCGGTGGTCGGCTTCCAGGCGTTCTTCTGCTCGATCTTCTCCATGGCGGTGCAGGTGCCGTGGTACAGGTAGTGGTAGTCGTCCTGGCACAGCTCGACCGCGTAGGTGTCGATGATGTCCTGGCCGGAGGTGGTGGCGCTCCAGGAGTAGTCCTGGCCGCGGCCGAGTTCGACGTACATGCTCAGGCCCGCGAAGGAGGCGCCGCGGGCGCTGATGCCCGGGCCCTGGATCTCCTGGAGCATGAGCAGCTGCGGGGCGAAGTAGCCGGTCTGCGGCCCGAAGACGGCGATGGGGTGGCCGCTGGCGGTGTACTTGCCGCTGACCACGAGGGCGTTGGACATGCCGCGCCGGGCGGAGCCGAGGGCGGTCTTCGCGGCGGAGGCCGAGGTGCTGGTGGCGCCGGCGGTGGCCGCGCTGCCGGTGCGGTCGTGGACCAGCGGTTCCCGGGTCACCGAGCCGGCGTCCGGCAGGGCCTGGCCCTGGGCGTCGGCGGGCTTGGCGCCGTAGGGGAAGCTCTGGCCGTCGTGGACGGTGAGGACGGCCTCGGGGTCGTTGCGTTCGCGGAAGGACTCCCAGACCTTGGTGCCCTCCTCGACGCCGTACTTGGCCTGGGCGGCGAGCAGCGAGAGGGCGTTGTCGACCTCGCCGCCACCGCCGGAGCCGAACAGCGAGCCGATGACGGAGGCGAGCGCCACGAGGTCGGTGACCTTGAAGTGCTCTATGGTGCCGGCGTTGGTGATCGAGTCCTTGTGGCCGGTCAGGACGTACTCGCCGGGGAAGTAACGGCCGCTGTCGGAGGCGTCGATGTAGGCGTTGACGCCGTCCAGGTAGGCCTTGACGTCGGCGAGGGCCTGCTGGCCGCGGGCGCCGTTCTTCGCGACCGCGTTGTCGATCTGCGCCTGGAGGTCGGCCTCGGTGTAGGGCGCGTTGCGGTAGAACTGCTGCTCAAGGCCCTGGTTGGCGGGTGCGCCGCCGGCGAAGGAGGTCAGCTGGCCGCGGCCCACGTGCCGGAAGACGTCCATGAGCCACAGCCGGTCCTGAGCCGCCGCGTATCCGGCGCCGAACTCGGTGCCGTAGCGGGTGGTGCCCGTGATGTGCGGCACACCGGTCTTCTTGTCGCGGACGATCGTCACGTCGCCGCGGCCGGCCGGCTTCTCGGTGGAGGCGACCTGGTCGGCGGGGACGCCGAACGAGGCGTCGTTGAAGAAGGTGTTGACCGTGGTGTCGGTCAGGGCCTGGTAACCGGTGGCCAGGTTGGCGTACGGGCCGAGCTGGTCCTCGGCGTGCGCGGGCTGGGTGCCGAAGGCCTGGTTGAGCAGGATCTGGGCGAGCGTCGCGTTGCCGTTCTCGCCGGGCGGCAGGATGTCCGAACACCGGCCGCCGCAGTAGTCGTTGGCGGCGGTGGCGTCGGCCGCGGCCACCGTCGCCTGGGTGAGGGGGGAGAGAAGACCGGCGACGAGGACGCATACGGACGCGGTCTTCAGGAACCCGGGAAGTCGGCGGGACGTTCTCAGTCTGTCAAGGGCGGTACGTGGGGTTCGCCGTGGCATGGCAGCTCCTAGCGACAGAGGTGGCCGAACGTTACCGCCGGTATCCCCAGCTTTAAAGATGAACATGCGTCACTTTCTGGAGTCTGGAGACAGATCCCTAGAAGAGATGGAGCCGAATCGCCTGTCGATACGTCTATTCGACGACGTCCGTGCGACGACGCCGAAGTGACCGGAGTACAGGTGCAGGTGTGACGGAGGTGCAGGGCGATGGCAGGTTTCCGGAGTCTGGCGAGACAGGTACGCGATCCGGGCTGTGATCTGGCGCTGCGGCGGTACTCGCTGCGCAAGTGCCTGGAGAAGTTCGCCCCTTACGGGCATCGGGCGACCTGGGACCATCTGTGCTCCCGGGCGGGGTTCGGCCCCGAGGACCGCTCCCCCGATCCGGCGCGGCTCGTGGCCGCGCTGGAGGAGCTGGAGGAGGCCCGGGACGTCTGGCTCGCCTACGAGACCGACTTCACCGAACGACGCAGGAAGGAGAAGCACGACGGGCTGCGCCGGCCGGGCAGCGTGGACGACTGGCACCGGCTGACCTGGGGCGGCTTCGGGGTCGCCTGGTGCGACGACCCGCGGGTGCACCCCGATGAGCCGCTGGCGGTGGTGCTGCGCCGGCTGATCGCCGCGCTGGAGCGGGAACCGGGCTCGTCGTGCCCGGTGTGCGGCGGCGAGCGCCTGGTGTGGAAGTACGGCCTGGACCACGAGCCGTCGTCCGGCCCGGTCTGCGCGGACTGCGGCATCCTGGTGCCGCGCCCGGTCCTCAGCCCGCGGGCCCTTGAGTACGCCCGTCGGGGACGGGTGCTGATGTCGGCCTGAGCCGGTGGCGTTCCCGGGGCGTGGTGACGGGGGGCGCGTAGGGGATGCCGCGCCCTCTGCCGTGGGTGTGCGGCACCATCGAGTCATGGTGCAGGTGTGTCTCAACGGGCGCCGTACGGCCGCCGACGGTGCCGCCGTGCCGATGTCCCCCCGGGATCTGGCGCGTTCCGCCGCCGAGGCGGTGGCGGCCGGCGCCACCTCGGTCCACGTCCACCCGAAGACGCCGTGCGGCCACGACAGTCTCTCCCCGCGCGTCCTGGCCCCGGCCCTGGAGGCGATCCGGGCGCGGGTGCCGGTGCCGGTCGGGGTGACCACCGGCGCCTGGGCGGAGCCGGATCCGTCCGCGCGGCTCGCCCGGGTGCGCTCCTGGTCGGTGCTGCCCGACTTCGCCTCGGTCAACTGGCACGAGCCGGGCGCCGAGGAGGTCGCCGGACACCTCCTGTCGGTGGGCGTGGACGTGGAGGCGGGCATCTGGTCCGGCACCGGGGGCGCGCGCCGCTTCGCGGCCTCGCCGCTCGGGCCGAGGGTGCTGCGGGTGCTGGCCGAGGTGACCGACCCGGACCCGGCGACGGCCGAGGCGTCGGCGCGGGAGCTGCTGGCCGAGCTGGGTTCGGCACACGGCCGCCCGGTGCTGCTGCACGGCGAGGAGGGCGGCACCTGGCCGGTGCTCCGCCTGGCGGGCCGGCTGGGCCTCGCCACCCGGATCGGCCTGGAGGACACCCTGCTCCTCCCGGACGGCCGACGGGCCGTGTCCAACGCCCGGTTGGTAGCGGAGGCGCGGGCCGGGTACGGCGCCGACGCCTGTGCGGGCGGCGGCAACAGCGGTGCGGAGCAGGGGAGTTAGGCCCCGGCGCGGGGCGCCGCCCCGGCCTGGTCAGGGCTGGTCCGTGGCCGCCGCGGTGAAGCGCGCCCCCAGCTCCGCGACCGCGGCGCGCAACTCCTGCCCGCCCTCGACGCGGAAGGCGAACGGCACGCGCGCCAGCCACTCCTGTGCGTACATGGCCGGGTTGCGCGTGCTGCCGACCAGCACGCAACCGTCCCCCGACGGCTCCAGCCGTCCCATGGGCGGCTGGATCCAGGGGGCCACCTCGGTGAGGGGGGCGGCGAACACCACGCGGGTGGGGAACGCCCAGCCCAGGCCCAGGTTCTCCGCCAGCACCGCCACCGGGTCGAGGTCCTCGGGCGGTGCGAACGCGTGGGCGGTCGGCCGGACCGCGCGGACCCGGTCGACCCGGTAGGTGCGGATCGCCCCCGCGCGGTGCGAGTGGCACAGCAGGTACCAGCGTCCGTGGCGGACCACGACGGACCAGGGGTCCACCTCCGCCTCCCACTCGTCACCGCTCTCGCCGCGGTAGGTGACCGACACCCGGCGCCGGGCCGCGACGGCGGCGACGAGTTCGCCGGTGACGGCCGGGTCCGGGCGGACCGCGTACGGGTCCGGTGCGGCCGCCGCGTACTCCCGCAGCAGGGCCGCCTGCCGGCCGACGCTCTCCGGCAGCGCCTTGACGACCTTGCCCAGGGCGGTGCCGACCAGGTCGTCGGCGCCGTCCGCGGCCGGCCGGCCGGCGAGGACCGCCATCACCAGTCCGAGGGCCTCGGACTGCGTGAAGTGCACGGGCGGCAGCCGCGTCCCGCGCCCCAGCCGGTACCCGCCGTACGGCCCCCGGGCCGACTCCACGGGGATGCCGGCCTCGCGGAGGATGCCGACGTACCGGCGCGCCGCGCGCTCCGTGACGCCCAGCCGCGCGGCGAGTTCGCCGGCCGTCGTACCGGGGCGGGCCTGGAGGACCTCCAGGGCGCGCAGTGCCCGCGCGGTGGGGCTGAGATCGTTCGGCACCCGTGCAGGCTAGTCCGCTCCGCCCGAGTCACGGTGGTCGCGCGACAAACCGGCAGTGGATCGTCCGGAACCCCTCCTACGGTGATCACCACGACCTGGAGGAAGGGGAACCGACCATGGACATCCTGCTCATCGGCGGCCTGTGGCTGGACGGATCGGTGTGGGACCGCGTGGCGTCCACGCTGGAGTCGCTCGGCCATCGCCCGGTGCCGCTGACCCTGCCGGGCCAGGGCGACGGCTCCGCGTCGGCCACGCTGGAGGACCAGGTGGCGGCGGTGCTGGCCGCGGTGGACGCGGCGCCGGGCAAGCCCGTGGTGGTGGGGCATTCCGCCGCCTGCACACTGGCCTGGCTGGCCGCCGACCGGCGGCCGGAGCGGCTGGCCGGGGTCGTCCTGATCGGCGGCTTCCCGTTCTCCGACGGCCATGCGTACGCCGACTTCTTCGAGGTGCGCGACGGCGTCGTGCCCTTCCCGGGCTGGGGACCCTTCGAGGGGCCGGAGATCGCCGACCTCGACGAGGGGGCCAGACGCCGGCTGGCGGCAGCCGCGATCCCGGTACCCGCCGCCGTGGCCCAGGGCGTGGTGCGGCTGGCGGACGAACGGCGCTTCGACGTCCCGGTCGTGGTCGTGTGCCCGGAGTTCACGCCCGCACAGGCACGGAAGTGGATCGACGGCGGCGACGTCCCGGAGCTCGCCCGGGCCGGGCGCGTCGACTTCGCCGACATCGACGCGGGCCACTGGCCCATGGTGTCCCGGCCCGAAGAGCTGGCCCGGATCCTGGCCGCGGCGGCCGAGGCGGCCTGACGGGCGCACCGCCGGGCACGCGCAGGTCACCGGCCGGCCCTCTCCCCCTCAGCGCCGCTCCGCCATCAGCCGCGATCCGGTCCGCCGGGCGCCGAACACGTCGTCCGGGTTGGACAGCACACACGTCTCCATCGACAGGCAGCCGCATCCGATGCAGTCGGTGAGGTGGTCGCGCAGGCGGTTGAGCTGCTTGATGCGCTCGTCCAGTTCCGAGCGCCACTTCTCGGACAGGCGCGCCCAGTCCTCCCGGGTCGGTGTCCGTTCCTCCGGCAGTTCGGCCAGGGCCTCCCGGATCGTGGCGAGCGGGATGCCCACCCGCTGGGCCGCCCGGACGAAGGCGACCCGGCGCAGCGTGTCGCGGCTGTACCGGCGCTGGTTGCCGGGGGTCCGCCGGCTGGTGATCAGTCCCTTGGACTCGTAGAAGTGCAGGGCGGACACCGCGGCTCCGCTGCGGGCGGACAACTGGCCGACGGTCAGCTCGTGGATCTTCTCGGGAATCTGGGGCACTCCCCAGAGACTACCCACCCGGCCGGTCCTCGGTCCGTTGACATCGACCCCCCACCCGACCATGCTAAGCAGTTGCTTAGAGACGCGAGCGAGAGGCCGGGAACATGGCAGAACCGAGGACCTTCACCTCCCCCGACGAACTGCGGGCGGCCGTGGGCGAGGAACTGGGCCCCACCGACTGGGTGGAGATCGACCAGAAGCGGATCGACCTGTTCGCCGAGGCGACCGGGGACCACCAGTGGATCCACGTGGACCCGGAGAAGGCCGCCGCCGGACCGTTCGGGACCACCATCGCCCACGGCTACCTCACCCTGTCCCTGCTCCCGCTGTTCGGGCCGCGGCTCATCCAGGTCGAGGGCGTGAAGATGGGCGTCAACTACGGGACGAACAAGGTCCGCTTCCCCGCCCCGGTCCCCGTCGGCTCCCGGCTGCGCGCCACCGGGAGGATCACCGGGGTCGAGGACGTCACCGGTGGGGTGCAGGTGACGGTCGCGTTCACCGTGGAGCGCGAGGGCGGCGACAAGCCGGTGTGCGTCGCGGAGTCGGTGTCGCGCTACTACCTCTAGGCCCCGCGGCCACCGGCCCCGACCATCCGCAGCACGAGGTCGGCGTAGAGCGCGCCGACCTCCTCGGGGGTGCGCGGGCCGTTCACGTTGAACCAGCGGGCCACGTCGATGCACAGCGACAGCACGGCGAGCGTGGTGCCCTGGACGTCCAGCACGTCGAACTCGCCCGAGGCCACGCCGTCCTCGATGATCCCGCGCACCTCCGCGTCCACCTGGCGGCGCAGCGCGACGATCTCCGCGCGGGCCTCGGGGCCGAGGGCGTCGAGTTCGTACTGCACGACCCGCGCGGTGGTGCGCCGGCCCGCGTGCCAGCGGACGAAGGAGCCGACCGCGTCGGCCAGCCGCTCGGCCGCGGTGCCCTCCCGCCGTGCCGCGGTGCGCAGGATGTCGAGGGCCTTGTCGTGGCCGATGCGGCTGATCCGGTGGAGCAGCTCTTCCTTGGTCTTGTAGTGGATGTAGAGCGCGGCCGGGCTCATGCCGGCGCGGCCCGCGATGTCCCGGGTCGTCGTCGCGTGGTAGCCACGCTCGGCGAAGGCCTCCACGGCCGCGACGAGCAGCCGCCGGGCCGCGTCAGGGGTGACCTCTTCCCACGGCTCCACTTCGCCGCCGGTCGTCTCCTGCGCCGTACTCATCGCTCGCTCGCCCCTCTCGGTGACAGGAGCACCACCATACCGCCGTCGGTGAGCGGGCGCTTAGCCGAGCCGCTCAGAGCTTCTCGAAGGGGTCGTGCTCGGCGAGCAGCTTCTCCAGCCGGGCCTGGTCGACACGGCTGACGATCTGCCCGGCCTCCTGCCGGTCCCGGATCACCTTGGCGAGGGTGAAGGCGGAGGTGACGAGGTACAGGACGGCGATCGTCAGGAAGCCGCGGACCCAGGCGCCGGCGTCGAGCCGGGCGATGCCGATGGCGGTGGCCGCCATGGCGACCGCGAAGGAGGCGACGGCCTGCCCGTAGAACGCCGCCGTGCTCTGCTGTTTGACCGGTGTGTCACTCATGGCAGCCAGCATCGGCGGACGTGGCCCGCGCCACATCCGCCGGGATACTCAGGGCCGGGTGCGCCGGGTACTCAGAAGGCCGAGACTCCGGTCAGGAAGCGGCCGATGAGCAGCTTCTGGATCTGGCTGGTGCCCTCGTAGAGGGTCATCACGCGCGCGTCGCGCAGGAGCTTGCCGGCCGGGTACTCGTCGATGTAGCCGTAGCCGCCGAAGACCTGGAGGGCGTTGTTGGCGGCGCGCACCGCGGCCTCGGAGGCGAACAGCTTGGCCTTGGAGGACTCGACGGCGAACGGCTCACCGCGGTCGATGAGGTCGGCGACCCGCCAGGTCAGCAGCCGGGCCGCGTCCACGTCGACGGCGATGTCGCTGATCAGCTCCTGCACCAGCTGGTGCCGGGCGATCGGCTTGCCGAACTGCTCCCGCTCACCGGCGTACCGCACGGCCGCGTCCAGCGCGGCCTGGGCTATCCCGACACAGCCCGCGGCCACCGACATCCGCCCCTTGGCGAGCGCGGACATGGCGACGGAGAAGCCCTTGCCCTCCGCGCCGAGCATCGCGGAGGCGGGCACGCGCACGTCCTCCAGGACGAGCTCGGCGGTGGCCTGGCCGCGCAGGCCGAGCTTGCCGTGGACGGTACGGCGGGTCAGGCCGGGGGTGTCGGCGGGCACGAGGAACGCGGACACGCCCTTGTGGCCGGGGGCGTCGGTGGAGCGGGCGAAGAGCAGGACGACGTCGGCCCAGGTGCCGTTGGTGATGAACATCTTGGTGCCGTTCACGACGTAGTCGTCGCCGTCGCGCACCGCCCGGGTGGTGAGGTTGCCCGCGTCGGAGCCGGTGCCGGGCTCGGTGAGGCCGAAGCAGCCGACGTACTCGCCCGCGGTGAGCCCCGGGAGCCAGCGCCGCTTCTGCTCCTCGCTCCCCCAGGCGGCGATCGTCTTGGCGACGAGCCCCAGGGAGACGGAGACGATCCCGCGGACCGAGGAGTCGCCGCGCCCCAGCTCCTCGGTGACCAGGCAGTAGGAGAGGTGATCGCCGCCGGAGCCGCCGTACTCCTCGGGCACGGTCAGGCCGAGGAAGCCGACCTCGCCGAGCTTCTTCACGATGCCCCGGTCGACCTCCTCGGCGCGGTCCCAGGCGACCACGTGCGGGGCGATCTCGCGTTCCACGAAGTCCCGGGCGAGCTGCCGTACGGCCCTCTGCTCCTCGCTGAGCCCCAGGTTCACCACGAGATCACCCCTACCGCCGATGGATCTTGAAAGCCGGACATTTAAATTAGCACTGCTAGTTTCCGGTCGCAGCCCTACTATGTGCGCCATGGCCCGACCGCGCAAGCCCCTCCTCAGCACCGACCGGATCGTCGAGACGGCCCGGGACCTCGTGGACCGGGAGGGTCTGGCGGCCGTCTCCACGCGCCGGCTCGCCGCCGAGCTCGGAGTGAGCGGGCCCTCGCTCTACAACCACTTCCGCACCAAGGACGAGATCCTGGAGGCGGTGGCGGACTCGGTGAGCGCCCAGGTCGACCTGTCGATGTTCGAGGACGGCCGGGACTGGCGGACCGCGCTGCACGACTGGGCCGTCTCCTACCGGGCCGCCCTGCGCGACCACCCGAACATCGTGCCCGTCCTCGCCCGGGGCCCCGGCCGCCGCCCGGCCGCGCTGCGGCTGGCCGACGCGGTCTACGGCGCGATGGTCGACGCGGGCTGGCCGCCGGCGCAGGCGACCTCCATCGGCGCGCTGATGCGGTACTTCATCATGGGCTCGGCGCTCGGTTCCTTCGCCGGCGGCTTCGTGGACGACGCGAGCGCCTACGACCCCGCCGACTACCCCCACCTCGGCCAGGCCCACCTGCTCGCCGAGCAGCAGGAGAAGATCGACGAGCGCGCCTTCGAGGCGGGGCTCGCCGCGCTGCTGGACGGGCTGGCGCAGCAGTACCGGCAGGTACGGGTGTGAGGACGCGGCGGCCGGTGACGCTTCGGCCGGCGCCGAAGCGTCCCTGCCGCATCCTGGGGGCATGAACACCGAGGATCCCCAGGCCGCCGGGCTGGCGGCGCTGGCCGGGCTGATCGCCGACCGGACCCGCGCCGCGTGCCTGCTGGCACTGCTGGACGGGCGGGCGTGGACGGCCGGTGAGCTGGCCCGGCATGCCGGGGTCGCGGCCTCCACGCTGAGCGAGCACCTCGGCAAGCTGGTGGCCGGCGGACTGCTCACGGAGGAACGCCAGGGGCGGCACCGGTATGTGCGGCTGGCCGACGCGCGGGTGGCGCAGGTGGTCGAGGACCTCGCCGCGCAGGTGCCCGCGGCGGTGGTACGGCGCCCTCCGCGCAGCCTGCGCGAGGCGAGCGCCGGGGCCGCCATGGCCCGGGGGCGGACCTGTTACGACCATCTCGCCGGGCGGCTCGGGATCGTGCTCACCGACGCGCTGACCCGGCGGGGGCTGCTGCGGCAGGACACCGGGTTCGCGCTGACGGACGCCGGGGTGGAGTGGTTCGGTGCGGCGGGTGTGCCCCTGGACCTCGGCGGGCGGCGCCCACTGGCCCGCGCGTGCCTCGACTGGACGGAACGGCGGCCGCACCTCGCCGGGGCGGCGGGTGCGGCGTTGTGCCGGCGGGCCCTGGAGGCGGGCTGGTGCGTGCGGGTCGGATCGGGGCGGGCGGTCGCGGTGACTCCGTCCGGGGAGCAGGTCTTCTCCGACCTGCTCGGCGTCTCGCGGGACGACCTGCGCTGAACCGCGGCGACCGGGGAGGCGACGGCGCGGTGCCGACCGCGGTCGCGCGGTTCCCCGCGCCCGTCCGCGACGCTCGCCCTCAGAAGACGACCACCGCCCGTCCCCCCTTGCCCGCCAGCATGTTCTCGAAGGCCGCCGGGATGTCCTCCAGGGTGATCCGGTCGGTGACCAGGGTGGAGAGGTCCAGGCGGCCCTCCCGCACGTGCTCGGCGAGGAGCGGCACGTCGCGGGACGGGTCGCTGTTGCCGTAGACGCAGCCGGAGAGGGTGCGGCCCCAGTGGAAGAGCTCCAGGGCGTTGAAGGTGACCTGCTGGTCCTTGCCGCCGATGCCGACGACCGTCGTACGGCCGCCCCGGCGCGTGGACTCCCAGGCCGCGCGGATGGAGACCGCGCGGCCCACGCACTCCACGGAGACGTCGACGCCCTGCCTGCCGGTGAGGCCGCGGATCTCGCGCGGGGTGTTGCCGGAGGCGAGGACGTAGTCCGTGGCCCCGGCGGCGCGGGCCAGTTCCTCCTTCCCGGGGGAGACGTCGACGGCGATGATCCGGGACGCCCCCGCGATACGGGCCGCTTGCAGCGTGGCCAGGCCGACTCCGCCGACGCCGAACACGGCGACCGTCTCGCCGGACCTGACCCGCGCCGCGTGGTGCACCGCGCCGTAGCCGGTGAGGACGGCGCAGCCCAGCAGGGCGGCGTCCACCAGCGGCACCCCGTCCGGCAGCGGCAGCGCGCAGGACGCGGCGACCACGGTCTCCTCGGCGAACGCGGCCACGTTCAGCCCGGGGTGCAGGTCGGTGCCGTCGGTCGTGCGGGCGTGGACGTCGGCCGCGCCGTTCAGCGCGTTGGCGCACAGCCAGACCTCGCCCAGCGCGCAGGCGTGGCAACTTCCGCAGGACGGGGCCCAGTTGAGGACGACCGGGGACCCGGGCGAGACATGGGTGACGCCCTCCCCGACCGCGACGACCGTACCCGCCCCCTCGTGGCCGAGGACGGCCGGGACCGGCACCCGCATGGTGCCGTCGGACAGGGAGAGGTCGGAGTGGCAGACGCCGGCGGCGGCGAGGCGGACCCGGACCTGTCCGGGGCCCGGGTCGGGCAGCTCGATGCCGGTGATCTCCAGCGGGGCGCCGATGGCGGGCAGGACGGCGGCTCGTACGGCCATGGGTGACGGAACTCCTCAGAACTGGAGGGACTTGGTCTGGAGGTACTCGGCGAGTCCGTGCGCGCCGAGTTCCCGGCCGACGCCGGACTGCTTGTAACCGCCGAACGGCGCCAGCGGGTTGAACCGGCCGCCGTTGATGTCGACCTGGCCGGTGTCCATGCGGCGCGCGAAGGCCACCGCCTCGGCCTCCTCGGCGGCCCAGACGGCGCCCGCGAGGCCGTACACCGTGCCGTTGGCGATGCGCAGGGCGTCGTCCTCGTCCTCGTACCGCAGGATCGACAGGACCGGGCCGAAGATCTCCTCCTGGGCGATGGTCATGTCGGGGGTGACGTCCGCGAAGACCGTCGGGCTCACGAACCAGCCGCGCTCGCGCGGGGCTTCGGGGCCGCCCGCGACGAGGCGGGCGCCCTCGGCGACGCCCTTCTCGATGTAACCGCGCACCCGGTCCCGCTGCCTGGCGCTGACCAGCGGTCCGATGCGGTCGCCGTACTTGGCGGCGGCGGTCGCGGCGAGGTCGACGGCCTCGGCGTACCGGTCGCGGTGGACGAGCATCCGGGTCCAGGCGCTGCACGTCTGACCGGAGTTGGACATCACGTTGGCGACACCGACGTTCACGGCCCTGGCGAGGTCGGCGCTCGGCAGGATGACGTTGGCGGACTTGCCGCCGAGTTCCAGGGCGACCTTCTTCACGGCCGCGCCGGCCACCGCGCCGATCCGCCGGCCGACCGCCGTGGAACCGGTGAAGGAGACGAGGTCGACGCCGGGGTGCTCGGCGAGTGCCTGTCCGGCGACCGGGCCGAGGCCGGTGACCAGGTTGAACACGCCCGCCGGCACGCCCGCTTCGTGCACCGCCTCGGCGAAGAGCTGGGCGGTGAGCGGGGTGTCCTCGGCGGGCTTGAGGACGATCGCGCAGCCGGCGGCGAGGGCCGGGGCGACCTTGGCGACGATCTGGTGGAGGGGGTAGTTCCAGGGGGTGATGGCGCCGACCACGCCGATCGGCTCGTGCAGGACCGTGGAGTTGCCGACCTTCTCCTCGAAGGGGTGGACGGCGGCCAGGTCGGCGTAGGAGCCCGCGACCGCGATCGGCACGGCCGCGTGCACGGCCTGCGAGAACGGCAGGGGCGAGCCGAGTTCCGCGGTGACCGTCTCGGCGATCTCGTCCTTGCGGGCCGCGAGGACGTCCCGGAGGGCGGCCAGGCGCGCGGCGCGTTCGGCCGGCGGCGTGGCGGCCCAGGCGGGGAGCGCGGCCCGCGCGGCGCGTACGGCGCTGTCGACGTCCGAGGCCGAACCGGCCGGGACCCGGGCGATGACCTGCTCGTCGGCGGGGTTCACGACCTCGATCGCGTCCGCGCTGCCGGCGGGGCGCCAGGCGCCGTCGATGTAGAGGCCGTCGTGTGCCTTCATTGCTCTGTCCTCCCGGCGGGGTCCGCGTCGTCCGACACACAAACTAGCGGTGATAGTTTTCCCGCGCCAGACATTGCCGGCCCGCGGACGCTCGGGGACATCATGCCGAGGGGACCGGCCGGTGCGGGCACGGTGTCCGCACCGGCCGGTCCGCCGGTCACCTGGTCGCGGTCAGATGGGCGAAGACCACCACGTTGCTGGTGTAGCCGGTCCGCCGGCTGAACAGGCCGCCGCAGGTGAGCACCCGCAGTTCCGGGCGCCCGGTCGGGCCGTAGACCTCCTTGTCGGGGAAGCCGGCCTTGTCGTAGACCTTCACCCGGTCGACGGAGTAGACGGCGACGCGGCCGTCCGCCCGCCGGACCTCGACGGGCTTGCCGGGCTTGACCTGGGCGAGGCCGGCGAAGACGGCGGGTCCGGTGCGGGTGTCGCGGTGGCCGACGGCGACGGCGGTGCCGGCCTCGCCGGGCGTGGGGCCGCCCTGGTACCAGCCGACCAGCCGCGGTCTGTCGACGGGCGGTGTCTCCAGTGCCCCGTTCCGGTCGAGGCGGAGCGGGGCGATGGGGGCGTCGATGCCCAGGGAGGGGACGCGGAAGGACGTCGGCCGGGACCGGGGCAGCGGGCGGGGCGGCGGCGCCGGAGGAGCGGCCGGCCCGCCGCGGGCGGCGTCCGTACCGGCCGCCACGGCGTGCGGTCCGGGCCCTGCCGCCCCGCCGCCCGGCCCGCAGCGCGACCCCACCGTCACCAGGACGAACACCAGCAGGGCCGTCCTGGCGAGGCGGTAGGCGCGGGTGCGGTACCAGGGCCTGCGCCGGTACCTACGCGGCGCCATGGGGCCGCCGGCGGACCAGCCGGATGTACACGGCGCCGCAGACGGCGATCAGACCCACGGCGCCCGCGGCGGCCACCGGGGAGTAGGCCGCGGCCGTGTCGATGAGACCGCCGCCGCCCGCGTGCACCCCTCCCCTGGGGCCGTTCTGGTCGCCCTTGCCCCAGGACGCGTCGCTGTCGTGCCGGCCGTCGGAGTCGTCGTGCCGGCCGTCGGAGATCTGCCCGCCCGGCCCGTGCTCACCCTCGTGGCGCCCGTCCTTGCAGTTGACGCGGAAGACCTTCTCCTTCAGGGCGGCGGGGGTGCCCACGAGCCAGCTGATCTTGTACTGGCCGTCCGCGAGGCCGAGCGGGTCGGTGTGCCCGGCGCCCCCGGCGAGCTGGAAGGTGCCGGCGACGGTGGCGGCGGTGGGCAGCGGGGGCTGCGGAGTGATGGTGTAGGCGATGCTGGTGAGCGTGTCGAAGTTGACGGCCTCCAGATAGAACCGGCACACCACGGGATCGTCCTTGGCCGACCCCACGAGCGGCGTCCCGTGCAGGTGGCGCTCGTCGTGGATCCTGATGTCGCCGTTCTCGCCCTGGGCCACCGCGCTCGGCGCCGCCACCCATGACGCGCCCGCCGCGGCGAGGGCGGTGAGGACGACTGTGGCGCCCGCGCGGGGGCCGACGGCACGTGGGGTCATGGTGGGCATGCGCGCTCCTCCAAGTTCAGACGATTTTCATACAAATCGCTCGTTCGCCTGGACTCTCCTTCATGGGCCGCGCGGCCCATGGCACTGACGCCCGACGCGCCGTCACAGATCGCTCGTGCGGCGCAATCCCGGGCGCTTCGGCCGCTTCCCGGCCACCCGCCCGGACGCCCCCTCGGCCCGGCCCGGCGAGCGCAGCGCCACTGCCGACGACACCAGCAGCAGTGCCCCCAGCATCACGAACGGCGCGGCCACGCCCGCCAGGCCGGCGACCAGACCGGCGGCGGCCGGGGCGGCGACCTGGCCCAGCCGGTTGCCGGTCAGCCGCAGGGCGAGCGCGGTGGAGCGTGCCTCGGCCGGCGCGGCCTGCACCACCGTCGTCATCGACAGCGGCTGGCCCACGCCCAGGCAGAAGCCGAGGACCGTGAGCATCACGCCGAGCGCCCACACCGGCACCGGCAGCGCCACCCCCGCGCACAGCAGGGCCGCCAGCAGGCAGGTCACGGTGAGCAGCGCGGGCCGGCCGAGCAGCCGCAGCAGCGGGGTGAGGACGAGCCGGCAGGCTATGGTGGCGCCCGCCCGGAGGCTGAGCAGGACGCCGATCACCGAGGGCGCGATCCCCCGGTGTTCGCCGACCACCGGCAGGTAGGCGGTGAGGATGTCGGTCGCGGACAGCACCGACAGGCTGATCAGCATGCCCGCGGGCACGCCCCGGGCGCGCAGGATGCCGCCGACCGGCACCCGGCCGCCGCTGGAGGCGCGGGAGTCGACGGCCGTGCGGTCCTCGACGCGCCACAGCGAGGTGAACGCGACCGCCGCGCCCGCACCCGCCACGACGAGGGCGAGCGCGCTGCTGCGGGCCATGTCGGGGCCGCCGATGAGCGCGCCCGCGGCGACGGGTCCGATGAGCTGGCCGAGGGAGGCGCCGATGGTGAAGTGGCCGAAGTTGCGGTCCTGTTCGTGCGGCGCGGACTGACGGGCCACCAGCGACTGGGCGCCGATCACGAAGCACAGGTGGCCGAGTCCCATCACCCCGCTCCACAGGGCCATCGCCCACAGGGAGCCGGCGAGCCCGCTGAGCGCGCAGCCGGCCGCGATGAGGACGACACCGGCCGGCAGCAGGGGCGCGCAGCGGCCGTGGTCGGTACGGCGGCCGAGCGGTACGGCGGCGAACAGCGGCAGCAGCGCGTAGACACCGGCGATGACACCGACCGCCCGTTCGTCGGCACCCAGCGCGAGGGCCCGGTAGGAGACGGCGGGCCGGGCCATCGACACCGCCCCCTGCGCGCAGCCGAAGGCGATGACGAGGCGGAGCAGCCAGCCGCGGTTCCCACCGGGCCCCATGACGTCCTCCAGGGGGATCAGATGATGCCGAACAGGACGCCCGCGCCGAGGACCACGAGCGAGGTGAGCGCGGCCCACTTGACCACGAACCGGGTGTGGTCGCCGAACTCCACCTTGGCCATGCCGACCAGGACGTACACGGCCGGGACGAGCGGGCTGGACATGTGCAGGGGCTGGCCGACGATCGAGGCGCGGGCGATCTCCACCGCGGACACGCCGTGCGCCTGGCCCGCCTCGGCGAGCACCGGCAGGACGCCGAAGTAGAAGCCGTCGTTGGACATGAAGTAGGTGAGCGGGATGCTCAGCACGCCGGTGACGAGGGCCATGTGCGGGCCCATGCCGTCGGGGACGTTGTCCACCAGCCACTTCGCCATGTGGTCGACCATGCCGGTGCCCTGGAGGACGCCGGTGAAGACGGCGGCGGCGAAGACCATGCCGGAGACGTTGAGGACGTTCTCGGCGTGGGCGGCGATCCGGGCCTTCTGGTCCGGCATGTGCGGGAAGTTGACGGTCAGGGCGAGGGCGGCGCCGAGCAGGAACAGCACCGGGATCGGCAGCCACTCCATGATCATGGCGGTGAGCAGGGCGACCGTGAGCAGCGCGTTGAACCAGTAGAGCCCGGGGCGCAGGGTGGGGCGGTCCGGGTCCAGGCCCTGGAAGCTCTCGTCCCCGGGCTCGTCGGGCAGGTCCACGCCCGGACCGGAACCGCCGGCCCTCGTCACGTCCTTGCCGGAACCGCCGGCCTTCGCCACGTCCTTGCCGGCGCCGGCGCCGACCAGCACCGTCTCGGTCTCCTCCACCAGCACCTCGTCCAGCGTCAGCACACCGAGCCGCTTGCGCTCGCGGCGGCCGAGGACGTAGGCGAGGGCGAGGACGAACAGCAGGCCCATGGCGAGGGCCGGGATCATCGGCACGAAGATGTCACTGGCGTCGAGCTTCAGCGCGGTGGCGGCGCGGGCGGTGGGGCCGCCCCACGGCAGCGTGTTCATCACGCCGTTGGCCATGGCGGCGATGCCGGTCATCACGACCAGGGACATCTTCAGGCGCTTGTACAGCGGGTACATCGCCGAGACGGTGATCATGAAGGTGGTGGAGCCGTCGCCGTCCAGGGAGACGATCGCGGCGAGGACCGCCGTGCCGACCACGATCCGCAGCGGATCGGCCTTGCAGAACCTGAGGATGCCCCGCACGACCGGGTCGAAGAGGCCGACGTCGATCATCACACCGAAGTAGACGATCGCGAACATGAGCATCGCCGCGGTGGGGGCGAGGCCGGTGACGCCGTCGATGACGTAGTCGCCGAGCTTCGCGCCCTTGCCCACGAACACGCAGAAGAGCGCGGGTATGAGCACGAGCGCCGCGATCGGCGACATCTTCTTCAGCATGATCAGGACCAGGAAGGTCGCGATCATGGCGAAGCCGAGGATGGTCAGCATGAATGGATACCTAACGTTCGCCCTTGAACATCCCACCTGGGGGTCGGCGGTGCGATGACGTTAGGTCCGTTCAAACGGCGTTAACAAGATGTTGACGCGCGAGCAATAAGCGCGAAAGTCCAGGTCACGGCAGTGCTACGAGTTCGACGGGTACGCCGTTGAGGACCGCGTTGCCCGACAGCGGGTCGAGCAGGCTGCCGTCGAGCAACTGGTTGACGTTGACACCGGGGTCGGTGGAGGCGTGGCCCAGCCGGGTGCCGGGCCGGTCGTGGCCCCAGCCGTGCGGCAGGCTCACCACGCCGGGCCGGACGCCGTCGGTGACCTCCGCGGGGGCCACCACCTCTCCCCCGGCGCCCTTGACGCGGACGTCCGCGCCGTCCCGGACGCCGAGGCGGGCCGCGTCCTCGGGGTGGATGTGCACCGTGCAGCGGTTGCTGCCGCCGGTGAGCGCGGGCACGTTGTGCATCCAGCTGTTGTTGGAGCGCAGATGACGGCGGCCGACCAGGACGAGGCCCGCGGGCCGCTCGCGCAGGGCCGCGCGGAGCCGGGGCAGGTCGTCGGCGAGGGGCCCGGGCAGCAGCTCGACCCTGCCGCTGCGGGTCTTCAGCGGCTGCGGCAGGCGCGGGCGCAGCGGGCCGAGGTCGATGCCGTGCGGGTGGGCGAGCAGCTTCTCCAGGGTCAGCCCGTCGGGGCGGGCGCCGAAGCCGTCGCCGTACGGGCCGAGGCGCAGCATCATGTCGAGCCGTCGCTCGGGGCCGTTGTCACCGGTCAGCAGCGTGGCGAGCTCGTGCGGGTCGCGTCCGTGCACCGGCCCGTGCGCGTCCTGGACGGCCTTGCCGAGGGTCTGGTCGACGACCATCGCGTCGACGGCGGCCGGGTCGGCACCGTGCATGCCTGTGGCGGCCAGGACCAGCCGGGCGAGGATCTCGGTCTCCGCCATGCGGCCGGGCTCCAGCGGGACGGCGGGGCGGGTGTAGCGGACCTGGTTGCGCACGGCCAGGGCGTTGAAGGCGAAGTCGTGGTGCGGGCTCTGGGAGGGCGGCGGCGGGGGCAGGACGACGTGGGCGTGGCGCGAGGTCTCGTTGAGGTACGGGTCGACGCTGACCATGAAGTCCAGGGAGTCCAGGGCCTTGTCGAGCCGGTCGCCGTCGGGTGCGGAGAGCACGGGGTTGGCGGCGACGGCGATCAGCGCGCGCACCGGTGTCCCCTCGTCGGTCGCGGTGTCGATCTCCTCGGCGAGCGCGGCGAGCGGCAACTCCCCCTTCGCCTCGGGGTGTCCGCTCACCCGGGAGTGCCAGCGGCCGAGCGCGAAGCCGCGGCCGGGGCCCGCCGGGCGGGGCGGCTTGCCGGTGGCGGCCTGCGGGAAGAGCGCGCCGCCGGGCCGGTCCAGGTTGCCGGTGAGGATGTTCAGGACGTCGACTAGCCAGCTGGCCAGGGTGCCGTGCGGGACGGTGCAGCTGCCGATGCGGGCGTAGACGGCGGCGGTCGGGGCGGCGGCCAGTTCGCGGGCGAGGGTGCGGATGACACCGGTGTCCAGGTCGCAGGCGGGCGCCACGGCCTCGGGGGTGAAGTCGGCGAGTGCGTCCCGGAGTTCGTCGAGCCCCTCGACGTGCGGGGCCAGGTGCCGGAGGTCGACCAGGTCCTCGGTGAAGAGGGTGTGGGCCATCGCGGCGAGCAGCAGGGCGTCGGCGCCGGGGCGTATCGCCAGGTGGCGGTCGGCGAGCTTCGCGGTGCGGGTGCGGCGCGGGTCCACGACGGTGAGCCGGCCGCCGCGCGCCTTGAGGGCCTTGAGCCTGCCGGGGAAGTCGGGGGCGGTGCACAGACTGCCGTTGGACTCAAGGGGGTTGGCGCCGATGAGCAGCAGGTGGTCGGTGTGGTCGAGGTCCGGCACCGGGATGGCGCCCGCGTCGCCGAACAGCAGCCCGCTGGAGACGTGCTTGGGCATCTGGTCGACCGTGGAGGCGGTGAACAGGCTGCGGGTGCGCAGGGCGCCGAGCAGGACCGGCGGGTAGAGGGCGCCGGCCATGGTGTGCACGTTGGGGTTGCCGAGGACCACGCCCACGGCGTCGGGGCCGTACCGCTCCACCACCGGGCGCAGACCCGCGGCGACCGCGTCGAACGCCTCCTCCCAGGTGGCCTCGCGCAGGGTGCCGTTCTCCCGGACGAGCGGGGTGCGCAGCCGGTCGGGGTCGCCGTCGACGGCGCCGAAGGCGGCGCCCTTGGGGCAGATGAACCCCTTGCTGAAGACGTCGTCCCGGTCACCGCGGGCGCCGGTGACGCGGGTGCCCTCGACGGTGAGGACCAGCCCGCAGGTGGCCTCGCACAGGGGGCAGATTCGCAGGGCGGTGCGGGACACGGGTCCTCCCGGAGGGGTCGGCGACGGGGTCGCCCGCGCACGAGCGGGCGGACCGGCTGGGGCGAGCATACCGACCGGTATGCACGGAGGGGAGGCCCCGCACGTGACCGTTCCGTTCCGGCACACCCTGGGGCCGCCGGCATCGGGCGACGGTCACCGAGCATCGGGCACCGGGCACCGGGCACCGGCGGCAGACGGGTGACACGTGGCCGGCCCGCGCCGGTCTTGGGGGTGACTCCGGGCGACCCGCGCCAGTCGTCGGGTGACACTCCGGTCGGCCCGCGCAGGCCGTCCGACGACGCCCCGTCCGCCCGTGTCTCAGTCCAGCACGCGTCCCAGGTACGCCCGGAGCAGTTCCCGGGTCTCCGTGATGATCGCCTCGTCGCCCTGCGGGTCGATCCGGAAGGCGAGTTGGACGAGGGTGTCGGCGCTCTCCACGGCGACCAGGAAGGCCCGCCGCAGGTCCGCGTCCGGGATGCGGCCGACATAGCCGGCGAGCAGGTCGGTGAGCCGGTCGGCGACCCGGGTGTTGGGCTCGCCGTGGCGGGAGCCGACCGGGATCTGGTTGCCGAAGTCCACCAGGGAGAAGCCGGGAGCCGTGCGCTTCATGCCCAGGTACTCGTCCAGGACGGCGTCCATGGCGGCCCGCCAGTCCCCCTTGCCGGCCTTCTTCAGCCGCTCGGTGACACGCTCGACGTACCGCTCCAGGTTGCGCTGGGCGAGGGCGTCGGCCATCTGCCGCTTGTTGCCGAAGAACCGGTAGACCGAGCCGATGGGCACGCCGGCGCGCTGGGCGACCGCGCGCGTGCTCAGGGCGTCGTAGCCGACCTCGTCGAGGAGTTCGGCGCAGGCGTCCAGGATCCTGGTCAGCCGTTCGGCGCTGCGCCGCTGGACGGGCGCGCGGCGGAGCGATGTCGCGTGGGGCACGGGCTTCATGATGCCTTTCCGCCGGGGTCCGGTGAACCTCCCCCCACAGTACGGAGACAGGTGGCCCTTGCACTCATTCGCCGGCGGGGGCGATGTTCCGGCCGGCGCTCACCCCGTGCCCGTCTCCGCGTCGGACACCGTGATGTCGGCGGTGCTCTGGACCGGCTTGCCGCGGACGGCCCACACCGTGCCGTCGTCGGCGTACAGGCGGACGGTGACCTGGTGGGTGCCGTGCGGGACGAGACCGGCGGCCAGGTGGTACGCGGGGGTGCGCAGCCGGGCGACCCGGTGGCCGTCGACGAACAGGTGGGCGAGCCCGCGGCCGATGGCCGCCGCCGGACGGGTGCCGGACGGGGAGAGCCGGAAGTGACGCAGGGTCAGCCGGACGTCCCAGCCACCGGCCGAGTCCGGGGCGACCTCGATCGCGACCTCGGGGGCGTTCCGCTGGGCCACCTCGCGCAGGTTCCGGCCGGTCTCGTCGGTGTCGTCCAGCACCTTCCCCACGGGCGACGGCGAGACGGCCGTCCCGCCGTGCGCCGCGCCGCCGGTGCAGGCCGCCGCCCCGAGCGGCAGCAGGACGCCCACCGCGAGCGCGGCGAGGAGTCCACGCGTCCACTTCGTCCACGACATGACCGGGAGCGTAGAACAGCACCGCGGCACTCCGGATCCCCCTGAAGTCTGGTTCCGGCCGTACCCCGCGGGGAGGACCACGCCCCTCTTGCGCGGACCCCCACTCATTCCTACGGTGATGCATAGGAATCGGGAGCACAAGGAGCGATCATGAGCGATGGGGGCACCTCCCGCGCGAGCGTGTTCGAGCGTGGGGGAGGACGGAAGACCGCCGAGGGGCTGTCGTATCTGACCGGATTCGGCAACGAACACGCCTCCGAGGCGGTGCCGGGCGCCCTGCCCGAGGGTCGCAACTCGCCGCAGCGCGCGCCGCTGGGCCTGTACGCCGAGCAGTTGAGCGGTACGGCGTTCACCGAGCCGCGGGCGCACAACCGGCGCTCCTGGCTGTACCGCATCCGCCCCTCGGCCGCGCATCCGGCGTTCACCCGCACCGGCAACGGCGCGATCCGCACGGCGCCCTTCGCCGAGGCGGTGCCCGACCCCAACCGGCTGCGCTGGAACCCGCTGCCCGAGCCTCCGGCCGGCACCGACTTCCTCGCCGGCCTGTGGACGCTGGGCGGCAACGGCGACGCCACCCAGCGCACGGGCATGGCCGTGCACCTGTACCACGCCAACGCCTCGATGGAGCGGGTCTTCTCTGACGCCGACGGCGAGCTGCTGATCGTGCCGGAGCGCGGCGGGCTGCTGCTGCACACCGAGTTCGGCCGGCTTCATGTGGAGCCGGGCCATGTGGCGCTGATCCCCCGTGGAGTGCGCTTCCGTGTGGAGCTGCTCGATGAGTCGGCCCGAGGCTATGTGTGCGAGAACTATGGGGCGCCGTTCCGGCTGCCCGACCTCGGCCCGATCGGCGCCAACGGGCTCGCCAACCCCCGGGACTTCCGGGCTCCGGTGGCGGCGTACGAGGACGTCGAGGGGCCGGTGGAGGTGGTGAACAAGTTCTGCGGCAACCTGTGGACGGCGACCTACGACCACAGCCCCCTGGACGTGGTCGCCTGGCACGGCAACCATGTGCCGTACACCTACGACCTGCGCCGCTTCAATGTGATCGGCACCATCTCCTACGACCACCCGGATCCGTCCGTCTTCACGGTGCTGACCTCGCCGTCGGACACCCCGGGCCTGGCCGGCGTGGACTTCGTGGTCTTCGCGCCGCGCTGGCTGGTGGGCGAGGACACCTTCCGGCCGCCGTACTTCCACCGGAACGTGATGAGCGAGTACATGGGCCTGATCGAGGGCGCCTACGACGCCAAGGCGGAGGGCTTCGTGCCCGGCGGCGGCTCGCTGCACAACATGATGTCGGCGCACGGCCCGGACCGGGAGACGTTCGACCGGGCGAGCGCGGCCGAGCTGAAGCCGCAGAAGCTCGACGACGGGCTGGCGTTCATGTTCGAGACCCGCTGGCCGGTGACCCTCACCCCGCAGGCGGCGGACGCCGACCACCTCCAGCGGCGCTACGACGACGTGTGGCAGGGACTGCAACGGCACTTCCGCGGGTGACCGCCGCCGTTGCGCCGGACGTTCTTCGCCAGGTACGGATAGCCGCGTGACCTCCTTCGCCCCGGATTCGATCGTCCTGAACCGCAAGCTGCCGCTGTGGTACCAGGTGTCGCAGTCGCTGCGCGCCTCGATACTGGGCCGCTCCCCCGACGACCCGCTGCGCCTGCCCACCGAGGAGCGGCTGGCGGAGCACTACGGGGTGAGCGTGCTGACCATGCGGCAGGCGCTGAAGGAGCTGGAGGACGAGGGCCTGATCAGCCGGCACCGGCGGCGCGGCACGTTCATCGAGCCCGGGGCGCGGCGCGGGGCCCCGGTCCGGCTGCTGGGCTCGGTGGACGCGATCGTGGCCCAGCAGTCCGGGATGACGACCGAGCTGCTCGGCCACGGTCGCGTGCCGGTGCCGGGCGGACTCGCCGAGTACTTCCCGGATCTCACGGAGGTGGCGGCGTACCACCGGCTGCGCAGCGACGAGAAGACCGGCGAGCCGACCAACCACGCCGTCAACCACGTCCGCCCGGAGCTGGCCGAGGGCATCGACCCGGAGGACCTGGTCCGCTGGCCGATGACCAAGGTGCTGCGGGATGTGGTGAAGGCGGACATCAGCCGGATCACGGACACGGTGGAGGCCCGGCTCGCCGACCCGGACACGGCCCGGCTGCTCGAAGTCCCGCTGCTGAGCCCGATCCTGCACTACACCGGGGTGACGTACGACAGCGAGGGCCGGGTGCTGGACGTGGCGGTCATCCACTACCGGGGCGACCGGTTCTCGTTCACGGTCACCCTCGACGCGTGAACGCTCCGCTGCCTTAGCCGGGGGTCGTCCGTCGCCCACGGGCCCGTCGTGGCGGGGCGCGCAGTTCCTCGCGCCCCTTCGGGGCCCCACCCGCTGCCTCAGCCGGGGGGTCGTCCGTCGCCTGCGGGCCCGTCGCGGCGGGGCGCGCGGTTTCGCCACCCCAGCCAGGAGGCCCTCCGTCGCCTGCGGGGCCGTCGCGGCCGGACGCGCGGTTCCTCGCGCCCCTACGGAGGCCCCACCCGCTACCGAAGCGCGCCGCGCAAGACGCACCACGACGCTCCACCACCCCAGCCAGGAAGCCCTCCGTCACCTGCGAGCCCGTCGTGGCCGGACGCACGGGTCCTGCACACCCCTACGGAGGGCCCCACCCGCTACCGAAGCGCGCCGCGCAAGACGCACCACGACGCTCCACCACCCCAGCCAGGAAGCCCTCCGTCACCTGCGAGCCCGTCGCGGCCGGACGCACGGGTCCTGCACACCCCCCTCGGGGACCCCACCCGCTGCCGCAGCCCAGCCGGGAAGTCGTCCGGCGCCCGCGAGTCCGTCATGGCGGACGCACGGGTCCCAACACCCCCTCGGGGGTGGCAGCCGCTGTCGTAGCATGCCGTGCGTGACGCACGACGACGCTCCGCTGCTGGCGGACCTCATGCCGTGGTCCGTCGCACCGCTGCGGCCGGGCCGCGCCTGGCCGACGGCACCGGATCCGGCCTCGCTGCGGGCCCGCTGGGACGCGCTGCTGAAGGCCGGGGGCCCGGATCGCGAGGCCCTGTTCGAGCCCACCCGCGCCCGTACGCTCCAGTCGGCGGTGGGTCAGTTGCCCGGTTCGCCCGCCGGTACCGAGCGGCTCGCGCGTGCCGAGGGGCCCTGCCCGGAACCGGTGCGGGTGCTGGCCGCTCCCTTCGACGAGCAGTGGCTGATCCCGGACCACCGGCTGCTCGACACGGCCCGCCCGGAGCTGTGGCGGGTGGCGGACGCGCGGCAGGTGTTCACGGTCGAGACGGGCGACGCCGACGCCCCGCTGCTGGCGACCTCGCTGCTGCCCACCCTGCGCCCGGGCCGCGTCCGCCCGCTCTACCGCCGCCCCGGCGGCACGGAACCGAACCTCGCCCCCGGCCTGCTGGACCATCTGGCGGCCCGCCTGGGCACGCGCCCCTCGGCACCGGACGTGCTGGCCTGGATCCTGATGACGGCCGGCCCCGGCCTCACCGTCCCGCTCACCGACGACCCCGGGCTGTGGGCGTCCGGCGTGGAGACGGGCCGCCGGGCGCTGTGGCTGATGCGCCGGGACGGCGAGCGCCCGAAGCTGCCGGGCGGACGGCGCCCGTACGTCCGCGCGCCCCTGCCGAACCGTCCGCTCGCCCTGCACTACGACCGCGACGAGGAGACCCTGCACCTGGACGAGGGCCGAATCTCGCCCGTCCCGCCCGAGGCCTGGGACTACGAGGTGGCCGGGGTGCGGGTCCTGGAGAGCTGGTTCGCGGCGCGCACCGCGCCGGCGGAGCCGGGCACGCTCGCCGCGATCCGTCCCGCCGGCTGGCCGCAGACCTGGACGTCGGAGCTGCTGGAGCTGATCACGGTCCTCGCCCTGCTGGCGGAAGTGCGCTCGGCGCGCGAGGAGTTGAAGGTGACGTCACCGGTGACGGCGGCAGAGCTGCGGGAGGCGGGCGTCCTGCCGGTGCCGGAGTCCTCCCGCCGTCCCGCCTCGGTCCTCGACCACCACGAGGAGGGCCCGGACGGGCAGGTCCCGTTGCTCTAGCCGCCCGCCGGCCGGCGCGACCGGCCGCCCACGGTCCGTACCCGCCGCGCCCGCCCGGCTAGCGCGGCGCGAACGCGTCGAGGACCCTCTCCACCATCCGCTCGAACACCGCCTCCAGATCGATCGGCCCCGCGTCCTCCGCGAACGCCGCCGCCATGCGCGGATACGCGCCGGAGGCGATCTGGCGGCCCAGGTGGGCGATGCGGACCGCGTTCTCCTCGTCCTCCGACCACGGCAGGGCCCGCACCCGCTCGGCGGTGTCGAGTTCGTTGCGGACGTAGGTCGTGACCATGCCGTTCAGCATCGCGATGAACTCCACCTTGGTGCCGTACGCCGCCTCCAGCGGGTCCAGGCAGGCCAGGCAGTGCTCCAGGTAGCGCAGGGCGTGCGGGCTGAAGCCGTAGACGGGGGACATCAGGCGCGGCAGCCACGGGTGCCGGAGCATCAGCTCACGGGTCTGCCGGGCCACCCGGCGCATGTCGCCGCGCCAGTCGCCGCTGGGCTCCCACAGCTCGTGCTCCGCGCCCGCCGCGTCCACCATGAGCTCGTACAGGTCCTCCTTGCGGGGGACGTAGTTGTACAGCGACATGGTGCCGCAGCCCAGCTCGGCCGCCACGTGCCGCATCGACACCGCGTCGAGCCCCCGCGCGTCGGCGATCCGGACGGCGGCGGCGGCGATGTCGTCGCGCGTGTACGCCGGTTTTGGACCTCGGCCGGTGCGCTCGGGGCGCGCCCAGATCACCTCGGGGACGGCCCCTCGGACTGCCATCGCTCATCACCTCGGCCACCATCGTAGTTACGTACGCCGTACGTAGTGCGGTATAGTCCCGGCATGACTACTACGTACGCTGTACTTAGTGCAGGTCTGGAGAAGCGCTTCGGCGCCGTGCGGGCCGTGCGCGGGCTCGATCTGGCCGTGGCCGAGGGCACGGTCTGCGGGCTGCTGGGGCCCAACGGGGCGGGGAAGACGACGGCGGTGCGGCTGCTGACCACGCTGCTGCGCCCGGACGGGGGCTCGGCGCGGATCGCCGGGCACGACGTGGTGCGGGAGGCGGCGGCGGTGCGCCGCCGGATCGCGGTCACCGGGCAGTACGCCTCGGTCGACGGGGACCTCACCGGCCGGGAGAACCTGCGGCTGTTCGCCCGGCTGCACCGGGTGCGCGGGCCGGCCGCCCGCGCCGACGAGCTGCTGGAGCGCTTCGGGCTGACCGAGGCGGCGGACCGGAAGGCGGCGGCGTACTCGGGCGGCATGCGGCGCCGGCTGGACCTCGCCGCGAGCCTGCTGCGCCGTCCCGACGTGCTCTTCCTGGACGAGCCGACCACCGGGCTCGACCCGGCCAGCCGCGCCCGCATCTGGCAGGCGGTGCGCGAACTGAAGGCGGACGGCACGACCGTGCTGCTGACCACCCAGTACCTGGAGGAGGCCGACCGGCTCGCCGACGACATCGCCCTGGTGGACCGGGGCCAGGTCGCCCACACCGGCTCGCCCGCCGCGCTGAAGGCGCTCATCGGGTCCCATGTGGAGGCGGTGGTCGCGGACCCCGGCGCGCTGACCCGGGCGGCGGCCGTGCTCGACCGGCTGACCGGCAGGGAGCCCGTGTTCGACCGCGAGCGCTGCGCCGTCGGCGCGGTCACCACCGATCCGACACTCACCCTGCCCCGCCTGGTGCGCGAACTCGACGCGGCCGGTGTGCCGCTGCTGGACGCCGGCATCCGGCCGCCCACCCTCGACGACGTCTTCCTGCGGCTCACCGGTGAGTCCGCCGGCAGTGAGGAGCGTGCCGCGTGAGCGCGTTGGCGTACGACGGACTGGCGATGGCGGGCCGGCAGCTCCGCCGGGTCCGCAACACCCCGGGCCTGGCGATCCTGACCCAGCTGATGCCGGTCAACATGCTGCTGTTCTTCGGCTACGTGTTCGGCAGCGCCCTGGCGGTGCCCGGCCGCGAGTACCGGTCCTTCCTGGTGCCCGGGCTGCTCGCCGCCACGGCCGCCGGCGGGCTGATGACCGGCATGTTCCAGGCCGCCCAGGACACCCACCGGGGGGTGATGGACCGGTTCCGCACGATGCCGGTGAGCCGGGCCGCCGTACCGCTCGGGCAAGCCGTCGCCGACCTCCTCGTCACGGCCGTCGGGACGGTGCCGCTGCTGCTGACCGGGCTCGCGGTGGGCTGGCGGATCGAGGGGTCCGCGGCCGGGGCGGCCGGTGCCGTGGGGCTGCTGCTGCTCTTCCGGTTCGCCTGCACCTGCGCCGGGATCCTCCTGGGGCTGCTGTCCCGCAGCGAGGAGGCCGCCGGGCAGCTCGGCGCCGCCTCCTTCGTGCTGCCGCTGCTGTCGAACGCGTACATCCCGACCGGCAACCTGCCGCACTGGCTGCGCGTGCTCGCCGAGTGGAACCCGATCAGCGCGGTGACCACCGCCCTGCGGGACCTCTTCGGCAACGCGCCCGTCCCGGCGGGCGCCGCCTGGCCGGTGGCGCACCCGGTCGCGGGGTCGCTGGCCTGGAGCCTCGCCCTGACCGCGCTGTTCCTGCCGCTGGCCGTGCGCAGGTACGCCCGGACCGAATGAGTCCGCACTGCTGACAGGGGCGCCGGTCAGGGGAGATCATCCACCCCATGGATCGTCTCCCGCTGCCCCTGGACGGCATCACCGTCGTCGCCGTCGAACAGGCCGTGTCCGCGCCCTTCGCCACCCGGCAGCTCGCCGACCTGGGGGCCAGGGTCATCAAGGTGGAGCGGGTCGACGGCGGCGACTTCGCGCGCGGCTACGACACCGCGGCCCGCGGTCTCGCCTCGCACTTCGTGTGGTGCAACCGCGGCAAGGAGTCCATCGCGCTGGACCTCAAGGACCCGCGCGGCCTGGACGTCGTACGGCGGCTGGTCGCGGACGCGGACGTGTTCGTGCAGAACCTCGCGCACGGCGCGGCGGCCCGGCTCGGCCTGGACGCGGCCACGCTGTGCGCCGCGCACCCGCGGCTGATCGCCGTGGACATCTCGGGCTACGGCGGTTCGGGGCCGTACGCGGACAAGCGGGCGTACGACATGCTGGTGCAGTGCGAGGCGGGGCTGGTGTCGGTGACCGGGACGCCCGAGCAGCCGGTGAAAGCGGGCATCCCGGCGGCGGACATCGCGGCGGCCATGTACGCGTTCTCCGGGGTGCTGGCCGCGCTCGTACGGCGCGGGACGACCGGGCGGGGCGGACCGGTGGAGGTGTCCATGCTGGAGGCGCTCGCCGAGTGGATGGGCCATCCGCTGCACCACGCGCTGCACGGCGGGGAGCCGCCGGCCCGCACCGGGCTGGCGCACGCCGTGATCGCGCCGTACGACGCCTATCCGACGGCGGACGGCGGGCGGGTGCTGCTGTCGGTGCAGAACGACCGGGAGTGGCGGCGGCTCGCCGAACAGGTCGTGGGCCGCCCGGAGCTGGGCACCGATCCGGCGTTCGCGACCAATGCCGCGCGGGTGGCGCACCGGGAGCGGACCGACGCCCTGGTCGCGGGGGCGCTGGCGGTGCTGGACGCCGAGGAGGCGCTGGCCCGGCTGGAGAAGGCGGGCATCGCCTGCGCCCGGCTGCGGGACGTGCGCGAGCTGGCGGAGCATCCACAACTGGCGGCCAGGGAGCGGTGGCGCCAGGTGGGGTCGCCGGCCGGGCCGTTGAAGGCGCTGCTGCCCCCCGTCACGCTGCCGGGCGGGGACGAGGCACGGATGGGTGACGTGCCCGCACTCGGACAGCACACCGGAGCGCTGCTGCGTGCCGTGGGGATGACGGACGACGAGATCGCAGCGCTGCGCCGGGACGGTGTGGCGGCCTGAGCGCGGGCACCCCTGTTCGGGTCAGGGGCCCTGCGGTGCGGTCAGTGACCGCCGAACAGCGAACGGCGCAGCCGGCGCAGCGGCGCGAAGAGGGAGACGCGGCCGATCCGCGTGCCCCGGTCACTGCGCTGCCGCACGGAGTCACGCGCCGTCAGTTCGCGCATCAGCGACGTCGCCTCGACCGTCTCCCGCTGCGGTATGGCGGGACCCGCCAGCACCGACAGATGGCGGTCGAGCCGCGTACTGGTCGCGCTGCTCCCGCAGGTGATCGCAGGGATCCTGGCCCTGCTGCGCACTGTTATCTGCTCCATGTCACTCCCCACCCGTACGAGTCCACCCGGCCCGGGCAGGGTAACCCTATCGCCCCGGTGGGGCACGCGTGTATCTCGGCCACAGGATTCACCTTCCCCATAAGGTGGTTGATCATCCACCTTTGACTACTCTCCGAATCCGACCGATTTCAGGGTGAGTTGGACAAGGGGCTGACCAGTCGGCTGTGCTGACCCGCCGTCAGGCTCGACGGTCACGGCGAGTGACGTCGAGGAGGCGTCGAGCCCCTTGGCGACCAGGGGCGTGTCGCCCGCGAGGAGCCCCAGGGAGCGCGGTCGCACCCGGGGACGCATGAGCCAGAGCTGGTGCACGCGCCCGCCGGACGGGGTGCCGTACCCGCTGAGGGTGACGACGGCCTCCCGCTCGGAGGCGGAAGCGATTACTCCGATACTGCGGCCGCGCGCGTCCTCGCTGCTCACCGCGCGGGCGTCCGGAGCGGCCAGAACGTGGGCGATCTCACGTGCCCGGGTCCGCTCGGCGGCGAGCCGGTCCTCGGTGCGGTGCGCCTGGACCGCGAAGAGGGAGGCGACGACGAGCGCCGCGGCGGCCGTGACCGTGGCGAACGGGACGAGGAGGGGGCGGCGGGCCCGGGACGCACGGGCGCGGCCCGGCGGGGGCTGGGCGCCCCAGACGTGCGGCGGAAGCTGGGGGGCGCGCTCCCGGGCCGGCGTCCGGTCCCGTGCGCCCGCCCGGCCACGCGCCGGCTCCTGCGGGGTGGTACGGACGGCGGCCAGGACCCGCTCGCGCAGGGCGGGGGGCGGCGGGGCCGCCGTCGACCAGGCGAGGCGCACCGCGTCCTCGGCCAGTTCCCGCACCTCGGCGGCGCAGCGGTCGCAGCCCGCGAGGTGCTTCTCGAAGCGGCGCCGCTCGCCCGGTTCCAGCGCGTCGAGCGCGTAGGGCGCGGCGAGGGAGTGCGGGTCCTCGCGGCGCAGCAGCCGGCCGAGGATGCTCATGCGGCGCCTCCCAGGCACTGGCGCAGCCGGGTGAGTCCGTCGCGCATCCGCGTCTTGACCGTGCCGAGCGGCAGCGACAGCCGCTCGGCCACCTCACGGTAGGTGTACCCGTCGTAGTAGGCCAGGGTCACCGACTGGCGTTGCAGGGCCGTGAGCCGGTTCAGGCAGCGGCGCACCCACTCCCGTTCCAGACCGGCCTCGACCTCCTCGGCGACCTGGTCGAACGCGGGCTCCCCGGCGCGCAGGGCCTCGCGCTGCTCGCGTTCGCCGGCCGCGCGGGCGCTGCGCACCCGGTCGACGGCGCGGCGGTGGGCGAGGGTGAGGACCCAGGACAGGGCGCTGCCCCGGCCGGGGTCGAACCGGGCGGCGGAGCGCCACAGTTCGAGCAGCACCTCCTGGGCGACCTCCTCGGACTGGGCGGGGTCCCGCACCACCCGGCGCACCAGGCCGAACACCGGCCCGGAGACCAGGCCGTACAGCTCCTCGAACGCCCTGTGGTCGCCGCCGGCCACGAGCACCAGCAGCTCGTCCGCCCGCATGCCGGCCCCCTCGCCGTGGCCGCAGCCGGCTCTTCCTCGCGCACCGCGCATCCGCACCGTGACACACCTCCCCGAGGGGGTACGGATCAGCGGGCCGAAAACGCGGGTCCGGAGGCGGTGAAAGGTTTTTCCCGGCCGACCAATCCGATCGGCGTGGCCGCTCCGTATACCCGTCCGTCACAAGGCAAGTCGGCACTGAGGACGGACGGCATGACACCTCTCTTCTCCAGGGGCGCCCTCACCGGGAGGGCGCCCTCCGGACGCGGCACCGGACGCACGGGTCTGGTCACGCTCATCTGCGGGGCGCTGGCCGCCGGAGGGCTCACGGCCGCCGGCGTCGCCACGCTGGAACCCGGTACGGCCGCCGCCTCCTCCCACCGTGAGGCCCCGCTGATCTCGGGCACCCCGCAGTACGACAACACGGACCTGTACGCGTTCGTCAGCCCGGACAAGCCCGACACGACGACGATCGTGGCGAACTGGATCCCCTTCGAGGAGCCGGCCGGCGGACCGAACTTCTACACGTTCGCCGACGACGCGCAGTACGACCTCCACATCGACAACAACGGTGACGCGCAGGGCGACCTGGTCTTCCGCTACACCTTCCGGACCCGTACGAAGAACGGGAACACGTTCCTGTACAACACCGGTCCGGTCACCAGCCTGGACGACCCCGACCTCAACGTCACCCAGACCTACGACATCGATCTCATCAAGCTCCGGGGCGGGCACGAGACGTCGCGGACCAAGCTGGCCGACGACGTGCCGGTGGCGCCGTCGAACGTCGGCAAGGCGTCCATGCCGGACTACGGCAGGCTGCGCGCGCAGGCGGTGTACCGGACTGCGGGCGGCGCCGCGACCTTCGCCGGGCAGGCGGACGACCCGTTCTTCCTGGACCTGCGCGTCTTCGACCTGCTGTACGGCGGGAACCTCACCGAGGTCGGCCGGGACACCCTCAAGGGCTACAACGTCAACACCATCGCCCTCCAGGTGCCGAACGAGCTGATCCGCGAGTCCGCCCACCAGCCGGTCGTCGGCGTCTGGTCGACCACCCAGCGCCGTAACGCGCAGGGCTACTACAGCCAGGTCTCGCGCCTCGGCAATCCGCTGGTCAACGAGGTCGTCAACCCGCAGAAGGACAAGGACAGGTTCAACGCCTCCCAGCCCGCGTACGACGCGCAGTTCCTGAAGAACGTCACCAACCCGGAGCTGCCGAAGCTCATCGAGTCGATCTACAAGATCAAGGCGCCCGCCGAACCGCGCGACGACCTGGTCGACGTCTTCCTCAAGGGCGTCAAGGGCCTCAACCAGCCGCCGAACGTGCGGCCTTCGGAGGAGCTGCGGCTGAACACCTCCGTCAAGCCGAGCACGCACCCGAAGCGGCTGGGGGTGCTGGACGGCGACAACGCGGGCTTCCCGAACGGCCGCCGGCTCACCGACGACGTGATCGACGCGGCCCTCCAGGTGGTGGAGGGCGAACTGGTCGGCTCCAAGAACGACCTGGGCGACGCGGTCGACAGGAACGACCAGAAGTTCGAGAGCTCCTTCCCGTACGTCGCCCAGCCCACGTCCGGTTCGCGCGGCCCGCTCGCCAAGGGCACGACGGCGGGGGCCGACGTGCGCAGTCAGCTCGGCGACGCGCTCCAGCCGGCCGGGGCCTCCGGCGGCTCCGGCGGCACCGTGCTGATCGCCGCGTCGGCGGCCTGCGGTGCGGCCGGGGTGCTGCTGATCGGCACCGCCTTCGCCTGGTGGCGCCGGCGTGTGCGGCGCCCGTACTGACCCGCACCCACCGAGACCGGCGCGGCCCGTGTTCCTCTCCCCCACGGCGGGCCGCGCCTCCCACACGACCGACGGAGGAGAAGGCATGGGCCCGCGCGGGCAGGACGACGAGCAGGACGGGCAGCGAGTGGCGCGGCGGGAGGACGGGCGGAGGACGGCGGGTGACGAGGAGGACGGGCGGAGCACGGGTACGGCCGCGGACGCGTCCCCGGCACCCTCCGCACCGGCGCCCTCGCCTCCCGGCGCGACACCTTCCGGTGCGGCGCCCTCGCCTTCCGGGGCGGTCTCCTCGTGCGGCGACGAGCGGGTCGCCGCCGTGCGGCGGGCCGGTGCTCTCGGGCGGCTGTGGCGGGGACGGGCTCGACTGACGTTGAGCGCGTCCCTGTTGGCGGTCGCGCTGACCGGCGGCGCGATCGCGCTCGGTGCGGACCGGGTGCCGGCGTCCGCGCCGGTCTCGGTCGGCGCCGCCGACCCCGGGATCCTCGGCGGCGGTGACCTGGACGCGAGCGTCGCCGCGCTCCAGACGCACCTGAGGTCCCAGCCGAAGGACGCCGGCGCGTGGGCCACCCTCGCTCTGGCCTACGTCGAGCAGGCGCGGACCAAGGGCGACCCGTCCCGGTACCCGCGGGCGGAGCAGGCGCTGCGGCGGTCCCTGTCGCTGGCGCCGGACGGCGACCAGGCCCTGGCCGGCCGTGCCGCCCTCGCCGCCGCCCGGCACGACTTCGAGGACGCCCTGGCCTTCGCGGACGCGGCCCTGCGCCGGAACCCGTACAGCGAACGCGCGCTGTCCTCCCGGATCGACGCCCTGGTCGAACTCGGCCGGTACGCCGACGCCGCCGAGGCCGCGAAGACCGCCGACGCGCGCAGGCCGGGCGTACCGGTCTTCACCCGCTACGCGTACGTGCGCGAGCTGCGCGGGGACGTGACCACCGCTCGCCGGGTGCTGGAACAGGCGCTGTCCGCCGCCGGTTCGCCGGGCGACACGGCGTACGTGGCCACGCAGCTCGGCCAACTCGCCTGGAACCAGGGGGACCACAAAACGGCCCTCGGCTGCTACGCGCGCGCCCTGGCCGCCAACGACGGCTACCTGCCGGCGCTGGAGGGCCGGGCCCGCGCGCGGGCGGCGAGCGGTGACCGCGCCGGGGCTATCACGGACATGGAGACGGTGGTCGCCCGCTCCCCGCTGCCCGGCCCGCTGGTCGAACTCGGCGAGCTGTACGAGGCGCGGGGCGCGGCCGGCGACCGGGCGCGGGCCCGGCGGCAGTACGCGCTGGTCGGCGCCTGGACCGCGCTGGCCCGCGCCAACGGCGTCGACGCCGATCTGGACACCGCGCTGGCCGCCGCCGACCACGGCGACAAGCGGGCTGCCCTGCGCGCGGCCCGCGCCGAATGGGCCCGCCGGCACACCGTGCACACCGCCGACGCCCTCGCCTGGGCGCTGCACGTCAACGGCCGCGACGCCGAGGCCCTGCCCTACGCCCGCCGGGCCACCGCCACCGGCTACCGCAGCGCCGTCTTCCGCTACCACCGGGGCGTGATCGAGCTGGCCACCGGCCACCGGGCGGCCGGCCGCGCCTCGCTCGCCTCGGCCCTGGCACTGAACCCCGGCTTCTCCCCGCTGGGTGCGGCGCGGGCCCGCGAGGCGCTGGAGGGAGCCGAGTGACACCGCGTCCACGCCCGGCCCGACCGCGTCCACGCCGAGTGACACCGCGTCTGCTGTGCGTCCTGATCGCCGTGTGCGCCCTGGCCCTGCTCCCGGCGGGCACCGCCGGCGCCCACCCCCTCGGCAACTTCACCGTCAACCGCTACGACGGCCTGGTCGCCGCTCCCGGACAGCTCCGCGTCGACCATGTGGAGGACCTCGCCGAGATCCCGGCGACCCAGGCCGAGGCCGACATCGAGCGGCTGGGGCTGAGCGCGTGGGCCCGGCAGCGGTGCGCGCGGGCCGCCGCCGACAGCGCCCTCCGGGTCGACGGGCGTACGACCGCCCTCACGGCCGCCCGCGGCAGCGCGCGCAGACGTCCCGGCCAGGCCGGCCTCGACACCCTGCGCGTGGAGTGCCGGCTGACCGCCCCGCTGCCCCGCGCGAGCACCGTCACCCTCGGCTTCCGGGGCGCGGGCACCGCCGGCGGGCCCGGCTGGCGGGAGATCACGGCGCGGGGCGACCGCATGACGCTCACCGCGACCGACGTGCCGGAGGAGTCGGTGTCCCGGGAACTGACCTCCTACCCCCAGGACCTGCTGTCCTCCCCCGCCGACACCGGGACGGCCTCGCTGCGGGTGCGGCCCGGTGGCCCGGCGCTCGCGGCGGACGCGCGGCGGCAGGCGGCGCCGGGTGCCGGTGTGCTCCCCCGGGGTGCCGACCGCTGGACCCGGGCCCTGGACGACCTCGTGGCCCGGCGCGACCTCACCGTCGGCTTCGCCGCTCTGGCCCTGCTCATCGCCGTCGCCCTGGGCGCGCTGCACGCGCTCGCGCCGGGCCACGGCAAGACCCTGATGGCCGCGACGGCGGTGGCGCGCGGGGGCCGGGCCCGGCCACGGGACGTGCTGCCGATGGCCGCCTCGGTCACCGTGACCCACACCCTCGGCGTGGTCGCCCTGGGCCTGCTGGTCACGGCCGGTTCGGCGGCCACACCGGCGGTGGTCTCCTGGCTGGGCCTCGCCGGTGGCGTCCTCGTGCTGGCGGCGGGCGTCACCCTCGTCCGCCGTGCCTGGCGCGGCCGTGCGCGGGCGACCGTCGCGGCCCAGGACGGGGTGGCACAGCGGGAGTTGGCGACGGTGGGCGGCGGACACAGCGCCGCCCATCACCATCACCACCACGACGGTGTGGAACACACCCATGGGGACCACACACACCCCCACACGCACACCCACGGTGGCCACACCCACAGCCACCCCACCGCGCCCACCCTCCGCGGCACGATCCTGCTGGGGTTCGCCGGTGGGCTGGTGCCCAGCCCGTCCGCCGTGGTCGTCCTGGTCGGCGCCGCCGCGCTCGGCAAGGCCTGGTTCGGGCTGCTGCTCGTCGTGGCGTACGGGGCCGGTCTCGCGCTGACGCTCACCGCCGCCGGGTTCGCCGTCGTACGGCTGGGCGCGGGGGCGGTGCGGGTGCTGGAGCGGCGCCCGCGCTGGAGCGCCCATCCGGTGGCCGTCCTGGCGCGCCGGGCCCTGCCGCTCGGGTCGGCCCTGGTCGTGCTGGCGCTGGGCACGGCACTGGTGCTCAGGGGAGCCGCGTCCGCGCTGGGCTGAGCTGCTTTTCCGGGAAGGGAGGACGGTGTCGTTCCCGGCGGGCGTACGACGGCGGCGGAGACCCCGTCGTCCGGGACCTCCGCCTCGCCTTCGGCCTCACCCTGGGAACGCCGGCTTGGGAACACCTGCTTGAGGACGCCGGCTTGAGAACATCACCCTGCCGGGTGAGCCCGAGCGGGTCATGCCGCGTTGTTCAGCACCGGCAGGTAGCCACCGGACTGGCCGGACGCGGTCGGGTGGTACGACTCGCCGATGTCGAGCCAGTTGACGCTGTGCAGCCAGGAGTCGCCGGAGCAGATCTCGTGGCCGGAGAACGTGGTGCGGACGTCGCCGAAGACGAAGTTGTGGGCGGTGGCGCGGGCCTTGATGGTGTTGTCCATGTAGTCGGCGGCGTCGTTGATGGCGGACCGCTTGGTCTCGGAGAGGCCGAGGCAGGTCTGGCCGAGCAGGTAGAAGCGGGGGTAGCCGATGACGACCACCCGGGCGGACGGGGCTTTGGCGCTGATCGCGTTGTAGACGGTGTCCAGCTTGCCGGGGAGCGTGTTGGCGACGTACGCCCTGGCGGTGTTGATGCGGGACAGGCACGTGCTGTCCGAGCTGGTCACACAGGTGGTCATCACGTCGGCGAAACCGGCGTCGTTGCCGCCGATGGTGAGGGACACCAGTGAGGTCGAGGAGTTCAGCGAGCCGAGCTGGTTGGCGAGCACGTCGTCCGTCTTCGCGCCGGAGCAGGCGTTGAAGGCGAACGAGGAGGGGCTGTGGGCGGCGTTCCACAGGTAGGGGTAGGCCTTCGTGCTGCGGTCGCAGGCGCCGCTTGAGCTGAGGTAACTCCCGGCGCCCACCCCTGAGGAGTAGGAGTCGCCGAGCGCGACGTAGCCGCCGGTCGCGGCGGTCGAGGACGCCTGCGCCGAAGCGGCCCCGGTGAGACCGAGGCCGGCGGCGAGGAGGAGCGAGGTCACGAATCCGGTAAGTCGGGAACGTCTCATGGAACCTCCCTTTAGCAGGATGTCTGCCACAACTGTGGTAGCAGCTACGCGTGTTGACAGGAAGTGTCCATGCCAAAAGTTTTGTCATCTCGACAGGATCGGCCCAAGACGTTCACCGCTCATCTATTGCCTATGCAGGCCCCTTCGGTTGACGCCTCGTCAGCGCGCCAAGGGACGGAAATGCCGTGCGCCGAGTGCATCCGTGCCGGATCATGGCGGCATGTCTGCCAACCCACACGACGCTCTGCCGATCCGGCTCCACGTCGACGACTCCGACTCGCCGTCCGACGTCGTCGACGCGCTGTTCCTCGGCCGCTTCGCGACGGGCGAGCAGCCGTACTCGCACGCCGCGAACATCGACCGGGTGCGCTCGGGCGCGACCCTGCTGCCGGAGGGCGCCCGCGTGCTGCGGATGGCCCGCGACGACGACCGCAGCGCGACCCTCGCCGAAGGGGACGGCTGGACCCTGCTGGTCTCCCGCTGGAACCGGGGCGCGGACGTCACGGTCACCGCGACCAGCGCCGAACTGGCCAAGCGCATCCTCGACCAGGCCACGGACGGCGCGGCCGACGAGCCGGAACCGCAGCCGGAGAACGTGACGATGGGGTTCTGGTACGTCTCCCCCAGGCGCGGCCCGCACCGCACCACCCGGCAGATCTCCGCCGGGACCTGGGAGGAGGTCCGGCCCAACTACACGGCGCCGGTGGCGGACGCGATGGACCAGCTGATGAAGACGACCCCGCAGGACATCGCGGGCCGGCTGCTGCTGCTCCACGGCCCGCCGGGCACCGGCAAGACCTCAGCCCTGCGCACCCTCGCCCGTTCCTGGCGCGACTGGTGCCAGGTCGACTGCGTCCTGGACCCGGAGCGGCTCTTCTCCGACGTCGGCTATCTGATGGACATCGCCATCGGGGAGGACGACGGCGCGGGCAAGGGCCGTTGGCGTCTGCTGCTGCTGGAGGACTGCGACGAGCTGATCCGGGGCGAGGCCCGGCACACGGCGGGCCAGGCCCTGTCCCGGCTGCTGAACCTCACCGACGGCCTGCTCGGCCAGGGCCGCAACGTCCTGGTGGGCGTCACCACCAACGAGGACCTGGAGCGGCTGCACCCGGCCGTGGTCCGCCCCGGCCGCTGCCTGGCCCGGATCGAGGTCGGCCCGCTGACCCGCCCGGAGGCGGTCCGGTGGCTCGGCACCGAGGAGGGCGTCGGCCGGGACGGCGCGACCCTGGCCGAGCTGTACGCGCTGCGCCGGGGCACCGCGCCGACCTCGGTGCCGGGGGCCCGGGAGGGCGCGGACGCGGGCCTGTACCTGTAGTGCTTACATGAGGGTATGACCCTGTTCGTCGGCACGTCGGGGTGGCAGTACAAGGACTGGCGGGACCACGTCTACCCGGCCGGGGTGCCGGCGCGGCTGTGGCTGGAGGAGTACACCCGGCTGTTCGCGACCGTGGAGATCAACAACGCGTTCTACCGGCTGCCGTCGTACGACACCTTCGCCGCCTGGCGCGGACGCGTCCCGCCGGACTTCGTGGTCACGGTCAAGGCCAGCCGGTACCTCACCCACATCAAGCGGCTCCGGGACCCCGAGGAGCCGGTGCACCGCCTGATGGCCCACGCGGCGGGCCTCGGCGACCGCCTGGGCCCGGTCCTCCTCCAGCTCCCGCCCACCCTGCGCGCCGACCCGCTGCTGCTGGACGCCTGCCTGGCCTGCTTCCCGGCCGGCAGGAGGGTCGCGGTGGAACCCCGGCACGACTCCTGGTGGACGGGCGAGGTGCGCGAGGTGCTGGCGTCCCGTGGCGCGGCCCTGTGCTGGGCGGACGTCCTGGCCCGCCCGGTCACCCCGCTGTGGCGCACCGCCGACTGGGGCTACGTCCGCTTCCACCAGGGCCGCGCCCGGCCCTGGCCGCGCTACGGCCGCCGCTCCCTGGACACCTGGGTGGACCGTGTCGCGACGACCTGGTCCGACGCGGAGGACGTGTACGCGTACTTCAACAACGACCCCGGGGGCGCGGCGGTGAGGGACGCGGTGACGTTCGCCCGGGCGGCGCGGCGGGCGGGCCTGACGGTGACGAGGACACCGGAGCCGGCGGAACTGAGCTGACGGCGGCGGTGCCTGACCCGCCTCAGCCCTCCCCGTAGGCCGCCCGCAGGGCGTCCCGCACGGCACCCAGCGCCTCGTCCTCGGCGAGGCCGAGCCGCCGTACACGCTCGACGTACGCCTGGGCGGCCAGGGAGGCCTCCCGCACCGCGGCCGAGCCGGCGGCGGCCACGAACGTGCCGTTGCGCCCCCGCGTCTCGATCACCCCGTCGCCCTCCAGGGCCCGGTACGCCTTCGCCACCGTGTTCACCGCGAGCCCCAGGGACTCGGCCAGCCCCCGTACGGTCGGCAGCCGGTACCCCACCGGGAGCGCGCCGGACCGCGCCTGCTCGGAGATCTGCGCCCGCACCTGCTCGTACGGGGGCGCGCTGTCATCGATGCGGATCTTCAGGCTCACACGGCCGATTGTCCCGCACCGGGCGGAAAATGAGAGGCACCCGGCCCTCCCGGCCCGTACGGTGCCTCCTCATGACAGTCCTCGTGCGTCCTCTGCGCCCCGACGTCCCCGCGGACACCGAGGGGTTCGCCCGTGTCCGCCGCCTCGCGCTGCCGTACGTCCTGTTCACGCCGGAATCGGTCCGGCACACGGTGGCCCGTACGCACCCGGACGCCCGCTTCCGGCCGCTCGTCGCGGAGGAGGACGGCGAGATCATCGGCACGGCGCAGGTGCATCTGATCCCCGAGAGCCCCGACCCGGGCCAGGGCGCCCTCAACGTCTACGTCCGCCCCGACCGGACCCGCCGCGGCGCCGGGCGGCTGCTGGTCCGGGCCGCCGAGGAGTACCTGGCGGAGGTGGGCGCGACCAAGCTGTTCGCCTGGGCCCTGGACGAGCCGGACAACCAGGCCTTCGCCGAGCGGCGCGGCTACCGGCGGGGCCGCTCCGCGCACTTCCTCCGCCTGGACCTGGCGCACGGCACGCTGCCGCCGCTCCCCGAGGTCCCGCCCGGCGTCGAACTGCGCACGGCCGCCGACTTCGCGGACGACCCCCGGCCGCTGTTCGAGCTGGACGCGGAGACGGTGCTCGACGAACCGAGCGACGTGGACTACGAGTTCACGGACTACGACGCCTGGCTCGCGCAGAGCTGGCACCACCCGCTGCTGGACCGGGAGCTGACCACGGCCGCCTGTGTCGACGGCCGTCCGGTCGCCTTCAGCGTGGCCTACACCGACGGCGACGGCCGCTACTCCACGGCGATGACCGGCACCGCCCGCGCCCACCGCGGACGCGGCCTGGCCAAGCTCGCCAAGACCCACTCTCTGCACCGGGCCCGCGCGGCCGGTGTCACCGAGGCCTTCACGGGCAACGACACCGGCAACGCCCCCATGATCGCGATCAACACGTGGCTCGGGTACGAGGTCTGCGCGACGGAGGTGCGCTATGTCCGCGAACTCGGCTGAGCCGGCCCGGCTGGAGGTCGTCCTGGTCAAGGCGGGCCGTACGAAGATCCGTTACCCGGCGGAACTGCTCGGGGACGACGGCGACCGGATCGCCGTGCGCGCGCCCTGGGCGGGCTCGGGGGTCCGGGACTTCGGGTTCGTGCGGTTCGAGCCCGGTGACGTGTTCACCGAGTACTACTGGCGCGACCGGTGGTACTCGGTGAAGGAGGTCCGTGCGGCGGACGGCTCGGTCAAGGGCTGGTACTGCGACATCACGCGTCCCGCGGTCAGCTCCGGCGCCGAGCTGGTCGTGGAGGATCTCGACCTGGACCTGTGGCGCTCCGCGGACGGGCGGGACGTACGGCGCCTGGACGAGGACGAGTTCGCCGAGAGCGGCCTCACGGAGACGGACCCGCAGGCCGCGTCCGCCGCGGTGGCCGCCCTCGACGCGCTGGAGGCGCTGGCGATCCGCCCCGACGGGTTCGCGGAGTTGCTGGCCTGACCGGCGCCCCGGTACCGCGGTGTCACACGGTGGCCACCACCGCGTACCGCTCGTCGTCGACGTCCTTGCCCCACAGCAGGGAGTCGTCGGACAGTCGCTCCACGCGCACGTCCCGGCTCAGCGGCTCCAGCAGGGCGGTGAGCCGGGCAGCCGGTATGCCGACCGGGCCGAGCGTCCCCCACACGCCCTCGACCAGCACGAACCGGCCTCCGGGGCGCAGTAGCTGCCGCCAGTGCCGCAGAGCCGCGGCCGGGTCCGGCAGCGCCCACAGCACATGCCGTACGAGGACGACGTCGAAGCGGCGCTGCCCCACCGGCGGGGCCACGGCGTCCCCGCACAGGATCGTCGCGGGGCGCCCGGCGAGCTTGGCCCGGGCCCGCTCGGCCATCGCCGGGGACCGGTCGACGCCCGTGACCCGGTGCCCCTGCTCGACGGCGAGGAGTGACAGGCTGCCGGTGCCGCAGCCGAGGTCGAGGACGTCCGCGGGGTGCCCGGGGAGCCAGGTCCGGAGCCGGTCCGCCCAGGCCAGGCGCACTTCGGGGTCGCGCAGGCCGTGGTCCGGTTCGTCGTCGAAGGCGGCGGCCTGCGCATCCCAGTCCGTTTCCGGGGCAGCCGCAAGCCTGTGCGTGTTCTCGCTCCTCATGCCCAGAGAGTGACACACGCCACTGACAGTGCGGACGTGACAGCCGCCACAGACAAACCGGCACCGATGAGGAACTCTCGCCGAAAGCGTCTACCTCCGTGACAACACGGAACCCGGTGGGCACTGAAGGAGGCAGCTATGCGCCGTACGACCGTGCAGAAGCCCCTGAAGAGGACGGACAGCCGCCGGATCCGCGACGAGGCGGAGGAACGCCCGGCGGGACGCCCCGAGGTGCGCAAGGACATCGCCCGCACCTGGTGGCCCGACGGCTGACACGGCGACATCTCGGCGCGGCCGCCGACCCCGGCGGCGACGTATTCGTCTGAGCGCAGTCTTAGCGCTTCCTTAAGTGGACCATAAGGATCTCCTCCGTCCGCTCCCGGCAGGCGATTCCACGGTCTTTCGGGGTTAGCGTCGGATCACCCCATGGGATCCAGGCCCACCCCACGATCGTCCGGGGGAGCTCCGCATGCCCGCCGCGGCCGGTGAGGGTTCCGGGGCCTGGCCGGCGGCTCAGGCCGGACAGGCCCCGGCGGCATGTCAGCTCAGGGCCGACGCGCAGGTGGTGGCGGTGGCGTGAGCCGGGTCGAGCGCGTTGGCCACCTCGTGGAAGGCGATCCGGTCGGACAGGCCGATCGCGAGGTGCTCGGAGAGGTCGAGCGGGCACAGGTCCTGGAGCAGGACGTTGCGGACGCCGGAACCGCTCAGGTACTGGGTGCGCCAGGGGGTGACCACCTCGTCGTACCGGGTGGCGATGACCGTGTAGCGGACCCCGGGGACGGTGTCGCCGCCCGCGTTGAGCGCGGTGAGGAAGGCGGAGCCGGTGATCTGGTCGGCGAGGCCGGGGGTGGTGGCCTTGAGCAGGTCCTCGGCGCCGGGGAAGTACGGCAGCAGGCGGGTGAGTCCGTCCAGGTCGGTGCCGTGGTTGTCGGGGGCGATGCCGACGAGGGCGTTCACCTTGGCGGCTCCGCCGAGGAACTTCAGGTAGTAGCGGGGCATCATGCCGCCCTGGGAGTGGCCGACCAGGTCGGCCTGCGCGGCTCCGGTGGCGGCGAGCACCTTGTCGACGAAGACGGCCAGTTGTCCGGCCGACTTGTCGATGGGGCCGAGGCCGTGGAACAGGGGGACGCCGGGCAGTTGGCCGTAGTCGAGGGAGTAGACGCAGTACCCGCGGCTCTCCAGATAGGGGGCGAGGCCGAGCCAGTTGTCGACCGAGTTGCCCAGGGTGCCGTGGACGAGGACGACGGGGCGGGGGTGGGCGGCGGAGGGCTTGCAGGTGTAGTCGTTCCAGCCGGAGCCGGAAGCGCCGGAGGCCCTGGCGGTGGCGGCCGGTACGACGGCGACGGCGGCGGTGAGGAGCAGTGCGGCGAGGGGTCTGAGCACTCGTTTCCAGGGCAGCATCGGGTGATCTCCTTGCGGCTCACGGGAGGTGCACGGCCTGGCCCTGTGATCCGGATCACGGGATGCTGTTCACTCGTCAAGTTACGAGCGAGTAGGTCGCGTGTGAAGTTACGCGTCAGTAAAAACTTCCGGTGACAACCGGTGTCTCACGCCGCCGTGGGCCGGCCGGGCGCGCGCACCGGGGCCAGCGTCCCCGGCATCACCGCCCGTGGCCCGAACTTCGCCCGCGCGCGGTCCGCGACCTCCTCGACACGGCGCACCTTCTCGTCCACCGGATCGAAGGTGAGCTGGTGGGCGGCCTGGTCGGCGGGGGTCAGACCCTCGGCGCGCAGGGCGAGCACACGGACCCGGGCGCGTTGCAGGCCGAGCGCCTCGTACATGCCGTAGGCCGCCCTGGTCAGGTCCGCGGAGTGCGCGGTCGGCTCCCGCAGGGTGCGGCTGCGGGTGGTCGAGGCGGGGGTCCCCCCAGTGGAGCGAAGGTCGGCGCAGCGCACGGTGAGGGTCAGGGTGCGGCAGACCTTCTCCACCGCGCGCAGCCGGGAGCCGATCTCCTCGGCGGCCGACAGCAGCGCCCGGCGGTGCCGGTCGGGGTCCAACTCATCGGTGCCGAAGGCCCGTTCCGTCACCAGCGACCGCGAGACGGTGTTCGGGACGACCCGGCCGCGGTCGATGCCGCGCGCCTTCTCCCGCAGCTCGCGGCCCGCCCGGGCGCCGATCAGCCGCTGGAGCGTGGACAGCGGCGCGACGGCGACCCGGCCCAGGGTGTCCAGGCCGTAGTCGTCGAGGGTGCGGGCGGTCGCCGCGCCGACGCCGGGCAACGCGGCGACGGGCTTGTCGGCGAGGAACTCGGCGACCGCGTCCTCGGGCACCGCGCAGGTCACACCGGGCCGGGCGTGACGCAGCGCCACGCGGGCCGGCATCGGGCCCGGCCCGGCGCCGATCGCGCAGTCGACGCCGTACCGCGCGAGGGCCCGCACCCGGATCACCGAGGCCAGCTCCACCGCGCCGCGCCCGAAGTACCGCTCGGCGCCGCGCAGATCGGCCAGCACCCCGTCCGGCGGCAGCGCCTCCACGACCGGGGTGAACTCCTCCAGCAGCCCGAGCAGTTCCGGCAGGGCCGCCTCGTGCGTCGGCGGCAGCTGGAAACGTACGCAGAGAATGGTCATCCCGCACTCCCCGGACTCTGGTGCCACAACTTCCGTATCGACGCCGGCCCTTGTGCGGCGGCGTCCTGGCCGGCGGGCCGCAGGTCGGCCCAGGGGTGCATCTCGTACCCCGTGGGCATGCGGATCGTCCGGCCCGCCATCGGGTCGGGGGCCGCCGAGCCGGCCGGCGCGGGCAGCCCCTCGGAACCGGCGAGCCGGGCCCGCAGCGGACCGCCGTCGCCCCCGGCCGGGGAGCCGTCCGCGCCGGACGGTCCGGCCAGCCGGGCCGCGACCCCGCCGAGCCCCTCCGTGTGCCGCACCTCCACCAGTTCGGCGAGGTTCCAGGCGGCGGAGCCCACCACGCTCAGGCTGCGCGGTCCGCGCCGCTGCACCACTCCGCGCACCAGCAGCAGCCAGGAGTGGAAGACGGTGTGGGCGCAGGCGTCGTGCGAGTCGTCGAAGAAGGCCAGGTCCACCAGTCCCGTCCCGTCGTCCAGGGTGGAGAAGATGACCCGCTTGCCGGAGCGGATCGGCGGGGTCTGGGTGGCCGCCTTGGCGCCCGCGACCAGCACGGTCTCGCCGTGCCGGGCCTCGCGCAGCCGGCGCGCGGAGACCACGCCCAGCTCCTTCAGGAACTCCCGGTGGTCGTCCATCAGATTGCGCGAGGCGTCCATGGACAGCACGCCCAGCTCGGCGCTGAGCCTCTCCGCCGAGGTCAGGTCCGGCAGCCCGGCCGGCGCGGTCTTCCGTCCGCCGGCCAGGGGGAGCTGGCCACCGCCACCGCCCCGGGCGCCACGGTGCAGCTCGGTCAGGTGCAGTTGCAGATCGCGCCGGTTGGCGCCGAAGGCGTCCAGCGCGCCCACCTGCGCGAGCCGCCCGGCGAGCGGCCGGCTGGGCCGGGCCCGCTCCCAGAAGTCCACCAGCGAGGAGTACGGCTGCCCGTCCGCGATCCGCTGCGCCTCGGCCTCGCTGATGCCGTGGACGTCGCAGAGCGCGAGCCGCAGCCCCCACACCGCCGGTGATTCAGACACCAGTTCGATCCTGTGTGCGACCCCGGAGGCATTCACGTCCAGCGGCAGGATCGGCACCCCCCGCCGCCGCGCGTCGGCCAGCAGCAGCCGCTTCGGGTACATCCCGGGGTCGTGCGTGAGCAGCCCGGCGTAGAAGGCGGCGGGGTGATGGGCCTTCAGCCACGCCGACTGGTAGGTGGGTACGGCGAAGGCGACGGCGTGCGCCTTGCAGAAGCCGTAGGACCCGAAGGCCTCCACGATCTCCCAGGTCCGCCGGATCGTCTCCGCGTCGTACCCCTTGGCCGCCGCCCGCTGGGCGAACCACACCCTGATCCGCCCCTGCGACTGCGCGTCGGACAGCCCGCGCCGCACCCGGTCGGCCTCGCCGCGCCCGCAGCCGGTCATGACGGAGACGATGTCGATGATCTGCTCGTGGAAGACGACGACCCCGTACGTCCCCTTCAGCGGCTCCTCCAGGTCCGGGTGCGGGTAGCGCACCGGCGCCCGCCCGTGCCGCGCCTCGATGAACGGCCGCACCATGTCGGCGGCGACCGGGCCGGGCCGGAACAGCGAGATGTCGACGACCAGGTCGTGGAAGCCGGCGGGCTGGAGCCGCCCCACCAGGTCCCGCTGTCCCGGCGACTCGATCTGGAAGCACCCCAGGGTCTCGGCGGACCGGATCAGCCGGTACGTCTCCGGGTCCCCCGGCTCCACCGCGTCCAGGTCGATCCGCTCCCCGCTCACCCGCTCCACCTCGGCGACCGCGTGCGCCATCGCCGACTGCATCCGCACGCCCAGCACGTCCAGCTTGAGCAGCCCGAGGTCCTCCACGTCCTCCTTGTCGAACTGCGACATGGGCAGGCCCTCACCGCTGGTCGGCACCACGGGCGTCCGGGCGAGCAGGGAGGCGTCCGACAGCAGCACCCCGCACGGGTGCATGGCGACCCCGCGCGGCAGCGCGTCGAGCGCCTCGACCAGCTCCCACAGCCTGCCGTACTTCTCCCCTCCCCGCTGGAGCTCCCCCGCCAGCCGCTTCAGCTCGGGCAGTTCCTCCAGCGCCGCGCGGGCGTCGCGCGCCCGGATGTGCGGGAAGGACTTGGCGATCCGGTCGATCTCGGCCGGGTCCATGGACAGCGCGGCGCCCACGTCCCGGATCGCGTGCCGGACCCGGTAGGTCTCCGGCATGGAGACGGTGGCGACCCGCTCGGTGCCGAACCGGCCGATGATCGCCCGGTAGACCTCCAGCCGGCGCGCGGACTCCACGTCGATGTCGATGTCCGGCAGCACCACCCGCTCCTTGGACAGGAAGCGCTCCATCAGCAGCCCGTGCTCGACCGGGTCGGCGTGCGCGATGCCGAGCAGGTGGTTGACGAGCGACCCGGCCCCGGAGCCGCGAGCGGCCACCCGGATCCCCATCTCCCGGACGTCGTCGACCACCTGGGCCACCGTCAGGAAGTAGGAGGCGAAGCCGTGGTGGGCGATGATGTCCAGCTCCTGGTGCATCCGCTCCCAGTACGCGCGCCGCCCGCCGTACCCGAGCCGCAGCATCCCCTCCGCCGCCCGTGAGGCGAGCGCCCGCTGCGCGGTGCGCCGGCCGGCACCGACGAGGTGCGCCTCGGGGAAGTGGACGGTGCCGATGCCGAGGTCGTCCTCGGGGTCGACGCGGCACTCGGCGGCCGTCGCCAGGGTCTGCTCCAGCAGCCGGTGGGCGGTGTCCCGCCGGAACCCGGCGGCCTCCACGACCCGCTCGGCGACACCGAGCATGTCCTGCGCGTCCTTCAGCCACGCCTCGCCGGAGTCCAGTTCCCCGCGGGGGTCGATCGGCACCAGCCGGCGCGCGGCGTCCAGCACGTCGGCGACCGGCCCCGTCCCGGGATCGGCATAGCGGACGGCGTTGCTGAGCACCGGCCGCACCCCCTGCTCGGCGGCGAACCCGACGGTGCGGGCCGCCAGCCGCAGGGAACCGGGCCCCGTACCGGTACGGCCGTGCCAGACGGCCTCCAGCCGCAGCGCGTCGCCGTGGATCTCGCGCCACGGCACGAGCAGTTCGGCCGCCCGGTCGGGCCGCCCGGCGGCGAGCGCGCGCCCCACGTCCGACCCCGGCCCGAGCAGCACCACCAGGCCGTCGCCGTGCTGGCCGGCCCAGGGGAGCAGCGGAGTGCCCCCGCCCGCGTGCGCCGCCGTGACGAGCCGGCACAGACCGGCCCACCCACGGGCGCCGTCCCGGGCGAGGAAGGTCACGCGGGGGGCCGACTCGTCCACGAAGGCGCCTCCGCGCACCGGCGTCCGCCGCCGGTCACGGCGTACGGACTCCGCCGTCGCCACCGCCAGGTCCACTCCGAACAGCGGACGGACACCCGCCCCGGCGCAGGCCTTGGCGAAGCGCACCGCCCCGGCGAGGGTGTCGCGATCGGTCAGGGCGAGGGCGTCCATCCCCCGCTCGGAGGCACGCTCGGCCAGCCGCTCCGGGTGGGACGCCCCGTACCGCAGGGAGAACCCGGAGACGGTGCGCAGATGCGCGAAGCCCGGCACGCACACCTCCCGCACTCGTGAGCCCCGAACGGCTCTCGAACATCAGTTCCCAGTTTCCCCACCCCCACCATACCCCCATTCCCGAACATGTGTACGACCCCCGTTCGAGCGTCCCCCACCTGCGCAAACGCGCCAGGAAGCCCCCGTGCGCCGTGCGCGCGCGGGGGCTTCCCGGTGTCGTCCGTCAGCGGAGCCGGCCGTCAGTAGACGTGCACCCCGTAGGCGCTCAGCGCCTCGGTGACCGGCTGGAAGAACGTCGTACCGCCGGAGGTGCAGTCACCGCTGCCGCCCGAGGTCAGACCGTAGGCCGTGGTGCCGCCGTACAGCGGGCCGCCGGAGTCGCCGGGCTCGGCGCAGACGGTGGTCTGGATCAGGCCGGAGACGATGTCGCCGCCGCCGTAGTTGACCGTGGCGTTCAGCGCGGTGACGCGGCCGCTGTGCGTACCGGTCGTGGACCCGCGGCGGTAGACGGTCGTGCCCACGGAGGGCGTGGCGGCGCTGGTGATGTCCTGGCTGCCCACGGCACCGGACTTGGTCACCGAGCTGTTGGTGTACCGCACGATGCCGTAGTCGTTGCCGGGGAAGCTGGAGCCGGCCGTGGTGCCGAGCGTGGTCGTGTGGGAGGAGTTCGACCACCAGGTGCCCGCGCCGTCGGTGCAGTGCCCGGCGGTCAGGAAGTAGTAGTTGCCGCTGGAGTCCTGGACGTTGAAGCCCAGCGAGCAGCGCCAGCTGCTCGCGTAGATGGCGTCGCCGCCGGAGATCAGCTTGTTGAACTTGCCCGGTGTGTGCTTGACGACCAGGGCGTCGGCGTTGGCGCCGGCCTGCTTCTTGATCTTGGCGATCTCGGCCTGGGACACCGTGCTGTCGACGGTGACGACGACGCGGCCGGTCTTGCTGTCCACCGCCCAGGCGGTGCCGGGGACGTCGGCCTGGCGGACGGAGTCGCTCGCCTTGGTGAGCTGGGTGGCGCTGAACGTGTGCACGTCGCTGGCGTTCGCGGTGGGGGCGGCGAACGCGGCGGCGGCCAGGAAGCCGGCGGCCACGGCGGTCAGCTGGACCCGTCTCGCCGTTCCGCCACGGGGAGTGGTGCGCTTGATCCTCACTTGTCGTTCCCTCCAAGGGAAGTCGGGGGCCCGCGTGGGGTCGGGGCCCGTGAGGCGCAGCCAGGGGCTCGACCGGATTCGAATATGCATGCCCCTGACAAGCGCTGAGGGGGAGTATTCGGCCGAACGGCCGGTCGGCACAAGGGTGCCTTTCGGCCGTCGGCCCTCCCCCCGCGTCCGGCTGAGGCCGGCTACGCCGACCGCGCGCCGCTCAGGTGACGCTCCCCCGCCTCGATCGCCACGTCCAGCGTGTTGCCGGGGGGCGGGAAGGGGCAGATGAAGTGGTCGGCGAAGGCGCACGGCGGAAGCTGGGCGCGGTTGAAGTCGACGGTCGTGCGTCCCTCGGCGTCCGGGGCCGGCGCGAAGAGGAAGCGGAACCGGAAGCTCGTGTCGCCGCTGGTGGCGTCGGCGAACACCGCCCACAGCAGCCCGTCCCCCTGCCGCGCGACCTTCAGCGTGCGTTCCTGTCCGGCCAGGGTGAAGGTGAGCTCCCCGGCGAGGTCGAAGCCACGCTCGCGGCCGTCCGCGTTGCCGAGCCGGACGGTCCGTGTGGCCTCGTACGGCGTGAACCGCCCCGGCACCGACCAGCGGGGGTCGTGGGGCCCGGCCTCGATGCCCCGGAAGGCCCGCCGGGCAGCGGAGCCGGGGTCGTACACCCGCACCCCCCAGACGCCCTCGCGCACCAGCACGACCAGCCGCTTCCCGCCGAGCGCGACCCGCGCCCGCGCCTCCGGACCGAGGTCGGCGGCCAGCCTGACCTCACCCGCGAAGGGCCGGCCGTCCACGGTCAGGCCGTCGGTCCCGGCGGCGGTGAGCACCACCCCGCCCTCGTCCGCCACCCAGTTCCCGGGAATGTCCGGAATTCGACCATCCGGATAGTCCTCGATCCAGTGCGTCGCGGTCAGCGCGAGCGGTCCGTAGGGCGCCGAGACCCGCTCCACGCGCTGCTCGTGCCACTGCTTCCAGGCGTCGGACGCGTCCGTCGTCATGCCGTCGGTTCCTTTCATCGATGATCAGCGTTCCCCTGCCGCGGTTACCGGCGAGGACAGCCCGAGAGGGGAGCGGAGTGTGCCGCCCCGGTATTCCGTGCGGAACGCGCCGCGTTCCCGGAGCAGCGGCACCATCCGGCCCACGAACTCCTCCAGCCAGGTCGCCGGCGATAGTGCCGGGCGAGCAGTACGTCGGCCGAGGCGGCGGCCGGCTCGGCTCGCCGAAGACCACGTTCACGGTGGCGGCGAGTCCGAGCCGCGCGGTGACCCCGGTGAGCGCGTTCGGCACGGCGACCGGCTCCGGGCCGCCCACCGCGTCCGGTTCGCCCAGCCGTCCCCGGTGCTCGGGCAGCGGCGGCTCCTCGTCGAGCAGGGGGAAGTCGAACAGGCCGCGCCCGGCGGCGCGGGCGAGCCGTCCCGAGGTGACGAACGCGCCGTCGCCCCCCCCCCGGACGCAGAACCTCCTCAGACACGGCCTCCGTGGGCACGGCCCCCGCGTGCCCGGCCCCCGGACGCGCGACCGCCCGATACAGCCGCCGTCGTACGGTCATGACGCTCCCCCGGTCACGGCCGTCGCCCCGGGCACGGCGCACCGGTCGGCGGGGCGGGTCAGGCCCAGGTGCTCGCGCAGGGTGCTGCCCGGGTAGAAGGTGCGGAACAGACCGCGGTGCTGGAGCAGCGTCACCGTGCCGTTGACCAGCCGCTCCAGATCGCGGCGCGGTTCGACCGGGACGAAGTGGAAGCCGTCGGTGACCCCGTCGGCGTGCCAGCCGGCCACCAGCTCCGCGAGGTCGACCGGGCCGCCCCGGTACAGCGGGCCCCGCCCGGTGGGCCGCGGGCCGCCGCCCCCGTGTCCCGGCTCGGCCGCGTGCTCGCCGTCGCCGAGATCCACCAGCAGGCTCACCAGGACCCGCAGCGCGTCCGGGTCCCGCCCCGACGCCCGTGCCCGCTCCCGCAGTTCGTCCCGGACACCGGCGGCCTGCGCGGGGGCGGTGACGCGCACCAGGGCCACGTCCGCGTACCGGGCGGCGACCGCGCGGGCGGGGCCGTCGATGGCGTCGACCACGCGGACGGGGTGGCCCTGCGGCGGCCGGGGCACGGTCGACGGGCCCCGGACTGGGAAGGCGGTGCCGGTGAAGTCGACGCGGTGCAGCCGGTCCCGGTCGGGGAAGCGGCCGGCGGCCCCGTCCCGGATCCCGGCGCCGGCCTCCCAGCCGTCCCCCGACCTGGCCGCCGCGTCGGCGACGTCACCGGCCTCCTGCCGGACCGCCTCGGCCGGTGCGGTGTGCCGGCGGCCGAACAGCCGGGCCTCGCCCTCGGTGGTGGCCACGTCGATCCGCCAGCCGGCCCGTCCCCGGCCGACCCGGTCCAGGGTGGCCACGGCGGCCTGCACCTGGAAGGGCTCGGTGTGCGTGGTGACGACCGTCGGCACGAGCCCGATCCGCCGGGTCGCGGGCGCCAGCCGGCACAGGACGCCGAGCGGGTCGGGCCCCGGCCGCGCGAGGGAGTCGTCCAGCGTCACGAAGTCCAGCCCCCCGCGCTCGGCGAGCCGGGCCAGCTCGACGCAGGCCCCGGCGTCGGGGATCCCGGACAGGTCGAGGGAGGCGGCGAGATGCGGCAGACTGCTCACGCCGACCCCCTCCGCACTCCCCGTCCCCGCCGCACCGGCGCGTCACCGCGGCGGTGCGGACCGGCGGTGCCGGACCCACCGCACCCCGTGCCCACGGCCCCCACCCTCACAGCACCTTCGCCAGGAACGCCCGGGTCCGCTCCTCCCGCGGAGCGCCCAGCACCTCGTCCGGCGTCCCCCGCTCCACGATCCGCCCGTCGGCCATGAACACCACCGTGTCGGCGACCTCCCGGGCGAACGCGATCTCGTGCGTGACGACGATCATCGTCGTCCCCCGTGCCGCCAGGTCCCGGATGACGTCCAGCACCTCCCCCACCAGCTCGGGATCGAGCGCCGACGTCGGCTCGTCGAACAGCAGCAGCTTCGGCTCCAGCGCGAGCGCCCGCGCGATGGCCACCCGCTGCTGCTGCCCGCCGGACAGCTGCTGCGGATAGGCGTCGGCCTTGTCCCCGAGCCCGACCCGCTCCAGCAGCCGGTGCGCGCTCTCCACCGCCGCCTTCCGGGGCCGCTTCAGCGCGGACACCGGCGCCTCGACGACGTTGTCCAGGACGGTGAGGTGCGGGAAGAGGTTGAAGTTCTGGAAGACGAACCCGATCCGGGTCCTCTGGCGGAGCACCTCGCGCTCGGGCAGCTCGTACAGCCTGTCCCCGGCCCGCCGGTACCCCAGCAGCGCGCCGTCCACGCTGATCTCGCCCCGGTCCACCTTCTCCAGGTGGTTGATGGTCCGCAGCAGCGTGGACTTGCCGGAGCCGGAGGGGCCGAGCACGACGGTGACCTCACCGGCGCGCACCTGGAGGTCGATGCCCCGGAGCACGTCGAGCGAGCCGAAGCTCTTGTGCACCGACCTGATGTCGACCATGACACTCATCGCGCGAGTTCCTTTACGAGTGAGCCGCTGAGGAAGGCCAGCACCGCCCGGGCGGTCGCGTCGTTCTGCCGGAACGCGGGCCCGCCGGTGCGGGGGCGGGTGAAAGCGCCGGGGGCGCGGGTGTCGGTGTACGGGCCGAGCGCGAAGCGCCGGGGGTGCGGGCGTCCGGCGCGGTCGAGGACGCGGCCGTCGGCGGGGTCGACCCGGAGCAGTCCGTCGGGGGTCTCGGCCGCGCCCTCGGCGTGCAGTTCGCGCAGCAGGCTGTCGCGGGCGCGCCGGACGGTGGGCGCGGGCAGCCGGGCCTCCACCAGCGCCCGGGCCTCCACGGAGAAGCCCGGCACGGTGGGGCTGGTGGCCCGGAACACCCCGTCCTCGGCGGTGACGGCCATGCCGGCCCCGACGAACCGGAGCAGTCCGGCCCGGGACAGCGCGAGCATCTGCCGCAGCCGGGGTCCGGGCGGCCCGGACGCCAGGTAGCTGAAGAACCCGTGCCACCAGGACCCGATGTCCCCGAGCCGCACCAGCTGCCCGTAGACGGAGAGCAGCCCGAGGAACACCCCGAGGTCCGGGCTGTGGGCGGGGTCGTGGCGGCGTCGCAGGTCGTCCTCGATGTAGTCCCTGAGCCCTTCCTGGAAGTCGTCGTGCGAGGCGTACCGCACGCCGTCCAGGGGGTGGTCGAGCGCGGTGAGGTCGAGCCGGTCGGCCGGGTCCGGTACGGCGGCGGCGACGAGCGCCCGGGTCTCGTCGGGGCCGCCGGCCGCCGCGTACTTCTCCTCGAAGTCGGCCCAGGCCATCGCCGTGCGCCCGGGGTGGGCGGTGAACAGCCGGTGGTAGTGGGCGAAGCCCAGCTCCTTCTCGACCAGGGGCCACACATCGCGCCGGAAGTCGAAGCCCGCGGGCCGGGCCAGCAGCTCCGCCACCTCGGCGGGGCCGAGGAAACGGGGCAGCGGGGGCCGGTCGCCGGTCCAGTCGTAGCCGATCTTCGAGTGGTACGGCACTCCGCGCCGCGAGCCGACGTACAGCACCGGCTCCCGCCCCGAGGGACGGTACGTCTCCCCCTCGTACCGCCCGCCGCGCCCCTCGGTGAGCAGCACCATCAGGTCGACGAAGGCCAGCCCGAAGCCGCGGACGAGGACGGGTTCGCCGGGCGCCAGTGCGCTCAGGTCGCTGTCGGCGGTGAAGTCGGGCGGCAGGTGCACCAGGCCGTGCTCGCGGGCGTAGGCGGCCAGCTCGCTCTGCTCGGCGTCGAGTTCGCTGTCCAGGTGGCCCAGGGTGAGGATCACCAGGTCGGCCGGGAGCGGGTGCGGACGGCCCTCCAGCCACACCCGCTGGCGGCCCTCGCGGGGGCCGTCGACCCGCAGGGCGCGGTGGGGGTGGTGGTGGACGGTGACGTTCGGGGGCAGGTCGGCGACGGCCTGTTCGTACACCCAGCGCAGGTAGCGGCCCTGAAGCTGGCGGTCGGGGAAGGTGCGGCCGTCCAGCTTGGCCCACTCGTGCAGCGTGGGGCCCTCGCGCACCGGGCCGGCCATGGCCACCGTGTCGTCGGTGAACATGGTGACGTCCTCGGCCTGCGAGTTCATCCACAGCAGCGGCGACTGCGCCTGCCGCCATATGCGCCCGCCGCCGGGCGGGTGGGGGTCGACCAGATGGATGTCGAGGCCCGGACCGGCGTACAGCTCGGGCGCGTTGGCGGCGAGGCGTTCGAGGAGGCCGGTCCCCCGCGGCCCGGCTCCGACGATGACCAGTTGCTGCCTCATCGGGCGTTCTCCGTGCCGCGCGCGTAGTGCTTCTCGACGAACGTCTGGGCGATGCCGAGCAGGGTGGTGACGATGGCGTACCAGAGGGTGGCGACCATCAGCAGCGGGATCACCTGATAGGTGCGGTGGTAGATCAACTGGGCGGAGAACAGCAGGTCGTTGACGGCGATGACGCTGACGATCGAGGTGCCCTTGAGGGTGCCGATCAGCATGTTGCCGGCGGGCGGCACGATGGCGCGCATCGCCTGCGGCAGCACGATCCGCCGCCAGCGCCGCCACCGGCTCAGACCGAGCGCCTGGGCGGCCTCGATCTGCCCGCGGTCGACGGAGAGGATGCCGCCGCGCACGACCTCGGCGGCGTAGGCGGCCTCGTGCAGGGTGAGGCCGATGATCGCGACGGCGACCGGGGTGAGCAGGTCGACGGTCTTCACCCCGAGGACCCGCGGGTACAGCGCCCCGATGTTGAACCACAGCAGCAGCTGCACCAGGATCGGGATGGACCGGAACAGCCACACGTATCCCCAGCTCACCGCCCGCAGCACGGGGTTGGCGGAGAGCCGGAACGCGGCGAGCAGGGTGCCGAGGGCGAAGCCGAGGACCATCACGACCGCGGTCAGCCAGAGCGTGAGCCACAGCCCGCGCAGGACGGAGTCCGAGGTGAAGTAGTCGCCGACCACGTCCCATTGGAAGGCCTTGTTGCGCAGGACGGAGTTGACGGCGAGCCCGAGCAGCGCGAGGACGACGACGGCCGCCGCCCACTGGCCGTAGCGGCGCCGCGGGACGATCCGCGGGGCGTCCGCGGGCTCGGGTGTGTCCGGGACGGTGGGGATTTCGGCGAGGGTGTCCGATGACATGAAGGCTCCGTGACGCGCGTCGTCGAGGACGCGCCGAGTCGTCAGAACGGGTGGTGCCTTCACACGGGAGCGCGCCGCGCGGCGCGGACACGGCCGAGCCCCTCAGCAGGGCCGTGCTTCGAGAGTACGGTGCCGTTTCCGTCCGCTGTCAAGGTTGTCCAGACTGTGAGCAGTACGTCTCAAGTCGGTTGACGCGGAACCGGATGCCTGTTCCACTTGGCCCATGCATCCACAGCAGTGGCTGGTCACCCGCTCCCACATCGACTTCGGTCGCGTGTGGTCCTCGTCCTGTTGAGCTGACCCCCTGCTCCCGCCTGCCCTCCGGGCGGGCCTGCTCGCGTTCTCCCGCCGGTTCCCGGCCTGTTCTCCGCCTTCACACGCGCACCCCTCCCCTCGCGTTTCCGCACCCCCTCCCGCCTCAGGAGACCGCTACCCGATGCGCACGCCCGCTTATCGCCATTTCATGCCCTTTGTCGCCATCACCTCGGCCGCCCTGCTCCTCACCGCCTGCGGCTCCGGGTCCGGTGGCCCGGGCGGTACGGACGCCTCCGGGGTGGCGGCCAAGGCCGACGAGGTGCCCACCACGGACGTCGTCTCCGCCGTGCGCAAGGACGACGCCGCGGCGAGGCTGCTGCCCGCCGGCACCACGAGCCTCACCGTCGCGGTCAGCGTCGGCGGCACCCCGCCCGGCACCACCTACCTCGCCGACGGCACGACCCTGACCGGCCAGGACGTCGACTTCACCCGGGCGGTCGCCCGGGTGCTCGGCATCAAACTGAAGATCGAGCAGGCGAGCTTCGAGGCGATCCTGCCCGCCCTGGACAGCGGCAAGTACGACTTCGGCGCGAGCAACTTCGGCGTCACGGACGAGCGCCGCAAGACCATCGACTTCGTCACCTACGTCAACGACGGCCAGGGCTTCGCCACCCGCGAGGACAGCAAGCTCCCGAAGATCACCGACCTGAAGCAGCTGTGCGGCCTGAACGTCGCGACCGGCGCCGGCACGACGTTCGAGGCCACGCTGGAGGCCGGCAAGCACGTGTGCGCCGACGCGGGCAAGAAGGCGTACCAGGTGCAGACGTACGCCGAGTCGAGCGCGATCTGGTCCTCGCTCCAGCAGGGCCGCAGCGACGTCGTGATGTCCACGATCAACGGCCTGCGGTACGCCGTGGCGCACCAGCGGGGCCTGAAGTTCCTCAACGAGTACCACCGCCTGGACGTCGGTTTCGCCTTCAAGAAGGGCACGAAACTGGCGCCGGCGTTCCAGGCGGCGGTGAACAGACTGCTGTCCGACGGCACCTACGACCGGATCCTCAAGAAGTGGGGCACGACGGGTTCCGCGATCGAGGAGTCCCGCGTCAACCCGCCGGAGCTGAAGGGCTGAGGCGTTCCCCTCCCGGGCGTCAGACGAGCAGGTCCTTGTAGTAGAAGCTGGCCTTCTTGTCGGTCTGGGTGAGGGATTCCTCGGAGCCGAAGCCGAGGTGCAGGCGGGCGACGGCCGGGGTGCTCATGTCGGGGATCTGGACGGCCAGTCCTTCCGGCTCCCGGTAGAACAGGCTCTCGCCCGCCTTGCTGAGCCGGCGTTCGTAGACGGTGCCGGTGTTCCAGTCGATCGACGTGACGTAGGTGTTGCTGGTGCTGGTCCGGTTGCCGTCGGCGTCGTAGGTGTAGGCGGTGCCGTCGATGGTGTACAGGTACTGGCCCATGCTGGTGTAGCCCTGGAAGGTGGGGCCGGTGAGCACGGCGGGCTGGGTGAGGGTGGCCAGCGGGGTGAACGTGCCGGCCTTGAAGGTGGCCAGGTCGTACAGGCCGTACTTCCAGGTGCCGCCGACGCGGTGGCGGTGGGCGATGCGGTTGGTGACCGGGTCGATGGCGACGGTGTTGTGGTCCGAGCCCGGAACCGGGGTGAAGCGGGTGACCTGCGCGGAGTCGGGCCGCAGGACGGTGCCGTTGGCGAACTTGAACCGGGCGATCTTCGTGCCGTAGCCGTTGTTCTCGCTGTCGGGCACGGAGTCGCACTCGGTCCACAGGTACGCGCTGTTGCCGGAGGGCTCGACCCCGATCGACACGCCGTGTCCGAAGCCCTTCAGGTACATCCGGCCGATGATGTACCCCTGCCAGTCGAGACGGGTGATGCACAGATCGCCGTTCTTCGACCGGTCGGCGCCGCTGGCGGCCTGCGTCTCGCCGGGCAGGACGCGGCCGCCCTGGACCAACTGGGCCGTGTACAGGTGCTTGTTGGTGTTGTCGAACGCGAACGACTGGAGGATCCGGGTCTCGTTGAGCGGGATCTCCCGGAACCACTCGTCGGACCCGTCGGTGAGGTCGAAGCGCTTGGACGTGGTGACGGCCGCGGAGGCGGTGCCGGCCTGGTCGAGGGCGACGGCCCCGACGACGGCCGCCGCCGCCAACCCGCCGACACGCCGCAGTACCTGGCGCCGGCTCGGACCGCCGGACGGCTCGCGCTTCATGTGTTCTCCGGGACGTTTCGTCGGCCCGGGACCGGGCCTTGATGTGTGCACGATGTGTGCGACGCAGGATTGAACCATGCCGATCGGGCTCGCGCCAGCCTCGTTTGCCCAGCTCCGGGGCTTCACTGAGGCCACGAGAGCAAACGTGATCCAGAACACAACTGTAAACGTAACGTGAAGAGACGGTTGTGACTCATCGGTCCGTTTTGAGGGACTGTTCGCGGGCGCCACGTCCTGCTTAACGTGCAGCGTTGGCCTGGCCTCATGCGGCTTTCACTTCACCGACAGCCCGATGCCATGCGGCCTTTGCTTTGCACACGCGCCGGGACAGGGTCCCGGCCTTCTTCGGGTTGGGGATGGTCCGTGCGACGCGCGCACAGACAAGGAAGAGGCGCCCCCTGGGCGTTGGCCATGGCGCTGGCGGCATCGCTGCTGGCCGCGCCCGCGGCCCAGGCCGCGGGTACGGCCAAGGCGACCGCGGCCGGGCACGGGCAACCGGTCGACGTGCCCGCGCGGGCCGCCGGCAGCGTGCCGCGCGACGGCGCCGAGCCGACCCGGACCAAGCCGGTCCGGCCGGTGTGGCCCAAGGCGGCGCACGCCCGCCTCGCCCTGTCGGGTCTGAAGCCGGGCAAGACCCTGCCGGTGACACCGGCCGGCGACGCCCCGGACACGGCCGCCGTGCAGGTGGGGCCCGCTCCCGCGTCGGCCCTGGCCAGGCAGCGGTCCGCCATCGCGGTCCCCGCCCCCGCGGACGTCGACGTCAAGGTCCTGGACCGGACCGGGCTGAAGCGGACGAACGGCATCGGCATGGGCGTCCAGCTCACCCGGCGCGACGGCCGCGGCACGCCCGGCCCGGTGAACGTCACCTTCGACTACTCGAAGTTCAAGTACGCCTACGGCGGCGACTTCGCCGCCCGTCTGCGTCTGGTCGCGCTGCCCGCCTGCGCGCTGACCACACCGGAGGCGAAGGGCTGCTCGACGGCCGACCCCCGGCCCGTGCCCGTCCACAACGACGTGGCCAAGGGCACCATCACCGCGACCGTCCAGGCCGACGGCGACCCCAAGCCGTCCATCTCCGTCATCCAGCCGGACCGGACGGCGAAGTCCGCGCTGTCGTCCTCGGCGCTCAGCGCCGCCACGACCTCGGGCGCGACGGTGTACACGCTGGCGTCGACGTCGTCCTCCGACGCCGGCGACTACCGGGCGTCCTCGCTGAAGCCGTCCGGTTCCTGGAACGTCTCGACCGGTTCGGGCGCCTTCTCCTACAGCCTGCCCTTCGACGTGCCCAAGCCGCCCGCCGGTCAGGCGCCGTCGCTCGCGCTGTCGTACAACTCGCAGTCGGTGGACGCCCTCACCTCCGCGCAGAACACCCAGGCCAACTGGACCGGCCTCGGCTGGGACCTGAGCGGCATCGGCTTCATCGAGCGCCGCTACCGGGGCTGCCAGGACGACGGCACGGGCACCGGCTGGGTCGGCGACCTGTGCTGGGACTCGCCCAACTCCGCCAAGGAGCCCGACGGCGCGGTCTACGTCATCAACTTCGACGGCGTCACCTCCAACCTGGTCCAGGACGACAACGGCACCGGCTCCTACCACGTGCAGGACGACCCGGGCTGGCGCGTGCAGCACCTGACCGGTGGTCACGGGTCGGACGACGAGTACTGGGTGGTCTCCACCCAGGACGGCATGCGCTACTACTTCGGCTGGGGCCGCTCCGAGCGCACCGACGCCGCGACCGACTCGGTGCTGACCGTCCCCGTCTTCGGCAACAACCCGGGAGAGCCCGGCTACAACGGCGGTGTCGGCGTCACCACGCAGGCCTACCGCTGGGGCCTGGACCGGGTCGTGGACGCCGACGAGGTGGAGACCGCCTACTTCTACGACAAGGAGCAGAACCACTACCGCTCGGTGCTGCTCGCCGACCAGGCGCGGGTGTACGACTCCGCCGCCTATCCGGTGCGTGTCGAGTACGGCTGGGCCTCCCAGATCCCGGGCGCGCAGCTGCCCGCGAAGGTGGACCTGCGCTACGTGGGCCGCTGTGTGGAGCGGATGGCGGACAAGGACCCGCTGGCGAGCGAGCCGGCGGACTGCCCGGGCATCTCCGACCACCCGGACTCCTATCCGGACGTGCCGACGGACCTGATGTGCGACGGCACGAGCGCCGACGACGGATGCCGGACGATCAAGGGTGAGACGTACTCGCCGACGTTCTTCGCCACGAAGATGCTGTGGGACGTCAAGACCTACGTCCGGGACAACGACGCCTCCGCGTGGGACCCGGCGATGCAGTACCAGATGAAGTACGGGCTGCCCAACCCCGAAGGCACCATCGACAGCACCCTGTGGCTGGACTACATCCAGCGCAAGGGCTACGGCGACGGCACCGACATCACCCTGCCCACCATCAACATCAACGGTGAGTGGCGGGACAACCAGCTCGGCGGAGGCACCCTGAACTTCCGCCGGGTCACCCAGATCCACCAGGACCTCGGCTCGTTCGTCAACGTCACCTACCGCAACTACGACGCCCAGGACGCCTGCGACATCGACAACCCGCCCAGCGAGTCGAACAACACCCAGGCCTGCTTCAAGCAGCGCTGGGTGCCCGAGGGCGCCACGGACGAGAAGACGGGGTGGTTCAAGAAGTACGTCGTCGCCAAGGTGAGCGTCGACCCCGGCCCCGGCGCGGGTTCGGGCAACGACGGCGACCCGGTGATGACGACGACGTACGACTACGTCGGCAAGCCCGCGTGGGCGTTCCCCAACGACCCGCTGACCAAGGACAAGGACGAGTCCTGGACCGACTGGCGCGGCTACCAGCAGGTCGAGGTCCACACCGGCACGAAGTCGAACGCGGCCTCCACCTACTACTGGCTGTACCGCGGTATGGACGGTGACCGCACCGACAAGGACGACCCGTCCAAGACCCGCAGCGTGACCGTCGACGACGGCGACAGCGGTCGCCCGGCGGTGACCGACTCCCCCTGGCTCAACGGCAAGGTGCTGGAATCGAGCAACCGCGACGGCTCCGGCCAGTCGCACAAGCGGGTCTGGCACGAGTACTGGGTGTACGACACCGCGCAGTACGACGGCCTGCCCGACGCCCGCTTCGTCCGCGACTCCAAGACCACCACGGACGAACTGACCTCCAGCGGCTGGCGCGAGCACACCGTCAAGAACGAGTACGACGACACGGAGCCGGCCAGCACCAAGTACGGCCTGCCGATGCGCACCAACGACTGGGGCCTGTCGGACACGGACGACAACCGGTGCACCACCTTCGGCCGCGCCTACAACACCGACTACTTCCCCGGCTCGCAGGTCCAGCGCTGGATGGTGCTGCCCGACGAGACCCGGCACTACGCCGCCGACTGCGCGGCCAGGTCCGCGGCCAACCAGGACGCCTACGCCGTCACCCTGTACGACGACGCCGCCTCGGTCGACACCGACAAGCCGGCCGACGGGCACCCCACCACGGTGCGCGCCTACACGGACGCCACGCACTACCGCGAGACCAAGGCGAAGTTCGACCAGGCCGGCCGGCAGATCTCCACGACGGACGGCGAGCAGAACACCACCACGACGACCTACCAGCCCGCCACCTCATGGCCGGTCGACGGCGTCAAGGTGACCACGCCCGACCCCGACGGCAGCGGCGGCCCGGCCGCACCGCAGACCACCACCACCTGGTACTCCCGCCTATGGGGCGTGCCCTACCGCATCCAGGACCCGAACGACCGGACCACGCGTATCGTCCTGGACTCCGTGGGCCGCGTCTCGAAGGTGTTCAAGCCCTCGCAGATCTCCGCCTACCCCGACGGCACGCCCAGCCTGAAGTACCAGTACGACATCACGACCTCGGACAACAGCGAGGGCGTCCCGGACCTGGTCTCCACCGTCCCGCCCAAGGTCACCACGACCACGCTCCAGTCGGCCGGGAAGGTCCTGACCAGCTACGACTACCTGGACGGCCTCGGCCGTGCCCGCGAGACCCAGGTCCCGGCGCCCACCGGCACCGGACGGACCGTGATCTCGACCCGCTACGACACCTCGGGCAACGTCACCGGCACCAGCGCGGCGTTCTACAACTCCGGCGCCGCCGGCTCGGGCATGGTCCTGCCCACCGTGGACAGCCTGCCCTCCTACACCGACGTGGTCATCGACTACGCGGGCCGCACCACCGAGTCCCGGATCATGGTGAACGGCGATCCGCAGGCCCAGGGCCAGACGATCACCAACTACCACGGCGACTACACCACCACGATGCCTCCCGCCGGTGAGCGCACCAACACCTACACCGATGTGTTCGGGCAGGTGAGCAAGGTCGTCGAGTTCGGTCCGTCCACGTACACGACGTATTACGAGTACAACCGCAGCGGCCAGCTCTCCAAGATCACCGACTCCAAGGGGAACCTCACCACCTACACCTACAACTGGCTGGGCGAACGCACGGGCGGCAAGGACCCCGACGCGGACCTCAACGGCACGGGCGCCATCACCTACGACGACAACGGCAACGTCGAGACGGTCAAGGACGCGGGCGGCACGGTCCTGACCTACACCTACGACCACCTCAACCGGCCGCTGACCGTGCAGAACGGCACCAAGGTGCTGACCCGCACCACCTACGACACGGCCGCCGGCGGCATCGGCAAGCCGGCCACCTCGACGTCGTACGCGGGCGGTTACGCCTACACCGACAAGATCAACGCCTACGACGCCGACGGCAACGCCACCGAGTCGCAGACGACCGTCCCGGCGGACGGCACGGGCTTCGAGAACACCTACGTCACGAAGTCCGCCTACGACGCGCTGGGCCGGCAGACCAGCATCACCTACCCGGCCGTCGGCGACCTGCCGGAGGAGACCGTCACCACGCAGTACGACGGCTTCGGCAACCCGGAGAAGGTCAGCAGCGACCTGAACAACACGGTCTACGTCGACTCCACCGGCTTCGACAGCCTGGGCCGGCTGACCGACCGCACCTACGGCACCACGGCCACGACCGGCACCACCGCCCGCCGCGCGTACGCCTACGACGACGCCGACGGCACCGGCTGGCTGAAGAACATCACCACCACCACCAGCACGAAGGGCACCGTCCAGAACGACGACTACGTCTACGACAACGCCGGCCAGACCACCGACCTGGCCGACGGGATCACCGGGCAGCACCAGTGCTACACCTATGACGAGCTGAACCGCCTCAGCCGTGCCTGGACCACCGGGGCGAGCACCGGCTGCGCCGGTCCCTTCTCCCCCGACCTGGCCACCGGCAAGGACCCCTACCAGCTCGACTACACCTACGACGGCATCGGCAACCTCCAGAAGGTCACCAGCACCACCGCCACCGGCGCCCAGGTCAACGACTACGTCTACCCCGGCTACTCCGCCGACCAGTCGACGTACACCGCCGGCGCCGCCCACCCGCACGCCGTGACCTCGGTGAAGACCCCGACGGGCACCGACCTCTACGACTACGACGACGACGGCCAGATGAAGAGCCGCACCGTCGGCGGGAAGCAGACGACGCTCGTCTGGAACGAACTGCACCAGGTGACGTCCGCCTCCGGCGCCGCCACCACCGGCTACGTATACGCCGCCTCCGGTGACCTCCTGGAGCGGAAGTCCCCGGACGAGACCGTCCTGTACCTCGCGAGCCAGGAGATCCACAAGGCACCCGGCGCCACTCCGAAGGCCACCCGTTACTACGGCGACGGCGCGACGACCGTGGCGATGCGCACCGCGGTGGACAAGACGAGCAGCAAGCTCGTCTGGATCATGTCCGACACCCAGGCGTCGACCCAGCTCGCCATCGACGCGGGCACGGGCACCGCACAGCGCCGGCGTTACCTGCCCTTCGGGGCCCAGAACGGCGGCACCTCCCTGCCGTCCGGCTCGGACCGGGGTTTCCTGGGCAAGACCGAGGACGACGCGACGGGCCTGTCGGTCCTGGGCGCCCGCATGTACGACGCGAAACTGGGCCGGTTCCTCAGCCCGGACCCGTTGAACTCGCCGTACAGCCCGCAGTACCTCAACGCGTACTCGTACTCCGTCAACAATCCCGTCACCTACAGCGACCCCGACGGACTGCGGCCCATCACGCCCTGCGAATACGGCTGCGACCACGGTGACCAGTCCTACCGGGACTGGATGACCCCGAACGGCGACGGCACCTGGTCCTACCACTACGAGTACTCCAACTACGTCTACAACGGACAGGGAGAGCTGCACAGCGTCGTCAAGACGGGCAGCGACCTGCCCCCGCTCGGCAAGAAGATCGTGTACAAGCCCCTGGACATCTCCGCCCAGGTGACGGTCATCAAGGCGCTCGCCTCGACCTTCCTGCCCGACCCCAAGGCATGGAAGGACTGCCTCTCGGGTTCCGGGGTCTCCAGTTGCCTCATCGCCGGCACCGACCTGCCGTTGGGCAAGGCGCTGAAGCTGGTGCCCGACTCCGTGCTGAAGAAGGGCGCCAAGGCCGCCGAGGAATGGATCACCAAGCTCACCAAGCGGTGCAACTGCTTCCTCGCCGGCACGGACGTCCTGATGGGCGACGGCAAGACGACCAAGGACATCGAGGACGTCAAGGTCGGTGACGAGGTCCTCACCACGGACCCGGAGACCGGCAGGACCACCCCGCAACGGGTGACCCGCCTGATCGTCACCGACACCGACAAGCACTTCAACGAGCTGTCCATCGCCACCGAGGACGGCATCGAGAAGCTGACGGCGACCCACGAACACCCCTTCTGGTCCCCGTCACAACACGACTGGGTCCAGGCCGGCAACCTCAAGCCGGGCATGACCCTGCGCACGGACGACGGCCACACGGTCATCGTCACCGCCAACCGCCCGTTCACGACCCACGCCCGCACGTACAACCTCACGGTCGAGAACGTCCACACGTACTATGTGCTGGCGGGCGAGACGCCGGTGCTGGTGCACAACAGCACCTGCCGCGTCAAAAAGCTGTCGGATCCCCTGCCCAGGGGAATGAATAACAAGATCGCCTCGGCCTACGATGACGTGAAGGCAGGACGGATTCCTTCACACGACACCTATTCGGGGCGTGAACATCCATGGTGGGCTGGGGCCAAGGAGTATCGCGTGCCCGGCAGGCCGGAAACCGACAGAATCCTGGAAAAGGAACTGCCGAACGGCGCCAAGGTGTACGGGTGGACATCCACGCACTACCAGAAGATCCAACGCTTCAGTGCACCCCACTTCCCTGACTCGGAATGGAATTAGTAGCCTCATTGGTTAGACTGGCGCGGCGACACCCGGTGTCGCCGCGCCGGCTCCGGTATGGGAGTCGAAGGTGACTGGCGAACTGCCCATGACGTTTGATGCAGATTTCCCGATGTACGTGGTGACCGATGAAGAGTCCGGAGAGGTGCTCCTAGCGGCCGAGGAGGTGGAGGGATTTTTCGTCGCCCCCGAGGGGGAGTCGCCGGAAGTCGTCTTTTTGAGGGCCCATCGGGTCGAGAAGGACAGGCGAAGAACCGACAATGCGGTATTGGAGATTGTGAATCGGCGCCAGGAGAAGGTTGGCGAGTACTTCATTGGTCGAGCCGTGCTCGGCGACACGGGCATGAAATTGCCAGACGGCAAGATTTCGAGTGTCTCATACCGATTCTTTGGGAATCGCTGCGAGTATCCCGGAGCCGCAGCAGTCTGGCGACGCTGGGCATCGGGCGTCGCAATGGAGAAGGGCGAATGGCTTCAATGGCCGGTGAGCCACCACGGCGCCTGGCTCCATGTCGTCCAGAACGCCTGGTTCACCTCGAACCACCGGGCCGCCCGCTACGGAGTCGATGAAGTCGCACACTTGGATGGCGACCACATCTTCACGAAGTCGGGGTTCTTCTGTGCATTGGGTGAGGCGGTCAACGGTCCTGGGGGGTATTTCGGGTCAAATCTGGACGCCTTGGCAGACTGCCTTTCATCGAGTCTCGACGAGAAGCCGCTGGTGAGAGTTGTCTGGCGAAATTTCCGAGCATCCCAAGAGGTGCTGGATCGCGCCTTTCTGGACTCGGCCATAGAGGTCATGCGTGAGTTTCGCGTCGATATCGCTATTTGCTGACTTCGATCTTTCGCGGATACACCCAGACAATATGACGCCCCGTCAGGCAGAGCCTGGCGGGGCGTTCACGTGGGGTCTGGGCGGTCCCGAAGCTGCCGAGCGCGGTGCCGAGAGGGTCTATGGCGTCACGCTGGAGGCGGGGTCGGACGTGGCGTAGACGGTGACGAACATGACGAATTCGACGCCCTGCTGCGGGAGTGGCGGTCGAATGGCGGAGGTCCCGGATCCGGTGTGGCCCGCGCGGTGAAGCCCCCTTTCATAAGTCGGCTCAGCAACCGTCGCACGGGCAGCAGCAGTCGCAGCCGTCGCAGGGGCAGTCGCAGTCCCGGCAGCAGCCCTCCCGCTTCTTCCGGGACCACGGCCCCTCGTACTCCTCGGCGCAGCACATCTTGCAGGTGCAGCACAGCGCGAAGAACATCCCGCAGCCCGCCCAGAAACCGCGTCGGCCCTTGACCGGCTCGGGCGGCGGACCGAAGCCGCCCCCGGAACCGCCACCTCCGCCGAAGCCGCCGCCCCCGCCGGGAGAACCGCCGCCCGCGTACGGATTGCCCGGGAGGGGAGCGCCGGCGCCGTACACGTTCCCACCGCCGTACGGCTGTCGCGGCACCCCGGCTCCGTACGGCCCCGGCTGCGCCCCCGCGTCGTAGGACCCCCGCGGCCCCCCGTGCCGACCGGCCGCGCACCCCGGCGCCGTCCCGAAGGCGCGGTCCGCCGAGCGGCGCAGTTCGTGGACGAGGAGGAGGTGGACGAGCCGGCCGTCGCGGAACTCGGCCTCGCGGAGGGCGAGCCGGATGCCGTGCAGGGCGTCGTCGGCGAGCCGGCGCGCCTCGGTGAGGGGCGTGCCGGTGGCGGTGAGCGGGTTCCAGGCGCCCGACTCGGCGTCGGCCCCCCGGTCCTCCACGGCGTCCAGCAGGTGGGCGAGCCGGCCGAAGAGCCGCCCGGCCTCGGCCAGCGGCCCGGCGTTGTCCGGCCGCCCGGCCAGCACCGCGGTGTGCGCGAAGGCCGCGGCAGTCGCGGTCTCGGTCGGCTCGGTGACCGTCAGCAGCGGGGTGCCGGGCCCGGCCAGGGCCTCGACACCGGACTGCCGGTCGACGGCGTCGAGGAGGACGCCGGTGTCGAAGCCGACCGCCGCCCCGCCGCGCTCCCCGGCCCGGCCCCAGGTCGCGGCGACCCGGCGCGCGGCGGCGGCGACCGGCGCGCGCGCCAGCAGTCCGTCCCGGTCGGCGACGTGGTCGCGCGTCTTCGCGGAGGCGAGCACGAGGGAGACGGCGGCGGCGAGCCGCGCGCCCTCACCCTGTGCGACGGACGCGGTCCGCATGCCCCGCAGCGCGCACGGCCCGGCCGTGCGGCGGGTGCCGCTCAGCGGGCCGGTCTGAGCCTCGGTCAGAACCGAGAGGAGAAGCGCGTCATAGTTCGTCACGATCCGTGCGAACTGACCGTGGTCGCGGCGCAGGGCGAGGCACAGCCCGCACAAGTGCGCCATCCACTCGGCCCTGAACCGCTCACCGAGCCGGTGGGCGCAGGGCCTGACGATTCCGAACACGACATCCCCCGTACTGTGATACGACGTTGGCGTTCACCCGTACGCACCGTGCATCACCCGTCCGCCGCAGACAATCATATTTCACTCTCAGTCAGCAGCCGTATGAGTCTCGCCCCTTGGGGCACAAGGACTCTCGACGGATCCGCTGTGCACCAGTACCGTCACAAACCCCCCGCGCGGCGTCTATCCACTTGGCGCGCCGTCCGCATCATGGATGACCATAGGGATGCGGAAAGCAAGAAAGACCGCTGTGAGAGGAGGCGTCCATGGGATCGGTACGCAAGGCGAGTGCGTGGCTCGGCCTCGTCGACGACAACGATGACGAGCGCTACTACGACGACGACTACTCCGAGGGCACCGAGGCCGGGGACGCCTGGGTCACCGACCCCCGGGTGAAGGTGGCCACGGACACGGCCGAGGACAAGGGCCGCCGGATCGGCACGGTGACCCCGGACAGCTTCCGGGACGCCCGCGCCATCGGCGAGCTGTTCCGGGACGGCGTCCCGGTCATCATGAACCTCACCAACATGGAGCCCGGCGACGCCAAGCGGGTCGTGGACTTCGCGGCGGGGCTCATCTTCGGTCTGCGCGGCTCGATCGACCGCGTCTCGAACCGGGTGTTCCTGCTCACCCCGGCCGACACCGAGATCATCAGCGGCGAGGCGTCCGCCCACCGCTCGGACGGCTTCTTCAACCAGAGCTGAGGCGGGGCCGCCGCACCGGCCCCGCCTCACGCACCGGTGCTCACCGGAAGGCGTCGAGCCCGGTGAGCGCCTTGCCCAGCACGAGCTGGTGCATCTCGACGGTGCCCTCGTAGGTGAGCACCGACTCCAGGTTGGTCGCGTGCCGCATCACCGGGTACTCCAGGGAGATCCCGTTGGCACCGAGGATCGTCCGCGCCGTACGGCAGATCTCGATGGCCTCGCGGACGTTGTTGAGCTTGCCGAAGCTGACCTGCTCGGGACGCAGGCGGCCGGCGTCCATCCGCCGCCCCAGATGGTGGGCGAGCAGGATCCCCTTGTGCAGTTCCACCGCCATGTCGGCGAGCTTGGCCTGGGTGAGCTGGAAGCCGCCGATGGGCCGCCCGAACTGCTCCCGTGACCTGGCGTAGTCGAGGGCCGCCTCGAAGCTGCTGCGCGCGGCGCCCATCGCGCCCCAGACGATGCCGTAGCGGGCGTGCGACAGGCAGCTGAGCGGTCCGCGCAGCCCGGTGACCTGAGGCAGCACGGCCGTGGCGGGCAGCCGTACGTCGTCCAGGACGAGTTCGCTGGTGACGGAGGCGCGCAGGGACCACTTGTGCTTGATCTCCGGTGCCGAGAAGCCGGGGCTGTCGGTGGGGACGACGAAGCCGCGGATGCCCTCCTCGGTCTGCGCCCAGACGACGGCCACCCCGGCGACGGAGCCGTTGGTGATCCACATCTTGCGGCCGCGCAGCACCCAGTCGTCGCCGTCCCGCTTGGCGTGGGTGCGCATGGAGGCGGGGTCGGAGCCGTGGTCGGGCTCGGTCAGCCCGAAGCAGCCGATCACCTCACCGGCCGCCATGCGCGGCAGCCACTGGAGCTTCTGCTCCTCGCTGCCGAACCGGTGGATGGCGTACATCGCGAGGGAACCCTGCACGGAGACCAGCGACCGGATGCCCGAGTCGGCCGCCTCCAGTTCCAGGCAGGCCAGGCCGTACTGGACTGCGCTCGCGCCCGCGCAGCCGTAGCCGGTGAGGGACATGCCGAGGGCGCCGATCGAGCCGAGTTCGCGCGCGAGGTCCCGGATGCCGGGCAGTTCGCCCTTCTCGTACCAGTCGGCGACGTACGGCAGCACACGGTCGGCCGCCCACGCGCGGACGGTGTCCCGGACGGCCAGGTCCTCCGGCTCCAGCAGGTCGTCGATCCCGAGCGGGTCGGCGGCGTCGAACGGGGGCAGCTTCGCGGACGCGGACATGGAACACCCTCCGGAACACGGGACGCCACACGGGACGTCGGCAAAACTAGCAACGCTAGTTACGGCTCTCCGGCCGACGTTACGGTGCAGTGTCCCGCACGTCCAGAGGAGGTCAGGCGGTGACCCGCGGCTTCCCGGCCGCCGCCTCCGCCTCGCGCGGCGACGGCAGCGCGGGCTCGCCGCCCACCGGTTCGCCGCCCGTCGGCTCCCCGGTCGCCGACTCCTCATCGCACTGCATGAGCCACGGCAGCCGCAGCGCCATCACCACGCCCAGCAGCAACAGACCCGCGCTCACCAGGAGCGTCACATGCAGCCCGTGCACGAAGGAATCCCGCGCGGCACGGCGCAGCGCGGCCCCGGCCGGACCGCCGAGCCGTCCGGCGACCTCATAGGCCTCGCCGAGCGAGTGGCCCGCCGCGTCCGAGGCGGACCGCGGCACGCCCGGCACCGACCGCGCGCCCGGCGCGTAGGCCGCGTTCATCACGCTGCCCAGCAGCGCGATGCCGATACCGGCCCCGAGCTGGTACGACGTCTCGCCGATCGCCGCCGCGCCGCCGGCCTGGTCGGCCGGGGCCTCGCTGAGCATCGACTCGTAGGCCCCGAAGAGCGTGGTCTCCAGGCCGAAGCCCAGCAGCACGAAGCCGGCCAGCAGCAGCGTCGGGTCGTCGGTGCCGCCCATGCCCGTCAGCGTCAGCACCGCCGCCGCCGTCAGGCAGAAGCCGAAGCACACCATGCGGCGGGGTCCGAAGCGGCGCAGCATGCGCGCGCCCGCGAGGCCGGCCGCCATCGCGGCGAGGGTGAGGGGCAGCAGCCTCAGGCCGGTCTGCAAGGGGGACAGGCCGAGCACCAGTTGCAGGTACTGGGCGGCGATCAGCTCCAGGCCGACCAGCGCGAGCATGGCCAGCACGATGCAGCCCACCGAGGTGCTGAACGCGGGCCGGCGGAACATCCGCAGGTCCACCAGCGGATGCGGGAGCCGCCGCTGGCGCCGTACGAAGAAGAGGAGGAGGGCGGCGCCGGTCAGCAGCGGCAGCACGGTGAGGGGGCTCGCGACCGCCTCCCCGCCCCCGAGCCGCTTCACGCCGAAGACCACGCCGAACAGCCCGGCCGCCGCCATCAGCGCGCCGGTCACGTCCCAGGGGCCCTCGCGGTCGCCCCGGGACTCGGGCAGCAGCATCCGTCCCACCGGCAGGCTCACCAGCATCAGCGGGATGTTGACCAGGAAGACCGCGCCCCACCAGAAGTGCTCCAGCAGGAAGCCGCCGAGCAGCGGTCCGACCGCCGCGCCGACCGCCGCGACCGCGCTCCAGACGCCGATGGCGAGGGCGCGCTCGCGCCGGTCGGGGAAGACCTGGCGCAGGATCGACAGGGTGGCCGGCATGATCATGGCGCCGCCGACACCGAGCAGCGCGCGGGCGGCGATGAGCGTCTCGGCGGTCGGCGCGAACGCGGCCACGGCGGAGGCGACCCCGAAGAGGGCGTAGCCGAGCAGCAGCACGCGTCTGCGGCCGACCCGGTCGCCGAGGGTGCCGAAGAGGATGAGCAGCGAGGCGCAGACCAGCGGGTAGACGTCGACGATCCAGAGCAGTTCGATGGCGCCGGGCTTGAGGTCCTCGGTGACGGCGGGGACCGCCACGTGCAGCACGGTCGCGTCGAGCGCGACGAGCAGCAGGCTGACGCAGAGCACGACGAGGACGACCCAGCGGTTGGCACCTGCCCCGGGGGCCCGACGGCGCGGCCGGACGGCGGCCGTGGTCGTCCCGGACATGTACGTACCTCCCAGATGATCCCTCGTGTGGGGCGGACCGACGGGGCGGGGACCCCCTGTCGTACGGCCGGAGCGGAGCGGTGTCTCCGGCCCGCGCGAACCCACGCGGGTGACTCGTCAGCGTACGCGAGTCCGCCGCGCGGTCACGTGGCGGACCTCTCACCCACCGGAGGGAACCCGTGTGGCGTACGCCACGTCCCCCGCTCTTGACCCTGACCCGCCGAGAGGTCCGGTGGAGCGCGCGGTCGATAATCGAGCCCGTGACCGATCTCGCGACGCGCGTGGCCCCGCCCCACGCCCCTCTTCTCCGCCGGGCGGCCCCGGCCCTCCTGGGCTACGCGGCCGTCCGCGCCCTGGGGCTGGCGGTGCTGGCGGTGTGGAGCGCCGCGCGCGGCAAGAGCGCGTTCACCTTGCTGACCGCGCGCTGGGACTCGCTCTGGTACACGCGGGTCGCCGAACTGGGGTACGGCTACGAGGTGCGGCTGCCGAACGGGGACGTCCACTCCAACCTGGCCTTCTTCCCGTTGCTGCCCTGGCTGGAGCGGCTGCTGCACGCCCTCACCCCGCTGTCGTACGCGGGCGCCGGGTTCGTGGTGAGCCTGGTGGCCTCGCTCGCCGCCGCGGCCGGGATCTTCGCGGTCGCGGACCGGGTGTACGGCCCCCGGACCGGGGTGTGCGCGGTGCTGCTGTGGGCGGTGCTGCCGGTCGGGATCGTGCAGTCGATGGCGTACAGCGAGTCGCTGTTCACCGCGCTGGCGGCCTGGTCGCTGTACGCGGTGCTGACCGGGCGGTGGGTGGGCGCGGGTGTCCTGGCGGCCCTGGCCGGGCTGACCCGGCCGGTGGGGGTGGCGGTGGCCGCGGCGGTGTGGGTGGCGGGCGTGGTCTCGTTCGGGCGAGAGCGCGGCGCGCAGCACACGCCGGGCGCGCACCATGACGGACACGCGCCCGCGCCCGCTCCCGGCGCGTCCGGCACCCCGTACGCCCCCGGTCGGCGGCGCGCGCTCGGCATGCTGCTCGCTCCGCTCGGGGCCGCCGGCTACGTCCTCTGGGTCGGCCACCGCACCGGCGGGGGCCCGCTCGGCTACCTGGACGTGCAAGCCGGATGGCGCAACGGGTTCGACGGCGGCTACGCCTTCGCCCGCTTCGTGGCCGACAAGTTCACGTCATTTCCGTCCGCTCTCGCCGGCCTCGGCCTGATCGCCGGGGTGGCCCTGCTGATCTGGCTGTACGTCAGCGGGGTCCGCGCGCGCCAGCCGGTCGAACTGCTGGTCTACACGGGCGTCGTGCTCGTCCTCGCCCTGTGCGCGTCGAGCTACTTCGGCTCCAAGCCGCGGCTGCTGATGCCCGCGTTCCCGCTGCTGCTGCCGCTGGCCCGCGCCCTGGCCCGGCCGCGTGTACCCCGATCGGCCCTGCTCACGGCGGGGTTGGCGGTCGCCGCGGCGTTCTACGGGGCGTTCTGGCTGAACGGTTCCGGCCCACCGTGACCGGCCGGGCCGCCCGATGACGCCCCGGAGAATTCCGCGCCAGGACCGGGTTAACACATTCATAAGCGCCGCATAAACAACACCCGGCATGATCAAAGGAATTGGCCCGATCGGACTCACAGGATTGCGGAATCCCGGGAATTCGGCCCGTCCTTGAGAGGTTTCCCACATCACATCGTCATCACAAAGACGCTGTTTCGACCGGGAACACCGCTCACTCGCTGTAACGTCGATTGGGTGCGTACCGAACGAAACCTCACCCGGCGTCTGGACCGGGTGTTCGCCAGGCTGGACCGTGAGCCGGAACGACCGGCCCACATCGATGTGCCGAGGATGAGCCGGCACCGGGTCGTTCTGTTCTCCGCGACCCTGGCTTTCTACCTGGCGATCGTGTGGGCCGTGGTGACGACCTCCTGGCTGGTCCGGCTGGACTGGCAGGTCATGTTCTTCCGGCCGTACCAGCAGTGGCCCGAGATCCACGCGTTCCTCGACTACTACGTGGTGCTGGGCCAGCGCGGCCCCACCGCCGTGATGGTCGCGGCCTGGCTCGGCTGGCGCTCCTGGCGGCAGCACACCCTCCGCCCGCTGCTCACCCTGGCCACCTCGCTGCTCCTGCTGAACATCACGGTCGGCGCCGCCAAGCTCGGCATGGGGCGGCTCGGTCCGCACTACGCGACCGCGATCGGCTCGAACGAGATGGGCCTGGGCGGCGATATATTCCCCAGCGGCCACACCGCCAACGCGGTGGTGACCTGGGGAATCCTGGCGTATCTGGCCTCCACCCCGACGGCGCGCCGCTGGCTGTCGGCCCTCTCCGCGGTCACCTCGCTCGGCGTCGGCCTCACCACCGTCTACCTCGGTACGCACTGGCTGAGCGACGTGCTGCTGGGCTGGGCCGCCGGTCTGCTGATCCTGCTCGCGCTGCCCTGGTTCGAGCCGCTGATCGCCAAGGCCGAGCTGGGGCTGTTCGACCTGCGCGACCGCCTGCGCGCCCGCCGCGGCCTGCCCGCGCCCGAACCGGCCGTGCCGGTCACGCCGGTGCTGCTCACGCCGCGCGGCCTGCCGGCCGAGCAGCCGGCGCCGGCCCGCGAGCCGGTGGCCTCCACCCGGTCCTCCCGGGGCCTGGCGCACCTCGCGCCCGGACCGCACACGGCCCGCTCGGAACGCACCCCGGTCACCCCGGCGGGCAGTCGCCGCCCGCCGCACGCCGACCGCCTCCCGCGCGGCGCGTCCCAGCCGGCCCGGCCGCTGACCGGCGGCTGAGGGCCGACGCCGGCACGGGGTCCGGTACGCACCACCGCCCCACGCCACGACGAAGGCCCCGCTCCTGCCCGGAGCGGGGCCTTTCGCGCATCCACCCGGGGAACGGGCGGTCAGCCCTTCCAGGCGCGGGCCACCCGGCCGTCCCGTACCTCGAAGTTCAGCCGTCCGGCCCGGTACTCCATGGTGATGATCGCGCCCGGCGGCAGCGACCGCACCGTCGACCAGCCGCGCTGCCGCGCGAGCCGTTCGGCGTGCGCCGCGTCGAGGCCGACGTACCCGTCCGGGCTGTCCTGGGGCTCCGCTGACGGAGTGGGAATCGGTGCCATGCGGCCACGCTAGGCCGCGACGGGCGGTGACGGAAGCCGGGCACAGACGGGTAAGAGCCGTATCCGGTTCCCGTCACACTTCTGTCACAGCCACCGCGATCCCGTTTCGGCCGCGGTCACATCATCGTCTGCCACGGCGAGTGTCACACGAACGGGGGTTTCCGTTCGGCCTACCGGGGTAATCGAACAGAATTCACGTGTGTCGGAAGGCCGCTCCGAATTACCCGGCGGAAAGTCCCGCAGTGGGGATCGGGGCGGGCCCGGGGCCGCGATTGTCCGCGCAATCCGCAGCGGCCCGGCGGCGGCTGACGCCACGTAGGAAATTCACGGATTCAGCACACAACCGCCGGACTCCCCCTGCCGGAGCGCACGCCCGGCGAGTCCCGGGACGGCGGCTCGCGGGTGCGCGTGCCGAGGTCTCCCCCACGGGCCCGAGTCCGCCCGGGGACGCGGACAGCCGCTGTCCGGGGCGGGACAGCGGCTGTGCGGAGCGGGCTCAGAGCGCGAGGCGCTGCCCGGGCACGATCAGGTTCGGGTCGTCGCCGATGACGGCCTTGTTGGCGGCGTAGATCCGCTGCCAGGTGGTGCCGTGCCGGGCCGCGATGGTGCTCAGGGTGTCGCCCTGGCGGACGGTGTAGTCACCGTGCGGGGCACCGCGGTGGGTGGTGGCCGCGGGGCGTTCCGGCGCCTGCGCCGGGGTGGACCGGGTGGGGGCGGACTTCGTCGTCGCGCCGCTGGTGCGGTTCGCCGTACCGGAGGAGCCGGTGCGGGCCGCCGCCGGGGCGGCGCCGAAGGCTCCGGCCCGGCCCGAGCAGACCGGCCAGGCGCCCCAGCCCTGGGCCTGCTGGACCCTGGTGGCGACGGCGATCTGCGCGCTTCTGGAGGCCTGGTCGGCCGTCGGGGCGTAGGCGGTGCCGCCGTACGCGCGCCAGGTGCCGGCGGAGAACTGGAGCCCGCCGTAGTAGCCGTTGCCGGTGTTGATGTGCCAGTTGCCGCCGCTCTCGCACTGGGCGATGCGGTCCCACACCCCGTTGTCCGCCGCGGCGGCGTTGCCGGTCGCGGCCAGCAGCCCCAGCGGGGCCAGCAGGGCGGCTCCGGCGAGCGCGGCGGTCGTACGGCCCTTGCGGGCGCCGTCGGGACGGGCGGTGTTGCGGGTGGTATCGGCACACTCGGACATGTAGTTCCCTCTCCACGAACCCGGGCTCCCCCAAGGCGGAGCGCGGCTCACCGCGTAGGACCGCGGTTCCTCGCGCCCGCCCCGCCCGCCGTGACCGGTGTCGGCGATCCTGCGCTGCCTGGTGCCGGTCGGCGGACGTACCCGAGCGGTGCTCGTTGCACACGGCGGAGGAATGTAAGGAGGGTGAGCGCCGGGAATCAACCAACTCGCCGTCGTTCCAGGCCACTTGCGTGTTACCCCGGGTATCGGCGATTTTCGGCCACCCACTACATGCGTTGATTTCCTGATTTGTCGACCATCAGCCGACGCTCCCTGTGACCCACTTCACCCCGTCAAGTTCCTTGACCGCGAATGGAGTTGACAGTGAGTGTTCGATTCCTCACGGCAGGTGACCGTGTACCGGGGAAGGTGCGAACCAGTCGTCCCCGGGGCGTGACCACCACCACAGGACACCCGTTGTCTTCTTCATGAGCCCGGAACCCCGGGGCTCATCGGCCGGGAGCCACCCGGCCGACCCAGCACCGCATCCCGAGGGAGCCACCCGTGCCGCGCATGCTCGACGTCAGCGACGCCGTACGCGCCGAGATCGGCGACGAAGAAGCCGACCGGCTGCTCGCCGGAGAGAACGCCCCGGGCAGTTACGACTGCACGTCCTGTCGCACCCCGGGCGACTCCGAGCAGGAGCGCACCAGCACCGTTCTGTTCGTCGGCGACGAGACCGCCGTCCTCGCCTTCGCCCACGCCAGCTGTCTGCCCTCGCAGGTCGTCCAGGTGACGGAGGAACAGCTCCAGGGCGCCGTCCGCTCCATCGGCGCCGTCGGCGGCGACCCGGCCGGCGGTGAGCCGCGCACCTCCGTGCCCGAGCAGGCGGTGCTCGGCGTGACCAGCGGACTCGTCCTGGTCGACGGGGAACTGCACCCCGCGCTCGTCGTCGAGCCGACCTCGCCGATCGTCCGTCCGGGCACCACCGGGACGGGCGACGACTTCCTGCCGCTGCTCATCGAGCAGGGTTTCATGCCGGTGGCCGAGCTGGCGTCCGTCCCTCCGGTGCTGCACGGCTGGTCGGTGCTGCTGGCCGTGGGCCAGCTGCACGCGGTGCTCCAGCCGTCGGCGGCCGGCGGGCAGCCGGTGGCCTGGTGGCAGGCGCACCAGCCGCTCCAGGTGACCGACAGCTGGCGGGCCGCCGCGAACAAGCACCAGCAGGTGCTGATGTTCGCCGCGCCGGTCGGGTCCATCGGGCGTCAGCCCCGGGAGGACCTGCTGCGGGACGCGCTGGACAAGGCCGCCGCGGGCGGCAGGCTGGTCGCCGCGGCGCTTCCCCTCGCGGGCACCTGAGCCCGGTGAGCCGTCCGGCCGCATCTCTTTCCGGTTACGGTCGTTTGGACATACGTGCACGCATACGACACTCCTCCCCGCCGGTCCTTCTCCTCCGTGCCGTCCGCCCGGGCGGCGCACGAGCCGTCCGGCGGGTCCTCGGCCACGCCGATCTACGACTCGCTCTACGCGGAGTGGGTCAGGACCTTCCGCACACTGCCGGGGGACCGCAGCGGTGAGGAGGAGCTGGGGTTCAGCGCCTTCGGGGACTTCCCGGACGGCACGGGCACGTACGGCGGGCACCGGGCGGGGTCGTTCAGCAGCTCCTACAGCGCCTACAGCGCGGGGGCCTACAGCGCCCGGCAGCAGTCGCAGTGGCAGCGGGTCGGCACGCTGGGCCGGCAGCACGAGACGGGGATGCAGCACGTGCCGGCCGCGGCCGCCCTGCCGCCGGGGCCGCGCCGGAGTGCGTGACGGGCACACGGACGAGGAGGGCGGCCCCGGAGCTCCGGGGCCGCCCTCCTCGTCGTAGCGCCGTTACTTCTTCTTCGCGCCGCGCTTCTCGCGCACCCGCACCGAGATGTGGATCGGGGTGCCCTCGAAGCCGAACTCCTCGCGCAGGCGGCGCTCGATGAAGCGCCGGTAGCCCGCCTCGATGAAGCCGGAGGCGAAGAGCACGAACCGCGGGGGCTTGGTGCCGGCCTGGGTGCCGAACAGGATGCGCGGCTGCTTGCCGCCCCGGACGGGGTGCGGGTGGGCCGCGACCAGCTCGCCGAGGAAGGCGTTCAGCCGGCCCGTGGGGACGCGCGTCTCCCAGCCGGCCAGCGCCGTCTCGATCGCCGGGACCAGCTTCTCCATGTGCCGGCCGGTGCGCGCCGAGACGTTGACCCGGGGCGCCCAGGCGACCTGGCCCAGCTCGGTCTCGATCTCCCGCTCCAGGTAGTAGCGGCGCTCCTCGTCCAGCGTGTCCCACTTGTTGAAGGCGATGACCATCGCGCGGCCCGCCTCGACGGCCATGCTGATGATCCGCTGGTCCTGCACGGAGATGGACTCGGAGGCGTCGATCAGCACGACGGCGACCTCGGCCTTCTCCACGGCGGCGGCCGTGCGCAGCGAGGCGTAGTAGTCGGCGCCCTGCTGGAGGTGGACACGCTTGCGGATACCGGCGGTGTCCACGAACTTCCACGTCTTGCCGCCGAGTTCGATGATCTCGTCCACCGGGTCGCGGGTGGTGCCCGCCAGCTCGTTGACGACGACGCGCTCCTCGCCGGCCACCTTGTTCAGCAGCGAGGACTTGCCGACGTTCGGGCGGCCGATCAGGGCCACGCGGCGGGGGCCGCCGATCGCGGTGCCGAAGGACTGCTCGGGGGCGTCCGGCAGGACCTCCAGGACGGCGTCGAGCATGTCGCCCGTGCCGCGGCCGTGCAGGGCCGAGACCGGGTGGGGCTCGCCGAGACCCAGGTTCCACAGGTAGGCCGCGTCGGCCTCGCCGCTCGGGCCGTCGACCTTGTTGGCGCACAGCACGACCGGCTTGCCGGCCTTGCGCAGCAGCCGGACGACCGCCTCGTCGGTGTCGGTCGCGCCGACCTTGGCGTCGACCACGAAGACCACCGCGTCGGCCGCCTCGATCGCGTACTCGGCCTGGGCGGCCACGGAGGCGTCGATGCCGAGGACGTCCTGCTCCCAGCCGCCGGTGTCGACGACCTTGAAGCGGCGGCCGGCCCATTCGGCCTCGTAGGTGACGCGGTCGCGGGTGACGCCCGGCCGGTCCTCCACGACCGCCTCACGGCGGCCGATCATCCGGTTCACCAGTGTCGACTTGCCGACATTGGGGCGGCCGACGACGGCGAGCACGGGCAGCGGGCCGTGGCCCGCCGCCTCGATGGCGCCCTCGACGTCCTCGATGTCGAAGCCCTCTTCCGCGGCGAGCTCCATGAACTCCGCGTACTCGGCGTCGCCGAGAGCCCCGTGCTCGTACTCGTGCTCGGCCGAGCCGTCGGGCTGGATGTCGTCGTTCATGAAGTCCGTACCTCGTCGTTCATTCGTGGTGATCGGTGGAACGAGCCCCCGCGGGGGCTGATCCACTACTCAAGTGTCGCCCGGCGCCCGGTCAGGCGCCTGGCGTTTTCCAGGTGGCTGGTGAGCTGCTTCCGGATGCGCTCGGTCGCCTCGTCCAGCGCCTTGCGGGTACGCCGCCCGCTGCCGTCGCCCGCCTCGAACGGGTCGCCGAAGACGACGTCGACGCGGGAGCGCAGCGGCGGCAGCGCCTTTATCAACCGGCCGGGCCGCTCCGCGCTTCCCAGGACGGCCACGGGGACGATCGGCGCCCCGCTGCGGACCGCGAAGTAGGCCAGCCCGGCGCGCAGCGAGGCGAAGTCGCCCTCGCCCCGGGTGCCCTCCGGGAAGATGCCCAGTACTCCCCCGGCCGCCAGCACACCGAGGGCCTGGCCGATCGCGGTGCGGTCGGCGGCGGCGCGGTCCACCTTGAGCTGGCCGATGCCGGTCAGGAAGGGGTCCAGCGGGCCGGTGAAGGCTTCCTTCTTGATCAGGAAGTGCGTCGGCCGGGGTGCCACGCCCATGACCATCGGGCCGTCGATGTTGTGGGAGTGGTTCACCGCGAGGATCACCGGGCCGGTGGCCGGCACCTTCCAGGCGCCGAGCACGCGTGGCCGCCACAGCCCGTACATCAGGCCGACGCCGATGCGCCGCCCGATCTCGGCGCCCCGCTCCGACGCGACCGGCGGACGGCTCACTTCCCGGCCCGCTTCTCCTCGACCAGGGTGACGACGCACTCGATGACCTGGGCGAGGGTGAGCTCGGTGGTGTCCACCTCGACCGCGTCGTCGGCCTTGGCGAGCGGCGAGGTCTTGCGGCTGGAGTCGGCCGCGTCCCGCTTGATCAGGGCCTCGCGGGTGGCGTGGACGTCGGCGCCCTTCAGCTCGCCGCTGCGGCGGGCCGCGCGGGCCTCCGGGGAGGCGGTGAGGAAGATCTTCAGGTCGGCGTCCGGCAGGACGGTCGTACCGATGTCCCGGCCCTCGACCACGATGCCCTTGTCCGCGCCGGCGGCCAGGGAGCGCTGCAACTCGGTGATCCGGGCGCGCACCTCGGGCACCGCGCTGACCGCGCTGACCTTGGAGGTGACCTCCTGGGTGCGGATCGGGCCGGCCACGTCGACGCCGTCGACCGTGATGGTCGGGGCGGCCGGGTCGGTGCCGGAGACGATCTCGGGCTTGCCGGCGACGGCCGCGATGGCGGTCGGGTCCTCCAGGTCGATGCCGTTGGTCACCATCCACCAGGTGATCGCCCGGTACTGGGCACCGGTGTCCAGGTAGCTGAGGCCGAGCTGTGCGGCCACGGCCTTCGACGTGCTCGACTTGCCCGTGCCGGAGGGACCGTCGATCGCGACGATCACGGGCTTGGCGGTCGGGGCGGCGCCGTTTTCCACGGGAGGGCACCTTCCTGGTGAAGGGTGGTGAGCGGGGTCCGGGACGCGAGGGCGCCCCGCACAAGGTTACTGGCTCGCGGGAGGCGCCCTCACCGGGTGTTACCGGCGCAGCGCCCAGCCCCGCTCGCGCAGTGCCTGCTCCAGCACCGGCACCGCCTTCGGTTCGACGCTCAGCTGGACCAGACCGGCCTGCTGCCCGGTCGCGTGCTCGATCCGGACGTCCTCGATGTTGACCCCGGCCCGGCCCGCGTCGGCGAAGATGCGGGCCAGCTGGCCGGGCTGGTCGTCGATGAGGACGACGACGGTCTCGTACGCGCGCGGGGCGCTGCCGTGCTTGCCGGGTACCCGCACCTGGCCCGCGTTCCCGCGGCGCAGCACGTCCTCGATCCCGGCGATGCCCTCGCCGCGCTTGGCCTCGTCGGAGGATTGCAGGGCGCGCAGCGCCCGGACCGTCTCGTCCAGGTCGGCGGCGACGTCGGAGAGCAGGTCGGCGACCGGTCCCGGGTTCGCGGACAGGATGTCGATCCACATGCGCGGCTCGGAGGCGGCGATCCGGGTCACGTCCCGGATGCCCTGCCCGCACAGCCGTACGGCGGCCTCCTCGGCGTGCTCCAGGCGCGCGGCGACCATGTTGGACACCAGGTGGGGCATGTGGGAGACGAGGGCGACCGCGCGGTCGTGGGCGTCGGCGTCCATGACGACCGGTACGGCCCGGCAGTGCGAGACCAGTTCCAGGGCGAGGTTGAGCACCTCGGTGTCGGTGTCCCGGGTCGGGGTGAGCACCCAGGGGCGGCCCTCGAAGAGGTCGCCGGTGGCGGCCAGCGGGCCGGACTTCTCGCGGCCGGACATGGGGTGCGTGCCGATGTACGCGGTGAGGTCCAGGCCGAGCGCCTCCAGCTCGCGGCGGGGGCCGCCCTTGACGCTGGCGACGTCCACGTAGCCGCGGGCCGCGCCCCGGCGCATGGCGTCGGCGAGGATCCGGGCCACGTTCGCGGGCGGGGCGGCCACGATCGCCAGGTCGACCGGGCCCTCGGGGGCCTGGTCGGTGCCGGCGCCCAGGGCGGCGGCCGTGCGGGCCTGCTCGGGGTCGTGGTCGGCGAGGTGGACGGTGACGCCGCGCTGGGTGAGGGCCAGGGCGGCGGAGGTGCCGATGAGGCCGGTTCCGATGACGAGTGCGGTTCTCACTGGGCGATGTCCTTGCGCAGGGCCGCGGCGGCGCCGAGGTAGACGTGGGCGATGTCGGCGCGGGGCTTGTCCGACTCGATGTGCGCGAGGACGCGCACGACGCGGGGCATGGCGCCCTCGACGTCCAGTTCCTGCGCGCAGATCAGGGGGACGTCCACGATGCCGTGCTTGCGGGCGGCGGCGGCCGGGAAGTCGCTGTGCAGGTCGGGGGTGGCCGTGAACCAGATGCTGATGAGGTCGTCGGCGGTCAGCCCGTTCCGCTCCAGGACGGCGGTGAGCAGGGCCCCGACCCGCTCCTCCATGTGACCGGCCTCGTCCCGCTCCAGTTGGACGGCCCCCCGGACCGCTCGTACCGCCACGGTGCTGCTCCTCGCTGACATGCGTGTTCCGTTCTTGGTCCGTCCAGCGTAGTCAGCCCGCGCGGGACGGGCGCGCGCCGCTCGCTCGCTGAGACGATGCGAGAGTTCCGGTATCCACCGATATGCACTTCTGTACGGAGGTCTGACATGACCCAGCCAGCGACACGGCGGACAGTTCTCGCCACGGGCGCCGGTGCGATCGCCCTGGGATGCGTGGGGTGCGGCGCCGAGAACGGCGGTGAGGCCACGTCGACACCGTCGGCGTCGTCGGCGTCGGCGTCGTCCCCGGCCGCGCAGGAGGCGGCCACCGGCGGGAAGGCGCTGGCGAAGACGAGTGACATCCCGGAGGGCGGCGGCAAGGTGTTCAAGCAGGAGAAGGTGGTGGTCACCCAGCCGAAGAAGGGTGACTTCAAGGCCTTCTCGGCGATCTGCACGCACCAGGGCTGCACGGTGAACGCGGTGGCGGACGGCACCATCGACTGCCCCTGCCACGGCAGCAGGTTCCGCATCGACGACGGCTCGGTGGCCCACGGCCCCGCGACCAGGCCGCTGCCCAAGCGGTCGATCCAGGTGGACGGTAAATCCATCCACCTGGCCTGAGGGTGCCGCGTACGCTCCGGGGATGCAGCCGCACGACCTCGTCCGCGACCACACGGTCTACGCCTGTGTCATGGGCTCCCGCGCCTTCGGCCTGGCCACGGACGCCAGCGACACCGACCGGCGCGGGGTGTTCCTCGCCCCGACCCCGCTGTTCTGGCGGTTCGAGAAGCCGCCGACGCATGTCGAGGGGCCGGGCGAGGAGCGGTTCTCCTGGGAACTGGAGCGGTTCTGCGAGCTGGCGCTGCGCGGCAACCCGAACGTCCTGGAGTGCCTGCACTCCCCGCTGGTGGAGCACGTGGACGACACGGGCCGGGAACTGCTGTCCCTGCGCGGCGCCTTCCTGTCCCGGCAGGCGTACGACACCTTCACGCGCTACGCCCTCGGCCAGCGCCGGAAGCTCGACGCCGACATCCGCGCGACGGGCGCCCCGCGCTGGAAGCACGCGATGCACCTGCTGCGCCTGCTGATGAGCGCCCGGGACCTGCTGCGCACCGGCGAGCTGGTGATCGACGTCGGTGAGCGGCGCGAGCGCCTGCTGGCGGTGAAGCGCGGCGAGGTGCCGTGGGCGGAGGCGGAGGCGTGGATGGTCCGGCTGGCGGCCGAGGCCGAGCGGGCCCTGCGGGGCAGCCCGCTGCCGCCGGAGCCGGACCACGCGCGCGTGGCCGCGTTCCTGTACCGGGTGCGCCGGGCCTCAGCCCTCCAGGCGGAGCCGGACCACCAGGTCGTGCAGGGCGTCCTGGGCGCCGGCCGCGTCGGGCAGGGCTGAGCCGGCCTGCGCCTCGTCCAGCACGGTGTGCAGCCGCTCCACGTCGGCCTCCACGCGCGCGTGGTCGACGTCGGCCTTGCCGTGCTCCCGGTCCCGCTTGGCGGCGATCAGCTCCGGCAGGTAGCCGGGAGCGCCGACCTCGTCCAGCAGCGTGGGCAGGTGGGCCTGGACCTCGCCGCTGCGCAGGAGGTGGATGCCGGTGAGCAGCACGCGGAAGGTGTAGAGCAGCGGCTTGAGTTCGCCGGTCTTCTCGAACAGCCGCCACTGGGTCACCGCGAACCCCCGGTAGTGGTGGGCGTGGTGGCTGGTGAGGACACCGGGGGCGAGGGCGGCCAGCTCCCGGTGGGCCTCGGAGGTGTGCACGACCAGGGGCGAGAGCAACTGCTCCAGCACATAGCCGTTGCGGCGGAGCATCAGCCGTGCGAACTTGCGCAGGTCGTGGGTGACGAGGTCCAGCTCGACGCCGTACCGGACCCAGGTCCGCGAGCGGGTCTCCTCCGGCTCGCGCAGCCCGACGAGGTCGGCGGCGGGGAGCAGGTGGACGCCCCGCAGGTCCACGTCGGAGTCCTGCGAGGGGAAGCCGTACAGGTGGGCTCCCGAGACGGTGGCGAACAGCAGGGGGTCGGGCTGTTCCGCGACCACCGGGGCCAGGTCTATGTCGAGGTCGTCGATCATGACCCTAAGCGTCCCAGAGCGCCCCCAGGGCCAACAGGTCGCCTCGGTACTCGATCCGCTCGGCCCAGTCGGCGGGCCAGGCCCCGGCGCCCAGCCAGGCGCCCGCGAAGGCGCCGGTGAGGCAGGCGATGGAGTCGGAGTCGCCGGCGGTGCAGGCGGCCCGGCGCAGGGCGGTGACGGGCTCGTCGGGGAAGAGCAGGAAGCACAGCAGCCCGGTCGCGAGGGCCTCCTCGGCGATCCAGCCCTCACCGGTGGCCAGGCAGGGGTCGGTCTCCGGGGAGACGGTCCGGGCGGCCTCCTGGAGCCGGCCGAGGATCTCCAGGCACTCGTCCCAGCCGCGCGCGATGAACTGCTCGGGGCCGGGGTCCTGCGAGCGGGTCCACAGGTCGCCGAGCCAGGTGTGGTCGTAGCGGGTGCGGTTCTCCAGGGCGTAGGAGCGCAGGTGCCCGACCAGTCCGGCGGGGTCCGTGCCCCGGGCGAGCAGGTGGACGGCGTGGGCGGTGAGATCGGAGGCGGCCAGCGCGGTGGGGTGGCCGTGGGTGAGCGCGGCCTGCAACTGGGCGGCGCCGGCGCGCTGTTCGGCGCTGAGCCCGGGGGCGAGCCCGATCGGGGCGACCCGCATGTTGGCGCCGCAGCCCTTGGAGCCGACTTGGCTGGCGTCCTGCCAGGCCCGCCCCTCCGCCTTGAGCAGTTCGCACGCGGTCAGGCAGGTGTTGCCCGGGGCCCGGTTGTTCTCGGGCGACTGGTACCAGTCGACGAACTCCTCGCGCAACGGCCGCTCCAGGCGCTTCGGCGCGAGGGGACCGCGCTCCATGGCGGTGGCGAGCGCGCGTCCCACGGCGAGGGTCATCTGGGTGTCGTCGGAGACACGGGCTCGCCGGGACAGCTCCAGCTCCCGCCAGGGCCCGAACATCGACAGGATCAGCGGCACGGTCTTGAACTCGGTCGGGAAGCCGAGGGCGTCCCCGAGGGCGAGGCCGAGGAGTGCTCCGGTCGCCGACTGCTTGGGCATATGCGTCGTCCCCCTTTATCGTCACCATGACAATAAAGGGGGACGGTGATCACGGCAAGCCGCTTTAGAGATCGACTTCCTTCATCAGCATGCCGACCTCGGTGTTGGACAGGCGGCGCAGCCAGCCCGACTTCTGGTCGCCCAGGGTGATCGGGCCGAAGGCGGTGCGCACCAGCTTGTCGACCGGGAAGCCCGCCTCGGCCAGCATGCGGCGCACGATGTGCTTGCGGCCCTCGTGCAGGGTCACCTCGACCAGGTAGTTCTTGCCGGTCTGCTCGACCACGCGGAAGTGGTCCGCGCGCGCGTAGCCGTCCTCCAGCTGGATGCCGTCCTTCAGCCGCTTGCCCAGGTCGCGCGGGATCGGGCCGACGATGTGCGCGAGGTAGGTCTTCTTCACGCCGTACTTGGGGTGCGTGAGGCGGTGGGCCAGCTCGCCGTGGTTGGTGAGCAGGATGACGCCCTCGGTCTCGGTGTCCAGCCGGCCGACGTGGAAGAGCCGGGTCTCGCGGTTGGTGACGTAGTCACCGAGGCACTGCCGGCCCTCCGGGTCCTCCATGGTGGAGACCACGCCCGCGGGCTTGTTCAGCGAGAAGAACTGGTACGACTGGGTCGCGACCGTCAGGCCGTCGACCTTGACCTCGTCCTTCTCCGGGTCGACCCGCTTGCCCTGCTCGGTGACGATCTCGCCGTTCACCTCGACCCGGGCCTGGTCGATCAGCTCCTCGCAGGCCCGCCGGGAGCCGTAGCCCGCGCGCGCGAGGACCTTCTGGAGCCGCTCGCCCTCCTGCTCGGCGCCCGGGAAGGTCTTGGGCAGCTTGATGTCCTTCTTGCCCGCGTACCGCTCCCGGTTGCGCTCCTCGACCCGCGTCTCGTACTCGCGGGAGCGCGACGGGGCCGTACGGCCGCCCTGCTGGGGCCGCTTCGGGCCGCCCTTGGTCCCTCCGCGCGCCGCGCCGCCGCGCCCGGCCTTGGGGCCGTCCTTGGTGGCCCCCGGGCCCACGTCGTAGCGGCGCTCCTCGGGGCGGGGCTTGCGGGGCCGGCCCTGCCCCTGCTTCTGGTCCCTGTCGTTGCCGGCACCGCGGTAGTTACCGCGCCCGCCGCTCTTGCCGCTGCCGCTGCTTCGCATCAAGGTTTCCGTCTTAGTCGTCTGCGTCCTGACCGCCGGGCGCGTCGGGCGCGTCCGGGTCGAACGACGGGACTCCCTCCTGGGTCTCGGCCTCGATCGCCTCCGCCTCCGGGAGGAAGGGCGCGAGCTCCGGGAGCTCGTCCAGGCCGCGCAGGCCCATCCGCTCCAGGAAGTAGTTCGTCGTCCTGTACAGGATCGCACCTGTTTCGGGTTCCGTGCCCGCCTCCTCGACCAGACCGCGCTGGAGGAGGGTGCGCATCACGCCGTCGCAGTTCACCCCGCGCACGGCGGAGACCCGGCTGCGGCTGACCGGCTGGCGGTAGGCGACGACCGCGAGGGTCTCCAGCGCGGCCTGGGTGAGCCGGGCGGTCTGGCCGTCCAGGACCAGCCGCTCGACGGCGGGCGCGTAGGCGGCGCGGGTGTAGAAGCGCCAGCCGCCGGCGACGAACCGCAGTTCGAAGCCGCGGCCCTGCACGGTGTACTCGTCGGCCAGCTCGCGCAGGGCGTCCGCGATCTGCCGCCTGGGCCGCTCCAGGATCCTCGCCAGGTGCTCCTCGGTCGCGGGCTCGTCCACGACCATGAGCATCGCCTCCAGGGCGGGCTTGAGGTCGAGGTCGGCGACGGTCCGCAGCCCGGCCGGGACCTCGGCGGTCTGCTCACTCACGGCTTCTTCTCCTCCTTGGGCGGCTCGGGCGGCCGGTCGAACTCGTCCGTGACCATGGGCGCCGCGTCCGTGTCCCCGCCGGTCCAGCGCACGGTCAGCTCCCCGAGCGCGGCCTCCTGCTCCAGGGCCACGGCCTTCTCCCGGTACAGCTCCAGCAGGGCGAGGAACCGCGCCACGACGGTGAGCGTGTCGTCGGTGTCCTCGATCAGCGCCCGGAAGCTCGCCTCGCCCAGCTCGCGCAGCCGGGCGACCACGATCCCGGCCTGCTCCTGCACGCTGACCAGCGGGGCGTGGATGTGGTCGACGTAGACCCGCGGTTTGGGCTTGGGCTGCATGGCCTTGACGGCGAGCCTGGCGAAGCCCTCGGGGCCGATGCTGATGACGACCTCGGGCAGCAGCTCGGCGTGCTGCGGTTCGAGGCCGACGGTACGGGGATAACGCCGGGCCTCGTCGTCGAGCCGCCGGTCGAAGATGTCGGCGATCTGCTTGTAGGCGCGGTACTGGAGCAGCCGGGCGAACAGCAGGTCCCGGGCCTCCAGCAGGGCCAGGTCGGTCTCGTCCTCCACCTCGGCGGCGGGCAGCAGCCGGGCGGCCTTGAGGTCGAGCAGCGTGGCCGCGACGACCAGGAACTCCGTGGTCTGGTCCAGGTCCCAGTCGGGTCCCATGGCCCGGATGTGCGCCATGAACTCGTCGGTGACCTTGGACAGGGCGACCTCGGTGACGTCCAGCTTGTGCTTGGAGATCAGCTGGAGGAGCAGGTCGAAGGGGCCCTCGAAGTTGGCGAGGCGGACCTTGAAGACACCGTCGGAAGCGGGCTCGGACTCAGCGGGCTCGGGCTCGGGCTCGGGCCGTTCCGGCTCGGGCAGCTCCGGTTCCGGTTCGGGAGCCTCGACCGGTACGGCGGCCGGCTCGTCCGGCACCGCTCCCGGCCCTCGCCCCAGCGCACGCCGGCGACCGGCGGACACGCCGGGGGCAGGGGCTCCGTTCGAGGTCATAGCCCCGCAGGCTACCGCTACCGCCCGCGCAGCCGTCGTACGAGGATGCTCGCGTCCCCGCGGGACTCCAGGTCGGCGAGGACCACGGCCACCGCCTCGCGGACGATCCGCCCGCGGTCCACCGCGAGCCCGTGCTCGCCGCGGAGCACCAGCCGCGCGTGCTCCAGGTCCATCAGCTCCTCGGCGGAGACGTAGACGGTGATCTTCTCGTCGTGCCGCTCGCGTCCGCTGGGCCGCCGGGCCGCCGACCGGCCGCGCTTGCGCGGCTGCGCGGCGGCAGAACCTTCCTGCGCCGCCTGCCGGCGCGCCGGGCGGGTGCGGGACTCGCCGGCCTCGGCCGGCTCGGCCTCCACCGCCACGTGTTCCGCGCCCTCTCCGTCACCGCTCTGGACGGGCACCGACTGCGGTGCGTCCTCGGCGGCGGCCGCCTCGTCGCTCTCCCCCGCGGGAGCCGGCACCCGGGCCTCGCCGTTGGCCGCGCGGCGGGGCGTGGACGGCTGGAGCGCCATCCCCCCGGTCGTGCGGAACAGTTCGTCGGCCCCGGGCAGACTCACTCGGCGTGACACCGGGCGAGCACCTCCCTGGCGAGCTGGCGGTAGGCGGCGGCGCCGACGGAGTTGGAGGCGTACGTGGTGATCGGCTCACCGGCGACCGTGGTCTCCGGGAAGCGGACCGTGCGGCCGATGACCGTGTGGTAGACGTGGTCGTCGAAGGCCTCGACCACGCGGGCCAGCACCTCGCGGCTGTGGACCGTGCGCGAGTCGTACATCGTGGCGAGGATGCCGTCGAGCTCCAGCTCGGGGTTGAGCCGTTCCTGGACCTTCTCGATGGTCTCGGTCAGCAGGGCCACACCGCGCAGGGCGAAGAACTCGCACTCCAGCGGCACGATCACCTTGTGCGCGGCCGTCAGCGCGTTGACGGTGAGCAGGCCGAGCGAGGGCTGGCAGTCGATCACGATGTAGTCGTAGTCGGGCAGCAGCGGCTTCAGGGCCCGCTGGAGCGTCGACTCGCGCGCGACCTCGGAGACCAGCTGGACCTCGGCGGCCGACAGGTCGATGTTGGACGGCAGCAGGTCCATGTTGGGGACCGCCGTCTTCAGCAGGACCTCGTCCGCGGACATGCCCCGCTCCATGAGCAGGTTGTAGACGGTGAGGTCCAGCTCCATCGGGTTGACGCCGAGACCGACCGACAGCGCGCCCTGCGGGTCGAAGTCCACGAGCAGCACGCGCCGGCCGTACTCCGCGAGCGCGGCACCCAGGTTGATGGTCGACGTCGTCTTGCCGACGCCGCCCTTCTGGTTGCACATCGCGATGATCGTCGCGGGGCCGTGGTCGGTCAGCGGGCCCGGGATCGGGAAGTACGGCAGCGGGCGTCCGGTCGGACCGATGCGCTCACGGCGCTGGCGGGCCGCGTCGGGCGCGAGCGTGGCCGCGTACTCGGGATCGGGCTCGTACTCGGCGTCGGGGTCGTAGAAGTGCCCCTCGGGCAGTTCGTCGTAGTCGGCGAATTGGTTGTGGGGCGCGCCACTTCCGTCGCCGGCCATGGCGTTCACGTGATGGCCATCCATGCTCTGGTGTGCTGTCCCGGCCGCCTGCGGACCGGAACTCTGGTGGGCTGCGAAGGTGCGCACAGCTACGGAGCCGACAGCCTCGAATCCCGCGGGGCCCTGGCCCCGTGCAGGCATTCCTGGTTGACCACCCCCGGGAGAAAATGTCGACTCATTCACAAGTCGTCTTACCTCCTTGGTGACCAGGAAACTTCTAGACAAGGTCAGCGTGGCACCATGCCGACGGTTGGCGACTCTATGGCGTGTCGGGCGTCCGCAGCAACACAATCCGCCGGACCCGGCCCGATGTGTCGGCAATGAAACATCCCGCTGTCAAGGGCGTACGGCCGTCGCACGGCAGGTTTCACCGGTGTGCGAATCGGTCGAAGGGTTACGTTCGAGGCGAGTTGACCGAGAGCCGCAAAGTGACCATACACACACCCGGCCGGACCTTGTCGGGCAAGGTCCGGCCGGGTGCGCGCTGTTGACGAGCCGTGTTGACGAATCGCCTTTTGGGTCAGCCGAGAAGGCTCTCCAGCTCGACGTGGTCCAGGCCGTGGGCCTCGGCGACCTCCTTGTAAACGACCTTGCCGTCATGGGTGTTGAGACCCTTGGCGAGCGCGGGGTCGCGGCGCAGCGCCTCCACCCAGCCGTTGTTGGCCAGCGAGACGATGTACGGCAGCGTCGCGTTGGTGAGGGCGTTGGTGGAGGTGTTGGGCACCGCGCCCGGCATGTTGGCGACGCAGTAGAAGACCGAGTTGTGGACCCGGAAGGTCGGCTCGGCGTGCGTGGTGGGACGGGAGTCCTCGAAGCAGCCGCCCTGGTCGATCGCGATGTCGACAAGGACACTTCCCGGCTTCATGCGGGACACCATCTCGTTGGTGACCAGCTTCGGGGCCTTGGCGCCCGGGATGAGGACCGCGCCGATGACGAGGTCGGCGTCCAGGACGGCCTTCTCCAGCTCGAAGGCGTTGGACATGATCGCCTTGACCTTCGTGCCGAAGATCCGGTCGGCCTCGCGCAGCTTGTTGATGTCGCGGTCGAGGAGGGTCACCTCGAAGCCCATGCCGATGGCGACCTGGGTGGCGTTCCAGCCGGAGACACCGCCGCCGATGACGACGGCCTTGGCCGGGGTGACGCCCGGCACGCCGCCCGGCAGCACGCCGCGGCCGCCGGCCGCGCGCATCAGGTGGTAGGCGCCGACCTGCGGGGCCAGCCGGCCCGCGACCTCGGACATCGGGGCGAGCAGCGGCAGGGCGCGGTTCGGCAGCTCGACGGTCTCGTAGGCGATGGCCGTGGTGCCGGACTCGATCAGCGCGTCCGTGCACTCCTTGGAGGCGGCCAGGTGCAGGTAGGTGAAGAGGATCTGGTCCTTGCGCAGGCGGTGGTACTCCTCGGCGATGGGCTCCTTGACCTTCAGCAGCAGGTCGGCGGCGGCCCACACCTCGTCGGCCGTGTCGAGGATGGCGGCACCGGCGGAGACGTACTCCTCGTCCGTGATGGAGGAGCCGAGGCCGGCGCCCCGCTCGACGACGACCTGGTGGCCGTTGCGCACCAGCTCGTGCACACCGGCGGGGGTGATGGCCACCCGGAACTCGTTGTTCTTGACCTCGCGGGGGATGCCGACCTTCACGTCGATCACGGTCCTTGGCTCAGAGGGGGTATGGGGGTGCAATACAGACGTACCCAGACATGCAGGGGCACACCGGGAGACACCGCAGGAGAACGTGCGGCAGAGCCAGTCTAATGAAGGCGTTCCGACTGTCTAGCCTTCGGTTGCATCAATCTTCGCTGCGACCACTACGGATTTCGCAGGCGTTAGCGTCGTGTTCCGGCTGTGCGTCCTCTTCCGGTGGCTCCTCACCCAGCATGCGCTCCGCCGCCGCGCGGTGCAGGCGGGCCGACGCGGGGTCGCCCAGCCGGTCCAGGGTGTCGGCGAGCCGCAGCTGGAGCGCGGCCTGCAACCGCGCGTCCTCGGCGCGCCGCGCCCACTCCACGGCCTCCTGGCAGGTGCGCAGCGACTCCTCGGGCCGCCCCGCGTACTCCTGCACCCGGGCGATCTCGCTCAACGCCCGCGCGCTGGCGGCGACATCGCCGCTCCTGCGGTAGCCGGCGAGGGCGGCCCGCCAGTTCCGCAGCGCCTCCCCGTAACGGCCCGCGTAGGTGTGGGCGGTGCCGATACGGCCGTACAGCCGGGCCGCCTCCGGGTGCTCCCCCCGGGCCAGCCGCTCGGCCAGCGCCCGGCCGAACCAGTCGGCGGCCCGGTCGTGGTCCCCCAGCTCCTGGTACGCGCCGCCTACGGATTCCATCGCGCGGCCGGTCGCGTACGGGTCGTTCGCCTCGCGTCCGGCGTCCAGGGCGGCCCGGTAGCGGACCAGCGCCTCCCGGGTCCGGCCGGTCTGCGCGTCCAGATCGCCCAGGTTCAGCAGGGCCGCGGCCTTCTCCCGGGGCAGCCCGCGCCGCTCGGCGACGTCCAGGACGAGGCCGTGCAGGCCGTACAGGTCGGGTGCGGCGGCCTGCGTGCCGACGTGCGCGGCCAGGGCCCTGACCAGCTGGGACATCAGCCGCCGGGCGAGGGTGTCCAGCTCGCCGTCGGCCACCGCGAGGCGCGCGGACGCCAGCAGGGCGGGCCGCCGGATGCGCAGCCAGTCGGCGGCGGCCCGCGGGGTCGGGAAGCGCAGCGCGGGGGGCAGGCCGCTCAGCTTCTCCCGGGCCTGCGGGCTGTCGGTCTCGGTGATCGCCCGGCAGGACTGGAGCAGCCGTACCGTCCGCTCCAGCATCCGGGCCCGGGCCAGCTGCAACTCGGCGGGCCGCTCCTGGGCCTCGGCCAGGGCGCGCAGCAGCGGGTGCAGACAGCCGGGGACCTCGTACTGGGGCAGCGGGGAGTCCAGCGCGCGCAGCAGGCCGAGGCCGACGAGGTCGTCCAGGGTGGCGCGGGCGGCGTCGACCGAGCAGCCGGCGAGCGCGGAGGCGGTGTGCGGGTCGGCCAGGCCGGCCGGGGCCAGGCAGAGCAGTCGCAGGACGCGGGCGGCCGGGCCGGGCAGCTGGTCGTACACGAGCCGGAAGACGCGGGACAGCGGGGTGCCGTCCGTGCCGCCGTCGGTGTGCAGCCGCTTGGCGAGGTCGGAGATTGCGGCCTGGGGGCGGGCGGCGAGCCAGCCGCCGGCCAGCACCAGCGCGGCCGGATGGCCGTGGCAGGCCTCGACCAGGCTCTCCGCGGAGCGCGGGTCGACGGTGACGCGGACGGAGCCGGCGTAACCGGTGAGCAGTTCCACCGCGGACTTGGTGTCGAGGCCGCCGAGCGTGCAGGGGCGGACGTCCGCGATGCCGGTGAGCGGTCCGCCGGAGACGGCCACCACCAGGCAGTCCGGGGCGTCCGGGAGCAGCGCGTCGACCTGCTCGGCGCCGGCCGCGTCGTCGAGCAGGAGCAGCATCCGCCGGCCGGCGAGGGCGGCGCGCAGGGCCGCGGCCAGGTCGTCCTCGGCGGCGCCGGCGGGGGCGGGCAGCTCCAGCGCGGCGAGCAGGTCGCGGGCGGCCTGCTCGACGGGCACCGGCGTGCCGCCGGGCTCGCTGAGCCGGGCCCGCAGCACTCCGTCGGGGTAGCGGCCGGCGACCTGCCGGACGAGCTGCTCGGCGAGGCGGGTGCGGCCGGAGCCGGGGCGGCCGGCGATGAGGAGCACGCGCGCGCGGGGGGCCTTGCGGCCGGAGAGGGTGTCCAGTCCGGCGCGCTCGATGTCGGCGCGCAGCTCCTTCAACTCCCGTGCCCGGCCCAGGAATCGGTCCTCCCTGGCCGGGTGCGCGGTCCGCTCCGCACCGTCTGGGTCCACCGCCTGATCCGTCACGGGCCACACTCCCGTCCCACCGCACGCGCAAGCCCGCCGGTGTCTTCCGATACGGGCGTTGAAGAGCCTAGTTCACGCTCTGCGACGTTCCGGGAAGAGCGCGGCGGGGGGATCGCCCGATCGGATCAGGCGATCGTCACACCGGCGGACCGGACGGGTCCGGTCGGGTCCCGGACGGGCCGGGTCAGTTCTCGAAGGGGCGCGCGGGCCAGGGCGCGTCAGCGGGGCGCAGCGCGTCCAGGCCGTCCCCGCCGCGGGCGGCGACCAGGGAGAGCACGCCCACCACGAGGCAGTTGTTGTGCAGGTCCCCGGCCAGGACTAGGCGCACCAGTTCCTCGACCGGCACGCGCGCGTGCTGCATGTCGGTCTCCTCGTGCTCCGCCGCGAAGCGCTCGCCCTCGGCGTCGGACAGGCCGCGGGCCAGGAAGATCCGTACGGCCTCGTCGCAGCCGCCCGGGGTGGTGTACACGTCGGTCAGCACCCGCCAGTCCTCGGCCTTGACGTGCGCCTCCTCGTACAGCTCCCGCTGCGCGGCGTGCAGCGGGTTCTCGCCGGGCACGTCCAGCAGCCCGGCCGGGATCTCCCACAGCTTGTGCCGCACCGGGTGCCGGTACTGGTTGATCAGCAGCACCCGGTCCTCCTCGTCCAGGGCGAGGACGGCCACGGAGCCGGGGTGGACCTGGTAGTCACGGCGGGCCACCGACCCGTCGGGCATGACCACGTCGTCCGTGCGGACGGAGGTCTTGTTGCCCACGAAGGGGGTGTCCGTGGCCCGGATCTCCCATTCCTCGGGAGTGTCCTTGATCGTCATGCCCTGTCCTTCCACACGCTTTCCGAACGAACCGGCCGACAAAGAAAGCCGGGGCGCTCACCTTTGAAGGTTCGCACCCCGGCCACCGTACAACTGGTGTGTTACTGCGCGTTCTTCCGCTCGACCGCGGCCTTCACCAGGCCCGCGAAGAGCGGGTTCGCGCGGGTCGGCCGCGAGCGCAGCTCGGGGTGCGCCTGCGTGGCGACCAGGTACGGGTGGACGTCGCGGGGGTACTCCACGTACTCCACGAGCTTGCCGTCGGGGGAGGTGCCGGAGAAGACGATGCCGGCCTTCTTCTCCAGTTCCGCGCGGTAGGCGTTGTTGACCTCGTAGCGGTGCCGGTGGCGCTCCTCGACGTACTCCTTGCCGTCGTAGACCTCACGCACGATCGAGCCCTCGGCCAGCTTGGCCGGGTACATGCCCAGCCGCATCGTGCCGCCCATGTCGCCCTCGCCGGCGACGATGTCGAGCTGCTCGGCCATGGTGGAGATGACCGGGTGGGCGGTGGCCGGGTCGAACTCGGTGGAGTTGGCGTCCGGGATGTCGGCCAGGTTGCGCGCGGCCTCGATCACGATGCACTGCAGGCCCAGGCACAGGCCGAGCAGCGGGATCTTGTTCTCCCGGGCGTAGCGGATCGCGCCGACCTTGCCGAGCACGCCCCGGTCGCCGAAGCCGCCGGGGATGCAGACGCCGTCCACGTCCGCGAGCTGGGCCTTGGCGCCGGCCGGGGTCTTGCAGTCGTCCGAGGTCACCCACTTGATCTTCACGCGGGCCTTGTTGGCGAAGCCGCCCGCGCGCAGCGCCTCGGTGACCGACAGATAGGCGTCGGGCAGGTCGATGTACTTGCCGACCAGCGCCAGGGTGACCTCGTGGTCGGGGTTGTGGACGCGGTCGAGCAGGTCGTCCCAGGTCGTCCAGTCCACGTCCCGGAAGGGCAGGTCCAGCTTGCGGACCACGTACGCGTCCAGGCCCTCGGCGTGCACGACCTTGGGGATGTCGTAGATCGAGCGGGCGTCAGGGCAGGCGACGACGGCGGCCTCGTCGACGTCGCACATCAGGGAGATCTTCCGCTTGATCGCGGTCGGCACCTCCCGGTCGCAGCGCAGCACGATCGCGTCCGGCTGGATACCGATGTTCCTGAGCGCGGCCACCGAGTGCTGGGTCGGCTTGGTCTTCAGCTCGCCGGACGGGCCGATGTAGGGCAGCAGCGAGATGTGCACGACGAAGACGTTGTCCCGGCCGACCTCGTGGCGGACCTGGCGGACGGTCTCCAGGAACGGCAGCGACTCGATGTCGCCGACCGTGCCGCCGACCTCGGTGATCACGACGTCCACCTCGTCGGTGGCCATGCGCCGGATGCGGTGCTTAATCTCGTTGGTGATGTGCGGGATGACCTGCACCGTGTCGCCCAGGTACTCGCCGCGGCGCTCCTTGGCGATCACGGTGGAGTAGACCTGGCCGGTGGTGACGTTGGCGCTGCCGTCCAGGTCGCGGTCGAGGAACCGCTCGTAGTGGCCGATGTCCAGGTCGGTCTCGGCGCCGTCGTTGGTGACGAACACCTCACCGTGCTGGAAGGGGTTCATCGTGCCCGGGTCGACGTTCAGGTACGGGTCGAGCTTCTGCATCACGACACGCAGGCCCCGCGCCTTGAGCAGCATGCCCAGGCTGGAGGCGGTCAGGCCCTTGCCGAGCGAGGAGGCGACACCCCCGGTCACGAAGATGTGCTTGGTCGTCGTGGTGTTGGGCGGCATGGCCAAGAGGGGGCTCCCGTGGTCGCGGTCTGGGGGTGCGATACGGCGACCCTCCCGGGTGTTTCCGGGGGTGCCGTCGCTGCGGTTCGGGGGTTTTCTCCCACCGGTCCACGGGCTACCAGCGTATCAGCGCCTGGGCGAGATGGCTCCCGGCCACTCTTCGCACTCGCCTGGGCACAGCGGGCCGCCACACAGGTCACAGGTGTCACTTGAGTCATCCTGCGGACACACTGTCCTCACCCGGTGCTCACCCGTTCGGCCCACACAGGTTGCCCGGAGCGGCACGCAGATCATCTACGTGCGTCGTATCCTGCTCGGACATTGGCTGCCGAGCCCGGCCGGAACGACGGCACACCCCCGCCAACATCACCCGGAACAACGAGAGCGCGGCAGTTCGTTGAGCAAAGACTGTCGTGTTGCCTCAGGGCTCGGCGGGCTGCTTTGCTTCACCGCTCAACGACGCTTAACAAGATCCCTTGACCGCACTAAGCGACAGCCCCCTGCGCGGGGGTGTGACGTGGCCGTTCGACTGGAGTTGCACGTGGCCGGGCGCATCGAAGACTACGCACTCATCGGAGACATGCAGACCGCGGCGCTGGTCTGCCGGGATGGCACGGTGGACTGGCTGTGCCTGCCCCGCTTCGACTCGCATGCCATCTTCGCCGGCCTGCTGGGCACCGAGGAGCACGGTTTCTGGCGGCTCGGACCGGCGCACGCCGCCGACGCCAAGCCGCCCACGGCCGCCCGGCGCAGCTACCGCGGCGACTCGCTGATCCTGGAATCGGAGTGGGACACCCCGCGCGGCACGGTCCGTGTGACCGATTTCATGCCCCCGCGTGACGGCGCCCCGCAGCTCATCCGGATCGTGGAGGGCGTCACCGGCCGGGTCCCGATGCGCTCGGCCCTGCGGATGCGGTTCTCCTACGGCCGGGTGGTGCCGTGGGTGCACAAGCACGAGGGGCGCACGGTCGCCGTCGCCGGACCGGACTCGGTGTGGTTCGACACCGAGGCCGAGACCTACGGCAAGGCGCTCACCACGTACGCCGACTTCACGGTCGCCCCCGGTGACCGGATCGCGTTCACCATCTCCTGGCAGCCCTCGCACAAGCAGCCGCCGCCGCTGCCGGAGCCGGAGGCCTCGCTGGAGGCGACGGAGGACTTCTGGCGCGAGTGGGTCGAGCACTGTACGTACCACGGGCCGTACCGCGAGGCGGTGGTCCGCTCGCTGATCACCCTGAAGGCGCTGACCTACGCGCCCACCGGTGGCATCGTCGCGGCCCCGACGACCTCCCTGCCCGAGGACATCGGGGGCGTGCGCAACTGGGACTACCGCTACACCTGGCTGCGGGACGCGGCGATCACCCTGTCCTCGCTGCTGCGCACGGGCTACCGCGAGGAGGCCCGCGCCTGGCGCGAGTGGCTGCTGCGCGCGGTCGCCGGCGACCCGGAGAACCTCCAGATCATGTACGGCATCGCCGGTGAGCGCGAGCTGGGCGAGGCCGAACTGGACTGGCTGCCCGGCTACGAGTGCTCGGCCCCGGTCCGGGTCGGCAACGGCGCCGCGCACCAGCTCCAGCTGGACGTGTACGGCGAGGTCACCGAGGCCCTGCACCTGGGCCACATGACCGGGCTCGCCCGCAACGACTACGCCTCCCTGCTCCAGCTGAAGCTGATCCGCTACCTGGAGGACCACTGGCAGGAGCCGGACGAGGGCATCTGGGAGGTGCGCGGCCCGCGCCGGCACTTCGTGCACTCCAAGGTGATGGCCTGGGTCGCCGTCGACCGCACGATCAAGCTGATCGAGTCCGGCGACGCCGACGGCCCGCTGGAGCGCTGGAAGGAACTGCGCGACGACATCCACCGGGACGTGTGCGAGAAGGGCTACGACAAGGAGCGCAACACCTTCACCCAGTCCTACGGCTCCCAGGAGCTGGACGCCTCCCTGCTGCTCATCCCGCAGATGGGCTTCCTGCCGCCGGACGACAAGCGGGTGATCGGCACCATCGAGGCCATCCAGCGCGAGCTGTCCACCCCGGACGGGTTCATCCTGCGCTACCCGACGGAGGGCGACCGCGAGGGCGTCGACGGCCTGCCGGGTGACGAGGGCGCGTTCCTGGCCTGCTCGTTCTGGATGGCGGACGACCTGGCGATGATCGGCCGGGTGGACGAGGCCCGCAAGCTGTTCGAGAAGCTCCTCGCCCTGCGCAACGACCTCGGTCTGCTCGCCGAGGAGTGGGACCCGCGCCTGGAGCGCCAGGTGGGCAACTTCCCGCAGGCGTTCAGCCACGTCCCGCTGATCGACACGGCCCTGCGGCTGACCGCGTCGGGCGCCTACGGCGGCTGAGCGGGCCCGCGCGGTCGCGCCCGCCTAGGCTGGAAGCCGGACACGGCCCCTGTTCCGGAAGGGGGCGGCCATGGCTTCCCTCTCGAAGGCGGGCGCGGCCCTCGCCGCGCTGCGCGAGGACCTGGTCGGCGAGGTGCTCGCCCCCGGGGACCCGGGCTACGAGGAGGCCCGTGCGGTCTTCAACGCGATGGTCGACCGGCGGCCCGCGGTGATCGCGCGGTGCGCGGACGCCACCGACGTGGTGCGGGCCGTGCGCTTCGGCAGGGAGCTGGACCTGCACATCGCGGTGCGCGGCGGCGGCCACGGCGTGGCGGGTACGGCGCTGGGCGACGGCGCGCTCGTGGTGGACCTGCGCCGGATGCACCGGGTGACCGTCGACCCGGCGGCCGAGGCGGTGCGGGTCGAGGGCGGCGCCACGATGAGCCACCTGGACCGCGCCACCCAGCCGTACGGTCTCGCGACCACCGGCGGGCGTGCCTCCACCACCGGCGTCGGCGGCTTCGTCCTCGGCGGCGGCACCGGCTGGCTGGACCGCGCCTTCGGCCTCGCCGTGGACAACCTCATCGCCGTGGAGCTGGTGACCGCCGACGCCGAGCGGGTGCACGCGAGCCCCGACGAGAACCCCGAGCTGTTCTGGGCGCTGCACGGCGGGGGCGGCAACTTCGGCGTCGCCACCGCGCTCACCCTGCGGCTGCACGAGCTGCCGGAGTTCTCGATCGTCCTGCTGCTGTTCCTGCCGGACGTCGGACCGGACGTGCTCCGCACCTTCCGCGAGATCTTCCGCACCGGGCCGGACGAGGTGGGCGGCGCGGCGCTGTACCTCACCGGGCCGCCCGCGCGGTTCACACCGCCCGAGCTGGTGGGCACGCCGCTGTGCGCGGCCCTGCTGACGTACGCCGGCGGCGAGGACGAGCTGCGCAAGCTCGCCGAGCCGCTGCTCGCGCTGCCGCACGAGGTGGAGCTGGCCGGTGACATGCCGTACGCCGATGTGCAGTGCATGCTCGACCAGCCGGCGGGGCTGCGCAACCACTGGTCGGCGGAGTGTCTGACCGGGCTGCCGGACGAGGCCGTGGACGTCTTCTGCGCCCGCGCGGACGGCATGCCCGTGCCGAGCCCCACCCAGCACCTGCTCTTCCCGCAGGGCGGGGCCGTCGCGGCGGGCCCGCACGAGTACCCGGTGCCGTACCGGGACGCGCCCTGGGCGGCGCACCCGCTCGCGATCTGGCCGGACCCGGCCGGCGACGAGCGGGCGATCGGCTGGGTGCGGGACGTGCGCGCCGGCCTGCGGCGGTGGAGCACGGGTGCGGTCAACCTCAACTTCATCGGCAACGAGGGCCCCGAGCGGGTCCGCGCGGGCCTGGGCGCCGGGAACACCCTGCGCCTGGCGAAGGTGAAGCGGCGCTACGACCCCGACAACGTCTTCCGCTTCAACCACAACATCCGGCCGGTCTAGGTCCTGTCAAGGCGGCTGTCCTGAGGGCGTTCCCGCAGGTAGCGTCACCGCATGGACAGCCGTACCGACCACCGATCCGACACCCAGGGCGCCGGGATCACCGTGCAGCGGGCGCTGGAGCTGCCCGGACTGCGCAGCGGGCTGCCGGAGGTGCTGGCGGGCGCCGACCGGCTCGGCCGCACCGTGCGCTGGGTGCACGCGGGCGAGGTCCCGAACATCGCCTCGCTGCTCAAGGGCGGCGAGCTGCTGCTGACCACCGGCTACGGCCTCGGCACCCGGCCGGCCGAGCAGCGGGCGTTCGTGCGCACCCTCGCCGAGCGCGGGATCGCCGCCCTGGTGGTGGAGCTGGGCCCGCGCTTCACCCGGCTGCCCGCCGCCCTGGTGGACACGGCCCGGGCGGCCGGGCTGCCGCTGGTCCAGCTGCACCGCGAGGTGCCGTTCGTGACGGTGACCGAGGAGATCCACACCGAGATCGTCAACGGCCACTACGCGCTGCTCCAGCGCGCCGAGGAGGTGCACCGGCGCTGCACCGAGGCCCTGCTGGGCGGCGGCGGGGTGCCGCAGGTGCTGGACATCCTGGCCGGCTTCGGCGACAACCCGGTGTTCCTGGAGACCGCCGACGGCCGGCTGCTGTACGCCGCCGGTGCCGGGCCCGAGGGCGCGGACCCGCTCCAGGTGTGGGAGGGGCTGCGCGGCCCGCACAAGCAGGCCCCGCCGCCCGCCGGGTCGGTGCTGGTGGACGTGCCCGGCGGCGGGCCCGGGACCGCCGGTGCCGTGCGCGCCCGCCTGGTGCTGCTGCCGGTCCGCGCACCGCTGGCCCCGGTGCACCGGATCGCCGCCGAGCGGGCCGCGGGCATCCTGGCGGTGGTGCTGATGCAGGCCCGGCAGGAGGAGGAGCTGGCGGCGCGCGGGCGCGGTGACTTCCTCACCGATCTCGCCGAGGCCCGGATCGCGGCGGAGGACGCCCCCGCGCAGGCCCGGGTGCTCGGCTTCAAGCCCGGCGACAGCCCGCTGCTGCCCGTGGTGATGCGGATCGGGGACAGCCTCTCCCCCGGCGGGGGCTGGGCGGTGCTGGCCCGGGCGGTCTCCGAGGAACTGGCCGCGGTGGGGGTGCCGGTGCTGCTGGGGGTGCGGCCGGTGGAGGGCCGGGTGCTGGTGCTGCTGGGGCTGCGCTCGGAGTCGGAGCGGGCGGCGGTCGCGGACCGGGTGGCGGCGGCGCTGCGGGCGGGGGTGGAGCGGGCCGGGATGCGCCGGGCGGGCTCGCCGCCGCCGGTGGTGGTCGTCGGGGTGGCGGGCGGCTGGGCGGCGGCCTCGGCGGGGCTGCGGCACGCGGCGGAGACCGCGACGGCGGCCCAGGGCCTGACCGACCGGCCCTGGTACGACGCCCGGCGCCTCGACATCGACCTGCTGCTGTGGCGGCTGCGCGACCACCCGGACCTGGCGGCCTTCGTGGACCGGGCGATCGGCCCGCTGCGCGACCACGACCACCGCTCCAGGCCGCCGCTGCTGCCGACCCTGGAGACCTATCTGGCACACGCCGGCCGCAAGGCGGAGACGGCCCGCGAGCTGCATCTCAACCGGCAGACGCTGTACAACCGGCTCGCCCGGATCGGGGAGTTGCTGGGCACCGACCTGGACGACCCGCAGACGGTACTGGCGTTGAGCCTGGCCCTGCGGGCGCGCCGGCACGTGCCCTGAGCCCGCTCAGGCCAGCGGCCTCGGCTGGGTCAACTCGTCGTAGACGCTGAGCACTTGGGCGACGGTCTCGTCCTCGGTCGGCCAGGTGGCGGCCTGCCGCGTCCCGCGTTCGCGCAGCACCGCGCACCGCTCCGGGTCCGCGAGGAGCCGTACGACGGTGTCGGCGAGGGCTTCCGGATCGCCGTACGGGACGAGTTCGGCCGCGTCGCCGACGAGGTCCGGGATGCCGCCGACGCGGGTGGCGACGAGCGGCACGCGCGCGTGCAGCGCCTCCTGGGCGAGGACGGACCGCGACTCCCAACTGCTGGTGAGCAGCGCGAGGTCGGCGGCGGCGAGCAGCTCGGGCACGTCCTCGCGGTGTCCGATGAGCCGCACCGGCAGTTCCTCGTCCTCGATCCGCCGTTGCAGCACCGGCCGCAGCGGCCCCTCCCCCGCGACGACCACCAGGGGCACCGGGTCGAGGTCGCGCCACGCGCGGGCCGCGTCGAGCAGGACGTCGTAGCCGCGGTGCCGGTCCAGGGAGCCGACCGCGATGAGCAACGGGCGTCCGGTGGCGCCGAGTTCGGCCCGGGTCTTGGGCCGCAGCCGGTCGGGGTCGTCGCGGTCGGGGCCGTCGAAGGCGTCCAGGGTGTCGAGGGCGAGGGCGCCGGCGCCGAGGAGGCCGCGGGTGCGGTGCCGGCCCGGCAGGGAGACGGCCGCGAGCCGGGCGTCGCGCGCGCCGGTCCGCCGGGCCCGGTCGACCAGGTCGGGGCTGGTGCCGAGGACCACGGACGCGGTGCGCATCACACGCCGTTCCAGCAGCCGCAGCAGATGGGCCCGCGGGCCCTGGGCGTGCGCCCGGTTGTGCCAGGTGACCACCAGCGGGGTGGTGCGCCCGCTGAGCGCGAGCACGGTCCTGAAGGAGGCGTGCAGGCCGTGCGCGTGCACCAGGTCGGCGTTCGCGCAGGCCGTCCGGAGCGCGGCCACGGAGACGGGGTCGCTGCTGCGCGGCACGTGCACGTGCTCGGCGCCGGCCCCGAGGAAGTCGTAGGCGTGATCGGCCTCGACGGGGGCGCACACGGTGACCCGCACGCCCCTCGCCACCAGTCCCTCGGCCAGGGAGCGCACGTGCGCGCTGCTGCCGGCGTTGCCTCCGCCGAGCACCTGCACGGTGCGCAGCGGCGACTGGCCGCGCGGTGCGTTGCTGCTCAGGGGGCTCACGGGGCCGGGGCTCCTGGTTCACGGGGGACGGGCACGGGGATCACGTGGGTGGTCACGAGGAAACGTACAGAAGGTAGCGGGCTCAGGGGGGCGGAAGGGCGCACCCCGCGCGCCTCCCGGGCCGGCCGTCCGTACCCGCTGCCCGCCCCGCGTTCCCTGCCAAGCATGCCAGGACGTACGGCCGTTCAGGGACATCCTGGAGGGCGCACCGTGCGGCGGGCCGGGGCAATGCGCCGGAGCACATCACCCACACGGGTGAGGGACCGTCTGCCGCGGCCGAACGGTGTACGAGGGCATACGACGAGGTCAGCCGCTCACCGGGCGCGCGCCCAGGCGCTGCCCCGGTCACCGTAGCGGACCGCGGCCACCAGAGCGACGGCGTGCGCGAGCAGCCCCGCGCGCCGGTTTCCCGCCACCGCGGCCGCCCCCGGTGCGGCACCGGGGGCGGCCCACCGCTCCCGGCCGGCGCCCGGCCGTTGTCAGTGCCGCCTGCCACGATGCCCTCACGACACCGACGGTTCCAGGGGAGAACATGGCGAGGAAGGCGAAGCCACGGCCGACGCCGAGAGCTTCTGGGCCTGGGTCGACCATGCCGAGCTGCGGGACAGCCCGGACAAGTGGCTGGACGCACCCGGGGAACTCACACAGTGGCTCCAGCGGCACGGCGTCCGGATCGGTGTGGGCGAGCGCGAGCGCCCCGCCTTCTTCGCCGCCGTCAAACACGAACTGAAGTCCCTCTACGGCTGGACCGACAGCGATTTCGCCGTCACCGACCGGGGCTCGCTGATGGAGGAGTTCCACCAGGTCCTGGAAGAAGCCACAGGACGGCACTTCGGCATCGAGAAGAAGGTGTCGACCCACGCCTGGGCGTATCACATGGCGCGGCAACGCATGAACCGCCGCGAGTGACACCGCGGGCCGGGCGAGCGGCAAGCCCGCCCGGCCGGGCTCTCAGAGATCAGCCCTGGCCGTCGCCAGGAGTTCCTCCGCGTGGGCGCGGGCCGTTTCGGAGTCCTCCTGGCCCGCCAGCATCCGGGACAGCTCGCGGATGCGCTCCTCGCCCTCCAGGACCTTCACACCGGAGCGGGTCACGGAGCCGTCGTTGGTCTTCTCCACCAGCAGCTGGCGGTCGGCGAACGCGGCGACCTGGGGCAGGTGGGTGACCACGACGACCTGCGCGGTCCTGGCGAGCTTCGCCAGCCGCCGGCCGATCTCGACCGCCGCCTTGCCGCCGACACCCGCGTCGACCTCGTCGAAGAGGTACGTCGGCACCGGGTCGGTGCCCGCGAAGACCACCTCCACGGCCAGCATCACGCGGGAGAGCTCACCGCCGGAGGCGCCCTTGGCGATGGGCCGCGGCGGGGCGCCCGGGTGCGGGGCGAGCAGCAGCTCGACCTCGTCCACGCCCGAGGGGCCGTAGGCGACCGTCCGCCCGCCGACCTCGACGCCCTCCGGGTCCTCGGTCTGGCGGATGTCGAAGGACACGCGCGCGTGGGGCATCGCCAGCGAGGCCAGCTCGGCGGTCACGGCGGCGGCGAACCGCTCGGCCGCCTCCGTCCGCGCGTCCGTCAGCGCCTGCGCGAGCCCGCCCAGCTCGGTGCGCAGCGCGTCCCGCTCGGCGGTCAGCTCCTCGATCCGCTCGTCGTCGCCGTCCAGCTCGGTGAGCCGCGCGGCGCTCCGCTCGGCCCAGGCCAGCACGCCGGCGACGTCGTCCCCGTACTTGCGGGTCAGGGCGTTCAGGGCGGCCCGGCGCTCCTCCACCGCGGCCAGCCGCAGCGGGTCGGCGTCGAGATCGTCGGCGTACCCCGCCAGCTCACCCGCCACGTCACCCAGCAGGATGCCGATCTCCCCGATCCGGTCGGCGAGCGCGGACAGGGCCGGATCGTGCGACCGCACGGCCTCCAGGGCCCGGTGCGCGCCCGCGACGAGGGTCGAGGCGTCGATCCCCTCGGGGTCCTCCGGATTGCCCGCGAGAGCGGCGTGCGCGGCCGTCGCGGCGGACGACAGCGCCTCGGCGTGCCCCAGCCGCTCCGCCTCCTCGGCCAGCTCCACGTCCTCGCCGGGCCGCGGCTCCACGGCGGCGATCTCGTCGAGCCCGTACCGCAGCATGTCGGCTTCCTGCGCCCGCTCACGCGCGCGCGTGGTGATCTCCTCCAGCTCGGCGGCGACGGCCCGCAGCCGCCTGTACGCCTCGCCGTACTTGGCGAGCGGCACCGCGACGGCGTCGCCCGCGTACCGGTCGAGCGCCTGCCGCTGCCGGGACAGCTTCAGCAGCCCCTGCTGGTCGGTCTGCCCGTGCACGGCCACCAGGTCGTCGGCCAGCTCGGCGAGCAGCCCGACGGGCACGCTGCGCCCGCCCAGGTGCGCCCGGGAGCGGCCCTCGGCGGAAACGGTACGGCTGATCAGCAGGGCACCGTCGTCCAGCTCGGCCCCGGCCTCCTCGGCGCGCACGACGGCGGCGGCTCCGGGGGGCACGGTGACCCGCCCCTCCACCACCGCCTTCTCGGCCCCGATCCGCACGAGCGCCGGGTCCGCCCGGCCGCCGAGCAGCAGCCCCAGGCTGGTGACCACCATGGTCTTGCCCGCACCCGTCTCACCGGTGACGGCCGTGAACCCCGGCGACAGCTCGACAACGGCATCGTCGATGACCCCGAGCGACCGTATCCGCATCTCCTCCAACACGGAACAGACCATACGAGGTCCGGGGCCGGGAGCGCACATGGCCCGCCTATGTCACTCCGAGGGGTGGTGGGGCGCGCCCCGCCATCCCGTGGTGGGCAGCGCGAACTTCGCCACAAGCCGGTCAGTGAAGGACGAATGGTGCAGCCGGGCCAGCCGCACCGGCACGGCGCCCCGCCGCACCTCGACCCGCGCACCCGGCGGCAGCTCCACGGTCCGCCGCCCGTCGCACCAGAGGACGCCCGGCGGGATGTGCGGCAGCACCTCCACCGCCAGCACGGAGTCCGGCGAGGTGACCAGCGGCTTGGCGAACAGCGCGTGCGCGCTGATCGGCACCATCAGCAGTGCCTCCACCTCCGGCCACACCACCGGCCCCCCGGCGGAGAAGGCGTACGCCGTGGACCCGGTCGGTGTGGACAGCACGACGCCGTCGCACCCGAAGCCCGTGACCGGCCGCCCGTCGATCTCCAGGACGACTTCCAGCAGCTTCTCGGCGCCGGCCTTCTGCACGGCCGCCTCGTTCAGCGCCCAGTCGGTGTGCACGATGTCGCCGTTGCGGTGCACCACGACGTCGACGGTCATCCGCTCCTCGACCTCGTACGACCGCGCCACCACCCGGTCCACGACCCGGTCGAGGTCGTCCCGTTCGGCCTCCGCGAGGAACCCGACACGCCCGAGGTTGACGCCGAGCATCGGCACCCCGGAGGCCCGCGCGAACTCGGCGCCGCGCAGCAGCGTGCCGTCGCCGCCCAGCACGATCAGCAGCTCGCACCCGTCCAGGCACTGCGGGGTCGCCTCCTTGACGAGGGCCACCTCGTCCGGGAGCGGCAGGTCGCGCGCCTCCTCCTCCAGCACCCGCACCCCGATGCCATGCCGCAGCAGGCCCTTGACGACGAGTTCCGCGCTGCGGATCGCCGCGGGCCGCCCGGTGTGGGCGAGCAGGAAAACAGTACGCGCCAGGTTCTGTGTCAACGCGGCCCCTCCGCCACTGCACGTTCGACGTCGGCCGGGTCCACCTGGGGTGCCCCCGCCCGCAGCCAGAGAAAGTACTCCACGTTCCCCGAGGGGCCGGGCAGCGGGCTCGCGGTGACCCCCCGCACCCCGAGCCCCAGCTCCCACGCCTTCTCGGCCACTCCTCGCACGGCCTCCGCCCGCAGCTGCGGACTCCGTACGACTCCCCCGCTGCCGAGCCGCTCCTTCCCCACCTCGAACTGCGGCTTGACCATCATCACCAGGTCGGCGTCCGCCGTCACGCACCGCTTCAGGGCGGGCAGCACCAGCCCGAGCGGGATGAAGGACAGATCACCCACGACAAGATCCACAGGTTCCCCATCGATCGCCTCAAGCGTCAACTCGCGTACGTTCGTACGGTCCTTGACGGTGACGCGTTCATCCTTCCGGAGCGACCAGGCGAGTTGTCCGTAGCCGACGTCCACCGCGACGACGTGGGCGGCGCCCGCGCGCAGCAGGACGTCGGTGAAGCCGCCGGTGGACGCGCCGGCGTCCAGCGCGCGCCGGCCCTCGACGACGAGCCCCCGCGGCACGAAGGCCGCCAGCGCGCCGGCGAGCTTGTGCCCGCCCCGGGAGACGTAGTCGGGATCGCTGTCGTCGGCCTGGACGACGATCGCCGCCGCGGACTCCACCTGCGTGGCCGGCTTGGTCGCCACGGTCCTGCCGACGGTGACCCGCCCGGCGGCGATCAGCTGGCTGGCGTGCTCGCGCGAACGGGCGAGCTTCCGGCGGACCAGCTCCGCGTCGAGACGGCGGCGTGCGACTCCTGCCACGTTCGGTTCAGCTCCTGCTCTGGTGGTACGACGGTGAGGGGGCCGCGGGTCCCGGGCGGGCGTCGAGCGCGGTGAGCGCGTCGCGCAGTCCCCGGTGTACATCCTCGTACACCTCGACATGGCCGTCGGTGGCGAGGTGGTCGGCGTCGGCCAGCCGGTCGAGTTGGGCGTCGACCTCGGCGTTGCCGGTGGGGGTGCGCGCGACGTTCAGGGGGGCGGGCGCCGCGGGGTCGTACGCGGGCGCCGCCTCGGTGTCGATGTCGGCCTCGGACACGGACTCGCTCATGCCCAGACGCTACCCCGAACCGCTGGGGTACCGTCGTGGGCGATGGCCACGATCGAGGAGTGCCGCGCCGCACTGGAGAAGCTTTCGGACAACATGCGGGGGGCCGAGGGCGACGTCCGCGCCGCCGCCGCGCTCGACCGCTCGGTGAGCTGCCACATCACCGATCTCGACGTCACCTTCGCGGGCCGGATGACCGGCGGCCGGATCGAGGTCGACGAGACCCTTCCGGGGCCGCCCCGTGAGAAGGCGCAGATCAGGCTCGCCATGGCCGGGGACGACCTGGTGGCCCTGGTGGGCGGCGAGCTGAACTTCGCCACCGCCTGGGGCTCGGGCCGGGTTAGGCTGGAGGCGAGCCTGCTGGACCTGTTCCGGCTGCGGAAGCTGCTGTAGGCGCTCGCGTCGTCAGGAAGCCGCCGTGGCCTTCTCCGCGCGCGCCTTCCGGGCCGCCGGCACCACCAGCGGGGTGCCCGTCTCCGGGTCCTCGATGACCTGGCAGCGCAGCCCGAAGACCTCCTCGACCAGCTCGGCCGTGACGATGTCGTTCGGGGCACCCTCGGCGATCACCGTGCCGCCGCGCAGGGCGATGAGGTGGGTGGCGTAGCGGGCGGCGTGGTTGAGGTCGTGCAGCACCGCCACCAGCGTCCGGCCCTGCTCCTCGTGCAGCTCGGCGCACAGGTCGAGGACGTCGATCTGGTGCTGGATGTCCAGGTAGGTGGTCGGCTCGTCCAGGAGCAGCAGCGGGGTCTGCTGGGCCAGCGCCATGGCGATCCACACCCGCTGCCGCTGCCCGCCGGACAGCTCGTCCACGTACCGCTCGGCCAGCTCCGCCACGCCGGTCTGCCGCATCGACTCCCGCACGACCCGCTCGTCCTGTGCCGACCACTGGCGCAGCAGGCCCTGGTGCGGGTAGCGGCCCCGGCCGACGAGGTCGGCGACGGTGATGCCGTCGGGCGCGACGGACGACTGCGGCAGCAGGCCCAGGGTCCGCGCGACCTTCTTGGCGGGCATCGACTGGATGGCCTGCCCGTCCAGCAGCACCCGGCCCTGGCTGGGCCGGAGCATCCGCGACAGCGCCCGCAGCAGCGTCGACTTGCCGCACGCGTTCGGGCCGACGATCACCGTGAAGGAGTTGTCCGGGATCTCCACCGACAGTTGCTCGGCGATGACCCGCTGGTCGTAGGCGAGGGTGACGTTCTCCGCGGACAGGCGGTTCACAGTGCTCCTAGGGGTGTTCGGGTGCGTGCCGCTCGCGTCGGGGCCCTGCGCGCGCTTCATATCCGGCCCGCCCGGCGCTCGGTGACCAGCAGCCACAGCAGGTAGGCGCCGCCGAGGACGCCGGTGACCACGCCGACGGGCAGCTGGTCGGCGCCGAAGGCGCGCTGGGAGGCCCAGTCGGCGGCGACCAGCAGGGTCGCCCCCATGCACAGGGAGGGCACCAGGTTCGGCCCCGGCGAGCGGGTGAGGCGGCGGGCGAGCTGCGGCGCGGTGAGCGCGACGAAGCTGACGGGGCCGGCGGCGGCCGTGGCGGCGGCGACGAGCAGGACGGCGCAGACCATGAGCACGAGCCGGACGCGCTGCACACGCACGCCGAGCGCGTTCGAGATGTCGTCGCCCATCTCCATCATCCGCAGGCCGCGCGCGTTGGCGAGGACCAGCGGGACGAGGACGGCGCACAGCCCGAGCAGCGGCCAGACCTGCTCCCAGCCCCTGCCGTTCAGGGAGCCGGTCATCCACACCACCGCGCGGGTGGCGTCGACCAGGTCGGCCTTGGTGAGCAGATATCCGTTGACCGCCGTCATGATCGCGTTGACGCCGATGCCGACCAGCACCAGCCGGTATCCATGCACGCCCCGCTTCCAGGCGAGCGCGTAGATGGCGAGGCCGGTCGCCAGGCCGCCGGCCAGCGCGCCCACGGTCACCTGGGAGGCGCTGCCGGACATCAGCACGATCACGACGAGCGCGCCGGCCGTCGACCCCTGCGACAGGCCGAGCACGTCCGGGCTGCCCAGCGGGTTGCGGGAGACCGACTGGAACAGCGCCCCGCCGAGGCCGAGCGAGGCACCGACCAGCAGGCCGACGAGGACGCGCGGCAGCCGCAGCTCGTTGACGATGAAGTCCTGGTACGCGGTGCCGTCGCCGGCGAGCGTCCGCAGCACGTCGGCCGCCGGGATCCTCGCCTCGCCGGTGCCGATCAACGCGACACCGGCGGCACAGGCCGCGGCGAGCAGCAGCACGACGACGACCAGCGCACGCGGGTCCAGGCGCAGCGAGAGCCCGCCGGGGGTGCGTATGGCACGGCTCCTGGAGTGTGTCTTCACAGCTGGGCCGTCCTCCGCCGTCGTACGAGAAATATGAAGACCGGGCCGCCGATGATCGCGGTGACGATGCCGACCTGAAGCTCTGCGGGGCGGGCCACGACCCGGCCGACGACATCGGCGCCGAGCAGCAGCACGGGCGCCAGGACCGTGGCGTACGGCATGATCCAGCGCAGGTCGGGACCGGTGAAGGAGCGCACGACGTGCGGGACCATCAGGCCGACGAAGACGATCGGGCCGCAGGCGGCGGTCGCGGCACCGCACAGCACCACGGCGGCCAGCATGGCCAGCGCCCGGGTGCGACCGAGGTTCGCGCCGAGGGCCCGCGCGGTGTCATCGCCCATCTCCACGGCGTTCAGCGGCCGGGCCAGGGCGAGCGCGAGGACCGTGCCGACCGCGAGGAACGGCAGCACCTGCACGATGGTCGAGTTCGTGGCCGAGACCAGCGAACCCACCGTCCAGAAGCGCATCTTGCCGAGGGCCGCGCCGTCCGTGATGAGCACGGCCTGGAGGTAGCCGTACAGGGCCGCGCTGATCGCCGTACCGGCGAGCGCGAGCCGGACCGGGGTGGCCCCCCGGCTGCCGCCGAGGAACCACACCAGCGCGCCGACCGCCGCCGCGCCGAGGAACGCGAACCACACATAGCCGCTGAGGCTGGTGACGCCGAAGTAGGTCATGGCCGTCACGACGGCGGCGGAGGCGCCCGCGTTCATGCCGAGCAGCCCGGGCTCGGCCAGCGGGTTGCGGGTCAGCGCCTGGAGCACCGCGCCGGACAGGCCGAGCGCGGCACCGGCCAGCAGACCGAGGGCCGTACGCGCGAGCCGCTCGTCGACGACCACGTCGCCGTACGTCCCCGTGTCGTGGAACAGGCCGTGCCAGACCTGGTCCAGCGACAGCGCTTTCGCCCCGATCGCGATGCTCGCCAGGGCGACGAGCACCAGGAGCACGACCGAGAGCAGGAGCCCAAGGGCCCTCGCCGCCCGGCGGGTTGGGGGCGCGGGGGCGGTCTCCGCGCGCTGTTCCGGAGGACTGTCGACCAACACGAGGTTAGGTTAGCCTACCCTCGCATCGGATCTCGATCCCCGGTTCCCCTGAGGCCCGCTGAAGCCCGCCGAGGCGCCCCGCGGTCCGCCCGCGTCCCGCCGCTCCCCGAGGGCCGCCGGCAACCGCCTGGGGAACCGTCAGAGCCCCAGCCTGGCCAGCGCCTTCTCCCCGTCCAGCGCGCAGGATCCCTCCCCCGCCGCCGTCCAGGCCGCCGCGCACAGCGCCCGCAGCCCGTCCAGCGGCTCGCCGTCGCCCGTCAGCTCCAGCCGGTCCGTTCCGGCCGCCGCCGTCCACCCGCCGCAACGGAAACCGTCACCTTCCCGGGTGATATCCGGCTGCCCGGTGAGCAGCCCGCGCAGATCGGCGTCCACGTACGTCGGACGGTGCTGCGGCGGCGCGGCGAGCAACTGCGCCCCGTCGGTCACCCCGGTCAGCACCAGCAGCGAGTCCACCCCGCCGTTGAACGCGCCCTCGATGTCCGTGTCCAGCCGGTCCCCGACCACCAACGGCCGCTCCGCACCGGTCCGGATGATCGTCTCCCGGTGCATCGGGGGCAGCGGCTTGCCCGCGACCTGCGGCTCGGCGCCCGTCGCGATCCGCACGACCTCCACGGCCGCCCCGTTGCCCGGAGCGATGCCCCGCCCGCTGGGAATCGTCAGATCCGTGTTGGACGCGAACCACGGCACACCCCGCCGGACGGCGTACGACGCCTCCGCGAACCGCCCCCAGGGCAGATCGGGCCCGCCGTAACCCTGCACGACCGCCGCCGGGTCGTCGTCCGCCGACTCCACCGGCGTCAGGCCCCGCTCACGCAGCGCCACCCGCAGCCCCTCACCACCGATCACCAGCACCCGGGCCCCGGCCGGCACCTGTTCGCTGATCAGCCGCGCGACGGCCTGCGCGGAGGTGATGACATCGTCCGCGCCCGTCGGTATGCCCAGCTCCGTCAGATGTCCGGCCACCGCGTCCGGGGTCCGCAGCGCGTTGTTGGTGACGTACGCGAGACGCATCCCGCCCGACCGGGCCACCGCCAGCGAGTCGACCGCGTGCGCGATCGCGCTCCCGCCGGCGTACACCACCCCGTCCAGATCGAGCAGCGCCGTGTCGTACGCCTCGCTCAGGGGCTGCCCACTGCCCTCGGGCCTCGTCCTGACGCCCTGGCTCATGTCCACATCGCTCCTCGTTCACTCGCCTTTCCCCCGATCATCCCGCACGCCACTGACACACGTACGATGCCGGGATGAACACAGCAGGTCACTGGGAGGCAACACCGCGTCGAGGCCTGGAACTCACCCCGTTCCGAGGTCTTCGTTACGACCCCGACCGGGTCGGCAGCCTCGCCTCCGTCACCTCCCCGCCCTACGACGTCGTCGTACGCCCCGACGGCCTGCACCACCTCCAGTCGGCCGACCCCTACAACATCGTCCGGCTGATCCTGCCCCAGGCCGGCACCCCCAGCGCCCGCACCGAGCAGGCCGCCGACACGCTGCGCCGCTGGCTGGACGAGGGCATCCTCGCCGCCGACCCCGAGCCGGGCCTCTACGTGTACGAGCAGCGGCACGGCGACGGCATGCTCCAGCGCGGCATCATCGGCACCCTGCGGGTCACCGAACCCGCCGAGGGCGTGGTGCTCCCGCACGAGGACGTCATGCCGCCCGTGGTCGCCGACCGCGCGGCCCTCATGCGGGCCACCCGTGCCAACCTGGAGCCGCTGCTGCTGACCTACCGGGGCGACGGCACGGCGGCCGAGGTCGTCGAGCGCACGGCGGACCGACCGCCCCTGCTGGCCACGACCACCGAGGACGGCTACCGGCACCGCCTCTGGTCCGTCACCGACCCCGACGAACTGACCCGCATCCAGACCGACCTCGCCGGCCGCCAGGCCCTCATCGCCGACGGCCACCACCGCTGGGCCACCTACCGCCGGCTGCGCCTGGAACACCCCTCCCCCAGCCCCTGGGACTACGGCCTGGTCCTCCTGGTCGACACCGCCCGCTACCCGCTGCGCGTCCGCGCCATCCACCGGCTGCTGCACGGCCTGCCGGTCGCGGACGCCCTGGCCGCGGTGGACGGCCTGTTCCGGGTACGGCGCCTCGACAAGCCCCTCGCCCAGGCCCTGGAGACGCTGGCGGACGCGGCCTGCGCCGGCAACGCCTTCCTGCTCGCCGGCGACGGCGCCTTCCACCTGCTCGACCGCCCGGACCCCGATCTCCTGGCCCGGACCGTCCCCGCGGACCGCCCGGCCGCCTGGCGCACCCTGGACGCGACGGTCCTGCACGCCACGCTGCTGGACCACGTCTGGCACATCCCCGAGGACTCCCCGGCCCACATCGCCTACATCCACGACACGGCGGCGACGGTCGAGAAGGCGGAACGCGACGGCGGTACGGCGGTCCTGCTGCACCCGGTCCGCGAGGAGGTCGTACGCGACCTGGCCCGGCAGGGCGTGACCATGCCCCGGAAGTCGACGTCGTTCGGCCCGAAACCGGCCTCGGGGCTGGTGCTGCGGGCACTGGAGATCTGAGCCGGCAGCAGGCGTCAACGCACGGGCCGCCGGCACACGGAAGAGGGCAGGCTCCTTCAGGAGCCTGCCCTCTTCCCGGTGACTGACGTCAGTCCTTGTCGCCGTCCTCCGGGGCGGCTTCGGCGGACTCGCCGGCCGCGTCCGCGCCGTCCTCGGTGTCCTCGGCGTCCTCGGACAGGGCGTCGACGAACTCCACGCCGTCCAGCTCGGCGAGCCGGTCGGAGGCGTCCGTGCTGCCGTCCCGGTCCGCCTCGACGGCCTTCGCGAACCACTCCCGCGCCTCGCGCTCCCGGCCGGCGGCCAGCAGGGCGTCCGCGTACGCGTAGCGCAGGCGAGCCGTCCACGGCTGCACCGAGTTGGAGGCCAGCTCCGGGCTCTGGAGGGTCACGATGGCCGCGTCCAGCTGGCCCATGTCACGCCGGGCACCGGCGGCGACGAGCCGCATCTCGACCTGACCGGCCTTGTCCAGCTTGTGCACCTCGGGGGCGCCGGCCATGTCCAGCGCCTTCTCCGGCCGGCCGAGCCCGCGCTCGCAGTCGGCCATCACCGGCCACAGGTCCACGGTGCCGGTCATCCGCCGCGCGGCCCGGAACTCGGCGAGCGCCTCGCCGTACTTCTGGTTCGCGTACGCGGCGAATCCCGCGGCCTCGCGCACGGCGGCCACGCGGGACGCCAGGCGCAGGGCCACCTTGGAGTAGCCGTAGGCGCCCTCGGGGTCCTCGTCGATGAGCCGGGCGACCATCACCAGGTTCTTGGCGACGTCCTCCGCGAGCGTCTTGGGCAGGCTCTGCAACTCCTGCCGGACGTCCTTGTCGATCTCGTCGCCGGTGACGTCCTCCGGGATCGGCAGCCGCTTGATCGGCTCCCGGTCCCGGTCCCGCTCATCACGGAACCGGCCGCCGCCACGGCGGTCGTCCCGGCCGTCACGGCCGTCACGGCCCCGGTAGCCACCGGGACGCCCGCCGCGGTCACCACGGTCGTCCCTGCGGGGCCCGCGGCCCCCACGGTCGTCCCGGCCGTCACGGCCACGGAAGCCACCGCGCTCACCACGGCTGTCGTCCCGCCGGAAGCCACCACGGTCGCCGCGGTCACGATCGTCACGGCGGTCATCGCGGCGATCGTCACGGCGGTCATCGCGGCGGAAGCCACCTCGGTGGTCGTCACGCCGGTCGTCGCGGCGGAACCCGCCACGGTCGTCGTCACGCCGGTCGTCGCGGCGGAAGCCACCACGGTCGTCGTCACGCCGGAAGGAGGGGCGGTCACCCCGGTCACCGCGGTCGTCACGGCGGAAACCACGGTCCCCGCGGTCGTCCCTGCGGTCATCGCGACGGTCGTCACGCCGATCGTCCCGACGGAAGGCCGGACGCGAACCCCGGTCTCCCTCACGGCGGTAGCCGCCGCCACGGCTGTCGTCCCTGCGGTCGTCGCGCCGGTCATCACGGCGATCGTCCCGCCGGAAGCCACCGCGCTCGCCGCGGTCGCGGTCGTCGCGCCGGTCGTCCCGACGGTCGTCACGGCGGCCGTAGCCACCGCGGTTGTCATCGCGCCGGCCGTAGCCGCCACGGTCGTCGTCACGGCGGAAGGAGGGGCGGTCGCCCCGGTCACCGCGGTCGTCGCGGCGGAAACCACGGTCACCGCGGTCGTCTCGGCGGTCGTCGCGACGGAATCCGCCGCGCTCGCCCCGGTCGCGGTCATCCCGCTGGAACCCCGGACGCGCGCCACGCTCGCCCTCGCGGCGGAAACCGCCGCCACGGCGGTCGTCGCGCCGGTCATCACGGCGATCGTCGCGGCGGCCGTAGCCACCACGATCGCCACCACGGTCGCTACCACGCCGGTCGTCGCCGCCACGCCGGTCGTAGTCACGGCGGTCGTTGTCGCGGCGGAAGCCGCCACGGTCACCCCGGTCACCACTGTCCCGTCGCCGCTGGTCGCGCTCCGGTCGGTCGTCGGGAGAGTTGGTGGACATGGTGACTCCTGTCTTCGGTACCACAAGCATTGTAAAAACAAAAGGACCCCTGGTCCCAGCTGAACGCTGGTGACCAGGGGTCCTCCAAAGATTGTTCGGCGGCGTCCTACTCTCCCACAGGGTCCCCCCTGCAGTACCATCGGCGCTGTGAGGCTTAGCTTCCGGGTTCGGAATGTAACCGGGCGTTTCCCTCACGCTATGACCACCGAAACCCTAATGGTTTCGAGCGAACAAGCACACTCTTCACTTGTGTTCACAGTTCAGCTCTAAGCCGGCAACCGTTCGTTGCCTCAGAACATACACAGTGGACGCGAGCATCAATGGACAAGCCCTCGGCCTATTAGTACCAGTCAACTCCACCT
>NZ_KQ948368.1:0-200338 GCF_001514055.1 Streptomyces corchorusii | reverse complement strand
ACCACAAGCGCACCCGGCCCTACCGGCCCCAGACGAACGGCAAGGTCGAACGCTTCAACCGCACCCTGCTGGAGGAGTGGGCCTACGCCCGCCCCTACCGATCAGAACAGGAACGACGCGACGCCTTTCCCCGCTGGCTGCACACCTACAATCACCACCGCGGACACACCGCACTCAAGGGCCAACCACCCGCCAGCCGCGTCCCCAACCTCACAGGGCAATACAGCTAGCCAGCTCGCCGTACCGGGTCACAACGCCGTTTCGAGGAAGTCGGCCAAGACGGCGTTGAACTCGGCCGGTCGCTCCATGTTGGGGAAGTGCGCGGTGTTCTCCACGGACACCGCGCGGCCATCCGGTACCGCGTGGACCAGACGCTCGGCCATCGCCAGGTGGTCGCTCACGTCGAGGGCGCCGTTTATCGCCAGGACGGGAACGTCGATGGACGCCGCACGCCGCCAGGTCTGCGGAACCGGTACGCGGTAGTCCGGTTCGCCGGCCGTGTGCTTGGAGATCGTCCGGGACGCCATCGCGCGCAGGCGGTGCGCGAGGTCGGCATCGACATCGGCGGGCGAGCGGTGCGGGCCTGCCGCGAAGCGCACGTGCCCGTCCAGCCAGCCCTCGATGTCGCCGGCCGCCAGTGCGCGGTTCTGCTCGCCGAGGACCTCCAGGCTCCAGGGATCCTCGAAGTACGGTTCGCTGGTCCCCACGCCGCTGACGACCACGGCGCGCACCAGTTCGGGATGCTCAAGCGCGGCGTCGACCGCGGTACCCCCGCCCATCGAGACCCCGACGAGCACCGCCGGCCCGACATCGAGACGGCGCAGCAGCGCGGCCAGGTCGTCGGCCGGACGGAACGGCCGGGTCGCGTTCGAGGAGGCGCCGTGCCCGCGGGCGTCCGGTGCGATGACCCGGTAGTGCGGGGCGAATGCCCTTATCTGGTCGTCCCACATGCCGTGGTCGAAGAACCCGGCGTGGAGCAGCACCAGCGGCTGCCCCTCGCCGGTGTCGCGATAGGCGAGGGAGCCGTCGGAGGTCGTGAACGAATGCGTCTCGGAGTGCTCGGCGAAGGCAGGCATGACAACCAAGGTGTCATCATCGGCGAAGGTTGGCAACCGAGGTGTCATTCTTGGGACATGACAGGTACCGACACCCCCCTGCCGCCCGACGAGCTCGCCGACCGACTGACGGAGGTGTTCGCCCTGGTGGGGCCGCTGTACCGGCGGGTGCACCGCAAGGTGGAACAGGCCGAACCGATCGAGGGGCTGTCCGTCGGCGTGCGCGCCGTCCTGGATCTGCTGCGCCGACACGGACCCATGACCGTCCCTCAACTCGGCCGCGCCCAGACACTCAGCCGGCAGTTCGTGCAGCGCATGGTCAACGACGCCGCCGCGCAGCACCTGGTCGAGGTCATCCCCAACCCCGCCCACCAACGGTCCTCACTGATCCGGCTGACCGCCGACGGCATGGCGGCCATCACCGCCGTGCGCGCCCGCGAACACGCGGCCTTGCGACAGGTGGGCGGCAACCTCACCGGCGCCGACGTGGATGCGTGCGTGCACGTCCTGACCCGGATGCTCGCGCTCTTCGACGACGACGACGTGCCCTAGACGGCCGTCGCCGCCGTTGCCGCCGTGTCGTTCCCGCGGGTGCGAGGCGGACGGCACGTTCGATTCACTTCGCGGTGTGCCCGCGGACCGTGTCGCGGAAGGCGATGGGGCTCTGCCCGGTGCGCTGGTGGAAGTACTTGCTGAAGTGGGTCGCGCTGGAGAAGCCGAGGCGGGTCGCGATGCGGGCGGCTGTCAGGTCACTGTGGGCCAGGAGGCGCTTGGCCTCCAGGATGACGCGGCGGTCGATGAACTCCTTGGCTCCGAGGCCGGCGGAGGCGAGGGTGGCGCGGGAGAGGGTACGGGCCGAGTAGCCGAGGGCCTCGGCGTAGTCCTCAACCCGGCGGGTGCGGGCGAACCGGCTTTCCACGGCGTCGCGGAAGTCCAGGTAGGTGGCGTCGGGTTCGGGCGCGGGGCTGCCGACGGGGGCGGTGAGGTGGGCCAGGCGCAGGACGAGCACGGCGAGCAGATGGCGCAGGGCCGCGGTGTGGACCTCCAGCGGCAGGTGCCCGAGCGCGTGGAACTCGGCGGTGAGGTGGTCGGCGGCCAGCCGCAGGGCTGCGGCGTCATGGGGCAGGGGGCGGCGCAGGACCGGCGCGTGCGGGTCTTCTATGCGGGCGCCGGCGGTGGTCGCGGGGTCGAGGAAGTCCTGGCGGAACAGGATCAGGGTCCCCTCGGCGTGGGTGAGGTCGCCCCACTGCTGGACCTGGCCGGGGCGGACCCAGAGCCATGAGCCGGGTTCGAGGGCGTGAGCGGTGAAGTCGACCGTGTGCCGAAGGGCCCCGCCGGTGAGGGTGATCAGGTGGTGGAAGTCCGGCCGCTGAGGGGCCGTGAGCCGCTCGGCGGGGACCCGGAGGCGCAGGTCGGCGAGGGACAGCACTTCGACGCCGGCCGGGGTGCCGGCGGGCGCGGCGAAGGAGACCTCCGGGATGTCACGCTCGGCAGCGTGTCGGATTTTGACCATAGCGAGTCGCCAGCGTATCTGATTACGGCTGTTCGGCAGCACTAACTTGGAGATGTCAGCTCGTCCGAGCTGATTCGTTGTCGGAAAGTGGTAAGAGGGGAGGGGGGTGCCTTCGGTGGAGCGCGTCCTACTGACGGCCTCGGCCGGGGTCGTCTTCGGCGCGGGCTGTGCCCGTGCGGTCGCGCCGCGCGAGTCGCCCGGCATCAGCGAACCGGACGCGGCCGAGGCTGTGCAGCGGGTGTGGTTCGTCGACGGCCGCGGCCTGTCCGGCGCCGCCGTCCACCAGGACGTAGCCGTAGCCGATGAGCTCGGCGGGGAGGCGTACGCCGTGACCACGGCATCCGCGTCACCGGCCCGCCGGGTGAAGGCACACGCCGACTCCCACGAGCTGCGTCGCCCGGCGTCACCCCCTGTCCGACGCTGCTGCCGCACACCGCACACCGCACACCGCACACCGCACACCGCACACCGCACACCGCACACGGCGCCCGCCAGATGGGCGCCGCGGCCTCCACCGCCGCCTCGCTGACCGCCGTACTCGGCCAGCGCCTGGCCACCACCTTCCAAGCCCCTCACCCCCTCACGATCTGCCCCCGCAGGGAGAACCGTCATGAGCAACGCCAAGAACACCGTCCTGACCGCCGCCGGCGAGCTGTTCGGGAAGAAGGACCCCAGCGCGGTGGACCGCTGGGTCGCCGCCGACTACCGCCAGCACAGCGCCCTGGCCGCCGACGGCCCCGAGGCCCTGCGCGAGCTGGTCGCCGGCCTGCCGGAGGGCTTCCGTTACGAGGGCGCCCGGGTGATCGCCGACGGCGACCTGGTCGCCCTGCACGGCACCTACCACGGCTTCGGCCCCGACCCGCTGGTCGCCTTCGACGTCTTCCGCGTCGACGCCGACGGCAAGCTCGCCGAGCACTGGGACGCCCTGACCCCGCTGGTCGAGAACACCGCCTCCGGCCGCTCCCAGACCGACGGTCCCACCGAGCCGGCCGACCTGGACAGGACCGAGGCCAACCGCGCCCTGGTCCTTGAGTTCGCGGAGAAGGTCCTCAAGGGCGCCGACTACTCGGTACTGACCGACTACATCTCGACCGAGACCTACCACCAGCACAACCCGGAAGCGGCCGACGGCCTCGACGGCTTCGGCGCCGCTGCCGCGAAGTGGGCCGAGCACGGCAAGAACCTCGTCTACAAGACCGTCCACAAGGCCATCGCCGAGGGCGACTTCGTCCTGCTCCAGTCCGAGGGCGAGTTCGGCGTCCCCGTCGCCTACTACGACCTCTTCCGCGTCCAGGACGGCAGGATCGTCGAGCACTGGGACGTCATCGCGCCCGTGCCCGCCGACCTCCCGCACTCCAACGGCCTGTTCTGACACCGGATCGGCGCCGCGCGACGAGGCAACCCGCCTGGCGGGCTACCGCCGCGCCGCCGAACCGCGCACCGGAACCCCCGAACCCGGCTGAAGGCGCCGACACACCGCCGTGCCCCCACCAGCCCGCGGGCGAGGGCACGGCGGTGCGCTGTTCGGCAGGCCCGTCCCCCCGACCCCGCAACGCGCCCACAGCCCGGAGGAACCGTGTACGCGACCGTACTGCCGCTGGCCGCCTACCGCGCCGCCATCGACCTGGAAGAGCCGTTCCGCTCCACCACCGGCCGGGACCCGGCCGCCCGGCCCGCCGCCCTGGTCCGCGAGGCGCTCGACCTGCTGGCCGACGACCCGGCGGCGCGACGGGCCGGGCTGCGACCCGGCTGCGCGGACCGGCTCGACGACCCCGCCGCCCGGCGGCTGCTGCGCGCCGTGCTGACCGTCCGGGAGCCCGAGCCCCTGCCCGCCGGGACCGCCCGCGTGCTGGACGCGCTCCTGGCCGGCGAACGCCTGGCGCGCCCGAGCGTCGACGCCGCCTCGCTGCCCACCCTGCGCGACACGCATCCCCACACCGCGTACCGGGCCGCCGACCGTACGGCGCTGTGGCAGGGCGACATCACCACCCTGCGGGCGGACGCCATCGTGAACGCCGCCAACAGCGCCCTGCTCGGCTGCTTCGCCCCGATGCACCCGTGTGTCGACAACGCCATCCACAGCGCGGCCGGCCCCCGCCTGCGCGCCGACTGTCACACGATCATGACCCGGCAGCGACACCCGGAACCGACCGGCACCGCCAAGATCACCCGCGGTTACCACCTGCCCGCCCGCTACGTCCTCCACACCGTCGGCCCCATCGTCGACGGCCCCCCGCACAAGGGCCACGAGCAAGCGCTGGCGGCCTCGTACCGCTCCTGCCTCGACCTCGCCGCCGACATCGACGGCCTGCGCACCGTCGCGTTCTGCGGCATCAGCACCGGCGTCTTCGGCTACCCCAGGACGCCCGCCGCCCGTACGGCCCTGGCCACCGTGGCCGACTGGCTCGACCACCGCCCCGGGCGGCTGGACCGCGTGGTCTTCGTCGTGTACGCGGACGACGACCACGCCGCCTACACCCGCGCACTGACCGGAGGAACCCCGCCCCGATGAACCGCCCCGCCTTCGACCTGAGCGCCGCCGCCGGCACGATACGCGCCTGGCTCACCGAGGCCGACCGCGTCCTGGTCACCGCCGGCGCCGGCCTGAGCGCCGCCGCCGGATACGACTACGGCGACGAGGACCGCTTCCGCGAGCTCTTCCCGGCCCTGCACCGCGCCGGCCTGCGCTCCCGCTACATGGTCGGCGTCCCCCTGCCACCCGCTCTGCTGTGGGGCTACTGGGCCGTCCACATCGATGACATCCGCTTCTCCGACGCCCCCAACCCCCTCTACCGACGGCTGCGCGCCCTCGTCGGCGACAAAGACCACTGGGTGATGACGTCCAACGTGGACGGCCTCTTCGCCCGGAGCGGGTTCGCCCCCGACCGGATCTTCACCCCGCAGGGCGACTACGGCCGCTACCAGTGCGCCACCCCCTGCACCCCCACCACCTGGGACAGCCGGCCCCTCGTCGCACGGCTCCTCGCCGCCTACGACCCGGCCACCGGAGCCGTCACCGACCCCGACGCCCTGCCCCGATGCCCGAACTGCGGGGGAGAGGCCGAGATCAACGTCCGGACCGGCCCCGGGTTCGTCGACACCCCCTACGTCCCCGCGGCCCGCCGCCTCCAGGACTGGCTGGGCACGGCGCCTGCCGACACACGCCTGCTGGTCCTGGAGTTCGGCGCCGGATTCAGCACCCCCGGGGTCATCCGGTGGCCCGGCGAACACCTCACCCGCCGGTTCCCCCGGGCGCGCCTCGTACGCGTCAACCCCACCCACCCCGGCACCCCCGCCGAACTCGCCGACCGGGCCCTGCCCGTCCCCGTCGACGCCCACCGCCTGCTCGACGCGCTCGCCGCGCCACACCCGGCGCCCAACCCCACGCCGTTCTAGGTTCAGGCGCCTTCCGGTTCGGGTGCGAGTGCGAACCGCTGAGGGCGGAGTGGCGGGCGGTATGGCGGAGTCGGCGGGCCGGGGTGGCGGCGACCCGGCAGTATGGTTCTCTTCGCCCCGCCGGTTGTCAGTGCCGCGCAATCCGGTTGTCAGTGCCACGCAATAATGTGTCGGGCGTGGCCCGTTCCCCCACCGCCTCCACCCCGGCCCGCCGCCCGCCGCACCCAGCTGAAAAGAGCAGACCCCGCCGTGTTCCACGAGACCCCCATCTACAGCCGCCTCGTCGCCGAACGCGGCGACGTTCCCGCCCAGGTGCGCGGTGAAGCCGACCGCATACACCACCACCTGGCACAGGTGATACGCCTGCACGTACCCCAGAACGCTCCCGGTCCGGGGCTCGCGCACGCCGCCCCGCAGGCTCCGGCGCACGGCAGGCCGGCCATCGCGCCGTACACCGCGCCGTGATGACGGCCAGGCCGGCCCGGCCGGCCGCCTGAACGGCTCCGCGAGACGGCGTACCGGGGCCCCCGCCTGATCAGGGCCGGCCGATCCCGACCCCGTCGATCACCCAGTACCAGTTGTTGCCGCCGGTGTACCGGAACCGGACCCGGGCGCTGGTGGCGCCCGGGGGCACCTGGAGGGCGATGGTCTCGGTGCGCGAGGACACGTCGCCGGTGTACGTCCGCACGCTCAACGGGCTGCCGCCGTCGTAGGAGACGAGCACCTCGCCCTTCTGCGAGGCCTCGTGCCGGTAGTAGGTGGTGTACGTCAGGACGGCCGTGCCGCCGCCGGTGACCGGGTAGGCGGGGCTGACCAGGGTGGAGTCGAAGGTGCCGGTGAACGCCTTGTCGGCCCACTCGTCGCCGTCGGCGACCGCGAAGACGTTGCGGGCGCGGATGTTGCACTCGCGGTTCTGGTGGCGCTGTGCCTGGGTCCAGAACTCGTCGGTGGTGAAGGACCAGCCGCGCCACTCGGCGACCCCGCCGCCGCCCATCGCCGAGTTGTCGACGGACCAGCCGGGCGGCGGGGTGTGGGTGAACCCGACGGTGGCGGCCGGGACGCCCGTCTCGTCCACGCGGGTCGCCAGTGTGCCGCGCAGGGCGTCGAAGTCGTCCCGGCCGGGTTGCTGGACGGGGCGGCCGTCCAGCCCCCAGGCGGGGTCGAGGGGGATGCCGAGGTGGACGAGGGCGGAGGCGGCGACGTCCGGCATCTTCACGTCGTACCGGACCGATCCGGGCACGAGCGCCTGACCGGTGGCGATCAGGAACGTCTGCCGCTCCTGGAGGGTGGAACCGCCGTGGCCGCCGGCGTCGGTGTGGCCGTGGTCGGCGGTGACCATGATCAGCCAGTCTTCGGCGGCGTACGTCGGCCGGGCCTCGACCGCGGCCACGATCTGCCCGACCTGGGCGTCGGCGCCGTGGATGGCGTCCAGGTACTGCTGGGAGGCGGCGCCGTAGGTGTGACCGGCGTGGTCGATGTTGTCCAGGTGGACGAAGACCGCGGACAACGCCTTAACCGGCGCCCGCTTCGCGCAGGTGCGGTGCGTCGGCGTCCTTGATACGGCTGAGCAGGGCGCCGTCCAGGCCGATGACCAGCACCTTCGGGGTACGGGTCGCGGCCTGGGCGACGGTGGCGAGCGGCCCGGCGGACGCGGCTGCGGTGGCGGAGAGGAGGAAGGAGCGACGGGAGAGACGGGGCACAAAGACCTCCGAAAGGAGCGGGGTGGGCGTGCGGGGAGGGGGAGCGGTCATGCCACCGCCCCTGGTGGTGCCAGGGGCGGTGCGGTGCGGGCGACTCCGCGAGGGGCGCGGGGCCGTGACCGGCACCGGGCTCCGCCGCGCGGGCGCGACCCGCCACGACGGCGGGTGGTGTGCGGCTGGACCCTGGGAGGTTCAGCTGCCGGTCGCCGACTTCCAGTCCTCGACGTACGCGCTGAGGTTCTTGTCGATGTCGTTCCAGTCGGGCTCGAAGACCTCGATGCCGTCCATCAGCCGGGTCAGGGCGGTGGCGTTGGCGTCGGTGGCCTTGACGTCCCGGCGGGTGGGGAAGCCGCCGCCGATCGCGCTGACCTCCTCCTGCTGCTCGCGGGCGAGCATGAAGTCCAGCAGCTTCCTGCCGTTGGCGCTGTGCGGGGCCTTGGCGACCAGGCCCGCCGCGTACGGCAGGGCGAAGGTGGTGGGCCTGCCGTCGGTGCCGGATGGGAACCAGATGCCGAGGTTGGGCATGGTCCTGGTCTGCGCGTGGTTCATCTGCACGTCGCCGTTGGCGACGAGGAGTTCGCCCTTGTCCACCTTGGGGGCGAGCTTGCCGGTGGAGGCGGACGGGCCGACGTTGTTGGCCTGGAGCTTCTTCAGATAGGCGAGGGCCTGCTCCTCGCCGCCGAAATCGTGCATGGCCTTGACCAGTACGGCCGTTCCGTCGCCGGCGACGCCCGGGGTGGAGTACTGGATCTTGTTCTTGTAGCGGGAGCCGAGCAGTTCGTCCCAGGTCCTCGGGGGCTGCTTCAGCTCCTTCTTGTTGTAGACGAACCCGAAGTAGTTGTTGACGACCGACGTCCAGGTGCCGTCGGGGGCCTTGTCGGCGCCGGCGACCTGATCGGCGCCGGACGGTGCGTACTTCTGGAGCAGGCCCCTGCCGGCGGCCTGCTGGATGAACGGCGGGAGGGTGACCAGCACGTCGGCCTGCGGGTTGCCGCGCTCGCGGACGGCGCGCTGCACCATCTCGCCGGAGCCGCCCTCGACGTACCTGACCTTGATGCCGGTCTGCTTCTCGAAGTCCTCGAAGACCTGGTCGTACCAGCCGTCGCCGTTCTCGCCCTTGAGGCCGTCGGCGCTGTAGACGGTGACGGCCCGGGTGTCGGAGGCGGCGGAGGAGCCGCCGCAGGCGGACAGCGCGGGCCCGGCGAGGAGGGCGAGGACCACGGCGAGCGGGACGCGGTTTCTGGGCATGGCGAGGTGGACTCCTGGCGTGATGGCGGGGGAGTGTGCGGGGTTCAGCGGTACGACGCCCGGGTGCGGACCCGGGAGACGGCGAACAGGACGAGCAGGGTCGCGGCCATCAGGACCACGGCGGCGGCGGACCCGGTGAACAGGGCGCCCCGGTCGGTGGCCGCGTAGACCAGGACGGGCAGCGGCGTCCAGTCCGGCGGGTAGAGCATCATCGTGGCGCTCAGCTCGCCCATGGACAGCGCGAAGCAGAGGCCGGCGGCGGCGGTCAGCGAGGGCAGCAGCAGCGGCAGCCGCACCCGGAACAGGACGCGGGCGGGCCGGGCGCCCAGGGAGGCGGCGGCCTGTTCACAGGCCGGGTCCAGGCGGGTGAGGGCGGCCGACACCGACTGGTGCGCGAACGCGGTCACCAGCACCGTGTGGGCGGTGATCACGATCCACCGGGTGCCGTTGAGCAGCAGCGGCGGCTGGGAGAACGCCACCAGTACCGCGAGGCCCACCACCACCGACGGCACGGCGACCGGCAGCACGAACAGGGCGTCCAGCACGCGGCGGTGGCGCTTCGCCAGGGCCGCCCCGGCCAGCGCGGCCCAGGTGCCGGCGGTCAGCGCCAGCAGGCTGGCGGCGACGGCCGTGACCAGGCTGGTGGTCAGCGCCTGGAGGGCCTCGCCCCGGGTGGCGGCGCGGTAGTGGTCCAGGGTCGGACCGGAGGGCAGGGCGCCGGACCAGTGGGTGGCGGCGGAGGCGCCCAGGACGACCAGCAGCGGCAGCGCGAACAGCGGCAGGAACAGCACCACGAACACCGCCCACACGGCCCACCTGGCCTTGCGGCTATGCACCAGCACGACGGCTCACCACCCGGTACAGGCCGTACAGGCCCACGGAGATCAGGACGTTGACGACGGCGACCGCGCAGGCGCCCGGGTAGTCGGACTCCAGGATCGCCTTGCCGTAGACGAGCGTCGGCAGGGTGGTGACCCCCTTCGCGCCGGTGAACAGCACGATCCCGAACTCGTTGAGGCACAGCACCAGGACGAGGCTGCCGCCGGCCGCCAGCGCCGGCAGCGCCTCGGGCAGGATCACCTGCCGGACGATCCGGGGAGCCCGGGCTCCCAGCGAACCGGCCGCCTCCAGCTGGGCGGTGTCGAGCTGCGCGAACGCGGCGAGCAGCGGGCGCATCACGAACGGCGTGAAGTAGGTGACCTCGGCCAGCAGCACGCCCCAGGGCGTGGAGAGGAACTGGAAGGAGCCGACGATGCCCGTGCCGCCGTAGACGAACAGCAGCGCCAGCGTGATGAGGAAGGACGGGAAGGACAGGTACACGTCGATGAACCGTGCCACCGCCTTCGCCCCGGGGAACGGCACGAACGCGATGACCAGCGCCAGCAGGAACCCCAGCACCAGACAGCCCGCGGTCGAGGCCGGCGCCAGCCACACGGTGGTCCACAGCGCGTGCCGGAACCCCTCGGAGGCGAAGAGGTCGGCGTACGGCCGGAGGGAGGTGCCGCCGGTGTCGGGCCGGAAGGACTGGCGGACGACCAGGGCGAGGGGGTAGAGGAAGAACAGGGCGAGGGCGACCACGGGAGGGAGGGCCCAGGCGAGCGCCCCGGAGGGACGCGGGGAACTGCGCGGCCGGCCACGAGCCACCCGCGGATTCTCGACGGCCTCAGCCATGGCCGACTCCCGCGGGCAGCAGTACCGCGTCCTCGGGTTCGAAGCTCAGGGTGACCTGGTCCCCGTACCCGGGCGGGTCCTTGAGCTCGCGTACGTCGGCCATCACCGTGTGCCCGTCGACCTCGACGTACAGCCGGTGCGTGGCGCCGCGCCACTGGATCTCCCGTACGGTGCCCACGAGCCGGTTGGGTCCCTCGCCCAGCCCGACCAGGTGCGGCCGGACGCAGAGCGTGGCGCGGGCGCCCGCGACGGCACCGGCGGTGTCGAGCTCCAGCTCCGTTCCCGCGAAGGACGCGCCCTGGGCCGTCACGGTCACCGGGACCAGGTTCGCGCCGCCCACGAAGGAGGCCGTGAACGCGTCGGCGGGTGCCCGGTACAGCTCCTTCGGCGTCCCGCACCCCCGCAGCCGTGCCGTGTCCATCACCGCGATCCGGTCGGCCAGGGTCAGCGCCTCGACCTGGTCGTGGGTGACGTACAGCATCGACACCTCGGGCAACTCGCGGTGCAGCCGGGCGAGTTCCGCGAGCATCCCGGAGCGCAGCCGGGTGTCCAGCGCGGACAGCGGCTCGTCCAGGAGCAGGACCCGTGGCCGGATGGCGAGGGCGCGGGCGATCGCGACGCGCTGCTGCTGCCCGCCGGACAGCTCGCGCGGGTGCCGGCGGGCGTAGCCGGCCATGCCGGTCAGTTCCAGCGCCTCGGCGACCCGTCGCCGTACCTCGTCCTTGGGGGTTCTGCGGGCCCTGAGCCCGAAGGCCACGTTCTCGTCGACGCGAAGGTGGGGGAAGAGGGCGTAGCTCTGGACGACCATGCCGATGCCCCGCCGGTACGGCGGCAGGTCCGTCACGTCCTCGCCGCCGAGGTACACCCGCCCGGACGCGGGCCGCGCGAACCCGGCGACGGCCCGCAGCGCGGTGGTCTTGCCGGATCCGGACGGCCCGAGGAGCGCCATGACCTCGCCGGGCTCGACGGTCAGGTCGAGGGAATCGAGGACGACGTTGCCGTCGTAGGCGACCGTGACGGAGTCGAAGCGGATGCCCATGTCAGCGGTCTCCGGCGAGCAGGCCGGGCAGGGCGGCGACGGAGTCGAGGACATGGGTGGCGCCGGCGGCGGTGAACTCCGCGTCGCCGTGGGCTCCGGTGCGCACGCCGGCGACCAGCCCGGCCCCGGCGCGTACGCCGCTGAGCACGTCGTACGACGTGTCGCCGGCCACCGCGACCTGCCGTACGTCCTCGGCGGCCTTGGTGCGGACGAACGCCTCCAGCACCATGTCCGGGTACGGCCGCCCGCGCCCGCCGGCGTCGGCCGGGCACAGGGTGAGCGGCACCAGGCCGCGCCAGCCGAGGGCGTCCAGGACGGCGTCCTGGGTGACCCGGGCGAAGCCGGTGGTGAGGACGACGGTACGGCCGCCGGCGGTCAGTTCCTCGATGGCCTCGCGGGCTCCGGGGACCGGGGCGACCAGGCCGTCGTCGACCAGGGCGCCGTACGCCTCCTCGAAGGCGGTGTTGGCGCGCCGGGCGCGGTCCTCGTCACCGAAGAGGTGGCGGAAGACGGAGATCTTGGACTCGCCCATGGTGGCGCGGACGTAGGCCAGGTGCTCGGCGTGCTCGGCGGAGCCGGGCTCGACGCCCAGCTCCGCCGCGGCGGCGGCGAAGGCGCGCTCGACCAGACCACCGTCGGCGACGGTGGTGCCGGCCATGTCGAGGACGACGAGACGGATGTCGGCGGTGACGGGGGTCACGGGTTTCATGGAGGTGTTCACCAGCCCAGTTCGTTCGCGGTGGTCTCGGCTATCGCGGGAGCGCAGGTCATGCCGCGCCCGCCGGGCCCGGTGACCAGCCACACCCCCTCGTGCACCTGCTGCCGGTGGACGACCCTGCCGGGGTCGGTGCACTGCGCGTACACACCGGCCCAGCGGTGCCGGATGCGCGGCAGCGGCCGGCCGAGGAGGGACTCCACGACACCGGTGAGGTGCTCGTAGGGCTCCTCGACGGTGTCGAAGGCGAAGGGATGCTCGTACGCGTGGGTGTCGCCGATGGTCAGGCCGCCGTCGGCGCGCTGCACCATGAGCAGTTGCATCCTGTGCGCGGCGGCGGTCTGCGGCTGCGGCTGCCGGGCGTTCAGCTCGTCCAGCGCCGGGGAGGCGTACGCCGGGTAGTAGCGGAAGCTGTCGGCGTCGGCGACGGAGGTGGGCAGCGGCTCGCCGAGCGGATCGGTCTGCATCATCTGGAGGCGGACGCGGCGCACGGGGAGGTCCGGGCCGGCCAGTTCGCGGACGAGCCCGCCGAGCCAGGCGCCGGTGCACAGGACGACGGTGTCGGCGTGGTGCACGTCCCCGTGGTCGTCGCGGACGGTGCCGGCGCCGGTCACCTCGCGTACCTCCCGGCCGGGCAGGAAGGTGTAGTCCGGTGACTTCAGCAGTTCCTGGCGCAGCGCGAGCTGGGCGGTACGGGGCTCCACGGCCGCGTCCCGCTCGCAGTACAGGGCGGCGGTGAACTCGCCGCGCAGGGCGGGGTTCAGGGCCCGCGCCTCGCCCGGCGTGAGCAGCTTGTAGCCGCGGGCGGCGGCGTCGGCACGGGCCACGGCCGCCTCGGCGACGGCGAGTTCGAGCGGGCCGCGGACCGGGGTGAGGGAGCCGTTGGGGCGGAAGCCCAGCGCCGGCACCCGGCCGCCGATCCCCTCCCACAGCTCCCGCGCCCGCAGGGCGGTTTCCAGCTCTTCCCCACCGGCGCGCCCGCTGACCCAGATCTGCCCGAAGTTGCGCAGCGAGGCGCCGCGCGCCTCGGCCTCGCGCTCGATCTGGACGACCTGGTGGCCGCGCTCCACTGCTTGCCAGGCGTGCATGGTGCCCACCACGCCGGCTCCTACGACGGTGACTCTCACGGCGGCAACGCTCCTCGCGATCCGGGAACCGGAGACATCCGGCTGACAACGAGAGCGTGAACGAGCCATCACGTTTGGGCTAGACCCGTTATCTTTTTGTGATGAACAGACGGTGTGTGAGGCGGCGTGACCGGGCGGTGGGCGGCGGCCGGTTCCCTCAGCCCTTCAGGTGGGCGGTGAAGGAGAACCGGTCGCCGCGGTACAGCGACCGCACCCGCTCCAGCGGACGGCCCCCGGTGTCCCGGGAGATCCGGTGGATCAGCAGCATGGGCAGGGCGGGCGGGGTGCCGATGAGCAGGGCCTCGCGGGGAGTGGCCAGGACGGTCTCGATCCGCTCGTCGGCGTCGCCGAACGAGATGCCCTGGGCGGCGAGGTAGCCGTAGAAGGAGGAGTCCGGGTCGAAGTCGGCGTCCAGCCGGGGCACGCGCGCGACGGCGACGTACGTGCTCTCCAGGCCGACCCGTTCGTCGTCGGCGAGCAGCACCCGCTCCAGGTGCCAGACGGGTTCGCCGCGCGTGAGCCCCGTCTCGGCGGCGAGCGCCTGCGGGCACGGGAACCGGTCGAGGGTGACGAGGGCGCGGCCGGGAGTGCGCCCCTGCCGGCGGACGCCCTCGGTGTAGCTGGCGAGGGACAAGGGCTGGGTCAGCTTGGGCCCGGCCACCACCGTGCCCCGGCCCCGGCGCCGCAGCCGTCCCTCCAGCACCAGCTCCCGCACGGCCTGCCGCACGGTCTCGCGGGCCACGTCGTACCGCTCGGCGAGATCCCGCTCGGTGGGGATGACGCCGCCCTCCCCCAACTCCTCCAGCAGCGCGGCGATCCGTGCCTTCACCGCGTAGTACTTGGGAATGCGCCCGTGCTCGGGGATACCGGAGCGGACGGGGGCGCCGGGGGCCTGCTCGTTGGGGTAGTCCACGAGAAGATCGTCGCAGACGGGGGCGCGGAGCCGGGAACGGGGCGGACCGACGGCGGCGGTGCGCGGGGCGGGCGGGGGAGCGGGGGCGGTGAGCGGTCGGTGGCCGGGCTCGGCTCCGGCGCGGGCCGACTGCCCGACACCCGTCAGGCCGACCGGAACCGGTGCATCGGCAGACGCCACGGACAGATACCGCCTATCCTCGACAAGAGTCCGCCAATCCCGCCCGAACAGGGCACTAGCCCCACCACCCCCGACAGCTCACCGAAGGCGGCCATGCCACCCCACCACGGGGCCCGCCCCCGTCCCCTGCCGTCCGAACAGACCGCGGCCACCGCAGACATCAGCGTCGTCTCGCTGCACGGCGCCATCGACCACCACACCGTCGACGACCTCAGCGACACCCTCCTCTTCCCCCGCGGCACGGCCGCGGCCCGCACCGTGATCAACCTCAGCGCGGTCACCTTCATCGACTCCAGCGGCATCAACGCCTTCATCACCGCCCACCACGCCGCCCAGCGCGCCGGCGGCTGGCTCCGTCTGGCCGGCCCCATCGAACCGGTCCTGCGCGTCATCCAGATCGTCGGCCTGGACGAGATCATGGGCTGCTACCCCAGCACCCGCCGCGCGCTCGCCGCCTGACGGCAAGCGGGCGGGCGCGGCGGGCGCCGATGTCCCCGGACGGCGGTCGCGCCTCGCGGCACGGCCGAGAGCAGCGCCTCCGTCCGGAGCGGGTTTCGCCGGTGGCGTCGGGGGCGTCCTCGTCGGACCCGGGTGCCGCCCCGTCAGCCCTTCGGGCGGCGGCAGGCCAGCCACGCCACGACGGCCACGCCTGCCGCGGTCAGCAGCACCTTCCGGTTGTCCCGCGCCAACCGCGCTCCCCGGGCCGTCTTCTGCCGCACGGGCTCGGGTGCCTTCTCGTCCCACAGCTGCCCGGCCAGGGCCGCCTTCGCGCGGGCCTGTTCGGCGGCCTGGGCGGCCGTGTCCCTGACCGGTTCGGGCAGCCGGTCCTGTGCCTGGTGGGCCAGGTCGGCGGCCTTGGCCTTCAACTGCCCGGCCTTGACGGCGGCCTGGTCCTTCAGCTCGGCGGCCTTGACGGCGGCCTGGTCCTTGACCTCGGCGGCCTTCACGGCGGCCTGCTCTTTGACCTCGGCGGCCTTCTCCTGGGCGCGGGCCTTGACGTCGGTCTTCGCTGCGAGCGCCTCGACCGTGTCCCCGAGTTCGGTCCGAGTCCGTTCGACCTGCTCGCGCAGTTCCTCAGGGCTGGTGGCGGTGGGCTCGTCGTGCGGGGGCTGGGTCATCGGTGCGCACTCTCCTTGATCTCGGCCACGTCGGCCTTGACGTTCTCGATCGTCTGCTCGGGTGCGGGCGGCGCGGCCTGGTCCACCTGCTTCTTCCCGCTTATGGCCAGCACCGCGGCGATCACACCCAGTACCGCGGTGACGATCAGTGCCGCCGCCCACACCGGCAGCGGCACGGCCAGCGCGGCGATCACGGTGGCGACCAGCGCCTGCGACATCAGGAAGCCGACCAAGCCGGCCCCGCCGAACAGGCCACCTCCCTTGCCGTAACGCCTGCCCTTCTGTTTCATCTCCGCCTGCGCCAGGCGCAGTTCCCCCCGCACCAGCTCGGTCAGCTGCTGCGAGGCCCGCTGGACCAGCTCGCCCACCGGCTCCTGACCGGAGCGGTCCGTGCTCCGGCCGGACCCGGCATGGTGCGGCTGCGTGCTCGACACGACAGTCACCTCCCGTTCCTGAGTCCGCGTCGGCCGGGCCGCACCCCGCGGCCCGGCCATCCGGTGAGCGCGAGTACCCCGAACAGGCGACTCAGATCCCGCGGCCTGGCCGTTTACGACTCCGTGACCTCGCGGTCGTCCTCATGTGCGATGCCTGGCGTGGCGCGGCCGGGAGCGGGTGCCGCGGGTGAAGGCGAAGGCCAGGCCGACGCATTGCAGGGCGGCGCAGACGGTGATCGTCGTGTGCAGGGCGGTGGGGGCGATGAGGGCCATGAGGATGCCGGCGACGGGGTAGGGCGCGAGCAGGATCAGCACGGTGACGGACAACGTGCTGCCGAACACCTCGGCGGGGATGAGGTGGGATCGCAGGGTGCGCAGTACGACGGCCAGCACGCTGTCGCCCGCCATGAAGACGGCGATGAGGACCAGGTACACCAGGTAGGAACGCGTGTGCGCGATCAGGAAGCACGGCACGACGGTCACGAGAGCGGCGCAGCGGCCCACCCCCCGCAGCCCCCACCGGTCGATCGCGACGCGGCTGGTGGCGACCGCGAGCAGCGAGGCCCCGGCCGCGCAGGACCACACCAGCCCGACCATGGCGCTGGACCGGCCGAGTTGCTGCACCACGATCACCGGGGTCGCCGCCTCCAGCAGACCGAGCGCCAGGTTGGACAACGCCAGTCCCACCACGAGCCAGGCGAGCGCCGGCAGCGCGCGCAGGGTCGCCCAGCCGGTGCGCCATCCTCCGGCGGCCGGTCCGGTCGCTTCGCCCGGCTGCGCGGGCGGCCGGTGCATGCGCGGGGTGATGGCGGCCGACACCACCGACAAACCAGCGATCGCCGTGAGCATGCCGCTGAAGCCGGCCCACTGCAAGAGGAGTCCGCCTGCCGCGGGGCCGGCCAGGGCCGCTGCCTGATCGATGCCCAGCAGGACGGACTGGACGCGGTGCGCGGCATCGCCGGCGTCCCGGCTGGTGACGGCGCCGACACTCTCGGCCGCGATGAAGCTGAACTGGGTCAGGCATCCCGCGCACGCCGCCAGGAGCATCACCAGCCCCGGGGCGGTCGTGTCGTCCGCCGTCGCCAGGGCGGGCACGGCAAGTGCGGCGACGAGCGCCCGCGCCGTGGCGGCCAGCCGGAAGACCCGTACGGGTCCGAAGCGGTCGACGGCCAGGCCGGCCAGAGCGAACGTGCACAGCCGCGGGGCCCACGCCATGATGAAGGCGATCCCGGTCAGCGACGACGACTTGGTCGTGGCCAGTACCAGCAAGGGGATGCCGTAGGTGGCCATGGACGAGGCGAGGGCGTCCGCGAGGCGCGGCAGGTAGACACCGCGAACCCGGCCGTAGGTCACGGTGCGGGCATGCCGGGGTCCGGCGGACCGGACTTTCGTGGGTATCAAAGGGACGTGTTGTTTCTGTGAACCGTGGCGGCGGTCATAAGAGCGACCCGGGCGAGAAGAGGCGCAAGTGCCCACAGGGCGGGTAGGTCTGAGTGCACTCCGTTCCTGCGAGAGCGGGGTAGGCCGAATGCCGGACGCGGGGCGCCAGGGCGGGGTCCGCACTCGGACGAGCGGAAGCAGGCGCCCGGCGCCGGACAGTCCGCAACGGGCGAACGGTCCTGTCATTTACCAACAGCGTGATCACCGCATCGGATGTTACGCGGGGTAAACCCAGGTCGCGCTCGCAGTCGGGGCGGTCGCGAGGGATATGCCCCGCATGCCCGGCCTCGGCCGCCACCCCGTGCTGCTCGTCTCCGGGGCCCGGGCGGTCTGGCGCGGGTGGTGGCACCGTGCGGGGGGATGCCCCGGCTGACCGTCGGCGGGTACTTCCTGCGCGCCGAGCAGGAGCACCTGATCGCCCGCGACCACGTGCTGGCCATCTGCGAAGGCGGTCGCTCCCGCACCCGTGAGCGCTACGCGGACCGCTTCGGCACGGCCGACGCCTCCATCTACTCCCTCGACGGGGAGCACATCCAGGACGTGGTGCTCGGGCTGCGGGTCAAGTCCCGGCTCCCGGACCCCGTGAGCGTGCTGCTGACGGTGGCGCAGAAACGGTTCCTGCTCAACTCGCCGCGCGGCGACGGCTTCCTGGACATGCGGCTCACCCGAGAGGAGGCGCGCAACGCATCGGCATCGACCCGGTGCGCCAGGTCTTCGAGCAGTGCATCGCGGCCCGGCCCCGCGTCATGAGCCGCCACGAGGACGACGAGTTCGTCTGCCCGCCCCACGGAACCCTGTTCCTGCCCGCGCTGCTGCGCGGTTCGCCGCGCAGCTCACCCGGCCGACCGCCGACCGCCCGGGGACGTACGGGTTCCTCCTGGGCGACGCGGCCAACGCGATCCACTTCCGGCCCGGCCGCGGCCTCAACAGCGGTCTGGCCTCGGCCGTTTCGCTCGTTCGCTCCCTCAGCCGCGTCTGGCGGGGCCGGCCGCTGCGCGACGCGGACTTCATCCGGCACGAGGCGGCGATGTCGATGTCGCGGTACCGCCACAAGAGCCGCGCGTGGAACGCGATGGTCACGACGGACGAGCGGGGCGTGACCCGCGCGATCGAGGACGTCATCGAGAGCAGCTTGGAGAGTGCGGCGGGACGGGCGGCAGCCGCACCTGCCGCATCGTCCGCCCCCGCGCCGGGAGTTGCGGCCGGCCCGGTGCCCCTGGGTTCCGCGGAGCCGGACGTCGAGATCCTCCTGGACCGCATGCGGACGATCCGCGACCGCCTCGCGACTCGCCTTCCGGGCCTGCCCGACGACGAGGAACTGCGCGCCCACCTCTCCGCGCTCGCCCCCGCGACGCTGCGGACCCTTCAGGTGAGCGGCGCGTGGGACACGCTGATCGTCGGCGGCGAGGAAGCGGACATCGGCATCTTCTGCCAGAACGACGCCCCCGTCTGCGTCCCCGCCGCTCCCGCCGCTCCCGGCGCTTCAGCCGTTCCCGCCGCGCCCGCCGTCCCCACCGCTCCCGTGGCGGCCAACCCACCCCCTGACCCCCGCACCTCGGGGCTCTTCGACCCGGCCTGACGACACGTCACCCCCGGCCGCCCACCCCGTGCGCTGCGCGTCTCGTCAGGCGGTGAGGGTCTTGTGGAGGGCGTCGAGGCCGTCGCGGTAGATGCCGGTGAACAGCTCGACGACCTCGTTCTCGGTGGCGCCGTCCGGGGTGAAGCGGCCGGACCACTGGACCTCGGCGGCGTTCTCCTCACCGGGGATGGCGTGGACCCGAAGGGTGGACACGTAGCCGTTGACGGGGAACGGGGCCTGGAGGATGGCGTAGCTGTAGTGGCGCTCGGCCTCGTTGAAGTCGACGAGGCGCTCGATGATGACCTCGCCCTCGGAGTTCTTCAGCCGGCGCACCCGGCCGCCTTCGAGCGCGGTGCTCTCGGGGATGTAGGGGAGCCAGTCGGGCAGGGCGTCGAAGCCGCCGATGAGGCTCCAGACCTTGTCGGGCGAGGCGGGCACGATACGGCTGACGGCAGTGGAGGCCATGGTCGTTCTCCTGGATCCTGGTGTGGGGGGAAGGGTGTGGGGGGTGTGGGGTCAGGCGCCGTCGGGCAGCGGGGCGGCCGGGCTGACGAGTCCGCTGGCGCGCAGGTCGTGCCAGAACGCGGCCGGGATGTCCTCGTTCAGGGCGGCGATGTCCTCGGCGATGCGGCTGGGCCGGGTGGCGCCGGGGATGACGGCGGCGGCCACGGGGTGGGCGAGGGAGAACTGAAGGGCGGCGGCCTTGATGCTGATGCCGTGCTCGCCGGCGAGGGCCTTGAGCCTGCCCACGCGCTCGATGATCTCCGGCGGGGCCTGCTGGTACTCGAAGTGGCTGCCGCCGGCGAGGACGCCGGAGCTGTAGGGGCCGCCGACGACCATGTCGACGTTCTGTTCCTGGGCCATGGGCAGCAGCCGCTGCAAGGCGTGCTCGTGGTCGAGGAGGGTGTAGCGGCCGGCGAGGAGGAAGCCGTCGGGACGGGGCTCGTCCAGGGCCAGGGTCAGCTCGATGGGCTCGGTCTTGTTGACACCCAGGCCCCAGGCCTTGATGACGCCCTCGTCGCGCAGGCGGGACAGGACACGGAAGGCCCCGGTGCGGGCCTCCTCGAACTTCTGCAACCAGGCGTCGCCGTGGAAGTCCTGGGCGATGTCGTGGACCCAGACGATGTCGAGCCGGTCGACCCCCAGGCGCTTGAGGCTGCCCTCGATGGAGCGCTCGGTGGCCTCGGCGGTCCACTCGTGGACGATCTTGTTGGGGTTGCCGTGCTCGAACAGGCCGCCCTTCTCGCCGAAGTCGGGGACATCGGTCTCCGGCTCGTCCAGGATGACCCGGCCCACCTTGGTCGACAGCACGTAGGCGTCGCGCGGCTTGGCGGAGATGACCTGGCCCAGGCGCTCCTCGGCCAGGCCCGCCCCGTAGAAGGGGGCGGTGTCGAAGTAGCGGATGCCCTGCTCCCAGGCGGCCTCGACGGTGGCGCGGGCCTCCTCGTCGGGGATCGCGCGGAACATGTTGCCCAGCGGGGCGGTGCCGAAGCCGAGTCGGCCGGGAAGGATGTTCTTGAGGGACATGGTGGTGCCTTTTCGATCGGTATGTTCGCGCCGGGGTACCCCTGACGCGTTCGGGGTGAGGCGTCGGCGGGCGGATGCCTCGGCGGGCTGTCTGCGCGGTCGTGACACTCGGTTCACGACCGCACCCGCGGGGCGCGGAGCCGGACGCACGACCCGAACAATTGCGGACGCACTTTGTTGTGTACGAAGATAATTGCAGACGCGGGGTAATGCAAATGGGGTCGGCGTCGCGCTCGGGAAGGGCGGGCGGGGCACGGACAACGGCCACCGTGAGCCACCGCCGCCTCAGGGGACGATCGTGGGAACGAGGCCGCCGTCGGCGCCGAGCGCCCTGCCCGTGGTCGCCGAGGCGTGCTCCGACGCCACGTAAGTGATCATGCTGGCCACCTCGTGGGGACGGATCAGCCGCTTCAGCAGGGACGCGGCGGCACGGTTCTCGGCCAGGTAGCGCCGCTCCTGCTCAACCGGGTCGAGGCCGGGATACAACTCGTCGAACATGGCCAGCACGCCGTCGCTCATCGTGGGCCCGGGCAGCACACAGTTCACCGTCACCCCGGTGCCGGCGACCTCCTGGGCCATGCCGCGGGACACGGCCAGCTGCGCCGTCTTGGTCGTCCCGTAGTGGACCATGTCCGTCGGCGTCTGCACGCCCGCCTCACTGCTGACGAAGATCACTCGGCCCCACCCGCGCCCGACCATCCGCGGTACGTAGTGGCGCGCCAGGCGCACCCCGGAGAGCACGTTGACCTCGTAGAGCCGCAGCCAGTCCGCGTCGGGGATCTCGAAGACGGGCCTGGTCTCGAAGATGCCGGTGTTGTTGACCAGGATGTCGACCTCGGGCAGGCCCCGGATCAGGACGGCCGTCCCCTCGGCCGTCCCGACATCGGCCGTGATGCCGCGTCCCCCGATCCGCTCCGCCGTCTCCGCGACACGGTCGGCATTACGGCCGTTGACCACGACATCGGCCCCGGCGGCGGCCAGCGCCTGCGCGGTCGCCTCCCCGATGCCCGCCGTCGACCCGGTGACCAGCGCCGTACGTCCGCTCAGATCGATCTGCATCGGGCGGTACACCTCTTCCAGAAGTGCGGCCCACTCAGCGGCGGGCCGCGTCCGATCGCGCCTGCGGCACCCTGGCCTCCGCCCGGACCCCAGGCGCCTGGCCCGGTCGCCGCACGGAACCCGCCCGCGGTGGGGGCACGGGCAGGACGCGTCCCTCACCGTGCGCCGCGCGCTGCCGCACCCGCGCGACGCTCGCGGACGCGGGGCTCTCCAGGAGGAACCCGGACGTAGACGATTCTTCGGCAAGGCGACGCAGCCCGCACCTCAGCGAGCCCCACGGCTACGGCCTGAGTACGGCCCCGCTTCCACGACACCTCCGGACAGGCGGTCACGCCGTACCGACGCGGCCGGAGCGGCGGGTCTCGCGCACCACGCCCACCGGGGCGCGCACCGGATGGGACTGGGACGAGATCGGCGACCCGCCGGTGCGGAACACGCACACCTATGACGCGTCCCGCATGCCCAGCCGGCCATTGCCTGTGTCCCCGTAAGGTGGACCCGTCCACGCCCCTGTCTCTCACGCCGGAAGGCTCCGTGACCGCCGTCCGTCTCGTCTCCACCATCGACGTGCCCCTTGACCCGGGGTCCGCGGACGCGCCCGCGCTCCTGCACCGGGCCGGCCGCAGGCTCCTCGTGCAGCGCGGCGACGCCGAACTCGTCGCGCTCGACCCGGACTCGGGCGACACAGTGCGCTTCCCCGCCCCCTGGCCGCGCGGTTTCGGCACCGTGGCGGTCTCCCCGGACGGCGGCACGGCCGTGTTCGCGGGAGTGCACGCGGTGCGCTGCGTGGACACGTCCGGGGCCGTCCTGTGGGAGGTGCGCCACGGCTGCTGGGCCGGTGAATGCCCGGTGGTGCACGGCGCGTTCGCCGAGTACGCCGACGACGAGGAGCACGGCTACGCCGACAGCGGCTCGGCGGCGTTCTCCGCCGACGGCAAGCTGGTCTGGGCGCATGTGCGCGGTCCGCTCGCCGGGGACGGCGCTGTGGCGGCGGACGAGGAGCCCGACGAACTGTGGCTCGTCCTGGACGCCGCCGACGGCCGGGTCATGGGACGGGCGGGTACCGGGACGGTGGCCTCGGGCTCGTTCCACACTGCGCACCCCGACCCCGCGCAGATGGGCCTGAGCATCGGCGAGGGCGAGGAGGGCTCGCCCGCGCTGTGGGGGCGGTGGGACGGCCGGAGCCTGTCCGTCCGCACGATCGGCGAGGAGACCGTGCTGCTGGACGTGAGCCCGTCGGGCCGGCGCCTGCTGACCACCGACGTGCAGCAGGACGCCCTGTACCTGCACGCGGTGGAGGACGGCGCGCGGTTGCGCGACCTGGACGCGGAGGGCGCCGTGGCGGGGCTCCCGGGCGGCGGGCGGGTCTACTGGGACTTCGAGGCGGGCTTTGCCGACGAGCACACCATCGTCGCCGGGACCTCCGGGAGCGACCGGGGCCACGGTCCGGCCCGCCACTGGCTGGTGGACACGGCCGGCATGACCCTGCGCGGAGGGATCACCTATCCCCACCCGGTCGCGGGTCCCGTCCGGGCGGCCGGCGACGGCGCCTGGTACACCGTCTCCGAGGACCGGCGGTCCGTCCACGTCTGGGCGCCGGCGGACGGCGCCTGACACACGACCGCGGACGCGCCGCGCCCCGCCGGCTTCCCGCGTTCCCGCCCGGGGAGGGGCTCCCTCCCGTCCGGGGCAGGCCATGTCAGAGGGCCTGCGGGGCCTGATCGTCGGCGTCAGAGGATTGTCAGGTCAATGTCAGAGGTGTCTGGCAGTATTTTCAACGACAGCGCGACGGCGGCTCGACCGCCGGAGCACTTGAAGGAGAGGTCCCCGTAGTGGCCTATCGGGGTCCGGGTATCCACCCGGTCGGGTCTTTGGCCCACGCAGGTTCGAATCCTGCCCTCTCCGCTCACTTCCCCGTCGCTCCCGACGACAGGCGCCGCCGAGCCCGGGTGCCCGATCCCCGCGAAGGGGCCGGGGCCCGCCCGGCCGCCAGGTCGCCGGGATGTCACGTGGTCCGCGTGGACGGATTCCCGGCGGGACGTGTGCGCGGCCGGCGGGGAGGGGCCGGCCCTATCGGTCTTCGCCGTCGCGGTGCTCGGACGCGCCGACCGCGCTCCCGGTCGAGGGCCCGTGTGCTTCGCCGTTGGCCGTCCGCGACTGCTTCCGCGTATCGGCCCAGGCCGCCAGCAGGGTGAGGGCATCAGCGCTGGGCGTACCGGGATCCGCGGTGTAGGTGGTGATGGAGACGTCCGGGTCGCCTGGCAGCGCGAAGTCGTCGTACGCGAGGTCCATCGCTCCGACGACCGGGTGGTGGACGACCTTGCGTCCGCGCGCATGGCGGCGCACGTCGTGCTTGGCCCAGCGGGCGCTGAAATCGGTGCTGCGCGCGGAGAGTTCGCCGATGAGCCCGGTCACCTTCCGGTCCAGCGGGTCACGCCCGGCGGTCGCGCGGAGCACCGCGACCAACAGGTCCTTCGCCTCGTCGAGGTCGGCGTAGAAATCCTCGGCACGCGGGTCGAGGAACACGTACCGGGCGAAGTTCGGCGGCTGCCCGGCCATGGTGAACAGGTCGGCGTACAGGGCGCGCCCCAGGGCGTTGGCCGCGAGGAGGTCGAGACGGCCGTTCTGCACCACCGCGGGCACGCTCATGGAGTCGAGGACCTGCTGCACCGACGGGGTGATCGGTGAGCTGGGCTCGGGACGCTTGCGGGGTGAGCCGGGCGCGACACCCCGTGCCAGGTCAAACAGGTGGGCGCGCTCGTCGTCGTCGAGTCGCAGCGCACGGGCGATCGAGTCCAGGACGCTCTCGGACGCGCCGCCGAGCCGGCCGCGCTCCAGGCGGGTGTAGTACTCGACGCTGAGGCCGGCGAGCATCGCGACCTCCTCGCGCCGCAGCCCTTTGACGCGCCGGTTGCCTCCGACGAAGGGCAGCCCGGCCTGCTCGGGCGTGATCCGCGCCCGGCGGCTCATGAGGAAGCCCCGGATCTCCTGCTGGAACTCCATGCCTTCAAGGCTAGGGCGCCTGTTCCTGCTGTGGGGGTCCCTGACAGGGCCTGGCAGGCATCCCGCGAGGCGGGGGACGGTGTCTGGGCACCCCAGAAGATCTGTGTGAAGAGGAATGTCTGCAAGTGCGTGGAGCTGTCATTCATGCCCCGGGCGACGTCCGGGTGGAAGAGCGCGAGAACCCCGCGATCGTCGCGCCGACGGATGCGATCATCCGTGTGTCGGCGACCTGCGTGTGCGGGTCGGACCTGTGGGACTACCGCGGCGTCAACGATGTGACGCGGCCGACCCCGATGGGGCACGAGTACGTCGGTGTCGTCACCGAGACCGGTGACGAGGTGCGGAACATCGCGGTCGGTGACTTCGTCGTCGGTTCGTTCTTCGCCTCGGACAACACCTGTGAGATCTGCGAGGCCGGCTACCAGTCACGGTGCGCGCACGCCGAGTACGTCGGAGCCGGCGGGGCCCAGTCGGAGTACCTGCGGGTGCCGTTGGCCGATGGCACCCTCGTCGCCACCCCCGGAATGCCGGACGACGACCTGATCCCCTCGCTGCTGGCCGCCTCCGATGTGCTCGGAACGGGCTGGTTCGGCGCGGTGGCCGCCGAGGCCGGGCCGGGCAAGACCGTGGCCGTGGTCGGTGACGGTGCCGTGGGCCTGCTCGCTGTCCTGGCCGCGAAGCAGCTCGGCGCGGAGCGGATCATCGCGATGTCCCGGCACGCGTCGCGGCAGAAGCTCGCCCGCGAGTTCGGTGCGACCGACATCGTCGCGGAGCGCGGCGACGAGGGCGTGGCCAGGATCAAGGAGCTCACCGGCGGCTACGGCGCCCACAGCGTGATCGAGGCCGTCGGCACCCAGGAATCGATGATGCAGGCCATCCGCTCCACCCGCGCCGGCGGGCACGTGGGGTTCGTGGGCGTGGCGCACGGGGTGGAGCTTCCGGGTGAGGAACTGTTCTTCGCCGAGGTGCACCTGCTCGGCGGTCCCGCTCCGGTGCGCCGGTTCCTGCCCGAGCTGATCCAGCTGATCTGGGACCGCGAGATCGACCCGGGCAAGGTCTTCGACCTCACACTTCCGCTCGACCAGGCCGCTGAGGGCTACAAGGCGATGGACGAGCGCCGCGCCGTCAAAACCCTGCTGAAGCCCTGACCCCCCACTCACCCAACTGTTCTGACGGGAGAACACCCTTGAACCCCACCTACGACTTCTCCGGGCAGGTGGCCCTGGTCACCGGCGCCGCCTCCGGCATGGGCCTGGCCGCCGCCCGCGCCTTCGCCGACTCCGGCGCCGCCGTGGTGCTGGCCGACCTCGACCACGATGCCGTCCACCACGCAGCCGAGGAGATCACCGGCCGCGGGCGGCGGGCGATCGGTGTCGTCTGCGACGTCACCGACGAACAGCGGGTGGAGGCGGCGGTGCGGCGCGCGGTGGCGGAGTACGGCCGCCTGGACATGGCGTTCAACAACGCCGGCATCCAGGTGCCGCCGACCGACGCGGCCGACGAGACGGCCGAGTCCTTCGACCGGGTCAACGCCGTCAACCTGCGCGGCGTCTGGGCGGCGATGAAGCACGAACTGCGGCAGATGCGCGAGCAGGGCAGCGGCGCCATCGTCAACTGCTCGTCCCTGGGCGGGCTCGTCGGGCTGCCCGAGCGTGCGGCCTACCACGCCGCCAAGCACGGCGTCATCGGCCTGACCCGCAGCGCCGCGGTCGAGTACGCGCCCCGGGGCGTCCGCATCAACGCCGTGTGCCCCGGCGTCATCGACACCCCGATGGTCGCCGACATGGTCGAGAACCAGGCCGAGGCCATGGCCGGGATCCTCAAGGAACAGCCCATCGGCCGACTGGGGAGAGCGGACGAGGTCGCGGCGGCCGTCCTGTGGCTGTGCAGCCCCGGCGCCGGCTTCGTCACCGGAACAGCGCTCCCCGTCGATGGCGGCTTCACCGCCCACTGATGTCCGTACAACCCGTACGGACAGGCGCCGTTGATCGCCTGGGCACGCCCAGTGCGGGCCTGCCACGGGTCGGGACGCGACGGCCGGCGGAATCAGACGATCTTGACAGTGATGCCGCTGTTCTCCAGTGCGGTGGTCTCGTCGGCGGGCGCGGTGGCGTCGGTGACGAGGACGTCGACCAAGGTGGAGGGCCCGACGTAGGCGTGTGCGGTGCGCCCGAGTTTGCTGCCGTCGGCGGCGGCGATGACGCGACGTGCCGATGCGACGACCGCCTTCTTCACGGCTGCTTCGTCGAGGTCGTAGGCGGTCATGCCGTCGCCGTCGGTCAGGCCGCAGCACCCCAGGACGGCGGTGTCGAACCGCAGCGCCGACAGGGAGGCGAGGGTGAGGGGCCCGATGAGGGCCCCTTCGCCGGCGCGAGGGCGGCCCCCGGGCACGAGGAGCGCGGTCGGTTCGGGGGCGTCACCGAGGACGTCGATCGCTTGCAGGGACAGGGGCATCACGGTGATCTGCCGTCCGCGCAGCAGGCGCGCGACTTCCAGACAGGTCGTGCCGCTGTCCAGCAGGACGGTCTCCCCGTCGGTGATGAGCGAGGCCACCTCTGCCGCGATCCGGCGTTTGGCGTCGACGGCTTCATGGGTGCGCAGCGCGAAGGGGGGTTCGTCCCCCCGCAGCAGGAGGGTGCGAGCCCCGCCGCGGAACCGTTCGAGGACGCCCTGCGCGGCCAAGTGGTCCAGATCGCGGCGGACGGTCATTTCCGAGGCACCCGTCAGGTCGGCCAGTTCGGCGACTGTGGCCGTTCCTGCCTCCTGGACGGCCTGGGCGATCAGTCGATGACGTTCCACGGTGCTCATACCGTGATTCAACACCACTCCTTTCGAACATGGCGAACGTTCGAACCGGCGGGTTACGAACGGTCGTCGCGTTCGTTATGGTGTCCCTATGAAAAGAGCGCTGCGCGTCTCTCGCGTCGTGACGTTTGTCTACTTCGTCCTCAACGGCACGTTGCTGGGCATGTGGGTGGTGCAGATCCCGGCCGTCGAGGAACGCGTGGGCATCAGTCACGCGGCCCTGGGCGGGTTCCTCGTGTTGCTGGGGGCAGGGGCCTTCGCCGGCATGCAGGTCGGCGGGCGTCTGTCCGACCGGCTCGGCACGCGCACCGTCGTTCCGGCGGCCGGGGTGCTGTGCAGCGTGACCCTGGTGCTGCCCGGTCTCGCCCAGGAGCCGTGGGCCCTCGGAGCGGCCCTGCTGGCCTTCGGTTTCGGCAACGGCACCCTCGACGTGAGCATGAACGCGCACGCCGTGCAGGTGGAGAAGGCGTACGAACGGCCCGTCATGTCGGCCTTCCACGCCACGTTCTCCGTCGGCGGCGTCCTGGCCGCGCTCGCCGGCGCCGCGGCCATCGACATCGGATGGGGCACGACCACGACGCTGGGCGCCGCCGCAGGCGTCGGCGTCATCACCGCCCTGGTATCGGCTCGTGGTCTGCTGCCCGCCGAGCCGGCCGCCCCCGTGACCGGTACGGAAGGGGAGCCCGGGGCGGGGAGCCGCTCCGTTCCCACCCGGATCTGGCTCCTGGCCGTGCTGGCTCTGCTGATCATGCTGTGCGAGGGGGCCGCCAACGACTGGAGCGTCCTGCACCTCAAGACCGTCCTGGGCGCGCCCGAGAGCACAGCCGCCTTCGCCTACGGGACGTTCGCGGCGACGATGACCGTCGGCAGGCTCCTGGCGGACCGGACATCCGCGCGGCTCGGGCCGGTCGCCGTCCTGCGGTACGGCTCGGCCCTGGCCGCCGTCGGCATCACGGTCGCGGCCCTCTCACCCTGGGTCTGGGCGGCACTGACCGGCTGGGCGCTGTTTGGCCTGGGCCTGTCCGGCTGTATCCCGCAGCTCTTCAGCGCCGCAGGACACGCCGACCCCGCGGCGGCGGGCACCAACGTGTCCCGGGTCGCCGGACTCGGCTACATCGGCATGCTCGCGGGCCCCGCGATCGTCGGCTGGACGACCCATCTCACGGCCCTCAACCACACCTTCCTGCTCCTCGCCCTGTTCTGCGCGACGGCTGCCGCGGCGGCCGGCGTCCTGCGCCCCTCGCCGGAGCGGTCGCGCGTGGTCGAGCTGACACCCTGACCGCCTGCGCGGCGCGGCCTGACCACGCGCCGCGCAGGCTTCTTCCCTCGGCCGCACGGTCGCCTGACCCGGCGCCTGCACCACCAGAGGAGTGCCGGTGTGCGCGAGCATCGGCCGGCTCATTCGACGCTCGCGGCCACCGCGGGACCTCCAGGGGAGCACCCCCTGGTTGCCGAGCGGTGGCCGCCCCGCGCCCTACCGGGCGGGCGAGCCGGCCGTGGCCGCGGGGCCGGTGCCCGAGAAGTCCAGGCTCCAGCGCTGGAGATGACCCGGGTCCAGGTCGTAGAAGCCCGGGGTGCCGTCGGTGACGCGCAGCTTCCAGGTGCCGACCGTGGGCAGCGCCGAGGCGTCGACCGTGTAGGTCTCGTGCAACTCGGGCGTCAGCACCCAGGGTCCCCAGGGCTTGACGGGGAGGACGGTGCCGTCGGGGCCGATCAGGTCGATCACCATGGCGTTGCTGAACCCGTGGTCGAGATCGACCGTGACCTTGAGGTCACTGGGCGCGCTGCCCGGCTTCCCCCGGACGACCAGCGGGGACTCGACGGTGCCCCACTGGGGGATCACGTAGGTGGTGGGGTTGACGAAGAAGTGCCCGCCGGATTCGAGAGCGGTCCAGGTGAACGAGAGGTTCCGGGTGTCCCCGGTCGCGTCCGTGATGACGATGGCCGAGTTGTAGTCGCCGGCCTTGTCGGGCGTACCGGTGATGAGACCGGTGGCGTGGTCGATCGACAGGCCGCGGGGCAGCGACTTGGCGGCGTAGCTCAGCGCGCCGGGACGGCTGCTGGACGCCGTGATCCGGCGGCGGACGGGCTGGCCGACCGCCACCGGCTCGGTCGGCAACGGCTCCACGGCGATGTGGTGGACGAAGCCCGTCCCCACGTTGACGGCCGCCCAGGCGTTGGCGACGGCCTCGTAGGAGGCGCTGCCCGAACCGTAGAGGTCGGCGGCGGCCTGGAGCGTCGCGGTCCGGGCGCCGGCGTAGTCGGTGGTGCTGGTCATGTAGACGGTGAGCGCGCGGTACACCACGGCGGCGGCGTCGGTCAGCCCGATGCCCGCCACCGGCAGCCCGTCATAGGTGGGGCTGTCGTAGGCCACGCCGTTGATGGTCTTCTTCCCGCTGCCCTCGGCGAGCAGGTAGAAGAAGTGGTCCCCCACCCCGGCCGCCATATGCGGTTCGTCCGACTTCGCCTGGGGCGTCCAGTAGTCCAGGGGCGCGTAGCCGACGGAGCTGATGCCGGCCTTGGAGGGCAGGTCCATGTACCGGATGGGCTTGCCGTCACCGTGCAGATCGTCCAGCTCGGCCATCGTGTAGTCGGGCACGTCGTTCGGGTTGTCGGCGTAGAACTCCACGGCGGCGGCCATCATGTCGCTGATCGCCTCGTTGAGGGCCGGTGATTCGCCGTAGTCGCCCAGTGCGGCCGTGGCGGAGGTGACGCCGTGCGTCATCTCGTGCGCGGCTATGTCCAGGGACGTCACCGGGTGCTGCCCGTCCGCGCCGTCGCCGTAGCTCATGCAGAAGCAGCCGTCCTGCCAGTTGGCGTTGGCGAGGTGGACCCCGGGCTGCTGTTCGTAGTGGACCCGGGAGGTGCTGCCGCGGCCGTCGTCGGCTATGCCGTTGCGGCCGAAGCGGTCGCTGTAGAAGTCCCACGTGGTCCGTGCGCCGTACGCGGCGTCCACCGCCGCGGTCTGGGGGTTCGCCGCCGTACCGTCGCCCCACACGTCGACGTCGTTGGTGAACAGGACACCGTTGGACGTGACACTGGAGTCGAGCGTCCGGTGGCCACCGCGCTCGGGGTCGATCAGGGCGTACGTGCCGTCGTCCTGGCGGGTGGAGCCGATCGTGACCTGCCCGCTGTAGAGGCTGTTGCCCTGGGCGGACTCTACGTGTTCGGCGTTCTCCAGGATCGCCTCGCTCGCGGCGTCCGTCACGACGTGGCGTTCGCTGGGGGAGCCGTCCTGCTGCACGCCGGTGACGACCGTCTCCCAAGCCAGTCTCGGCTGGTCACCCAGCATCCAGACGACCTTGCGGGGGGCCGTGTGCGTGGCCGCCTTGCGGGTGCCCTTCGCCATGGCCTTGCCCAGGGCCGCCTTCTTCGCCGTGGCGGCCGGCACCTTGGCCGAGGTCGTCGGCAGGGTCAGCTTCTGCTTGGAGGCGTAGGTGACGGTGCGGGCTCCTCCGTGCCGCTGATGGACGATCAGGTCACCGCCGATGACGGGCAGTCCGGAATAGGTGCGCTCGTAGCGGGTGTGGACCGTGCCGTCGGCGTCCTGGATCACGTCCTTCGGGATCAGTTTCTCCCGAGGGCCGAGGCTCAGCGCACGGGCGGTGCCCGCCGCCGCGTCGGCCGCCTGGCCGAGGAGCCGCCGGCGCTGTCCGGGCGACAGGTGGACGGTCCCGGACCCCGGCCTGGGGGCCGCCTTGATCTGCCGGGGCGCTCCCGTTGTACGGGCGCCGTCGGGGCCGTGGGACAGGGGGGCGGCGCCGGCCGAGCCGGGCAGCGCGGAGAACGCGAGTGCCGCGGCCGTGATCACCACGGTCGCGGCCAGGCGCCGTCGGGGTCCGCGCGCCACCTGTGGGGACGCGGCCCGGTTACGGGAGTGGTTCAACCCAAGAGTCCTTCCGTTCGGCCGTCTGTCGGTGCGGACGGCCGCTGTTACGAGGAGGCCGGAGACCACGGCCTCGGCAACGGGACCTCAGACACGTGACGCACCGGCGCGCCACACTCGCCACCGCACGTTCCAGGGGACGTGCGTCGAGCCATCTGACGGTCAACGCCGCCTCACCGGAGTGAAGATGCCAACGCATGCGGAATCGGCGCTAGGGTGTCGAGGTGGCCGGTTAGCGCCAGGTGGCAGCCATCGGCCAGCAGTTGGCGGAGCGGAAACAGAAGATGACGTCGCCGGAAACCGAGATGGTGTATACGGCTCTGGTCGAGCCGGCGCGCCATAGGGGCGTCGAGACGCGGAAGCCCTCCTCCCGTTCGTGTCGGCAGGCCGAAACAGGTGCCGCGTACGGGCCGGGTCCTGGACGGCGCAGCGCCGGCCTCCGTTCACAACGGCGGTCGGGCCGTGGGGCCCGACGCCGGTGCGCACACATGTCGACCAGGACGCCGACCCCACGTCACGGCGGCACGACGCCCCTTTTCGTGCGGCGAGGACGGGAATGCGCACACGAGGGCGCATGGTTGGCGATGTGGCCCCATCCCGCCTATCGGTGGTCGACGGGCCGGACGACCGGAGGAGAAATGGAACTTGACGTCGTCGGACTCGGCGATGAAGCACAACGTGTCTACACGGCGCTGATCGGTCTGCCCCACAGCACCGCCTCCGAGGTGGCGAGCGCCTGCGGGACGAGTACGAGCGCGGCGGGGCGGCTGCTGTCCGTCCTGGTGAAAGCGGGCCTCGCGACCAGATCGACAGGCCGCCCCCCACGCTTCACCGCCACCGCCCCCGATGTCGCGGTCACGGAACTGATCAAGGAACGCGAACGGCAACTGGACACGGCTCGGGCGTTGGTGCGCCAACTGACCGACAGACACCGCGAGGCCCTGCGGATCGCCGACCCGGACATCGCGGTGGAAGTGCTCCGTGGCCGTGACGACATCAGCGCCGCCGTCCACCGGATCACCGCCGGCGCCCGCCGCCAGATCCGCACCTTCGACCGCCCGCCGTACGTGGACCGCCCCGGCAGCAATCTGGACGACCAGCGCCGCAGACAGCGTTCGGGCGTCACCCACCGCGTGCTCTACGACCAGGGTGCGGTCGCCTGGCCGGGCCGCCTCCGGGACGACATCCTGCCGAGCATACGCACCGGCGAACAGGCCCGCGTGCGACCACAGCTGCCGATCAAACTCGTGATCGTCGACGACGCGCAGGCGGTCCTCCCCTTCAGCCTCGCCCCGGGCGGACACCTCGCCGCGTACCTGGTCCACCGCTCACCGATGCTGACCGCGTTGGAAGCACTCTTCGAAGCGGAGTGGGACCGCGGATCCCCCCTCCAGGCCCCCGCACCGACCACGGCCCCGCCCGCCGCCTCCGGCCATCCCGACCACCTCGCCCTCGTCAAGCTGCTCGCCGCAGGCTGCACGGACGCGGCGATCGCCCGCGCCCAGGGCTGGAGCCAGCGCACCACCCAGCGCCGCATCCGCCATCTGATGACCGAACTGGGCGCCACCACCCGCTTCCAGGCCGCGGTCCAGGCCGCCCGCCGGGGGTGGTTGCAGGAGCCTGCGGCATTCACGCAGCCCACGAACGCGGGCGAGGGATAGGTGTGGCCGGCCGGCCCTGAAGCCGGGCTGCGCTCCGCGTGGCAACTCGGTTGCGATGCGCCCGGCCACCTGGGCGAAGATGCCCGCATGAGCACTGGTGTCCTGCTGGCCCCCGGACTGGTCCACCTCACCTACGAGACCACGCTGAAGGGGAACCGGGCACGGCGCAGTTCGCTCTGGCGCAAGCAAGGTGCGGACGCGCCCTGGCAGATGTACTACCACCAGGCCACGCTTATCCCGCCCGGCACCGTGTGACTGCGAGCCCCGGAGGGTGCTCCACACCTCCAGCGCGTCCACAGGGCGGGGCCTGCGGCCGGGACCCGTGCCGTCAGCCGCTCTCGGCCGGTGTCGCAGTCGCGCGCAGACGGAAGCCGACGCCTCGTTCCGCCGTCAGGAGGGCCGCGGCCCGCGGGCCGACTTCGCGGCGGATGCGGTGGATGCGCAGGTCGACGGAACGGCTGCGGCTGCCCGCCCACTCGTCCGGCCCCGAGCACAGCTCCACTCCCGCCCGCGAGTTCGCGGCCCGCGTCCGCCGGCGCCGGCCGTCGCAGGCGGGTGCGGGCGCGCACCAGCAACTCGTCAATGGACGAGTGAGAAGAGTGGGACGAGTGAGAGGAGTGAGCGGTGTCAGGCGTACCGCCGGAAATCCCTTCGGGCCGTGTGTGCGCCGGTGACTGCTGACTGCGTTGCGAGCAACTCCCGTGTCGTTCCTCGGAGACGGCCCGCGGCTGGCCGCCACGCCGGAGGAGACGCTCCGCTCCTTCCCCCCCGGGTGGCGTGCCCGTCGTGGGTAGCGGGTTCGGCGCGCTGACCGCCATCGCGCTGAAGGCGAAGTTCCCGCACAGCGCCGGACGCCTCGTCCTCGTCGACACGCTGCCCGGCGCACCGTCACCCGGCCAGCTAGCTGTGCCCCAAGGAACGACTGGCCAGCCCCACGGGACACCCCTACCGCGGCCCGACGACTTCGGACGCCTGGAGCTCGAACGCTTCGGCTTGGGCAGCAGCGTGCCGGTGAACACCTGGAGGGCGTCCGGCCGCATGGGTAGGGGGCTGGGAGCGGGCCGGCGGTACCGTCGAGGAGTACCTGCGCGTGTTCGGCGGCCCCGGGCAACGGGCGGCCCGGCACGAGTACCGTCCCTACGTCGCCGACGTCACCGCGTGAGCCGGCGGCCGGAGGAGGACCGCTCATGACCACCTTCCCCACCGCACCAGCCGTGCGGAGCACCCCGGAAGGCCTCCTGTGGGAACCCAGCGAGCGCTGGGTACGCGGCCGCAAAGGCGAGGTGACGGTCGTCGACAGCCGGCACCCCGTCCTGGTCTGGGAGCCGGGTGTCCCCGTCCCGCTGTACGCCTTCCCGCGCGCCGAGGTCCGCGAGGACCTGCTCCGCCCCGCGAGGAACCCCCCGACGGGCACGCACACCGGCTCGCGGATCTTCTACGACCTCGACGTCGACGGCGAACTGCTGGAGAACGCCGCCTGGACCTTCCCGGCCGCCGACCTCGCCGACCACATCGCCTTCGCATGGTTCCGGCGTACCGGCCGGGGCCTCGACCACTGGTACGAGGAGGAGGAAGAGATCTTCGTCCACCCCCGCGACCCGCACAAACGCGTGGACGCCCTCCCGAGCAGCCGCCACCTCGTGGTCGAGATCGACGGCACGGTCGTCGCGGACACCCACCGCCCGGTGCTGTTGTTCGAGACCGGCCTGCCCACGCGCTACTACATCCCGCGCGAGGACGTCCGCCTCGATCTGTTCGAACCCACCGACCACCACACCGCCTGCCCCTACAAGGGCACAGCGGAGTACTGGTCCTGGCGCGGCGAGTCGGACGTCCCCGCGAACATCGTCTGGAGCTACCCGGACCCGCTGCCCGCGGTCGGCCCGGTCAAGGGACTCCTCGCCTTCTACGACGAGGCCGTCGACATCACCGTCGACGGCGAACGCCAGGAGCGCCCCGTCACACACTTCACCGGGGCGCTCACGGAGCGACCGCACGCATGACGGCACCGGACCGCCGTGTCCGTCCGTCCCGACGGACACGGCGGTCCGGGCCGACGGCCGAAAGCGCGCCGACCACAGAACCTCGGCGAGCCTGCCGTCCGCGAAGCGATCCACGAAGGAGGCGCCGAGACCGGCCCGGCGCTGTCCGAGCCGTCCGTTGCGGGTCACCGAACCCCCACGTGTCCTGAAGCGCGCCCTTGTCATGGCAGGGCCTGACAGCGGACTCTTGCAGCAGGCGCAGCGGTACGCGCACCGGACGTCGGATCCCCGACGGCCCTGAGGCGGCTCAGGAGGCTCCCGGATGGTCGTTTCACCGGAGTGCGGCATCGATGGCCCCGCCGTCACCGAACAGGAGGCGGAGGCGCTGATCGAGGGAACCTGCTTCAGGACCGGCCCGCCGCGCAGCGTCGGGGTCGAGGTGGAATGGCTCGTCCACCAGGCGCGTGCGCCGCACGACCCGGTGGCCCGGGAACGGCTGGAAGCGGTCCACGCCGTCCTGCGGACTCTGCCGCTGGCGTCCGGTCTGAGCGTCGAGCCCGGCGGTCAGGTGGAGCTGAGCTCCCGGCCCGCCCCCTCGCTGACCGAATGCGTCTCGGAAGTCTCGGCCGACCTGGAGGCCGTGCGCACCGCGCTGCACGCACACGGCCTGACACTGGTCGGCATGGGCGTGGACCCCTGGAGTCCGCCTCGCCGGTTCCTGCGGGAACCCCGCTACGACGCCATGGAGTCCTGCCTCGACCGCACGGGCCCGGCCGGGCGAGCCCTGATGTGCACCTCGGCCTCCGTGCAGGTGTGCCTCGACGCCGGACACGAGGAACCCGGCGTCATGGGATTCGCCCGCCGCTGGTGGCTGGCACACCACCTGGGCGCGGTCCTGGTCGCGGCGTTCGCGAACTCGCCCATGGCCGAAGGACGGTCCACGGGCTGGCTGTCGACGCGGCAGCTGATGTGGACCGAACTCGACCCGGGGCGGTCCGGCGGCCCCTCCCTGGCCCACGACCCGCGCCGTGCCTGGGTCCGGCGGGTCCTCGACGCACCCGTGATGTGCGTACGGCGCGACGGCGGCCCCTGGGAGGTTCCGGACGGACTGAGCTTCCGCGAATGGACCCGCTCGCGCACCATGCGCCCCCCGACCCACGCGGACCTGGACTACCACATCACCACGCTGTTTCCGCCCGTCAGACCACGGGGACACCTGGAACTGCGCATGATCGACGCGCAGCCCGGCGACGACGGATGGATCGTGCCGCTCGCGGTGGTCACGGCCCTGTTCGACGACCCGGGCGCCGCCACGATCGCGAACAGGGCGGTGGGGCCCCTGGCCGAGCGGGCCGCCGGGGCCCCGGCGCCGCACAATCCCCTGTGGAGGGACGCGGCGCGCCACGGGCTCGCCGACCCGGACCTGAAGCGTGCCGCCGTGACCTGCTTCGCCGCGGCACTGGACGCCCTGCCCCGGCTGGGGGCGAGCACCAGGGTCAGGGACGCCGTCGCGGCCTACGCCGACCGCTACGTCCGCCGTGGCCGCAGCCCGGCCGACGACGTGCTGACCGGCACGGCGGCCGTGGCGCGCCCGCTGTGCCGATGACCGGGTGCGCGGACGCGCCGACGTGCAGTGCGTGACCCCGGGTCCGCTCCGCACCCTCTCCTGGCGAGCGGAATGGCGAGGCACGTATCCGCGAACCCGCGCGAAACGCTTGTTCGTCGACAGTGAAGACAGTCGTGGGCCAAGGCCGCCGCTGCCAGGGTGTGCGCATGCAGACGACTCCGGATGGACGGCCCGTCCCACCCGCGCACGCCGGCGAGCGCGCCATGCTGGAAGCGTGGTTGGACTTCCACCGCGCGACTCTCGCCCTGAAGTGTTCGGGCCTCGAAGACGATCAACTACGGCTCGCGGCGGCGTCACCCTCGTCGATGACGCTGCTCGGCCTCGTTCAGCACATGGCTGAAGTGGAGCGCAACTGGTTCCAGCGGGTATTCGCGGGCCAGGACGTGCCGCCGGTCTTCGGGGAGAGCAACCTCGACGGCTTCACCCTCCAGCCGGAACGGGGGCTCGACGAGGCGCTGGCTGCCTGGCAGGCCGAGGTCGCCCGAAGCCGTGAGCTGATCGCTGAAGCCTCGCTGGACGACTCCGGCCGCCTGCCCGAACAGGAAGCGGGCCACGTCGGAGACCAGGGAGTCTCCCTGCGCTGGATCATGGTGCACATGATCGAGGAGTACGCACGTCACAACGGCCACGCCGACCTCATCCGCGAGCAGATCGACGGAACTACCGGCGCATGAGGCGTGCTTGTCACCGAGGTCAGGTACCGGGTCCGAGCCTTCGCAGCCCGTTGGTCCTCGGGGTCACGCCCCACGGCTACCCGCCCCCTGCGCAAGCCACCGAACCGGGTCCACACCAGGCACCCCGACCAGGGAGAGACACGTGCCCCATCTTGCGCTGTACACATTCGGCGTCCTGAAGTCACCTCTCGCCGATCCCGCACCTCTCACGCGCGAGTTCTACGACACTGGTGAGGCCGTCTACCGGAAGATCAGTCAGCACCCCGGGTACCTCGCGCGTGCCGAAGCGGCAGAGGGTGACCGGGGCGTGCTCTTCGAGGCGGACTGGGGAGCATGGGGAGAGTTCGCCGTACCGACTTGGTACGGCAAGGGCCGTACGGCGGAAACCACCGCCCTGGCCGCGACCCTGTCACTCTGGACCGACCTGCGCCCCGCCTTCGACGCCGTCTACACCGGTCTGCACCGTGCGGCGCTGAACAGGCGTTACGACTGGTTCGAGAGGACAGGGCACCCGAATCACGTGATCTGGTGGGTCTCCGAGGGCGTGGTACCCACCTGGCAGGACGGGGTTTGCAGGCTGGAACACCTCCACGACCACGGCTCCGCGCCGCACGCCTTCACCTTCCACCACGCGTTCGCCCCGGACGGAACTCCGACCAGGACCAAGGAGACCGGAGGGGAGAGGCGAAGCGCGACAGCCGGGCCGTCCGATCCCTTGGCCGGCCGGACGGGCCTGCCCCCGCGCTCCGCGCAATAGCAGTTGCTCAGCGCGGCAGCCCCCCGGGTGCCCAGGACGGGCGGGGGAGAGGATGCGACGCTGGAGTGAGGGGCCCGCGAGAGGAGGTCCGAGTGCGTCTCATCCGGTCCGGGGCCCTCTCCTTCGGCCTGGCGACCATGTCCCGGTGCGGCTCACTGGACGCGGCGCGGCATCGTGCGGTCAGTCTGTGGGCCCGCGGGCCGGGGCACCGCTCACCGAGCGTCGGCAGGCGGCCTCACCGCGTGGCTCCGGCCCGCCGGGGGCAGGGCCGCGCGACCAACCCGGAAGGCAGGTGCGTCCCATGCGCACGTCGACCCGTATCGCCGGTGCCCTCACCGGCCTGACCCTCACCCTCGGCGGTGCGGTCCTCGCCGCTCCCGCGGTCCGGGCGGACATTCCCGCCTGCACACGGATGGCCGAACTGGCCGGTGCCACCGCTTCCGACTCCGTCACAGCGGCTTGCGGCCGTGGCGTGGTCGGAGACCTCCAGGGCTGTGTGACCGGGCTGACCGGGGCAGGAGTGGCGGGCGGCGCCGCGACCGGTGCCTGCCGGGCGGCGGCCCACGAACCGCGTTAGAGGAACCGCGCTCGGCAGCCGCTCGCCGGCACCGGCAGGAGGCACCGGTAGGAGGCAGGTACGGCCGTCTCCTCCTCACGCCCCGGCCTGCCCGGACCCAACACGGCCCTGGCGGGCCGTCTCGACGCCACGGACATCGACGTCGCCCCGCTCCTGCCGACGCGCACGCGCCGTACCGACGCGGCCGGTGGAGGTCGGTGACGTCATGTCTGCCCGGCCCCGGGCGTCACCGCCCCGGGCGGCGCCCGGCCTTGCCTCGCGGGCCTCAGACGGAGCGCCGATGCCGAGTAGGCGCCGCCCCTTGCCGGCGTGAGCGCCGTCGGCGCTGACAGCGCCGGGGCCGCCTCGTTCCGGAACATCTCCCGAGACGACTGCACGGCCGCCGGCGGACAGACCGTTTGCAGAACGAACAGTCCAGCCGGCTCCGGGAGGTCACCCCGCTCCACCCACCCCGTCTGAGCCAAGGCCGACCCCGCCGCCATCGCCGACGCGGCCCTCTCCGGGGACCCACGAGACGGCGCCGTAAGGCACGACAAGGAGCCGACCGGCACGGTGCACCCGCCGGTCGGCTCCGCCGTGCTCCTCGACGACCCCGGGAACGACTCCGCCGTTCGGCCCATCAAGGGCACCGGCTGCGACGCCGAAGAGGACCAAGCGGAGTCGCCCACCCTCGCGTTCCGGTACGCCTCCGTGCCCCAGGCCGCCCCGATGACGGCGGTCCCGTACCCGGCCGACAGGCCCGGAGGAGGTCCCGCATGCGCGTCGTCCTGCCCCTGACCGCCGTCACCACCGCCACGCTCCTGCTCGTCGCGGTCACCGGCACGACTCCCGCCGCGGCAGACCGGAACCCCGACGGCACACCACTGGTCAAGGTGTCCCACGGCGACCCGTACGCGAAGTGCACCATCGGAGCGAGGTCCCCCGACAGCATCGTCTACCCGGCCACCGAGGTGGAGCCGTACCTGTCCGTCGATCCGCGCGACTCCAAGCGCGTGGTCACCGTGTTCCAGCAGGACCGCTGGAACGACGGCGGCGCCCGTGGCCTGGCGGCCGGCTGGACCACGGACGGCCACACCTTCCACCGGAGCACACTGCCGTTCAGCCTGTGCGCCCCCGGCGGCGCGGACTACGAACGGGCCACCGACCCCTGGGTGAGCACCGGACCGGACGGCACGGTCTACGCCGGCGGGGAGGGCGTCGACTTCACGAAGAGCACGCGCAGCGCCCTCCTGGCAGCCACCTCCCGCGACGGCGGACGCACGTGGCACCACCTCACCACCACGCACGTCGACGAGCAGCCGTTCTTCAACGACAAGCCCTCACTCACCGCCGACCCGATCCGCAAGGGCACCGCCTACCAGGTCTGGAACCGCCTCGACAACGACCCACCCGGCCCCGGCTCCCTCGACGGTCCCGGCTACATCTCCCTCACCCGCGACGGCGGTCGCACCTGGAGCAAGGCCCGGCCGTTCGTCGCCACCAGCAGCGTGCCCAACACCCAGACCATCGGCCATCTGATCGTCGTCGACCCGCGCACCGGCACCCTGTACGACTTCTTCGACCGGATCACCTACGCCGACGACCTGAGCACGGTCGTCAAAGCCCGCTACCAGGTGGTCACCTCGACCGACGCCGGACACACCTGGAGCGCCCCGGTCACCGTGGCGCGGGACACCTCCGTGCCGGAGGTCGACCCGAACGACCCCGCCAAACCGCTGCGCGCCGCCTCCACCTTGCCGAGCCCGGCCGTCGACCCCGGGACAGGCACGCTGTACATGGCCTACGAGGGCTCGGACTTCTCCGGTGGGAAGTTCGACTCCGTCCAGCTCGTGCGGTCCACCGACGGCGGACGCACCTGGGGGACCCCGGCGCTGATCAGCCCTGAGGGCGTTCCGGCCTTCTCGCCGTCGATCGCGGTCACCGAGCGGGGCACGGTCGCGCTCACCTACTACGACCTGCGCTTCCTCAAGCCCGGCAACGCCACCACCCTGCCCACCGCCTACCAGCTGGCCACGCTCCGGCACGGAAACCCCAAGCTCCGCACCGAACGACGGATCTCGCGGATCTTCGACTGGCTCCAGGCGCCGTTCGCCGGGGGCTACTTCCTCGGCGACTACCAGGGCCTGGTGGCGGACGGCAAGGGAGTGCGGGCGGTGCTCACCGAGACCCACTCCGGCACACCGCAGAACCGTACGGACGTGTACACCAGCAGGCTTCCCACCCGCGGGGACCGGCAGGCCGGAGACGTCAGTACGGAGCCGGGGAGGAGGTGACGCCGGGGGCGGGCTGCCTGTCCCTCGTGTCGGGTCCGTGGTGAAACCGCAGACTGCTTGTGAACATCGCGTTTCCCTTCTGTGCCTTTCACCACAGCTTTGCCGCAAAGAGATGAAGCCGAGGGCCGCGATATGGCCGGTCGGAGCGCTGTTTGACGACCCCGCATCCACCCGCAGAGGGTTGAGCAGCCTCGATTCTGCGGCCAGGAGCCTGTGCACGGACGGCTCTATGATCGCCAATGAACCGTTCGCTTCGCGTCCGTCCTTCTGCCGCGCGCGATTCTTGGCGACCGCGAACGCAAGCAGCTGAGCGGGCCGTGTGACGGCAACGCATGTGGAGAAAGGTGAACTCAATGGCTCTCAGGTTGCTCCGACGCCGGCATTCCCGCGGCGGCTCCGGTGTCGTGCCGAGCCTCTCGGTCCCCCTGCCGCCCGGTGCCGGGGCGTTCGGCCTCATGGTCGTGGATCCCACGGGGCAGCCCATGGGCGGAGCCGAGGTCACGGTGACCGCGCGCGACAGCCACCGGGTGGCCACGCGGGGCACCACGGACCCCCACGGGTATTTCATGGCGACACTGGCACCGGGCTCCTACAGCGTGCTGACCGCGGCCGAGGGTCTCTCACCCGCCCGCGAGGAACTGGACATAGCCCCCGGGGTGGCGCTGCCCCCGAGGCACATCGCGCTCGAACCCGCCCGGCAGCTGGAACTCCCGACAGCCGGAACCTGGCTGTTCGACCCTCCGCACACCGCGATCCGGTTCATCGCCAAGCACGTGGGCATGGCCCATGTCCACGGGCGGTTCACCCGTTTCGAGGGCGGCATCCGTGTCGCACCGAACATGGCCGACTCACACGTTTCGGTGCGCATTGACGCCTCCAGCATCTCCACCGGCAACAACACGCGTGACAATCACCTGCGTTCCGCCGATTTCCTGGACGTCGAGCGCTTCCCCTACATCGACTTCACCAGCACCCGGTTCGCCTACCGCGGCGGCTCCAAGTGGACCCTGCACGGCACGCTCACCATGCACGGCACCAGCCGCTCCGTCGGACTCGACACGACCTACCTCGGGACGGTCAACGGAGGCTACGAGCAGGAACTGCGCTGCGCGGCCCTCGCGAAGGCGGAGCTCCACCGGGAGGACTTCACGCTCAACTGGCGCTCCATGCTGGCCCGTGGCATCGCCGTCGTCGGCCCGACCGTCCAACTGGAGCTGGACGTACAGGCGATGTACCACACCCACGACACGCCCACGCCGCCGAAGTAGGGCGCACGGGGAGACGCACGACGCGGACCGCGGTCCGGCAGAGCCCTCCCAGTGGTTCACGGTGTGCTGACGCGGCCCGTCCGGCAGCGCACCCCCACAACTTGCTGATCTTGTACAGCTTTGCAGGGGACCGCATGGAGACCGGACGAGACCACCCATCTCGCCGGGCAGTGCCGGCGAAGCCGTGATAGCACGGAGCGGTCTGATGGAAAGGGCTCACGAAACATGGGAATCTTCAGTCGCCGCCAGAGCGCTGTCATCGACCCGGCCACGGCTGTCGGCACCGACACCTCCGACCCGGCGGACGCACCCCGAAGTGTCCCGCTCGACCCGGCATTCCAGGCACTGACCGGGCCGTGGACCATCGACCGCTCCCACAGCCGCGTCGGATTCTCCGTCAGGCATGCCATGGTGACCACGGTCCGGGGGGCTTTCACCGACTACGACAGCACGTTGTACTTCGACGGAGCCCGGCCCTCCGAGTCGCGGGCCGAGCTCGTCGTCCGGGTCGCCAGCGTCGACACGGGCGTGGAGCAGAGGGACGCGCACATCATCGGCCCCGACTTCTTCGACGCGCGTCGCTACCCGGAGATGACCTTCCGCTCCACCTCCACCAGCCACGAAGGCGGGGGGACCTTCCGCATGACCGGGGACCTGACCATCCGCGACGTCACCCGGCCCGTCCACCTGCAACTCGACTACCTCGGGTCGGTCCTGGATCCGTTCGGCTACGAGCGAGCAGGCTTCGACGGCACCACCACCATCGACCGCACCGAATGGGGTCTGGCCTACAACCAGCGCCTCAAGACCGGCGGCGCCATGGTGAGCGAGAAGGTCCGACTGCAGTTCGACATCTCCGCGATCCGGTCTGTGTCGTAGCAGCCGGCCGAGGGGCCGCTCGACCGACTCAGCCACGCTTCCGGCAGGGCCCTGGCCCCGTGGGGGAACGCGGTGAAGTCGCAGGCGCGCGTCAACCGACGGCAGGAGCCGCTCAGGCCTCCCAGTCGATCTTGCTGATGATCCATGCGGGAACAGTCCAGAGGCCGTGGGACCCCATGACATCGGGTCCTGAAACCCCCACCTGGTACGCGTCAGGCCCTTGGACGCCGTCGTGGTAGCCGCCCCACCAGGACCCCGGGTCGTAGTCGCAGCTCACCTCCAGCAGGTCGAGGCTGTCGTCGGTTCCGTCGTGCTCGATGGCCAGCTCCAGCTCCCAGGCGCCGTCCCTGGGAGTCAGCGTGGTACTGACCCGAGTGGGGACGCCTTGGATCCGGGCGGAGAGTTCCGAGGAGTCCGAGCCGAGGAGGGGCGCCACTCGGAGTTCGAGGCCCGGCACCCAGGTGAGCGCCTCGTCCAGCCGGTGAAGGGCGTCGCTGTCGTCGTCATAGGCGCTCCTGACAAGCGTGGCCTCCGCCTCGGCCTCGGCTTCCACAGCGGTGATCAACCCGTCCGTGAAGTGGAAGCTGAGTTCGGCCCGGACCAGGATGTTGTCGTAGTGGAGGACCGACACTTCCGGATCACCGCCGTTGAACAGCGTCTGTACCGTCGCTTCGCCCTCCGCCAGGAAGTAGGCCGTGGCGTAGGCGGTCACATGATCGGCGGATCCGAGGTCGCCGGGGCGCGGCGTGTGGGCCGGCTCCTTCCGAGCGGAGTCGTCGGACACGTCGTCCGCGATGCTCACCTCACCCACTCCGGCGAGGGCCAACAGGCGCGTCACACTGGCTCCGTAGACGCTGAGGCTGCTGCCGTCACCGTCGGTGCTGTGGGTGATCGCGGATTCCAACCCCGTGATGTGGCCGATGTCGAAACCCGTGCCGTCGCTGTCGAAGGTGTCTGCGGGAAGCCGGCTCACGAGGTGGCGAGCGATGGCCGCTTGCGCATGTCCGTCGTCCACGGTGACGTCGAACAGGGTCGCCCGCAGCTTGTCCAGCGTGCGTATCAGCGGCATGGGCTTGCCCCATGCCTTGAACGCCGCGTCGACGTCCTTGTCCGCGCCGACGATGAGGATTCTCTCCGGCGGGGCGAGGTCCAGTACATCGCGCAGCCACGCGCTGTCGCTCGCGCCCGTCTTGACCGCGGATCCGGGTTTCTCCGGGGTGCCGCCCTTGGTCTTGGCCGGCTTGCGTTGAAGGACCTGGTCCTTCAGGCCTTCGACAGCGCTGCTGCCCGTCAGCTTGACGATCCTCACATGCGGTATCGCACTCAAGTTGCCGAGAACCGCGTCGATGACAGCCTCTCTGCTGTCGTACGGCGTCGTGGGCACGGCGACCGGGATGCCGGCCCGGTTCATCCGGTCACGCTCCTGCCGGGCGGCGTTCTTGACGGCTTCCCAGTCGCGGGAGACGTGCTCCGCCCACTCCCAGGCCACGGGCTCGGGTACCCAGGTCTCGATGCCGATGCCGGCGAGACGCTCGGCGAGCCTCGTGAGCTGTTGCAGGTTCGGTCGGGCTACGCCGTAGGCGTTGGCGTCGAAAACGACGGCTTGGAGGCGCTCACGCGCCGACACGGTCAGCCGGAGCGAGGGGTCCTCCGGGGGGCTTTGGGCTGCGCACATGACGGAATCGTCTCAGACCGCCGATCGAACGGGGCAACTGCCTGACACGCACGAGGCGGTGCGGCGGCCGGCCTGCCCGTCCGGTCCGCGGTGACGGGCAGGCCGGCCACGCGCTCACCCGCCCCCGGGACCGGTGACCCGGTGCCGGCCCGTCACCCCTCTCGGGTGTCAGCGCCAGCCGAGCTCCGGTGCCACATGGGTCAGGATGCTGTCGATGACATGCGCGTTGTACTCGACACCGAGCTGGTTGGGCACGGTGAGCAGCAGGGTGTCGGCGGCGGCGACGGCCTCGTCCTGTGCGAGCTGTTTGACGAGTACGTCGGGCTCGGCGGCGTAGGACCGGCCGAAGATGCTGCGGGTGTCGGGGTCGATGTAGCCGATCTGGTCCGTCGAGGCGCGCTCCTGGCCGAAGTAGGCGCGGTCCCGGTCGTCGACGAGTGCGAAGATGCTGCGGCTGACCGACACCCGTGGCTCGCGGGTGTGGCCCGCCGCCTGCCACGCCTCCCGGTACGCCTCGATCTGCTTGCGCTGCTGGACGTGCAGCGGTTCGCCGCTCTCGTCGTCCTTGAGCGTCGAGCTCTGGAGGTTCATCCCCAGCTCGGCGGCCCACACCGCGGTCGCGTTGGAGCCGGACCCCCACCAGATGCGGTCGCGCAGGCCCTCGGAGTGCGGCTCCACGCGCAGCAGCCCCGGCGGGTTGGCGAACATGGGACTGGGGTTGGGCTCCGCTATGCCCTCGCCCTTGAGCACGTCGAGCAGGGTCTCCGTGTGCGCGCGTGCCATGTCGGCGTCGGTGCCACCCTCCGGCGGCCGGTAGCCGAAGTACCGCCAGCCGTCGATCACCTGCTCCGGAGACCCCCGGCTGATGCCCAGTTGCAGCCGGCCTCCGGAGATGAGATCCGCGGCCCCGGCGTCCTCGGCCATGTACAAGGGGTTCTCGTAGCGCATGTCGATCACACCCGTGCCGATCTCGATCCGGGTGGTGCGTGCGCCGATGGCCGCGAGCAGCGGGAAGGGGGAGGCGTGCTGCCGTGCGAAGTGGTGGACCCGGAAGTAGGCGCCGTCGGCTCCCAGCTCCTCCGCCGCGACCGCGAGGTCGATCGCCTGGAGCAGGGAGTCCGACGCGGAGCGGGTCCGGGAGTGCGGTGACGGCGTCCAGTGCCCGAAGGACAGGAACCCGATCTTTTTCATGTTTCCTTCAACGATGAGGGGCCCGGTTCATTCCGCGTGTGCGCGGAGCACCGGGTACGAGGCCGTGCGCGGTTTCTCGTACACCCCGTGCCCGGCGCTATTGCGGGCTGATCTTCTCGATGACCGTGTCGGTGATCTCCGCCAGCAGAACGACCTGGCCGGGTGTGAGGTGGTCGAGGAACAGGCGGCGGACGTCTTCTACGTGCCGTGGTGCGGCTGCTTCTATGGCCGCGCGGCCGGCCGCGGTGACCGCGACGTAGGCCCCCCGCCCGTCGTCGGCGCAGTCCTCACGCGTGAGGAGACCGCGCTTGACCATGCGCGACAGGTGGTGCGACACCCTGCTCTTCTCCCACCCCAGTACCTTGGCGAGCTCCATCACGCGCAGGCGGTCGTTCGGGGCGCGGGTGAGCTCGGCGAGCACGGTGTAGTCGGTCGCGGACAGCCCGAACTCGCTTTGCATGGACCGGCCCGCTTGATTGACCAGAAGATCGTGCATGCGCAGGAGGCCGCGCCATGCCCGTCCCTCGTCAGGGGAGAGCCAACGGGGTTCTTCAGTCATGGGACCAGCATAGGAAAAGGTTGACGCTTCAGTCACCTTTCGCGGCGCACCGCATCGGCATCCCGTCAGCGGGCCAGGGGTGCGAGCTCCCGCCACTGTGTCCGCGGCAGTCCCGGGTCGGCGCTGATGGCGTGGAGGGCGACGTGGGTGGCGCCCGCGTCGAGGTGGGCCTTGACGCGCTCGTCGACGGCGTCGACGCTGCCCCAGGCGACGACGGAGTCGATGAGGCGGTCGCTGCCGCCGCCCGCGAGGTCCTCCTCCGAGAAGCCCTGGCGCAGCAGACTCTTCGCGTAGTGCCCCATACCGATGAAGGGGGCGAGGAAGCCCCGCGCGGTGGCCCGGGCGCTGTCGGGACGGGGGTCGACGACGACGGCCTGGTAGGGCGCGAGGAGGGGGCCGGGCCCCAGGATGGCCCGTGCGCCGGCGGTGAAGTCGGGGGTGACGAGGAAGGGATGCGTGCCGGCGCTGCGACGGGCGGCGAGTTCGGTGAGCTTGGGGCCCATGGCGGCTACGAGTCGCTCGTCGGCGGGTACCGGCTCGGGGGCTTGGTCGAGACGGTCGAGGTAGGTGCCGAGGGCGGCCAGGGGACGGTACGTCCCGCCGGCGTGCCGGGCGGCGGCGGCGTCGCTGACGCCGAGGCCGAGGAGGACGCGGTGGCCGTACTCCTTGCGGAGCCGGGCGTGCCCGGCGGCCATCTCCTCGGCGGGGTGGCGCCAGATGCTCAGCACGCCGGTCGCGACCGTGGTGTTCCTGGTGGCGGCCAGAAGCCGTTCGGTGTCGCCGAGGATGTCACCCCCGCCGAGACCGGGGATCCACAGGGCTCCCCAGCCGTGGGAATCGAGCTCGGCCGCGGCGTCGGCGATCTCTCCGCTGTCGCCGTGCAGGCGCAGTTCCGGACTCCAGATGCCTGTGGTGCCGATGTGCATGGCGGTGTTCCTCCTGTACGGCGGTGAGTGCGTTTGTGGTGGTCAGACCTGGTTGGCGCCGCCGTCGACGAAGATTTCGGTGCCGGTGATGTAGCTGGACTGGTCGGTGGCGAGGAAGAGGGCGAGGTTGGCGACTTCTTCGGGCTGGCCCATGCGGCCGAGGGGCACGCCGGCGGCGAGGGTGTCGCGCAACTGCGCGGCCTGCTCGTCGTTGGGGGCGAGTCCGTTGAGGCCGGGGGTGGTGATGGGGCCGGGGGCGATGGTGTTGACACGGATGGTGCGGGTGCGCAGTTCGTTGGCCCAGGTGCGGGCGAAGGAGCGGATGGCGGCCTTGGAGGCGCCGTAGACACCGAAGGCTTCGTTGCCGACGCTGGCGGCGGTGGAGCCGGTGAGGATGACGGAGGCGCCGTCGTTGAGGAGGGGCAGTGCCTTTTGGACGGTGAAGAGGGTGCCCTTGACGTTGGTGTCGAAGGTGGTGTCGAAGTGTTCTTCGGTGACCTGTTCGAGGGTGGCGAAGGTGCCGCCGCCGGCGTTGGCGAAGAGGATGTCGATGTGGTGTCCGGCGTCGGCGATGGTGGTGTAGAGGCGGTCGAGGCTGGCGAGGTCGGCGCTGTCGGCCTGGATACCGGTGACGTTGCCGCCGATCTCGGTGATGGCCTTGTCGAGGGTGTCCTTGTTGCGGCCGGTGATGTAGACGCGGGCGCCTTCTTCGCGGAAGCGGCGGGCTGTGGCGAGTCCGATGCCGCTGGTGCCGCCGGTGACGACTGCTGTCTTGCCGTCGAGCTGTCCCATGGTCTTCTCCTTGCTGGGGTGGTCGGCTGGGGCCGGGCCACCGTTCCGTTCAATCTTCAATCACCGTAGACCTGGAAAGGTGACGTGTCAACTAACTGGGTGATGCGTCATCCATCCGGGGTGGCGGGTGGCTGGAGCAGCGGGGCGGCGGGGCGATGGGGCGGCGGGGCGGCGGGGCGGCGAAAGTGTGGCCGGACACGCCGGAGCGGTGGCAGGTGTGACGTCGTACCTGCCACCGCTCCGTTGCCGAACCGCACCGCCGACGTGTTCGGGGCGGACGGCGCGGGCCTTGACGCCGGCCGTCGGACCGCCCCGGACGGGTCACTGGGCGGCGGCGGCCTCCAGGTTGTTCAGCACGCCCAGCTGGCCGAACAGGACGGTGCCCGACGGGTAGCAGTTGAACGACTCGATCTTGCCGTCACGCAGCCGGAACACGTCGCAGCACGGCACCTTGATGGTCTTGCCGGTGGGCGGGATGACCCCCATCGGCGTGTTCAGGGGCCCGTTGTGCGTGCCGTTCAGGGACAGCTCCACGATGACGATGTCGCCCTGTACGTAGACGTCGTACAGCTCGCGGTGCATGTCGGGGAAGGCCGTGGCGTAGTTCACCACGGGGTCGCCGACCTCCTGGCCGCGGTAGGTGATGCCGACGGACTGGTCCGTAAAGGTGCCGTCCTCGGTGAAGCCGGCGATCCACCCGGGGATGTCCTGGACCTCCGCCACCTGGTAGGCGTCCCTGATGATCTTCTCGTTGTCGGACATGAACCCTCAACTCTCCCGCGCAGCTGAACACTTCCTTCGAGCCGCACACTAGGGAGCATTTACATGACACGTCAACTGTCAGAGGGTGCGTGACCGTACGCAGCCGAAGAATGCTCCAAATGATTGACGTGTCATCCATTTGGTTTCTATGATCGCGCCATGGACAGCTCGGCTTCGGGCACGGCCGGACGTCGCACACCACAGCCGTAGCACTACGACATCGTTACCTGCTCTCCAGACGGGAAGGACGTCGCCACTCCTAGCGGCCTTCCGTTTCCCGTCGCTGCCCATGCCACACCCGAAGGCCCGGCCCGGCTGAGTGTGTCGCCGGGCGCCCACCGACGATGGTGCAAGCGCCTGCCGACGACGGTTCGAAGGGTCTTTGCCCGTCCTGCTCCCTGTGCCTGCGATTGGGGCGGCGCCCACCGCGTCCCCACAGGTCCGTGTCCGACCCGATGCCGGGCGTCGAGCCGGTCGAGATACGGGTGTCACGGCCCCTGCAAACCCATACCAGCATCCAGGAGCAACGGAGGACACCGTGTTCAGACGCTCACACACCATCGCGTCACCTCTCGCCGAGGAAGCACCGCAGACGAGCTCGCGGCGTGGCTTCCTGCGGTCGGCCGCCGTCGTCGGGGCGGCTTCCGCCGTGTCGGTCGGGCTGCCCCACAACGCCTCGGCGGCCCAGCCCGCGTCGGTGGCCGGTCTCACCCTGCCGCCCGCCGGCCCGGACATCACCCGTTTCGACCTCCACGTCCCGCAGAGCGCGCTGGAGGACCTGCGGCGACGGCTGGCGGCGGCCCGGCTGCCGGAACGCGAGACCGTCGACGACGTCTCCCAGGGCGTCCCGCTCGGCCGGCTGCGCGGCCTCGTCGAGCACTGGCGCACGAGCTACGACTGGCGTGCCCTGGAGTCCCGGCTGAACGAGGCGGGACAGTACCGGACACGGATCGACGGCCTGGGCATCCACTTCCTGCACGTCCCGTCCAGGCACCCGGACGCCCTGCCGGTGATCCTCAACCACGGCTGGCCGGGGTCGTTCGTGGAGTTCCTCGACACGATCGGCCCACTCACCGACCCGACGCGGTACGGCGGAAGCGCGCAGGACGCCTTCCACGTCGTCATACCCTCCATGCCCGGGCACGGCTTCTCCGACCGTCCCGCGCAGGCGGGCTGGGACCCCGCACGCATCGCCTCCGCCTGGATCACCCTGATGCAGCGTCTGGGCTACCGCCGCTACATCGCCCAGGGAGGGGACTGGGGAGGCGCCGTCACCACCCAGATGGGCAAGCAGCGTCCGGCCGGCCTGCTCGGCGTGCACCTGAACCTGCCGGAGTTCATGCTGACCAACACGGCCCTCGGGGACGGCACGCCGGAGGAGAAGGCGGCCATCGCCCAGCAGCAGGTCTTCGCCCAGCAGTACTCGGGCTACTTCCAGGAGCAGGCCACGCGTCCCCAGACCCTCGGCTACGCCCTGGCCGACTCCCCCGTGGGCCAGGCCGCCTGGATCTTCGAGAAGTTCATCGACTGGACGGACAGCGCCCACCGTCCGGAGCCCCTCCTCGGCTACGACCGCATGCTCGACGACATCAGCCTGTACTGGCTCACCAACACAGGTGCGTCGTCGGCGCGGCTCTACTGGGAGTTCTACCGGGACAACCACGACCTGACGCGCCTGGAGCTGCCGGTCGGGGTCAGCGTCTTCCCCGGCGAGCTGGTGCGCACGCCGAGGGTGTGGGCGCAGAAGGCGTACGAGAACCTCGTCTACTTCAACGACGACATCGCGGCTGGCGGTCACTTCGCCGCGTTCGAACAGCCCCGGCTCTTCGTGGAGGAACTGCGGGCCTACGCCCGTCTCGTCAGGTAAAGGGGCTTCGGAGCGGGCGCCCGCCGACCGGGCCGCGGTGCAGCGGCACGTGACAGGGAAGCATGATGCCGGCGTCCGCTGCGCGGCGCCACCAGGAGGTGCCGAGTCTCGCGGCGCACAGGCGCCGGGTGTATGTGCGGCACCATCGGTGCCCCACTCGTAGAGGAAGGCGGACGACGCCCCCGCCTGTAGATCAAACGTTCGCTTGACATCCTCCCGAGTGACCAACTCTAATATCAATCAAGCATTTGATTAGTTTCTGGCGCGTACGGCGGGAAGCCGCTGCGACGGGCCTGGACCCCGAAGATCCGATGTGGAGAAACCAGACATGAAGTCGTTCCGCTGGAAGACGATCGTCACCACGGCCGCCATTGCCGGCATGGGCGGTCTCGCCATCGCCGCCGCGCCGACACAGGCCGCGAGCAGTGCGGTCGGCGGCCACCGCGTCAGCAACGTGCAGGCCCACGAGGCCCTGAGTCCTCAGCAGCTGTCGGCGCTGCCGCTCACGAACCGTCACCTGACCAGGCATGAGATAGCCAACCTCGCGGTCGTCCTGAACGCGTACCACGTGGCGGAGGGCAACAGCCTGGACGTCGAGGCTTTCGTCAACAGCTTCACCAAGGACGGCGTCTTCGACGACAAGGTCGCCGGCGCCACCTACCAGGGCAAGGCCCTCGGCGATGTTCTGAACCGCATGGTCTCCCTCTTCCCCGACGTCCACCGTGAACTGAAGAGCATCACGGTGAACGACGACGAGATCAGCATCGAACTGGCGATCCAGGGCACCTTCAAGGGGGCGTTGCAGACGCCGGCCGGCACCGTCAAGCCGACGGGCGGGAGGGTCGACGTCCCGACCGCCGACTTCTGGTACCTGCGCGACGGCAAGGTCAAGCGGTTCGACTGCTACGTCGGGTATTCGAAGATGTACTCCGACATGGGTGTGAACCTCGACTGGGCCTCGGCGGTCGGGAAGTGAGCCAAGCCCTCGGCTGGTGGTGTGCGGCTGGTGAGACCGGACATCGTCGGCCGAGGGCGTACGGGCGGCGCGGCGCCCGCAATCCTTCTAAGCCTCGGTGGACCTCCGTCAGCGCATCCCCCACAGGTGCGTGGAGGCTTGCCGACCAGACTCGACGGCTGGGCCCGAAATGGCTGCGGCCAATCTCCCTTTCACGGCGCGGTCGCGTCCTCACGCAGCATCTCGTCGATCCACGGCTTGGCCGGGTCCAAGGACCGTCGCCCGGGGAGCCGGTTTCTTACATGACCGTGATCGACGCACAAACTCTGCCGTCGTCGGACGGAGCAGCGCGTTCACGCAGCCCTGCCGCCTCTCATTTGAGAGCGTGTGCTGCGGCCTGAACGGCTTGGGGCTGGTTGAGCAGATCAGTGCTGTCTGCCCACTGGTCCACGCTCCCCACGAGCGCCGACGTCCGAAGGTCCCGGTCCGTGACCGTCTCCGCAAGCGCCTGCGCGAAACGCTCAGCGCGCAGAACCTGGAACGGGCGCGAGTGGTAGGGCCGCCGCTTCGGGTCCACGGGTGTGTGGAGCCCCGATGCGTTCTGAAGAGCCGCCACCCTCTCATAGGCATCGCACAGATGTGCCTCGCGGGTTCGGTAGTCCGTCGCGGCCAGCGCGCCACGAAGAGCCGGCTTGAGCGACTTCGCCGCAGGGAGCTGGCCGAAGGCACTGCCAAGCCACTTGCTGTAGGGGGCGTAACGGCGCTCCAGTAACAGGCAGAGGCGCATCAGATCACGGACCAGGCGTGCGGCCACGACGGCTGAACCGATGTGGTCGCCGACTTCCGCGCAGCGGCCCACGAACGCTTCTTCCTGTGAGATGCGCTGCCACTGGCAAGCCAGTAGATACCGCCATACCTGATCCGGGTACCACGTCAGCCGCCGTCGGACGTTGGTGAGAGTGCCGAGCCCGTCATGGAACACCGCTCCACCGGTGGTCTCCGCAAGCCGCTGCTGTGGCACCGCCAGCCACTCACGCGTGGTCAGTTCGGCACCGGCCGAAGACACTCCGAGCTGTTCGGTCAGCCATCCGTCCACGTCGTGCACGGCTACGCGATGGTTTACCGGGCCGTCGGTCACCTGCATACGCCCGACCGGATCCAGCGGATCGTCGCTCTCCTCGAAGTGAGTGGGCCAGCCCCGAATTTCCTTCGGCAGCCTCTCGGCCATGATGCGGCGGACTGCGGCACCGTGCTGCGCCTGGTCCTCGGCTGTCAGGAAGATCTCCAGCCGCGGGCCCCACTCGTGATCGGCCGACCGCGGTGTGTCGAAGCCCAGCACCTCGGAGCCGCTACCGATCCGGGCAGCCGCGTAGCGCAGCCCGGGAAACGCATCCCGAAGGATCGGTTCCACCGCCTCCACGTACAAGACCTCAGACAACTCGATGCCAGGCATGAACTGGCCCCCGGAGATCGTCATGGCCCAACTGTGCTGGACCTGCTCACCCCGAGGCCACCGGTTATCTGCCTTGACAGTGGATCCCAAAGCGATCTCTGCCATTAGGGCGATCTGGCCCGGCGGCCCTCCCTGCCGCTCCTCGACCGGGGTCAGCCATCGAGGTGATTCCGTCATGAGTCCACGATATGAGAAAGTTGACGTGTCAGCCACATGTATCTATACACCGTGTGTATAGTGCGGGCATGGCTACCGGAACAGCGTCCCGCTACGACACCCCCGCCATCGTCCTCACCGCGACCGCGGCCTTCGGGCTGGTGCTCGGCTGGGCGACGTACGCTCTGCACGGGACGACACCCCTGCTGGAACGGGCGACCAACTCGATATCCACCTGGATCATCTGGACTGCCGTGGCCGGCGCACTGATTCGTGTCCGGCGACTCGCCGCCTGGGGCGGGGGCTTGATGATGCTCGCCACCTGCGGGAGCTACTACGCGGCGTCCACGCTCGGCAACACGTTCGGGGCCGGAGGGCTCGGAACCGCCGCCGTGTGGTCGGTGGCGGGGCTGGTCGGAGGGCCGCTGCTGGGTTGGGCCGGGTGGACGGTACGGCGCGGGCGGGGGGACCTGCGAGCGGTGGCCGGGGCGGTCATCGCGATGGTGGTGCTGGGGGAGGGGGCCTGGCTGGGTCTGACGCTGCACTACTGGGGAGAGGCGGCCGTCTTCCTGATCGTCGGCGCACTGCTCACCGCTCTCCTGACCGTCTGTCTGGCGCGTGCCGGGGTGCGCCGCTACTGGCTGTGCACCGTGCTCGCCCCCGTCGGCGGTCTCGCCTTCTACCTCGCGGAGAAGGGCATCCTCGACGGACCGCTGCTCGGATCGGTATGACTCCGTCGGCTCCGGCTCTGTTCACTTTCGTGTCGGCGTTGCCCAGGCTCCAGCGGTGTCGATCGGACGGGTGCCGCCGTCGTCGGACAGGTCATCCGTCCACGGTGAACTCCGGGCTGGCTGGAAGGGAGCGCCGAGGCAGTTGTCGCGCGCCGCAAGGGGGCGGTAGGTCTCGGTGACCGGGTGGCGCCGGACGCTGGGCACTTCGGTGGCGCTGGTGGTGTTCTGCGTACACGACCAGCGAGGAGGAGCGCGGCCGGATCACCGTCTCTCCGCTGCTCGACGTCCCGCGTTCCACACCGGTCCGGCCTCCGCCAACGACGGTGTGCCGAGCCCGCCCGCGCAGGCGCGCTGCGCAGGGGCTCCCGTCGCATCGCCGCCGACACGCGAGCGGACTCCGGCCATAGTTGACACGTCAATACTCGCTCATTAGCTTCGTCGAAGCGTCAACAAGCGTCAACAAGCGCCACGAACTCGCACTCGCGTCTGGCGAATCAACCGGGCACCAAGGAGAACAAGTGACAGTCACAGTCGTCGACGCACCCGAGGCGCGCCGCTACGAGGCGCGGTTGGACGAAGGGCCCGAGGTCGCCGGGTTCGCGGAGTACATCCGTACGGCGGAGCTGATCGCGTTCGTCCACACGGAGGTGTCACCGGCCCACGAGGGTCTTGGGATCGGCTCCGCACTCGTCCGGGCCTCTCTCGACGAAGCCCGCGCCGCCGGGCTGCGGGTCCTCGCCACCTGCCCCTTCTACGCGGGCTGGATCGACCGGCACCCCGAGTACGCTGACCTGCTGTACCAGAACCGGAGCAAGGTCAGTGACTGAGCGTCCGGCCGAGCCGGCTCAGGTGACCGACGTGAACACCACGCCGCAGAAGAAGGCTTACGAGACGCAGGACATCACCGTCACGTACGAGGCGAGGCGCTGTCTCCACGCCGCCGAGTGCGTCAGGGGACTGCCCGAGGTCTTCGACGTGAACCGGCGCCCCTGGATCAGGTTGGATGGCGCTCCTGCCGGCCGCGTGGCCGAAGTGGTGCGCCGCTGCCCGACAGGAGCGCTCCAGTACGCGCTGGCGGACACCGGAGCGGAAAGCCCGGACCGGCCCACCCGGATCACCCGCACCCCCGCCGGGCAGCTCATCGTGCGCGGTGAGCTGACCCTGGACACCGACGAGGGGCAGCGCGCCGAAACCAGGGCCGTGCTGTGCGGCTGCGCGCGCAGCCGCCGGCAGCCGTACTGTGACCACTCAGGCCCTTGCGGTCAGTGACGCCGACGGCGAACCCGCGCCGAGATCGTTCGGCCCTGCGAGCACCCTGAAATCGAAGTACCCACCACGGTCAGGGGCGTGTCGTGCCGAACGTGCGACTGAGTGGCCTGATCTGTCGCATGTTGGTTGACGCGTCAAGTTTCTACTCCCTAGCGTGGCTGAAGCGTCAACTATCAACCTGACAGGGGCAGTTCCATGAACGAGAAGAAGGTCATCGCCGTCACCGGAGCAACGGGTGCCCAGGGCGGTGGTACGGCCCGCGCGATCCTCGCCGACCCGGAGTCGGGCTTCGCGGTCCGCGCGATCACCCGGAACCCGGACTCGCCCGCCGCCAGGGAACTGGCGGAGCTCGGTGCCGAGGTGGTCCGGGCGGACTTCGACGACGAACCGAGCGTGCGCAAGGCGTTCGAGGGTGCCTACGGCGCCTTCCTCGTCACCAACTTCTGGGCACACATGTCCGCGGCGAAGGAGATCGAGGAGACCCAGGTTCTGGTCCGGTCCGCCAAGGCCGCGGGGCTGCGTCATGTGATCTGGTCGACGCTGGAGGACACCCGCGAGCTCCTGCCCCTGGAGGACGGCCGGATGCCCGTCCTCCAGGAGAAGTACAACGTGCCCCACTTCGACGCCAAAGGTGAGGGCAACCAGCTCTTCAGGGCGGCCGGGGTGCCGACGACCTTCTTGAACACCACCTTCTTCTTCCAGGGCTTCCTCCAGGGTTTCGGCCCCAAGCGCGGTGAGGACGGCGTGCTGACGCTCACCCTGCCGCTGGAGGACGGCAAGCTCCTGGCCGGGGTGGATGTGGCGGACATCGGCCGGACGGCTTTCGCCATCCTCAAGGGAGGCGAACAGTACATCGGTCAGACCATCAGCCTGGCCGGCGACCACCTGACCGGTGCGCAGTACGCAGAGAAACTGGGGGCCGTGCTCGGCGAGCCGGTGCGCTTCCAGTCCGTGCCCTACGACGTCTTCCGGTCCCTCGACATTCCGGCTGCCGCCGAGATCGCCAACATGTTCCAGTACTACGGCGACTTCGACCAGGAGTTCACCGGCGCCCGCGACCTGAACCGGCTGCGGGAGCTGAACCCGGAGCTCAAGAGCTTCGACTCCTGGCTGGCCGAGAACGCCTCGAAGTTCTCGGTGAACTGACGCAAAGGCGCGGCCGTGGTACCCGACCGGGCCCCGCTCACCGCGGGGCGCGGTCGGGGTCACCGCGGGGCCCGCCAGGGCCACCGCGCCCTGCCGCGGCGGGCCCCGCCGGGAGCTGGTCGCGCTTCCTCCGCCGGCATGCCGCTGATACGGCGCTGGAGCAGGTGGTAGCCCACCCCGACACACGTGCCACAGGCCGCGGTCACCGTCCACAGGACGGCGGGGGCGAAGTGCTCCAGGGTCCAGCCGCTGACTAATGGGGCGGACAGGGAGGCGAGTGCGAAGGACAAGTTGTTGACTCCCTGGTAGTGTCCGCGGCCGTGCGTGGGCGACAGACGGATCACCAGGTCCACCTGGGCGGGTGAGCTGATGATCTCGCCGAGTGTCCAGACGCAGGTGGCGAGCAGGAGCGGTACGAGCGAGTCCGTGACGGAGTAGAGCCCGAAGCCGTATCCGGCCAACAGGGAGGCCCCGACCAGGGCCGGACCTGGTATCCACTTGCCGGTGAGGCGGGTCAGCGGGAGCTGGAGCACCACGACGAGCAGGCTGTTGAGGCCGATGACGAGACCGTAGACGCTGCTGTCGTGGCCCTGCCGCTGGAGCGCGAGGGGCAGTCCCACGTAGGCCAGTTGGAAGATCGTGGCAAGCAGCAGGTTGAGCGCGGCCAACGCCATGAACGGACGGTCCGCGAAAACCGTCCAGAGGGACACTCCGGCCCGGCCTGGAGGATCCGCGGCACGGGGAGGGAGGGGTTCCGGGGGCTCGGTCCCCCCGTCTGCTCCCCCTTCCCCGGGCCGGGACTCCGGCAGTTTGGCGAGGACCAGCGCGGTGCAGAGCACCATGGCCGCGGCCTGCGCGTAGAAGAGGTAGGCGTAGTTGTGGCGGGCGACGGCGCCCGCGGCGGTCGAGGAGACGCCGAGGCCGATGTTGGTGGCCCAGTAGTTGAGTGTGTACGCCCTGACCCGGTCCCGCTGGGGCACGATGTCGATCATCATCGCCTGTGTGGCAGGGCGGGCGGCGTTGACGAAGAAGCCGCACAGGCACGCGCACACGGCGACGGTGGCGGTGTCCCGGACCAGCGCCAGGCATACCACCGCCACCGACGTGGACGCCTGGGAGACCACGATGGTGGGGCGACGCCCCACCCGGTCGGTCAGCACTCCCGCGACGACGGAGGCGACCGTGCCACCGAGGCCGTACAAGGCTCCGACGAAGCCGGCGAAGGCGGCGGAGTGGCCGAGGTCCGTGGTGACGTACAGCGCGAGGAAGGCGGCGACGAAGGATCCCAGCCGATTGATCAGGTTGCTCGTCCACAGCCACCAGTAGGCGCTCGGCAACCCGTGGAAGCTGTGCCGCAGGGCACGCCCGAGGCGGCCGGTGGCGACGGTGGTCATGCGAGGTCCTCCATAAGCGTGCGCGGGCCCGGCCGCCGGACGGCTCCCTCCGCTCAGCCGGCCGCCATGGCGTTGCCCAGGTAGTTGGGCAGGCTCATCAGGCGTTCCCACTGGTCGTCCAGGTCGGCCGGATAGGCGCTGCGGTAGCGCCTCGTCACGTCCTCGACCTGGGTCCAGTGGGCGGGCGCGGAGCCGTCCGTGTACCGGGGGGCGAGGTCGTCGTAGAGACGGGTCCCGGGGCGCAGCACGAGTTGGTTGAGGCCGAAGAGCGCGGGGAGCCCGGCCGCCCAGTCCACGAGTCGGTCCCTCTGGCAGGCGGGGTCGTCGGGGAGGCCCAGGAGGATGAAGGCGAGCGGGGTGATGCCGGCGTCGGCGAGCTTCTGGATCGCGGCGGTCACCTTCTCCACGGAGACTCGCTTGCCGACCCCGGCGTCGGCGACGCCGGGCGACTCGGCGCCGAGCCACATGCCGGTGCACCCCGCCTCCGCCCAGCGCGTGACGTCGCTGCGCAGGACGACCTCGGCTCGGGTCTGGCCGGTCCAGCCGATGCCGAGTCCGGTCATCTCGCGGCACAGGTCGTCGTAGTAGGTGGGATGGAGGCCGAAAACGTAGTCGAGGAAGAAGAGGGAGTCCGTGCCGAGGTCCCGCAGTCGTGTGATCTCCCGCATGGTGCGCGAGACGGCACGCGGCCGCATCCGGGTGCCGAACGGCAAGTGGCAGAAGGTGCAGCCGTAACTGCACCCGCGTACGCCGAGTACGAGCCCGGCCGGACCCCGGTGCGCCCGGCCCTGGAGGACCACCTCGGCGGTGTAGTCACCGCTGTCGGTCAGATGGTAGGCGGGCAGGGGCCAGTGGTCCGTGTCGAGGTCCTCGTAGGTGCCCGCCATCGGGAGCACCGGGGTGAGGGCGCGGCCGGCGACGAAGTCGCGGACCGCCCTGACCGCCGCGGAGTCGTTCTCCCCGCGCGCGACGTGGTCGACGCCGAGGTCGCGCAGCGTGACGTCGGGGAGGTGTGTGCCGTGGGGGCCCACGGCGATGACCGGGGTGGCGGGCCAGAGGGACCGGAGTTCCCGCACCGCTTCCCGGCTGGGGGCTATGTCGAGGGGGTAGCACTGGGCACGGTCGGCCACGGCGGTGACCAGCACGGCGAGGTCGGGGGTCGTCTGGAGGGGTGGCACCGCGGTCAGCCGGCGGTCCCAGAGGCGGACGTCGAGGCCGTCCGCCTCCAGGACGGCCGCGGCGTTGAGGACGTCGACGGGTTGCTGGAGGAAGAGGCGCTGGAACTCGTCCTGCGGGACGACGAAGCAGACGGTGGTCATGGGATCTCCGGTGGTGGGCGTACGGTGTGGGGGCGCGGCTCCGCGCTTGCCTACGGTCGGCGGGGAGGGGCCGTCAGCCGGTGGAGGGCCCGACGGCATGCGGCAGCCGGCCGACGTGCAGGGCGTGCGAGCTGAGCAGTGCGATGCGGTGCAGGGTCCGCAGGTCGGGTGTGCTGACCGAGCCGTCCCGCAGAAGTGTGATGAGGCGGCGGAGCGCGTCACTCATCAGGAATTCGGTGACATGGCTGCGGTCGACCCGGCCGGCGGGGGTCCGCGCGGTGATGCGGTGGACGTTGCGCGGCAGCGGGCCGTCGGGCCCCTGGCCGACGGGTTCCAGCTCCGCGGTGACGTGGGCGCTCTCGCTCTCCACGCGCACGAGGCGCTGACGGCCGCCGTGGGCCAGTGGGAAGTCGGCCGTCCAGGCGGGCGCTCCCACGCCCGTACCAGCCGCGGCGGGATCCCCCACCACGGTGGAGAACAGTTCCACCTGGACGGGGCCGGCCCAGGTCTCCTCCAGGGCCGCGGAGATGACGAACTGCTCGTCGAACAGGCAGCGCAGCTCGCCGGAAGCGACAGGCCGTGCCAGATAGGAGCCGTAGCGGGCGGGTGGCAGCAGTCCGCCGAGGATGGCGAGCATGTGGTGCCACTCGTATCCGAAGACTCCGTGGTCGCGGTCGACGAACCGGCCCCGGCGGACGTCGAGGCGCCGGTCCTTGCTGAACGCCACGCGGATGCGGCGCACCGGTTCTCCGGGAGCCAGGGTCCGCAGTGTCTCCCTCACCCGGGCGATGACGGCCGAGTCGCGGTACTGGTCCATCACCGCGACCCGCAGCCGGGGGTGCGCCGCCAGAACCGCCTGCATCCGATCGATCTCGGCCGTCCGGCAGGCCGGCTTCTCCAGTAGCACCCGGGCCGCGGGATCGAGGGCGAGGATACGTGTGAGCGTGCGAAGATGGTCTTCGGTGGGCGTGCACACCAGCCACACGTCCACGGTGTCCGCTGGTACGTCCTCCACCGTCCGCCAGCCGCGCACTCCGTCCGGCAGCCAGACCGCGGTGTTCCGTTCGACCACGCTGACCCGGAATCCCAGACCGGTCAGCAGCCGCGTGTGCAGAGTACCGACCACGCCGTACCCCACGACGCACACGTGTACGGCGTCGAACTCACCGTTCACGGCGCGCCGCCGTCCGGTCGGCCGGAGCCGTGTCGGTGCCGGGGCCGTCCTCCAGGTAGAGGTCGTAGTAGGCATCCAGCAGGCCCGCGTGGCGTACGGCCTGGTTGACGGGCTCGACGTGCACCCCGGAGGCATAGGCGGCGTGGTTGCCGCACAGTTCACGGGCCGCGATCAGGGTGGCGGCCCGGTAGGCGTCGTAACCGCGGTTGGGTATGCCCTCGTACTCGAAGAGGTTGAGGGAGCGTCCGTCGCCGAGCATCAGCACGTGACGGCCACCGGGGAGGCTGTACCGCACCCCGAGCCCCGGCACCCGCTGTCCGGGGATACCCGCCCGGCCGGTGTGCAGCAGGCTGAAGTCCTTGGTGGCGAAGCCGGCCAGCAGGAGCCCGTCCGGCAGCAGAGCGAGGTCGTCCTCCTCCAGTACGGGTTCGCCCGCGCTGGAGACGATGAGGAAGGGGCTGCTGTCGCGCAGCGCCCGGGCCACCGTGCGCCGGGTGTCGAAGCCGTCCTCGGCGGCCTGGATGAGCATGAGCGGATCGCTGTCGACGACTGTCGGCCGGCAGCCGATCCCGCGCAACTGCCGGGCCAGCCGGGAACCCAGGACGCCGTACCCGGTGACCAGGACCCGGCGGCCGACGAATTTCTGGTTGGGGATGATCGCGCGGACGCGCCGCAGGCAGGAGTCGGCTATCTCGTTGTACGCGATGACGCCCTTCACTTCGGATCTGGCCATGTTGAACACGGGAAGTCCCACGGTCGGAGCGGCCGCGATGCGTTTGAGTCCGCTGACGGTCAGCTCCACCGCGGCGTCGACAGGTTCCGTCACCATGCGGCGACCTCCCGGACCCTGCGCCAGCAGCCCGCCGTCGTCGATGATGAGTACCCTCCGGCCGGCGCGGTGCGCGCGGCGGATGAAGTCGTCCACGTCCGCGGCGGTGCGGCGGGCCAGGTCCACTTCGGCGGGTGGGGACGTGCCGTCGATCACGGAGTTGTCGAGCACCGCGCTGCGGTAGCCGCGGTGGAGGAACCAGGCGTGCACCCGGCGGCGGTTCGCCGTGCGGTCGCCCTTGGCCAGTGCGTAGATCCACTGGCCGGGAACACCGGCTCGTTCCGCGGCCAGCAGGAAGCCGACACTGTTCTCCACGTAGTGGTCACGGAAGATCAGGGCCCAGTCGGAGAACGGCGAACCACCATCATCCTCCGCGTACCGCCGCAACAAGGGCATGGAGTTCCACAGGGCCTCGACCTCCGCCTCGGTGTAGACGGCGGCGTGGTTCTCCAGGACATCGAGAAGGGCGCTCGCACGGCCCATCCCGGGCGGCGGGGCCAGAACGGACGCCTGCCATCCTGCGGTTGGGGGGATCAGAGGTTCCAGCGTGCGGGCGGGTTCGTCGGAGAGGGGTCTGATCTCCACCCGGGCGAGGGTGTGGCCGATGGCGTCGCGCACGGCCAGCACCGCGGTGTCCTCATCCGGTGCCGGCCAGTCGACGACGACGCCGCGGTCCAGCCGCCGAGCGGCCCGTTCGGCGCACACGGCGGCATCGGCGACGGAGCCCACGCCCCGCACCGTCCCGACGAGCAGTGGGACGTCGGTGGCGTCAGCGTCCTGACCATGCGTCTGTTCGACTTCGGTGACGATCTCACCAGCCACTTGATCACTCCCTCCTCCACGCCCGGTCGTCCGCGTTCCACCGTGCGCGAGCAGGCGGAGACCTTCGGCCGGACCATGCGATGTGGGCGTCAGTCTGTGGGAGGAGGACGCACCGCGCATCCGTTGCGGAATCAGTCGTACCGCTCGTGTGGCGGCGACTGATGCGGCCCGGCCCACCCGTTGGAAATGACTGATCGGGCGACGGATGCTCACGGCTTCCGGATTCCCGCATGATCGATCCGTGGCCAGGACGGGTCAGGCACGCAGTCGGTGCCCGGCGTTCACACCCGCCGTCCTGCGCACCGCGTGCTCCAGCCGTGATCACCCGCCGTTGGCGGACGGCCGCAGCGCGCCCCGTGCCGGCAACGTCACCGAGCGGCCGGCCAGACCCCCGAAGGGAGGTGACGGACATGTCGGAGATCAAGGAGATCAACACGCTGGGCGACATCTGATCGCCGCAGTCCGGGGGCGGTGCCGTACACCGGCACCGCCCCCGCACCACCAGTTCCTGGAGGAAGGACCGACCTCATGGGACCGACCCAGCAATTCACCCCGGACCAACTGCGTGAGAGATACCGGACGGTCCTTGAGGAGAACACGTACCAGGGCATCCTCTTCCCCCGTATCCACGAGGAGTACGAACGCTCCCGGACCGTCGGCTTCACGGCGGACGGCCTTGACGCCTTCCGCCGCTCGCGCCTCGCCGAGGCCCTGCGGCACGCGGGCCAACGGGTGCCCCGTTACCGTCCTCTGATCCCCGCGGACGCGGGGGCCGACCCGCTCGGCGCGCTGCGCTCCCTTCCGCTCCTGGACAAGGACACCGTCCGGGAGGACCCGGACAGCCTGCTCAGCGACGCCCTGGAACCGGACAGGTGCCGGGTCGCCTCGACATCCGGCACCTCCGGCATCCCGCTGCGCTTCGTCGTGGACGAGGACCACCTCGTGCACACGTACGCGGCACGCATACGGATGGCCGTACCCTTCACCGGGCAGCTCCACTTCAAACTGCTGATGCCCTTTCAGGGATGGTTGCAGGGTGGCTGGTTCGAGTACGTGGCCCCTGGCTTCGGGCTGGCCCGCATGGCGGAATTCGGCACGACCACGCCCCCGGGGCCGGACGACGTCGATCTGGCGGTGCGGGCAGCCGGCTTCGCCCCCGACATCGTCTTCGGTCATCCGTCGTCCTGCCTGCGCCTCGCGAGCGCGCTCGCCGCGGCGGACCGGTCCCTCACCCCGCGCGCGGTCATGACGTTCGGGGAACGGCTGCTGCCCGGTGCGCGCGAGACACTCGAACGGAGCTACGGCGCACCCGTCATGGACAGTTACGGCATGCGCGAGTTCGGCACCATCGCCGCCGAATGCGGCAAGGGCGGCTACCACGTCGAGGCGGAGCGCCTCTGGGTCGAGGTCGTCGACGCCGACGGCCGCCCGCTGCCCGACGGCGAGAGCGGCGAGATCGTCGTCAGCAACCTGGTCAACCGGGCCATGCCGCTGCTGCGTTACCGCACCGGCGACATCGGCGCCCTCGCCCCGGAGCCCTGCGGCTGCGGGCTTCCCCATCCGGCGCTCCGGCTGATCGAGGGCCGTGAGACCTCCGGTGTGACCCTGCCGAGCGGCCGGACCGTGTCCGGCGGCGAGTTCTCACGTCTCGTTCGCACGCGTCCCGTCGCGCGGTTCCAACTCGCCCTGTACGGCGATGACCTGCTCGAACTACGCGTGCAGTCGACGGGTCACGTCGCCCTCGACACGGTACGCCTGGCCGACGACCTCACCTTGCTCATCGGCGGCGAACTTCCCGTGCGCGTGCGCGAGGTGCGCGCCGGTGAATTCGCCGGCAGCGGCTCGCGCAAGCACGTGGACATCGTACGGCTGCCGGCCGACGAGGTGTGAGCCCGCAGTCATCCCGCATCACCCGCCCCACATGTGAGGAGAGGACATGGAACGACAAGGCACCGCCGGGCAGTCACCGCACGAGATCATCAAGGTCGCCACGGCGTTCTGGACGTCGAAGGTCGTGCTGAGCGCCGTGGAGCTGGGCGTGTTCGCGGAAGTCGCCAAGAACCCGTCCACCGTCGAGGAGTTGTGCGCCGCGCTGTCTCTGAAGGGGCGCGGCGCACGCGACTTCTTCGACATCCTGGTCTCCGTGGGCCTTCTCGAACGGGAGGACGGCGTCTACCGGACCTCCCCGCTGTCGGCGGCCTACCTGAACCCGGACGACCCGGTCCATGACATCTCCGGATACCTGCTCTATCTGAACTCCGTCTATCCGTCCCGCACCCTGCTGAGCGACTGCCTGCGCACGGGCGAACGCCTCAACTACGACCACGCCCTGGCGGCGGCCGCGACGGGACGGGCCGCGGGCACCGCTCCCGGCGCGCGCATGATGCCGGTCAGCGCCGACGACGACACGTTCGGCGAAGCGTTCGCCACGCCCGACCAGGTCACCGGCTTCGTCCGCTCCATGACCGGGTACAGCATGGGCGCCCACCTGGCACTCACAAGCGCGTTCGACTGGTCAGGGGTGCGCGAGGTGGTCGATGTGGGCTGCTCGGAGGGCGCGTTCCTGGCCCACATGCTTCGCGCGCACCCCCACCTGCGGGGCGTCGGCTTCGACCTGCCCCAGGTCGGTGACCGGTTCTCCGCCTACGTGGAGACCGCCGGCGTCCAGGACCGGGCACACCTGGTCACCGGTAACTTCTTCTCGGACCCGCTTCCCACGGGGGACGTCATCGTCATGGGCCACGTGCTGCACGACTGGGACCTGGTCACCAAGCAGATGCTGATCCACAAGGCGTACGACGCGCTGCCGTCGGGGGGCCGGCTGCTGGTGTACGAATCGCTCATCGACGACGAACGCCGCGTCAACACCACGGGCATGGTCATGAGCCTCAACGTCTCGCTGGTGTCGGTCGGCGGGCTGGGGTACACCGGCGCCGAATGCACGTCCTGGATGACCGACGCCGGCTTCCGCGAGACGTCGGTGTCCCACCTCGACGGACCGGAGTACATGGTCGTCGGCGTGAAGTGACGGGTGGAGAACGAAAGCCGGCGGCGCGTCTCCCGACCCGCCTCGCCCCGAACCTGCCGGGACCCGGCCGGAGGGGCGCCGCCCGCGCCCAAGGAACCGGAAGAAGGGAAACGATGGGCACACCGATACTCGACCAGTGGGTAGGCGACCCGCAGGAGTTCTTCTCCGCCTACTGGGAAACCCGGCCCGGCGTGTTCCGGCCGCCCTCGGGCACCCCCAGCCCCTTCACACTCGCGGATGTCGACACGGTGCTGGCGACCGGTCTGTTCCGGGAGCCGTACTTCGAGATGTGGGAGGAGGGACCGATCCCGCTCGGCTCCTACACCACCACGCGGCACATCTCCCGGGCGGCTCCCGCCGGTTTCGCCGACGGCGGCAGGATCAGGTCCCTCCTGGAGAAGGGCGCCACTTTGCTGCTGCGCTCCGTCGACCACTGGCACGGGCCCACACGCGAGGTGCTCGCCGCGCTCGCCGGAGAACTGGGCCGAGGGGTGGAGGCGTTCTTCTTCGTCACCCCTCCGGGCCACCAGGGACTGCCGCTGCACCGAGACGACGCGGACGTGCTGGTGCTCCAAGTCGCCGGGCGGAAGGACTGGCGCATCCATGCGAAGCCGGACAGCGCGGACTGGCGTGCCGGCCCGGTGGACCCGTCGGCGGGCCCGGAGCCCGCGGAGATCCTGCGGACCACGCTCGACGCCGGCGAGGTGCTCTACGTGCCGCGCGGTTTCGCGCACAGCGCCACGGGCGAACGAGGGCTGTCCGCCCACTTGTCGGTCACGGTGCGCGACATCGGCACGGCGGATCTGGGGGCCACGCTCCACGGTCTTCTCACGGAGGGTCTCCCCGCCGAGCGCCCGCTCGGACACGAGGCGATCACCGGCGCGGCGGAGCGGCTGCTCCAGGACGCGCGCGACCGCCTCATGAGGCTGTCCGCCGCCGACCTCGTCGGCATGGCCCGGCGGCAGGCCGTCGCCCGCATGCCCGGCCGTCCCGACCCGGCTGATCTGGAGGATCTCGCCACGGCATGGAACGCGACGGCCGGGACCGGTCCTGTGACGTCCTGAAGTCGACGGTGGCGATGGCGGTGGCGATGGCGGTGGCCGGGGTCGTGGGCGCGATCCCTTCGCTGCCGGACGGGTGTGGAGGTCGTTGTCGGCGACGACCCGGCCGGTCAGCACCGGCCTGATCATCCTCACCGGAACTCCGCTGAGTGCTTCCGCCGCCTGCTCGAACCAGGCGACGGTCAAGCCGGCTCCGACCGCGGTCTACCCGAGGGCCTCGGTGAAGCGTGACCGACGGAGGACGCCGACTCGTACCCGGTCGCCGTAGGTCTTCCCGGCGGGGAGAACCTACGACCCCGTGCGGCGGGTCCGTGGGTTCGCTCGTCGCGTCCGGCGGATCCCTCGGCGAGCAGGACGCGGACTTCCGCCGGGACCCGGCGTCGGGCCTCGGCGCCGGGGGTGCCCGGCTGGGCTCGGCGGAAAGAACCGGCACTCGCCCGTCAGCCGGGGTCCTCAAGCGCTGTGCCGACGCTCGGCACCACTTCTCCGATCTGGCGGCGCGAACGGATGTCGAGCTTCGGAAATGCCTTGTAGAGGTGGTATCCGACGGTGCGTGGGCTGATGAACAGGGCCCGGGCGATCTGCCGGTTGGTCAGTCCCTGCCCTGCCAACCGCACCACCTGCCGCTCCTGCGCCGTGAGTGCGTCCCAGCCCTCCTCCTCCGCCGTCGAACGTACCGTGCAGGCGTCGAGTTCCCGCTGGGCACGGCCGGACCACAGGGGGGCACCGACGAGTCGGAAGGTTCCGACAGCGGCGAGCAGTTCCTCGCGGGCAGACTGTGTCCGCCGGGCTCTCCTGAGCCTTTCGCCGAACAGGAGCCGTGTGCGGGCCCGCTCGAAGTCGTTGGGATGAGCGATCGCCAACACCTGGTGGAACTTGCGCTCCATGGTGTCGGCGTTCTCCTCCAGCAACGCCTCGCAACGCAACATGAGCACTTCGGTCCCGCCGGCGCGCGCCTGGGGCCTGCGCCGTCTCCACACGTCCAGCATCTCCCTTGCCCGGGGCATCTCGAACGCGCGGTAGGCGGCCTCTATCAGATCGGACACGGCCAGCGAGCCGCGACCGCCCAGAATCGTCTCTCCCGTGCCGGCGGGGGGCAACGGCAGCAGTCCGGGCGCCTCCTCCGGTCTGCCCTGGCTCAGTGCGGCGAACACCAGGGCGCCCTGGGCCGCCAGGCGGGCGGAGTCCGTCACGTGCACGGCCGATTCCGCCAGGCACGCCTCGGCTTCGGCTCGGCAGGCCGCCACGTCACCGCGAACCGCGTGCAGCCAGGCGCTGAGGCTCCGCAGGTGGCCGGTGAGGACATCCTGCCGGGTCCGCTCTGCGCTCGAAAGACCCAGGCGGAGGTGGTCCGTGGCGTGTTCCCAGCGTCCCAGCCAGGTCTCCAGGCAGGCAGCCCAGTAGGCGGCCACCGGAACGGACCCCCACTCGCCGTCCTTCACGGCACGTCGCAAGAGCCCGACGTAGAAGGCCAGGAGGCGCCCGGAGGCGTCCACCGGTCCGGACTCCGGCAGCATCGGGAAGCCGGGCAGGGGCATACTCGCCGCTCTCCCTCGGGCCGCGGACACCGCCCCCGTCGAGTCCTCGGCCCCTTCTGCGTCGGCCCGGCCGACCGCCTCCCACGGACCGGCCAGTACACGCAGGGCCACGGGGCCACCGGTCGGCTCCGGAGGCGGCGGTGCGTCCCAGGTAGCCATCAGCCTCGCGCGGGCGCCGTGCACCTCCTCCAGGGCACACGGGTCTCCTGCGAGCCATGCGGCCGCCGCCGCCATGTTCAGCGTGTCGATCGCGAAGGCGGGATCGTCGGCGTCGGGCATCCGTGCCGCCGCCAGCAGTTGCTCGACCGCCGCGGTCGGCGAGCGGGTCACGAGGGTGTCGATGGCCCGGAGTCTGGCGTAACGATTCCGCATGCCCGCCTCGCCCACCGTGCGGGTCTCGTCCACCAGTTCGGCCAGACGATCGAGGTCCCCCTGGGCGAAGGCGTGTTCCGCCGCTACGAAGGGGAGGACGGCCCGTGGGGGACGACGTCCTGCCGCCGCAGGGACGAGGACCCGGTCCGACAGCCCGGTGCCGAGGATGTGGTGGCGCACGACAGCCGGACGAGGCTCATGGCCGTCAGCGGCGTCCGGCCGGGTACGGACGCGGCACGCACCCGGGGCAGGCCCCTGGGGGACGACCAGATCGGCCGGCGGTTCCGCAGTGTCCACACCGCCCGGAACGATGCCGGCCGGCGACGCCGGGGCGCGGCGCCCGGCAGGCAGCGGCTCACGTCCGGAGAGCCGCACGGACGTCAAGACTCTCGAAGCGTCACGCAGTAGAAGGGGAATTCCGCCGGATTCCTCGACGACTCGGTTCCTCGTCTCCGGCGAGCTGGAGGGCGCCAGCCATTCGAGGAAAGCCAGACTCTCGACCTGGCTGAGCGGCCCCAGGACCAGTCTCTCGCCTTCGATTTTCCCCGAGGCCCTCCTCCCCGCGTCGGTTCCGGCACACACCAGGCAGATCGGGGCCCCGTCGATCCGCCGGGAGAAGAAGGAGATGACTCCGGCCGATTCCCTGTCGAGCGAGTCCACGTCGTCCACGAGCACCATCAGAGGGCGTTTCCGCGCCGCCGCTTGCAGCGCCCCTGTCACCGCCATACGGACGAAGAACGGATCGGTGGAGCCTTCTTCGAGCCCGAGGACGACGCGCAGCGCCAGCCGCTGCGGTCTCGGCAGCCCTTGGACGCTGTCCCGTACCGGGGCCAGCAGCCGCTCCACAGCGGCGAAGGGCAAGCCCGACTCATCGGGATGACCTGTCACCCGTAATAACCGGAACGACGGTGCGTGCATCTGTGCGACGGCGTCCAGGAGAGCGCTTTTCCCGATCCCGTGCCGTCCACCGAGGAATACAGCCTTACCTCTCCCACGCAGTGCGGCCTCCGCCATGGACGAAAGAACGTGCAATTCTCCGGTGCGACCGAAAAGCACAGCACTGATCCCTTCGGGTAACGTGCGTGACGGTTCGTGATCTCGTACCTGAGCAGCGAAGGCCCACGTCGCCACGCGGGCTCACCCCTGCGACGAGCGGGCTCTGGCTGGGCACCGCCGAGCCTGCGATCCGTGCCTCCGCTGTGACGATGCCCCTCTTCGGCCGATCGCCGACGAACGACGGGCAACGATGTCAGGTCGCGGACCGAGGTGCGGTCCGATGGGGCGAACCGACGAGGAGGCGGCCCGGCCCTCTGCGCAAGTAGTCGACGGCCGTCGTCCCGTAGCGGCGGCCGGCGAGAGTGACCGGCATCCCGATGAGGATGCCGAGAAGGGCGCCGGCCAGGACGTCGTGCGGGTAGTGGGCTCCGACATAGACGCGGGAAAAGGCCAGGGGGAGTGCGGCAAGCAGCGCCACTCCGCCCAGGCGTCGGTTGATGACCAGCAGGGCTGCCACAGCGGCGAACGAGACAACAGCGTGATTGCTCGGGAAGGAGTAGTCCTCCGCACCGGGACATGTCTCGATCACATATGCGTGGGCGAACACCCGGCATGGCCGCGTCTCGGCGACCGCATCCTTGATACCTGTGTTGACCAGCGAAGCTATAGGGGCGGATACGAAGCCGGCCATCGCACAGGCCATGGCCGCAGACGACGCGGCGCGGGCTCGCCACCATGTGAAAGCGAGCAGGGCTACGAAGACGAGGATGCCGTAGCTGCTCAGCCAAGCCATCGGGGTATGCAGCGCGGGTGTGTCCCGGGCGAAGTCGGTGATGTCGACGAACAGGCCGCCGTCGATCGCCGAGCCCGTAAGGGCAAGACTGGTGGAGTCCATGATGCGTTCCTCGGTCGGGATCTGGGGGTCGAGTGACGGAAGGCAGCGCCATGCCCGCACCCCGACTCCGATGAGGTGCCGGTTCGCCTCCGCCTTGGCGCCGAAACGCGGACTCGCGTACCAGCCCTGGAGCGTCGGCATGTGACGGGCGTCGATCGGAATGCGGTTCCGGGTGTCCTCCGGCGTCGAGAAGATGACGAGGAGAGTCCGGCGGGCCAGGCTGACGGGCTCTGTCCGAGGAGGCGTGGCGAGTCGGCGCGCGCGGTGAACGGGTTCTCGGCCATGACATGCCCTTTCGTCCCGGGGGGGAGCGCGCATGTCCTACCCGAGGGGAGCGCGCGTGGGGCTTACTCCAACATCTCGGTGATGTATCAACTATATGCGCAATGATCCCCACGCCGTCAACCGACCCTCTGCCTGCGCGCGGGGTCGCGGGTTCTGCGGGCGGGCCGAGGCGACGGCGGTGTCAGTCGGCGTCGAGCTCCTGGTACGAGGCGTTCGGGTGGGTGCGATCAGGTGGCAGGCGATGGCGGCCCGAGCCTGGGCATGACCCGGACGTTCGAAGACGCCCCAGTAGCGGGTGTCGACGAAGGTGTCGGCCGCGGCCGTGACCCCCGAGCCGGGGCAAGCCGCGGGTGAACAGGGCGGCGAGGGCGCCACGGTGGTGAGGGCTGACGACCAGCAGGTCCGCCTTGAACCGCGCGGCGGCCTCGGAGACTGCCTCCGCACCTGGGGACCAGGCTGCGTACCAGCTCGCCCCCCGCCTCCACCCCCATGCCGAGCAGCGCGGACAGGGCTTCGTCGAGTACGCCGCGCGCGGCTGCTTCGTCCTCGCGGGTGAGCCTGAGGCGGTTTCGAGGCCGCGGTCTCGTCGCGACCATGGGCAAGCGATCACGCCCTCAAACGTCGGTCGCGGAGAATCGAGCAACCCGGTCACCGGACTGCTTGAAGAGACTGGCACCGCCGGCCGCGACCAGGAGGAGCAGCGAGCCGGAGGGCCGCCTGGGCACCGCGCGAGAGCAGGTGTTTGACAATGTACTGAAGCGACTGCTTGAGTAAATTTCGTGGTGCGAGACGAAAAGGCGGATCTACGCCGCGCGGCCGGTCAGCGCACGCGGGACGCCCTGCTGATGGCCGCCCTGGAGCTGCTCGCGCAACGCGGGCAGGAGGGCGTGACACTCCGCGATATCACCGATCGCGTCGGGGCCAACGTCGCAGCGGTCAGTTACCACTTCGGGTCGCTCAAGTCGCTGTGCGACTCCGCGATCGAGTACGCGCTGGAACGCTATCTGGACGAGCAGATCCAGGAGCTCGGCCTCCTTGACGACACCTCGACGCTGCAAGAGGTGGCGGCGGCGTTCGCCCGACCGATGACGCGCGCGCTGGCGGCCGGCGGAGAGCAGCTGGCCGTGATGCGGACCGTGGCGCGCGTCGGGATCGATCCACCCCAGGGCTGGCAGCGGCTGACCGACAAGTTCGACCGGAGCCGCCGAGACGCCCTCAGGGTGCTGACGGCCAATCTACCCGGCGCCGACGAGAAGGAGTTGATCTTCCGCACGCGGTGCGCGGCCGGCATGCTGAACTGGCTCGCACTGGCGCCCATCGGTACCGAGCTGGCCGCCATGTCCGTCGAAGAGATCGGGCGGCAGCTGATCCCCGTGGTGGCCGGGGCGTTCCACGGCTACCCACAGCCCGCCTCTGGCCAAGCACACGATCCGCATCAGTGAGTCCTGCGACGGAACCCACGTCCATGATGCAGCCGCCGACCAGGCGGCGGTCTCTGGAACCGACGCACCGCCGCTGCGCTTGATCACAAGCATCGCGGCCACCGGCGCCGCGATGACCGACGCGGAGATGGCCGAACCGCTCCCTCACCCGCTCGCCGCCCGCGATCCTCGGCGTGCCGGGCACTTCCTTGACCACGGGGATCGTGGCGATGGCGCACCGTCGGGTGGGCCGCCGTACCGCCGCTTCGGTGACGGCGTCTGACGTGGTCCAAACCAGCCACGGTGATCGGGAGAGGGGTTGACACAGCGGCGGCTTGACCTCGTATGGTTGACGCATCAACTCTTCCCGAGGTGAGCAGCAATTCGGCGAAGAAGTCCGCCCGGCCAGATTCTGGTGCGGTAGGCACTCGCGGGGGTGAGACCGGCTGTGACGGTCGATTCATATTTGCGTGATGCGTCAACTACATTGGGCCCCGCGAAGCAAGGAGCGAGCACTGTGCCGAACGCCGTTGTGATGACCGGGTACGGACCACCGGACGTGCTGGAGTGGACGGCCGTTCCGCTCCCGGAGCCCGGGGAGGCTCAGGTGCGGATCCGGGTCAAGGCCGCGGGTGTGGGCCCGACCGACCTGGCGATCCGCGCAGGCCACCTGCGGTTCCCCCTGCCCGAGACTCCCGTTCTCGGGTACGAGGTGGCCGGCGTCGTCGACGCCGTGGGCCCCGGAGTGTCGGGGACCGAGGTCGGTGACGAGGTGGCCGCTCTCCTCTTCGACCGGGGCGGTTACGCCGAATACGCCGTGGCGTCGATCTGGACGCACAAGCCGGGCTCCGTCTCCTGGGCGGACGCGGCGGCGCTGCCGAGCTCCGTGGAGGCGGCGGCCGGCGTGCTCGGCCAGCTGCGGATCAAGGCAGGGGAGACGCTGCTGCTCCTCGGGGGCGGCGGCTCGGTCGGCGTGATCGCCACGCAGCTCGCGGTGGCCCAAGGGGTCCGGGTGATCAGCGCCGTAGGGCAGCGGGACGACGCACTGGCCGCGGAACTCGGCGCGCACCCCGTGCGGTACGGCTCCGGTCTCGTCGGGGCGGTGCGCGCACTCGGTCCTGTGGACGCCGTCTTCGACGCGGCGGGCAAGGGCGCCCTCGCCGACGCCGTCGCACTCGCGGGCGGGCCCGACCGGGTCATCACCCTGTCGGATCCCGCGGCAGCCGGTTTCGGCGTGGTCCTCTCGGAACCCACGACGGACCGTGCCCCCGGCGCCCTGGACGAAGGCATGGCCATGCTGGCCGAGAAGCGTCTCCGGCTGAAGGCACGCACGCTGATGCCCATGCGGAGTGCCGCCGAGGCGCACCGACGCCTGGAGAGCGGCGAGGTGCACGACCGCATCATCCTCACCCTCGACTGATCCCGGCGCGTTCGTGCCCCTCGGGCCGGCGTACCGACTCGCGTGAGCTGGTAGCCGACGTCGTCCGTGCCGGAAGGCGGACCCGCCGTCCGCGGATGCCGCCCCGGCGGGAACAACGCTTCCGTGCCTGCCGGGGCGGGCCATGGCGTGGGAGACGCGAACACATGTGGCCGACGTGGCACACGTTGCACGATTCCGCGGCCGGACGCGGCGGCACCTCACGCACCCCCCACCCCCAAGGAACCTCATGCCTCACCTACTCGACCCCGAACTCGCCGCCGTGGCGGCCGCTCTCCCGACGGCCGACCTCTCGGATCTGGCGGCGGCGCGGGAAGCGGAACGACTGGTGTCCGAGCACCTTCCCGTCCACGAACCACAGACGCCCTTGTCCGTGCGGGACGTGACCGTCCCCGGCCCCTCGGGCGCGGGCGACGTACGGGTGCGGGTCTACGCGCCCGCCGAACGCTCCGGCACACTTCCCGGGCTGCTCTACCTGCACGGCGGCGGCTACGTCATGGGCAGTCTGGCCCTGATCGACTCGCCGGCCCGGATGCTCGCCGAGCGGGCGGGCGTCATCGTCGTGGCCGTGGACTACCGCCTGGCTCCCGAGCATCCCTTCCCCGCGGGTCTGGAAGACAGCTACGCGGCCCTCGTCTGGGCCGCCGAGCAGGGTGGTGAGCACGGGATCGACGCCGACCGCCTCGGTGTCCTGGGCGAGAGCGCCGGGGGCGGGCTGGCCGCGGCGCTCACGATGCTGACGCGGGAGCGCGGGGGCCCCCGCCTGCTCGCCCAGTTCCTCGACGCGCCCACCGTCGACGACCGGTTGAACACCCCCTCGATGAGGACCCTGCGGGACACACCGGTATGGCAGTCCGCCAACTCGCCGATCGCTTGGGGGCACTACCTGCGCGGCACCGCCGAGCCTGGTGCCGCGGACGTCCCGGTGCACGCCGCTGTGGCCCGCGCGCGGGTGGAGGACCTGGCCGGGCTTCCCCCCGCCCTGGTCGTGGCCTACCAGATCGACCCGACCCGCGACGAAGCACTCGACTACGCGCGTCTGCTCATCCAGGCCGGGGTCCCCACCGACCTCCGCCACTACGGCAAGGCGTTCCACGTGGCCCACTTCATCCCGGGAACCGCGATAGGAAGCCGGATGATCGACGACCGGATCGAAGCCATCCGCAGGATGTTGGAAGCCTGACGGCACCGTCCGGCCCGCGGCGTGCCGTCACCCGGGCCGCCCGTCATCGCCCGGTACCCCCCACCCACCCCCTTCCGGCACACGGCAGCCGCCGTGCCCCGGAAGGCGTCCGCACCAGCCCCCTCCCAAAGGCCAGTCACCATGACCGATTTCCCCTCCCCACCGCCCGTCCCGGCCTCCCGCCAGTTCGTCCTGGGCGGGCATCTGCGCCTGTCCGTGCTCACGACCGCGGAGGAGACCGACGGTCGTCACGACCTGTCGGACATCACCCTGCCCGGCGACTCGGGCACACCACTGCACCTGCACACCGCCTACGAGGAACGCGTCTTCGTCCTCTCCGGCTCCCTGACCGTGTGGGCCGGACCCGACACCTTCACCCTGCGTTCGGGTGACTTCTTCACCATCCCGATGAACACGCCGCACACCCTGAAGGCCGGTCCCGAAGGAGCCCGTTCCCTGACCATCACGTCACCGGGCAGGTTCGCCGAACTGATCGCCCGCTCCGGGACGCCCGCGCATCTGGCGACCCCGCAGACCGAGTGGGACATGGAGCTGTTCCAGGCCCTCACCGAAGAGTTCGGCGACGTCATCCTCGGCCCGCCCGGTGCCACACCCGCCTCTCTTGAGGGCAGGTAGGCAGCGGACACTTCCCGACCGTGTCCCCAACACCTGACACCGCCGCTCATCACCCGGCCGGGTACGCGCCGGGTGTGGCGGCCATGCACCGCCCCGGCGCGGCCCGCGGAGAGGCCCCGGGGCTGACCGGTCGGCGGGCGTAGGCCCGGAGTTCCTCCCCGAAGAGCCGGGGCTGCTCGTGCAGCGCGGCGGCGCCGAGTTCGTCGCGCTCGCTCCGGACTCGGATGACACGGTGCGCTTTCCCGCCTCCTGGCCGCGCGGCTCGGCACCGTGCGCCTCGGCGACGAAGTCCGCGTACCGCTGCTCGAAATGGAGCACGGAATGCCCGGTTGGTCCCGTAACGGTCCGTTCCCGCAACAGTGTCCCGGTCCCCGGGCGTGCTTCACCGCCGCCCGCGCGTGAACCCCGGGCGCGGGCGGGTCCTCAGCCGGCTGAGGGAAGACCGGTACGTCGATCCGGGCGGCCTTCGTGGTGCCGTCACGGTCGAGCCGCACTGCCCGGCCCATGTTCTGCACGATTTCCGCCTGCCGGCCGCGGAGGTCGGCGAAGCGGATGGCCTCCCCACCGCGCCCCGCTCGACCCGCGGCAGCTCGCACCAGTCACCCCGGCCCGGCGGCCGGCGGCAGCTCCGCGCACTGTGCGCCGTCGTTCCCGCCTCCAAGGCTTTTACCTCCCTGGTAGCCGAGGCTCTTCGGGGTATACGGCCCCGCATGGCACCGATGACTGAGCGCGTCATGTTCCTGCGGGCCGTGCGGCAGCTGCACCGTGTCCGTTCCTTCTACGCCGGGGGCGTCCTGTTGTGGGCGGTGTGCGCCGCCTGGACCGGCTGGCAGGCGCCGGGGAGCCGGCAGATGTGGGCGTGCGTCCTCCTGCTCGCCGTCTTCGCCGGCCTCCTCGTCACCGCAAGCCTGTCCCTGCGGCGCCTCGAAGTCCCCAGGACAGGCCGGCCCGCGCATCACGCCGCATCACACAGGGCGGCAAGCCCTCGCCACGCGCACGCCTGAGACGGTCACTACCGCCGGCCCGCCGACTCGGCGGGGGCCGCGCCTGGCGGGCCGGCGACAGTCGGGCGCGGCCCTACGTCTGCGGAGCCGGTGGCCGGGCATACGGGCTTCACACCCTTCGAGAGGAGTTCGTCTCATGCTCGGCATAGTCGCGGCGGTGCTGTTCTTCCTGGCGTTTCTGATCAACGCGGCGGATCTCGGCACCAACGATGTGTTCACTTCGACGAATGTGATGCTGCTGGGGCTGACTGCGCTGGCTCTGCACGTGGCCGGTATCGGTTCCGGCTGGGCCCGCAGACGCTGACCCCCGTCCCCCCGAGCCTGGTGACAGTCGACGCTCCGCCGCGCCCGAGGCACCGCCGCCGAACGCGCGGTTGCGCACCCCGGCGACAGGCGGGAACGTCCGCAGCACCGCTTGGTGTTCATCAGTCCCTGCTCCGGCCCGACGCATGCCGCTGCGGGTGGCTCGGGGGCGGCGCTGCGCTCGTCCTCGAAAACGGTGAGGGCGCCGTCGCGGAGGAAGACAGCGTCGAGGTCGGTGTCAGGCGGGAACAGTTCCCGGCCGACGCCGACGATGTGTGAGTCGGAGTGTCAGTGGCTGTCGGGCACCCGTGTGAGGTTCTCGATCAGCTCCTCGGTGATCTCCGCCAGCAGGGCTATTTGGCCGGGGGTCAGGTGGTCGAGGAAGAGACTGCGGACGTCCTCCACGTGGCGAGGTGCGGCTGTCGCTATGGCCTCGTGGCCGGCCGGTGTGACCCGCACGTACACCCCGCGCCGGTCACTGGCGCAAACCTCGCGGTCGACGAGGCCGCGTCGCGTCATGCGCGCCAGGTGGTGGGACAGCCTGCTCTTCTCCCATCCGAGTTCCCTCGCGAGTTCCAGAACGCGCAGTCGGCCGTCAGGGACGCGGGTCAGCTCGGCCAGCACCGAGTAGTCGGCGGCGGACAGGCTGAACTGACTCCGCAAGGGACGCTCGGTATGTGTGATCAGTCGCTCAAGTGCACGTAGCAGACCACGCCATGCCTGCTCCTCGGCCGCCGTAAGCCACCGGGGCGGTTCCTCCGTCACGACACCCCCTATTTTGTTGATGTATCACATACCACTCGCCGGGCAACTTCATGCATACTTCCGGACCATGCCACGGGGGCCGTGCCTCGGCGGCGTCGATCACCGTGCCGTTCAGCGGGTGCGAACCGGCACCAGGGCGCTGAGCAGCACCACGAGGGCACCGAACGTAAAGGCGGTGCTGGTCCCGTGGTGGTCGGTCAGGACGCCACCGGTGAAGGAGCCAACCGCGAGGAAGGTCTGCGAGGCGGTGACGAGGAGGGCCAGGGCGGCCTCGGGGGCCTGCGGGAACAGGCGCATGACCCGGGCCTGCCCGATAGGGGGCACCCCTCCGAAGGCCGCGCCCCACAGCAGGACGAGGACGATCACGAAGGGGGTCGAGGTCGTGACGGTGAGCAGCAGGACCGCTGTGGCGAGGACGAGGCCGGTGAGGGCGGCCAGGGCGCGCAGGGAACGCCCGGTGACGAGGCCGACGAGGAAGTTCCCCGTGAGTCCCGCCAGTCCGTAGCCGAGGAGCACGGCGGTGACGGCGCCGGGGCTCAGGTGGGCGTGCTGCTGGAGGTGGGGGGTGATGTAGGTGTAGGCGGTGAAGTGGCCGAAGAAGGCGACGGCGGTGGCCAGCAGGGCGAGGGCGGCGGACGGGGTGCGCAGGACGTTGCCGAGCGAGGCCGGACGCACGGTGTCGGTCGGCTTCAGGGTGGGCAGTGCGATCCTGAGGAAGACCAGCGTCAGCAGTGCCGCGACGGCGGCGACGTCGAAGGCGGTGCGCCATCCGGCGAGGTGACCGATCATTGCGCCGAGCGGGAGACTGACGACGGTTCCGGCCGAGATGCCCGCCGTGATGAACGAAGCCGGGCGGTCCGCGTCGGCGGGAGCAACGAGACGGCTGCCGACTCCGGCCCCCATGGCCCAGAAGCCACCGACGCCGAGACCCAGGAGCAGGCGTGCGGCGATCATGACGGTCATGTTGGGCGCCAGGGCGGCCAGGGCGTTGGACACTGTGATCAGTGCGGCGAGGGTGAGCAGGACGTGCCGGCGGTCGAGCCGACCCGAGGCTGCGGTGAGGAGCGGCGCGGCCACGGCCGCGGCGACTCCGGGGACGACCACGAGGAGTCCCGCGGTGCCGGTGTTCACGTGGAGGCTGTCGCCGATAGAGGGCAGCAGGCCCACAGGAAGAAATTCCGAGAGCACCAGCACGAACGACATCGTCGCCGCGGATCCCACGGCCGGCCATCCGCTCCGGCTGTCCGGCTCGGACGTTCGGGACACGGACCCGCCCCGGGGGCCGGCTGGGGCGAGGCGATCGCTCATGACTCTCCTTGTCCGCGGCTTTGGCCTTCCGGGGCATGTCCTGCTGGGTGGGGGAGGGTGTACCGGGATGCGGTGATGTGCGGCGGACGGGGCGCGGGTCCGGGGCGGTGCCGCGGCCCCTGCCGGTGTGCTGCGGTGGGTGTGGGGTGAGTGGGTTTGTGGTGGTCAGACCTGGTTGGCGCCGCCGTCGACGAAGATTTCGGTGCCGGTGATGTAGCTGGACTGGTCGGTGGCGAGGAAGAGGGCGAGGTTGGCGACTTCTTCGGGCTGGCCCATGCGGCCGAGGGGGACGCCGGCGGCGAGGGTGTCGCGCAGTTGGGCGGCCTGCTCGTCGTTGGGGGCGAGTCCGTTGAGGCCGGGGGTGGTGATGGGGCCGGGGGCGATGGTGTTGACGCGGATGGTGCGGGTGCGCAGTTCGTTGGCCCAGGTGCGGGCGAAGGAGCGGATGGCGGCCTTGGAGGCGCCGTAGACGCCGAAGGCTTCGTTGCCGACGCTGCCGGCGGTGGAGCCGGTGAGGATGACGGAGGCGCCGTCGTTCAACAGGGGCAGTGCCTTCTGGACGGTGAAGAGGGTGCCCTTGACGTTGGTGTCGAAGGTGGTGTCGAAGTGTTCTTCGGTGACCTGTTCGAGGGTGGCGAAGGTGCCGCCGCCGGCGTTGGCGAAGAGGATGTCGATGTGGTGTCCGGCGTCGGCGATGGTGGTGTAGAGGCGGTCCAGGCTGGCGAGGTCGGCGCTGTCGGCCTGGACGCCGATGGTGTTGCCGCCGATCTCGGTGATGGCCTTGTCGAGGGTGTCCTTGTTGCGGCCGGTGATGTAGACGCGGGCGCCTTCTTCGCGGAAGCGGCGGGCTGTGGCCAGTCCGATGCCGCTGGTGCCGCCGGTGACGACTGCTGTCTTGCCGTCGAGCTGTCCCATGGTCTTCTCCTTGCTGGGGTGGTCGGCTGGGGCCGGGCCACCTTGCCGTTCAATCTTCAATCACCGTAGACCCAGAAAGATGACGTGTCAACTAACTGGATGATGCGTCATCTATCCGGGGCGGTGGGCGGCTGGAGCAGCGGGGCGGCGGGGCCGATGCGGCGGTGGGCGGCGGGAGTGTGGCCGGACGCGCCGGAGCGGTGGCAGGTGTGATGCTGTGCCTGCCATCGCTCCGTTGCCGGACCGCACCGCTGACGTGGGTCGTGAACACACGCAGCGTGTGTTCACCGCATGTCATGGATCACTTCACGATGCGGGCGAAGTTCCTGACCTCCTGCGTGAAGAGCAGGGGTTGTTCGAAGGCTGCGAAGTGGCCGCCGTAGGGGATCCGGTCGTTGAAGTAGACCAGGTCGCTGTAGGCGCGCTCGGCCCAGATCTTCGGGCCGCGGACCAGTTCGTGGGGGGAAGACGCTCAGGCCGACCGGCAGGTCGAGCCTGGTCAGACCGGACGCCCCGAGGACGCTGCCAAGGTCCTGGCCGCGACGCTTGTCGCCCATGTCGGGCTTCTGCAGCCTCGAAGCACAGCGCCGCGCCTACGTCAGCCGGCTGGGCGTGTCGCCGCGCGTCTACCAGCGCGGGGTCCCGTGCTCCCTGCCCGCGGAGGCGTCCCGCCCTCTTCCCCCGCCGTGCTCCTCGCGTGACATGGCCGTGCCCGGCTGACTGGGGGGAACTCGGACGCCGGCGGGGGGCGGGCGCGAGGGGCTGGCTCGCCTGCCGAGGGTGACCGGAACCCGACGGTCGAGGAGCACGGACGTGCGCGCCAGGGACACCACAGCGGCGCGGGCCTACGCCCGTCTCGTCAGGTGACCGGCGTGCGCTGAGCACGGGCCCCGGCCGAGGACTCGGCCGGGGACCCACTGTGCGGTACGGCCGCCTGGTCGTAGAACGCGGCGACCGCCTCGTCGAGGCCCTCGCGGGTGTGCGGGAGCCTCAGTGGCGGACGACCTGGGGAGCGATGTCCTCGGTGAAGGCCTCACCGCCGGAGCGGGCGACCTTGCTGTTCTCGACCGGGTCGACGCCGCAGAACGCGGCTTCCAGAGTGCCGGCCAGCACGGTGTTGACGGTGCCGTTGTTGGACGTGTTCGCCATCGACGTCATGCTGCGCTTGCCGTCGGCCGTCGTGAAGGCGTACGTGTAGTAGCCCTGCACGGTGCCGGTGTGACCGTAGACCGTCACACCGCAGGACAGTTTCCTGCCCCGGAGGCCGAGTCCGTAGGACTGGGTGCCGTCCGCGTTCACCGGGACCATGCTCATCATCTCCCGCAACTGCGGCTGCGGGACGAGCTTGCCGGAGACGATCGCGGCGAAGAACCGGTTCAGATCGGCCGAGTTCGAGATCACCGCACCGGCGGACTGGGCCCAGGAGACGGTCTGCTCGGTGGAGTCCACCAGCGGCAGGGTCGTGTCGTCGTCGCGGACGTAACCCCGCGCGTAGGAGCCGGTGATGGTCGTCTGCGGATGCACGTAGGAGGTGTTCTTCAGGCCGAGCGGCTGGAAGATCCGCTGCTCGTACTGCGTGGCCATCGGCACACCGGTGACGTGCTCGATCAGCTGGCCCAGTACCACGAAGTTGGTGTTGGAGTAGCTGTAGGCGGCGCCCGGCTGGTTGGTGGGCTGGTGCGCGGTCGAGAGGTCGATGAGTTCCTGGAACGTGAACACCTTGTTCCGGACCGCCTCGAAGCCCGGGACGGTGTGGTAGAACATGTCGTTCGTGTAGTCCCACAAGCCACTGCGATGGCTCAGCAAGTGACGCACGGTGATGCGATCGTCCGGCAGCGGCTTGGGGAGGTAGTCGTTCGCCGGCGCGTCCAGGTCGACGCGTCCCTCGGCGACGAGTTGCAGCAGCACCACGGTGGTGAAGGTCTTGCTGACGCTGCCGACGCGGAACCTGCGGTCGGCGTCCATTGCCGTGTCGGCCGCGGTGTCCGCCTTCCCCACGGCGATCCGGTAGCTGGAGGCGCCCGAGTCGATGCGGGTGAGCGCGCCAGGCGCCCCGTTGGCCATCGCCTGCTTCTGCACGGCGAGCACACCCGTGACCGACGGGCTGGGAAGGCTGGTGGTGGTGGTGGCGGCGCCGGCGGGCGTCACGGCCACAGCAGCCATCACGACGGTACCTGCGAGCACGACGCCCGCGTTCTTGATGCGCATCCGATTCTTTCTGACGTGATCGGGTGAAGACGCTGAAGCGATCCACGGGTCGTGGGACGGTCCCTGACAAGACACGTCACTGGTCCTCACTTTGAAGGACAGTCATGGGTTGGGGATCGCCGGCCAGAACCATAACGCACACGGTGGACACAGAGGTGAAGGCAACGGCCGAGGCCAGATGAAGCCGCACAGTTCCGCGAGATCGCGGGCGGCCTGGGCCTCCTGCCGTACGCCCTGCGGGCCGACGATGCGGCTCGGCAACTCGACCGCTTCCCCCCGGCACAGCAGTACGAGGTCGATCCGGTGGACCGCTTCGAGACCGGCCAGGGTGTGACGGTCCACGGCCGGAGCGCGGCCCCTGGGAGCGGGGGACGTTTTCCACGTCAAGGTCACCACCCGGCACGGCACCGTCGTCACCCGCTGGGCGATGACTATCCCGTACACGCCCTGTCCAACGGCCTGGCGCGGCGGAAACGGAAGCGCACAAGCCGGTGGCGACCGCCTGCGGTGACTCGCGTGAGATCATCCGTCCATGAGCAGCGACCTGGATGTGAGTGCTCTGGCGATCAATGTCACGATCCCGCAGCCGCTCCGCTGGACGGACACGCGACGCGGTGAAGAGTTCACGCTGACCACGCTCAACGTCCGGCTTCTCCCGGACGGCCACCTCGCCGTGAAGGCCTACGGCAGGCCAGTCGGTGGCGGCCGGGGCGCATACGTCTCGTTCCCCGTCCCCGACAGACCCGAACTGGCCGCCCTGATCTCCCAAGCCGCCAGCCGTGCCGGGGAGTTGTGGGCCGCCCATCGTGGTCTCGGTTGACCCCGCCTCGACTTGACGACGGACGGTGGCAGCCCCCGGCCGGCCACTGCATCACGCACCCCGGCGGCACGTAAGCGGACCGAGAGGCCCACGACGACCTCGCGCCCCTCCACGACCGGGACCTCGCGCCCCTCCGCCACTGGGGATCGCGCCCCTCCACGACCAGGCGGACACGGTTCCGGCCTCTCCTCCGCCGATCAGCAACCGTGGCGCTGCATCAGCGAGTTCGCCGACGCAGTGCCGGGCCGATTTCCGGGTGGGTTGGGTCCGCCGTCCGCCCGGCGCGAGCGTCTTCGCCGCCCGGGCGCCGAATTCCTCCTGGACCGACTCGGCAGAGTTCACTGCCAGGGCCCGGCCCCTGCTGGGCAAGCGGGTCGCGCGTTCGGCGGCGGCCGGTTCCAGGAGCAGGCGGATGTCGTAGAGGTCGTTCAGGCCGGCCTGGTCGAGCAGGGGCGCGGCCAGGTAGCCGACGTCGGGCCGGCGCACGACGGGTCCCTCGGACTCGCACCGGGCGAGGGCTTCGCGAACCGGTGTCTGCGACACACCGAGTTCGCGGGCGAGCCCGTCGATCGACAGCTTCGCAGCGGGCTCCAGAGCGTGGCCCATGAGGAGGGCCATCAGCGCTTGGAAGACCGACTCGCGCACGCTGGTCCTGACCGGCCCCCGGGAAGCCGAGCCGTTCGCCGTGGCGGCTCGGGTCAGCGGCACCGGGTCACCCATCGCCCCTCCACATCGTCGATCACCGTAACCACGCGCAACACGGTGAGGTCGGCGTCCCGGCGAGCAGGCCGTCGAAGGTCTTCGAGGCGCCGTCCTCGCCGTAGCCGAGCAGTGGGCTGAGCGTGTCCGGCTCGCAGGCCACCCCGAGCACCCAGGTCAGTCAGAAACCAGTCCATGCCTCGGTGAAGGGAGCGGCCGGCCCTGTGACGGCGGTCCGGACCGCTCCTGTGTCTCCCTTCGCCGTCGGCGCGCCGATCCCTACACGAGCAGGACGAACATCACCGCCATGCCCAGTGCCATGGAGGCGTGGCATCCGAACGCCAGAGCTCCGGCGACGCCTTCCCCGGGCGCCGCTGTTCTCGGGACCCGCCCAGATGCCGGGTCCCAGGCGCGCGCCAGGTCGAGAGCACGGGTCAGCCATACCAGGCCGATGCCGGCCAGGACGGCGGCGAGCACCCCCGCCGCCGTCCTCGGTGCCGTGCCCGACAGGCTCATGGAGGCGAGGCCGGAAGCGCCCGCCATGTGCATCTCGTGCATAGCGCCCCCGCCGGAGTGGCCCGCCATGGAGCCGGAGACGTCCATCGCCGCGACCATCCAGGCCATGGCCGCTGTCATCACGACGTGCGGCCAGGCGGCGAGCACCGCCGCGATGCGCGAGCCGTCGGCGCGGGGGCGGCGAAGCGCCGCGACCACGAACCACAGGGCTCCCGCCGAGAACAGTACGACCTGGGGCGCGGCCGACAGGTCCATGCCCCAGGGCCAGGCCATCGCCGTCATCAGCACGCCCATCGCCGCGTGCAGCGTGTGGTCCACCCGGTCGGCGGCCCGCGTCCCGGGCAGGACGGCTCGCCACACCCCGTGGACGACGGACACGGCGAACAGCAGGGTCAGTATCCAGCGCAGTCCGGCCGCCGCGATCACCCCCGCACCTCCGCCCGGCGCCGCCGCAGGGCTCCGACGGCCACGTCCACCAGGACGAACAGCAGCAGGGGCAGACCGAAGAACGGCACGTAGTAGCCGATGACCGCGGCCAGCAGCACGACCGGCGCGAGCACCCGGCCGGGCACCTTGCGCCAGGCTCCGCGTGCGGGTGCGCGCCCGACGGCGAATCCCTCCGCGCGGGTCGGCCGGCGCAGCCACCACATGCGGAAGGCCCACAGGGTCATCGCGATCACGGCGATGGCCAGCAGGGCCAAGGCGATCTGGTTGGCGAGGCCGAAGAGCAGCCCCATGTGCGCGTCGACGCCCCAGGACGTCAACTTGGCGAGCAGCGGGAAGTCGTCGAACTCCAGCTTCTGCGTCACCTTGCCGGTGGCCGGGTCGATCGCGACGGAGTCCTGCCGTTCCGGCCAACTGCGGGTGTTCTCCGCCACGACATAGGCGGAGTCCTCGTCGTGGGGCGGGGTGACGACGAGTACACCGGCCAGGCCGGCGTGACGGGCCGAGGCCACGACCGCGTCGATCCCGATGTCCCGCTTGACGTCTTCCGTGCCTCCGCCGGCCCCCTCGCGGGCGGGCAGCGCCGTGGACACCGAGGGTGTGCTGCCGCCCAAGGCGTCCTGGATCCGCCCGATGCTCGCGCCGGCATGGGCGGACCAGGTCAGGCCGGTGGCGGACAGGGCGAGCAGGCCGACGGAGGCCCACAGGCCGACAGCGCCGTGCCAGGACAGGGTGCGTTTGCGGCTTCTGGCACCGCCGCGCGGCAGCAGCAGACGGCGCAGCCGTCGATGGTTGCGCGCGGTCCCGGCCCACAGGGCGAGACCCCCGAGCACCTCCACCCAGAGCCAACTCGCGGCGATCTCGCTGTAGTTGCGGCCGAAGTGGCCCAGATGAAGGTTCCGGTGCAGGTCGTCGAGCCACGCCCGGGCCGGCAGCCACTGGCTGAACGTCCTCAGCTGTCCGAGCACCCTGCCGTTGTACGGGTCGACGAAGGCGGTGAGTGTGTATCCCTCGGGCAGGCCGTCCTTCTCGAAGGTGACGCGGGTGGAGTCGGTGGGTCCCGCGCCCTTCGTCACCGACAGCAGGGTGCCGTCGGGGACCGCCCGCTGTGCCGCGGCCACCTGATGGGCGAGCGGCTCGGCGGCTCCGCGCGGCGTCACCTTGAGTTCGTGCGCGTAGAGCGCCGACTCGATCTGCGGTGTGACGGTGTAGGCGAGCCCTGTCACAGCGGCGACGAGGATGAACGGGCCGACGAGGATTCCGGCGTAGAAGTGCAGGCGCAGCAACAGGGGCCGCAGGTTGCTCCACAGCCCCGGCACCGCACGGGAGGCGCTGGTGGTGGTGTGCTCGCCCGCCGGGCGTGGCGACGGTGGCACGTCCGCGCCCGGTTGCGGGCTCACGGCCTGACTCACCGGTGCGGCCTGCGCGTCCGGCGGTATCCGGCGTTCGGGCATCTCGGACCCTCTTCTCCTGTAGCGACGGCAACCTGGTCGGCGGTTGCAGCACAGGAGTCGGGGCGAGAGTGGGGGAAGTTCCCGGGGTGTTATGTGACCTGGGTCACTGTGATGGTGGATGCTGCGGCCCACGTGTACGGCGGGTCGTACGCCTGGGGGAGCGCTGAACGCCGCGCGGGTGGCGGCACGGGGCGACTGGGGGATGCGCCAAGGCCCTTCCCGCTCTCACCGGGGGGCGGGCCGGGGACGCTCACGTGGGGCTGCCCGTCGGCGGTCCGCTGGACGAGGGGCGGGTGGCTCGCCCGGAGAAGTGGCGTGTGCCGGGCACGAGGGCGGCGAGAGCCGGGGCGGCGAAACAGACCGCCGCGCAGGCGGCGAGGACCCGGCCGGTGCCGAAGGTGTCGATGGCGGGGGCGATCAGGGCCAGCCCGGCCGGGGCCAGACCGTAGGAGAACAGGAAGTCCAGCGAGGAGACCCGGGCGAGTTTGTCGGGGGCGACCTCGCGCTGGGTGGCGGTGAACCAGGGCACGTTGAACCATTCGATGCCGAGGCCGGCGAGGGCGTAGGCGGTCATGACCGCGATCGGATGCACATGGGTCATCAGGCTCAGCGGCGCGAACCCGTATGCGGCCAGACCCGCGAGCGCCGCCCAGCCCTGGGTGCGCGGACGCCTGCGGGCGATGAGCAGGGCCCCGAGGAGGGCTCCTGCGGTGTACGCGGTGGTGGCGCCGGCGAGCACCGCCCCCGAGCCGTACTCGTCGCGGCTGACCAGCGGCAGGGCGACACCGGTGGCCGAGTACCCGGTGGCGATGACCGCCGTCAGGGCCGCCAGGCCGGCCAGGAACCACGGATGTCGCCGGGCTTCCCGCACCCCCTCGGCGAACTCCTCCAGCAGGCCCGTCCGCGTGGGCCGGCCACGGGGCACGGTGCCTCCGCCGTCCGCACGTGCGCCGCCTCCCGGCACGAGGGCGGCGACGAGCCAGAGCAGTCCGACGCACAGCAGCAGCGCCCGGTCGCCGAGGACCAGGGCGGCCAGCGTCGTCAGAGAGGGCCCGGCGAGGGCGGTGACACGCACCGCGAGGCTCAGTGCCGCGTTGGCGCGCTGGCGGTGGGCCTCGTCGACGACTTCGGCGGCCAGCGCCTGGAAGGCGGGCCGGCAGGCGCCTTGCCCCGCGCCGGCGACCGCGCAGGCGAGTGCGGTGAGCGGCGTCGACCGGTCGAGAGCGAGGGCCGTCACGGGCAGCGCGACCGCTCCGGCGAGACCGGACCACAGGACCACACCCCTGCGGGAGTGCCGGTCGGCGAGGACGCCGGCGACGGGCACCGCCGCGAGGAAGCCGACGGTACGGGCGGCGAGCAAGGCACCCAGGTCGACGGCGGTGATCGCGCCGTGGAGCACCGCCAGCCCGAGCACGAACGGCAGGGCCCACGTGGCGAGGCCGGAGGCGGTGGTACCGGACCAGAGCCTCAAGAAGGCTGGGTCCCTCAGCAGGGATCTCCGTTCCCCCCGGGAAGGACCTGCGTCGCCGGTGGTCGGTGCGGGCCGGGCAGGCACGGTGAGGCACTCCTAAGGTCACTGATGTAAGGACTCTGTGCAAGCTGAGCCTATTACGATCCGCCGTGTCCGCGACAACCCCCGCGTCGTCATCGATGTCACGGGCACCGCGGTGTCCTCGCGGGGGCGGATGCCGGACCCGCTGTCCGCGGCGCCGCAAGCCAGACGCACTCCGCGGCCCTCGCCGGTACACCCGTTCTACGGCCGGGACCGCCGTCCTGAACTGTGCCGCATCCCGGGCACTCGCCGCTGGTGGTGCCTCGTCAGGAGGGGGGCTGGCCATACCCTCCACCGACCCGTTGGCCGGATGGTGCGGCAGGTTTCGGGCAGCGAGGCTGAACGCGTTCGGATCCACCCAGCAAAAGGGAAACCTCTGTGTTCAGCTTCAAGCCGCCGCGCCGCCGTACCGCCCGCATCGCAGCAGTCGGCGCTCTCGCGGCTGCGGCCTGCGTCACTGTCACGGCCGGCAGTGCCGGAGCCATCGTCAATGGGTCGGACTCCACCGAGAGCTACCCGTTCATGGCGACCATTCCGGAGTCGGCCCCGGACCAGGGTCTGATCGACGGGAACTGCGGGGCGTCGCTGATCGACCAGCAGTGGGTGCTGACAGCGGCTCATTGCCTGAAGGTCGAGGGCATCAACATCAAGCTGGACGGCATCGTGCGGGTCAGCAGCGACCACCGCAAGTCCGGTGGCACCGTCAGGAAGATCGACCGGACCTTCGTCCATCCCGGCTATGTGAACGGCGACGACAAGGCCGCCAACAAGAACGACATCGCGCTCATACGCCTGGACCGTCCGGTCGCCCAGCAGCCCATCAAGATCGCCGAACAGGCAGGGCCGCCCGGCACCCCGACCCGGCTCCTGGGCTTCGGCACCACCGTCGACACCGGGTTCGAGTTCCCGGACCGATTGCAGGAGCTGAACACCCGCAGGGGCGCCGAGTCCGAGTGCGCGCCCGGCTACGCGGACCGGACCCGGCTGTGCACGATCACCACCGTGCCCAAGGCCATGGCGTGCTTCGGGGACTCGGGCGGACCGCAGATCCGCAAGGGCCGGAACGGCCGCTGGGAGCTGATCGGCGTCACCTCGGGGCCCGGCGCCCCGAACGTGCCGTGCTCGCAGGGCCCCGGTCTCTACACCAACGTGCCCGTCTACGCGGGCTGGATCGACAAGACCATCAAGACCAACAGCGCTCCGCCCACTGCGGCCAAGGGCTCCGACCTCGCCGAGACCGGCACGAACGACAACACCCCGGCGATCGTCGGCATGGCTGCCGCGCTGATCGCCGCCGGCGGCGGCACCGCCCTCGCGGTACGCCGCCGCAAGACCCGCAACGCGCGCTGAGCGAAACCGCCGCAACCCAGAGGCCGGCCCCCCTCAGGGGGGCCTGTCGAAGTGAAGGTATGGCACCGACTGTTTTGACCCCGGGCCGCATGAGTCGACAGAAGGTGCAGCAAACAGGCTGGGCCTGCCACGGGAGGAGGTCGAGCCAGAGCGTGTAGCGGCGGTAGCAGGTCCGCCCCGGCCCGAATCCACCCCGGCCCTGGCGGGACGAGCCCTGGCGGCATCACCAGGCACGGTGATGAGGAGTCACTTCTGCCAGCCGACGGTCTCCGGCAGGGGAGTGCCGAAGATCGTGGCGCCTACGTTGGCCAGTCCCTTCTTGACACCGTAGACGGAGGGACCGCTGTAGAGCGGCAGGAAGGCGTACTGCGCAAGCTCCTTGCGCTCGATCGCGTTGGCCTGGGCCGTCTGCCGCGCGGGGTCGGATATCCGGGACGCCGCGTGGATCTCCTTGTCCAGTTCGGGGGTTCCGGTGCCGGTCAGGTTGGAGTCGCTGTCGGTGCCGTAGAACTGGTACAGGTAGCGGGCGCCGAAGGGGTCCGTGGAGCGGTTGCCGGAGAGGAAGAGGTCGAAGTCGCGATCGCTGAGGATCTTGGAGAAGTCGGCTTCGTCCGCCTTCTTGATGTCCACCTGGATGCCGACCGGCTTGAGCATGGCGGCGAACGCGTTGGCCGTCGCCTTCTCCAGCGGGTCGTCGCCGAGCAGGGTGTAGCCCACCCTGAGCTTGGTGCCGTTCTTCTCCCGGACGCCGTCGCCGTCGGCCTTCCAACCGGCCGCGTCGAGCGCCTTCTTGGCCTCGTCGGGCGCGTACTTGATCACCGATGAGACGTTGTCCGAGTAGCCCTTCTGGAAGCTGTAGAGCAGCGCCGAGCCGGGAAGTGGCTCGGAGTAGTCCAGGCCTTGGAACTGGATCTTGGCGATCTGCGTCCTGTCGACGCTCTTCAGCAGCGCCTTGCGCACTTCGACGTCCTTGAGCACTGGGGACTTCGAGTTGACGTAGAGCGAGTACTCGAAGGGGCTGCCGCCGCGACGGATCTCGGTTCCGTTGACGCCGCTGATCTGCTTCAAGCCCTCGGCGCTGCCCGTGGACGCGTAGTCGACCTGCCCGTTCTTGAAGGCGTTGATCGCGGCCTCGGAGTCCAGGTTGACGTAGACGCGCTTGTCCAGCTTGCCTCTCTTGCCCCACCACTTCGGGTTGCGGACGAAGGTGAGGTTGCCGCTCTTGGTGTCGAAGGTGCCGACGGTGTAGGGACCCGCGCCCCATTCGGGATGCGCCTTCTTCACGTAGGCGTCGTTGAAGTTGGCGACCGTGGCGGCCTTGGGATGCAGGAACGTCGTGAACAGGCTCGACCACCACGGGTCGACTCCCTTGAAGTCGATGACGGCCTGCCGGTCGTCGGTGCCGCGGGTGACCGAGACGATGTTCCGGTAGCCCTCGGTGTTGGTCGCGTTGTAGTCCTTGTTCGAGCCGTTGTTGGCCTGCCAGGTCGCCTTCACGGCCCGCCAGTCGATCGGGGTGCCGTCGTTGTACGTGGCCTTGGGGTTGAGTGTGAGGACCACCCGCTGGTTGCCGCCCGTCACCGTGACCTTGACGTCACTGAGGTAGTCCGGGTTGTACTGCACGTCACCTGTGGGGGAGTAGGTGATGACATCCGGGTTGTACCAGAACCACACACGGCTCGCGGTGAGGGTGGCGTTGGCGTTGAACGGGTTGCCCTGGTCGTCGAAGGTGCCGGGGGTGGTGTAGGTACCCCCGTCCTTGATGTTGTCGTACGGCTGGGGGTTGTAGTCGACCTTCGCCGAGGCGACTGCGGGCGTCGAGCCGTTTCCCGCCTTCCCGGCGTTCGGAGCGCCGGCCCCGGAGGAACTGCACGCGGTGGCCGCGAGGGCGAGGGCGAGGGCGACGGTGAGCGCGGAGGCCGGGGCGATACTCGATCGCATGGGGAGTTGATCCGTTTCTGTGTGGGGTGGGGCGGTGCCGCGCGTCGCGGCACCGCTGCGAAGGGAAGGGAACCGGTCAGCGGGCGTGGCAGGCGTGACGGTGGTCCGTTCCGGATGCCGCCGGGTGCAGGAGGGGCCGTTCGGAGCGGCAGCGCTGTTGTGTCCCGTCGTCGAGCAGCGGGTACAGCGGACAGCGGTCGGCGAAAACGCAGCCTCGCGGGAGGCGCGACGCACTGGGCTGCTCGCCCTTGAGCACGATGTGCTCGCGAATGCGTTCCACCTGTGGATCGGGCACCGGGATCGCCGACAGGAGGGCTTCGGTGTACGGGTGCCGGGCGTGTGTGAAGAGGTCCTCGGTGTCACCGATCTCGACGATGTGTCCCAGGTACATGACGGCGATGCGGTCGGACACCTGTCGCATCACCGCGAGGTCGTGGGCGACGATCAGATACGCCAGGTCCAGTTCACGCTGGAGCTTCGTGAGCAGGTTGATGACGTCGGCCTGGATGGACACGTCCAGGGCGGACACGGGTTCGTCCAGCACCACGATCCGCGGTTCGGTCGCCAGGGCCCGGGCGATCGCCACGCGCTGGCGCTGGCCGCCCGAGAGAGCCGCTGGAAAGCGGTCCGCCAGCGATGCGTCCAGCCCGACGAGGGAAAGAAGCTCGTTCACGCGGATCCGGACGGCGTCCCGGTCCGTGCCGACGGCCTGGAGCGGTTCCGCGAGCAGCCGGAAGACGGGGAGCCGCGGATCGAGTGATCCCATGGGGTCTTGCATGACGATCTGCACCGTGCGGCGCAGTCGCTGTGTCTGTTCGGTGGAGCGTGGGGCGGCTACGTCGGTGCCCGCGATCTCTATCAGGCCGCGCTCGGGCGGCCTCAGACGCATGATCTCCAGCAGGGTGGTGGTCTTGCCGCTGCCGGACTCGCCCACGAGCCCGAGGGTTTCACCGGCCCGCAGTGCGAAGCTGACGTCGCTGACCGCGTGCAGCGTGCCGACGCGGCGCTTGAGGAGCGCTCCCTTGGTGATCGGGAACGTCCTGGCCAGTTCGGCAACCCGCAGCACGGTCTCACCCGGGACACGCCGGTCGGGGCGGTGCTCTTCGACGGCCGGTCCGGGCCGCGAGAACAGCGAACTCGCCGCCGGATTCCCGCCGACGATGTCTTGGGCGCGCCAGCAGGCGACCTGACCGTGTCCGGGTACCGCGGTCAGTGGCGGTTCCTGGCTGTGGCAGCGGTCCACGGCGGCGGGACAGCGGTCCGCGAAGGAACATCCCGCCGGGAGCCCCACCAGCGACGGCGGTTCGCCCCCGATCGGCACGAGCTGCCCGCTCGCCCGCGCCTCGGGCCGAGGCACCGCGCCGAGGAGTCCGATCGTGTAAGGCATCGTCGGCCGCGCGAACAGCTCGTTCGCGCCCGCCTGCTCCACGATCCGGCCCGCGTACATCACGGCGACGTCGTCGGCGTACCCGGCCACCACCCCCAGGTCATGGGTGATCAGCACGAGGCCGGCGCCCGTCTCGGTCTGGGCGGTCCGCAGAACGTCCAGGATCTGCGCCTGCACCGTCACGTCCAGAGCGGTGGTCGGCTCGTCGGCGACGATGACCGACGGCGAGTTCGCCATCGCCAGAGCGATCACCACGCGCTGGCGCATCCCGCCGGAGAACTCGTGAGGAAACGCACGCGCGGTGCGGTGCGGTTCGGCGATGCCGACCAGGTCCAGCAGCTCGACGGCGCGGTTCCACGCGGCCTGCCGTGTCAGGTCCTGGTGCACGCGCAGCGCGTCGGACAGCTGTCTGCCGATGGAGAAGATCGGGGTCAAGGCGGACAGCGGATCCTGGAAGACCATGCCGATGTCGTTGCCGCGCACCGCGGACAGTTCCCGGTCGCCGAGCCCGACCAGGTCACGGCCGCCCAGCAGCACGCTGCCCGACACCTCGGCGGTCTCCGGCAGCAGCCCCATGACGCCCATCACCGTCGCCGACTTGCCCGATCCCGACTCACCGACGATGCCGAGCGTCCGCCCGGGCAGGACGTCGAAGCTCACTTCGCGTACGGCCCGTACCGGACCGGCCTCTGAGGGGAAGGCCACGCTGAGGCCGCGAACGGACAGGACCGGTGCTGCTGCGGTGGATCCGGCCGGCGGGTGCGTCCCCGGGGTCGCCACGGTCATCGCCGGCCTCCGCGCGCACCGGTGGTCGAGTTGGGGTCGAACGCGTCGCGCAGGCCGTCCCCGACGAGCGTCATGGACAGGGTCAGCAGCACCACCAGCGCCGCCGGGTAGCCGAACAGCCACGGTGCGGTGGTGATCGTGCCGGATCCGTCGGCGAGCATCGTGCCCAGTGACACGTCGGGTGTCTGCACTCCGAATCCCAGGAACGACAGGGCGGTTTCACTGAGCACGGTGGCGACGACTCCCAGGGTGAGGTTGACGATGAGCAGGGAACCGAGGTTGGGAATGATGTGCCGCAGGATGATCCGCCACGGCCGCACTCCCATGAACTCGGCGGCCAGCACGTAGTCCCTCTCGCGCAGCGAGGTGGAGACGGACCAGATGACCCGCGCCGTCGACATCCAGCCGAAGACGGTCAGCACCAGGATGAGCACCCGCCAGTCCCCGGCGAGGTGGTGCGAGACCAGGGCCAGGATCAGGAACGACGGCACGACGAGCAGGAAGTGGATGACGGTCAGCGTCAGCCTTTCGACATGGCCGCCGAAGTACGCGGCACCCGCGCCGATCACCGCGGCGAGCACGATCGTCAGTACCGAGACGCTGACGGCGATCACGAGGGAGCGCTGAAGACCGTGGACGGCCTCGGCGTAGACGTCGTTGCCGCCCTGGTTGGTGCCGAAGTAGTGCGTGCCACTGGGGGGCTGGGTCAGTGCGGTGAAGTCCACGTCGGTGTAGGAGAAGTGCGTGAGGTAACCGCCGCACACACTGAACAGGACCAGTAGCACGAGAAGCGCGACTCCGAACAGCGCCGACCGGTTGCGGGCGAAACGCCGCAGATACAGTCGTCCGCCGCCCGCACGGCCCGCCGGACCGGGGTTCGTCGTGCCTGGACCGAGCGGCTCGGGCAGGGAGGTCACCGTGGTCGCCACGTCACCTCACCCGCACTCGGGGGTCGAGGACGACGACGGCGATGTCGGCCAGGATCGCGCCGATCGCCGTCATGCCGGCCCCGAAAGCCGCGACAGCGACGGCACCGTGCACGTCGTTCTTGGCGATGGTCTGGACGAAGTACTGGCCCATGCCGTTCCAGCCGAAGACGGTCTCGGTGATCACCGCACCAGTGAAGATCGCCGGAATGCTGAACGCGACGGATGTCGCGGTCGGGATCAGTGAGGCGCGTAGTGCGTGTCGACGGATCGCCTGTGCACGTGTCAGACCGGTCGCGCGGGCGGTGCGTACGAAGTCCGAGTTGATGTTGTCCAGCAGGAGCGAGCGCTGGGTCAGGTGGTAACCGACGTAGCCGAGCAGGGTCAGGCTCAGCGTCGGCAGGACGAGGTGCTGGAACCGGTCGGCGACCGTCGGCCACAGTCCGCTGACGTCCGGGGACTTCTCCCCAGCGACGTACAGGAGGCGCCAACCGAGGTGCTGGTTCAGCCAGATCCCGGCGAAGACGACTGCCAGCGCCGCGACAGCCGCCGGGACGTTGAAGAGGAACACGGAGACAAGCTGGGTCACCCGGTCCCACCACCCGTACTGCCGGGAGGCGGTGAACACGCTCAGCGCCACACCCGCCACCACGGACAGCAGTGTCGCGGCGGTGACCAGCTGGCCGCTGACCACGACCCGGAAACCGATCTCCGAGTTGACCGACGCCCCGACAGGGGACTTCCCCCAGTCGAAGCGCAGGAGCACGTCGCTGAACCAGTGCCACCACCGGTCCGCCAGGGGGACCCGCGGATCCAGGTTGTAGGGCGCCAGCGCGTGATCGATCTGCTCCTCGGTGCGGACCGGCCGCAGCCCCCGGTAGTTGGACCTGGGGTCGAGGAACCAGGCGGCCAGCAGATACGTCACGTTGGTGGCGACGACGATCATGACGAGCCATCCCGCGGCCTTGCGCGTCACGTGTCGGATCACGAGCCCGCCTTCCTGGGCGAGCGGATCTCGGCGGTTGTGGCGGCGCGGGGAGCCGGCGAGAGTGTGCCGGGATGTGGCATGAGCCTGACACTTTCTGAGGGCGGAGGATACGCCGCCCTGGTGGAGCGGTGAGGGGGTTGCGAGCGGCAGTCGGGCTCTGTGCATCGGGCGAGCACGCCGACCGGCATTGATTCTTCGGCCGTGATCATGCTCCGCGCCAGCCCTCCCGGGAGGGTGTCACGTGATCGCAATGCCGGTGTCACACAGGCCGGAGGCGCGACAAGCGGAACGCAACGACACCGACGTGCTGCGCGGAGACGGCGAGGCAGCGACCCTGGCGGAGCTGACCCTGGTTCCGTGGAGTCCCTGAAGTCAGGTCAGGATTCTGTCCGTCCGTGCCTACAGGAGCGAGGAACCCGGCACCGGACGCAAGATCCTGCGCTGGTCCCCACCCGTGCTCGCCTCGGCCGCCGACGTTGCCGTCGGGCACACGCCCGGCTGGAGCCCGTACTGGCCGAACGAACTGCTCGCCGCCGACTGGGCAGCGGCCGGTCCACCGCTGACGCCGTTCTCCCGGCGCACCCGCCGAGGCCACCGGCACGCCCTCGCCGCCCTCGCCCCCGCCCTGGCGCCCGCGCCGCAGCCGCAGTCCGCCGCGCCCGAGCCGTCGCCGGCGCAGCCGGACGACGGCGCCGATGCGGTCGTCCGCCAGGTTCGCTGACTGTGGGAGCGCCCGGCCCGTCCGACCCGCCCATTCGCCGCCGTCGCCCAGGACGCTCCCGGCACGGTCTCCCTTCACCAGCGGTGACCCCGCATCACCCGCGAGCTGCTGGCCGGCATCCAGCCCGGCGACCTGCTGCGTGTCACCGGCACCCTGGTCCAGCCCCCCAACTCCCCGTGATCACGCCCGGCTTACCGTCGACGTCCGGTTCGATCACGTGATGTCGAGGGTGGTCAGAGGGTGGGTGGCCGCGCGCGTGCCGGCGGACGCGCTGCGCGATGTCGGCGTCGTCTGCCTGCTCGGCCGTCGCCGGTCGTCGCGGTGAGGAAGCCGGTAGCCCTCGGTGCCGTCGTCCGTCCCGCGCAGCGTCACCATGTTCTCGCCCAGCAAGGCCTCCGTCACGTGCTGACCATCCTCACCCACGCCCCCCGCCCATCACGGCGGACCCCTACCTCGTCGAAGACGGTCCCTCGGCCGGTGGGTGCTGCTGGGTGTCGGACTCGTCGGGGGTGAAGGCGAACTCCCAGTCGAGCTCCCAGATCCTGAAGGTTTCGAGTCCGAGCGCCACCAGGCGGCGCCCGCTGGTGCTCATCGCCAGAGCGAGGGCCCCGGAACTCTTTCCCGGCGTGATCCATACCATCTGTCCGGTGTCCAGGTCCCACACGCGGACCTCGTCGCCACCCGTGACGGCGAACCGCTCGTCGGTGGTGAGCACCAGGGAGTAGATCCGGGCAGGACCCCTCAGTCTCGTGGCGACCCGGCCGGTGGCCGGGTCGAACACGACCATGTCCGTTCCGTCGGCCACGACGCCCCGCCGTGCGCCGACGGCGATCACTGGTTCCGCCGTCGGGTTTTCGAGCGTGAGGGACCACAGCGCGCGGCCCGTCGCGGCGTCGAAGGCACGCACCTGCTCCCCGCCCACATGCACGAGGGTGCGCCCGTCCGGGGAGAACTGGAGGAACTGGAGGAAGCCACGGGCCTGGTCGACGTGTTCCCAGACGCAGCTCTCCGTCGCGAGATCCCAGCCGCGCAGCGTGCGGGTGCGCGGCGCCGCTTGCCCGGGGTCCGGGTCAGCGAGGGCAGCGGACGCGGCGAACCGGCCGTCGGCGCTGATGGCCACCGCGCGCACCTCTCCGTCGAGGGCGGGGAGGGCACTGCCTTTCATCGACACGGCCTGGTCCTCGGCTTCTTGAACGAAGTCCAGGAAGGTCACCCCGCCGTCTTTGCCTCCCATCAGCAGCCGACCGCTCGTGGCCGCGACCGCGATGGCCGTGGTGTCTTCCACCTGGACCGCGGGGATGAAGGAGCCTGTGTCAAGGTCGTAGAGGGCCACGTCGCCGTGGTCGCCGATGAGGATGGCCATCGGGAAGTCGGGGGTGAGCACCGCCCGCGCCGAGCCGCGCAGCCCTTCCACGACGCGGATCGGCCCGGGGCGGGCGGCGTCGAGGAGTCCGAGACCCTGCGTCCAGATCGGCGTGATGAAGGTGTCACTGTCACCGATGAACTGCGCCGTCACCGGACGGTCCAAGGTGTACGGCTCGTGGAAGTCGAAGGTCGGCCATACGCCGCGCAGCCCGGTCCGGCGCCCGTGCCGGCCGAGCAGTTCCCACGTGTCCAGCACCTCGGGGTGGCGGCTGAAACCGGGCACCGACCGTGCCCGCCGCAAGCACTGCGCCGCCTGGCCGTACCGGCCCTGCGCGACGTGCTGCTGCCCCTCTTCCAGGGCGGCGGCGAACCGGGCCGCGCGCAGGGCGAGCTCGGCCGCCGGCCGGGGCCGGGCGTAAGCCCACGGCGCGCGGTACCCCAGGACGGGCAGAGGCTCGACCCGGACCGCCGCCTCGCCCTCGCGTTCGCCATCGCCCAGCGTGCCCACCGCGACGAAGCGCCCGTCCCCGCTCGCTGCCAAGCGGCTCCAGTCGTGGCCCTCACCGAAGGTCCGAAGCACTCGCCCCGTGGCCGTCTCGCGCACCTGGAGGGTCGCCCCGTCGTCGACGATGGCCAGATTCCCGCCCGGTGCCAGGGCGAGCGCGCTGACGGTGACGAGGTCGTGCGGTGCCTGAGCGGTGATCCGGCCGGTCACCAGGTCCCAGCTCACCATGGCCCCCAGCCAGATCTGTACGGCGGACCGTCCGTCCGGTGCCAGGGCCGCCTTGATCATCGGTCCCCAGCGGAGCTGGTCCGGGACGTCTGGCGGCACAGTCAACTCCGCGTGGCCGCGCGTGACGAGATCCCACACGTGCACCGTGGGCTCCCTCATGCCGCCGACCGAGTACGCCCTGGCGTTGTTGCGGCTCAGGACCAGGGCCTCGCTCCCATAGCGGTGGTGCCCGAACCCGTCCACCAGCGCACGTGCCGGAACCTGCCAGCGGTGGACAGTTCCGTCGGCGTGGCCGATGGCGGCGAAGGAGCCGTCGCCGTTCAGGGCGACGGCGGTGACTTCGCCGCTGGGGAAGCCCGGCGGAAGCGGCAGTCGCTCACCCCGGACGAGGTCCCACACCTCGGGCAGCCCCTCATACCGCGCGACCAGACCGATGCTCGCGTCGCCGCTCAGCGCGACGGCCCGGACCATGTCTCCCGCACGGGTCAGTTCCCGCACGCAGCGACCGCCGGCCCGTTCCCACAGCCGTAGCGACCCGGTCGAATCGCCGGACAGCAGCCACTCGCCGTCGTCGGAGAAGGCGACGGCGCTCACCGCGATCAGATGGCCGCCCAGGAGGGTGGTCGGCACCTGCGGGCGCTCCGCCAGCACCGTCAGCGCTTCCCGTAACTCGTCAGGGACGGGCTCGTCCTCCGCTTGCTCCTCCGCAGCGCCTCGCAGGAGCGCGGCGGCCTGCGCGCGGTCGTCCCGTTCGAGGTGGACGAAGCCCAGCAGGCGCGCCGCCAACGCGCTCTCCCCGCCGACGTCGCGAGCCGCCTCCAGCGCACGGAGCAGCTCCCGGTCGGTCGTTTCCGCTCTGCGCCACAGGTGCAGGCCCTGGTTGTAACGGGCGACGAGATGGTGCGGGTCGGCTGTCACGGCCCGCTGCCAGCGTTCCTCGGCCTCCTCGGTTCGGCCGAGGTCCAGGAGGGACAGGGCTTGGTTGGACAACTCGTCGGCCAGCAGCCGGGACGCCTCCGGCGCCGGCCGCGGGAACGGCTCGCCCATCAAGTCGCCGTACAGGGACACCAGTACGGCGGCGGCCTCGTCCAGCGCCGGGCGGGCGCCCGGCACCCCCACGAAGCACTGGCGTAGCAGCCCCGCGAGCGCGGGGGGCATCGGCGGTACCCGGGCGTCGGCCGTGCCCGCCTCCAGGAAGGCTTCGAGCGCCTCGGCGGCGGCCTGCCCGTATCTGGTCGGCCGCCGGCCGGCGAACATCTCCAGGACGGTCAGCGCCCAGGACCACACATCGGTGGCAGGCGTCAGCCGGACACCCTGGCCGCCGACCGCCGCGCCAGCCTGTTCAGGGGAGCAGTAGGCGGGCGTCATGCCGCGGTAGGTGACGCCCGGGGGGCCGGTTGGGCCGTCCTCGGCCACGGAGCGTGCGGCGGCCAGCCCGAAGTCGGTCACCTTCGCCGTGCCGTCGGGGTCCAGCAGGATGTTGGCGGGCTTGACGTCCTGGTGGACCAGCCCGCTCCCGTGCGCGTGCCGCAGGCCCCAGGCGGTCTGGACGGACACGTCCAGCAGCCGGCCGAGCGTCGCGCGCGGTCCGCCCGCGTAAAGCCGGCCACCGGACACCGCTTCGGCGAGACTTCCTCCGTCGACCCATTCGGCGAAGACCCTCGGCAGCCCGTCCACCGTGCGGACGTAGACGCAGTTGACGGTGTGCGGATGCAGGCCCAACTCCACCCAGGTGCCCGCCTCGGCCTCGAACCGACGTACCGCCTCCGCCGAGCCGAGCAGCTCCGGCCGGGGCGTCTTGACAGCGAGGTCGATGCGCCAACCGCGGTGCCGGACGCGGTGCACGACGCCCATGCCGCCTCGCAACACGTCCCGCACCTCGTACAGACCGAGGACCACATCTCCGGGCTGCCGTGTCCGCTGCGACATGAGTGCTCAGCCGGTGTGCGCCGCGTACGAGGGACTGCCGGGCACGTCTTCCACGCCGGGTGCGCCGTTGACACACTCGGCGGCGAAGGTGGCGGCGAGGCCAAGCACCCTTTGCCTGGTCCAGGGGACACGGGTAACCCCGCGGTCGAAGCCAGGGTCAATCCGGGCAAGCCGCATGCCACCCTTGGCGCCGCCGACATACAGCGAGTGATGCACCGACACCCTCCGAGACTATCGCCATGCCCGGCCCAGAGAAGCGGCTTTGACCCTCATCCGGGCGGCTCGGGCGGCTCGGGCGGCTCGGGCGGCGATCGGGCCGATCGGGTGTTCCGAGGCGGGGCGGGCTGCGGACTTGACGGAGGCCGCCGTACGGCTGCTGCCCCAGGCGTCCCTGCGCCAGCTCGGTCGAGGGGGCCGGCGGCATGCCCTCGGCGGTCTCGGCATCCTGACCGGGGACGCCCTGATCTGGCAGCGTGGTTGATCCGGCTGCGCGACCTCGTCACGACCGTCGACGGCTCAGTGGAGCAGCCGCTCGCGTGGGCCGAGACCCCACCCCCACCGCCGGCATCCGCACCAAGGCCGCCCGGATCTCCGGGGGGGGGGGCGGCCCCCCATCCGGCCCGGACTCGGCAGCGGATGCAGGCGACGCCTTTGACGAGTTGTGCCATCAGGAATCTCCGGTACGGGGTCGGGGTGGGCGCAGCGGGGCCGTGGCGGACCATCGGCCGTGGTGGGCACCGCGGTTGTGCGTGCTCCTGCGACTCGTAGAGCACTGATCTCACCGACGCCTGCGGACCTGTCCGGCGGTCGTCGGCAGTGGTGTCACGGTTCGGAGAACACGTGCGGCGCCGCGCCGTATCCGGCCGGGGGCGGGCATCTGCGCGCCCACCGTCCGGGCGTGCTGAAGGCGACCGCCTCGTGATGCGTCCGCTGTCAGGTCGTCGAGTGCAGACGGTCCAGTTCGTCCCCGATCGCTTTGCGCAGCGGGTCGTGCTGCGGACCGAGTGAGTACTGCTCGTCGGTCCACCTGTCGCGGGGGTAGAGCCATACCGGCATGCGCGCCAAGTCGGTCGGCTCCCACTCGAACCGGGGCCACACGTGCGCATGCAGGAACCCGTCGGTGTTGCCCAGGATCTCCAGATTGACCCGTCGGAAGGCCGCATCCGTGCGACGGGATGCTCGCTCGACCGCTTCTCCGAGTCGGTCCATGTCGGACAGGAAGGCCAGCCGTTTGTCCCTGGGCAGGTCCGAGAGTCTTTCCACCTTGGGATCGTCCACCAGGAGCACCGAGTAGCCCGGGAGGAACTGCACATCGCCGATCGCTGCGAACCCCGCGGTCAAGCGCCGTACAACTGTGGGGTTCTCGCCTCGCAGGGCACTCCCGATCCGATCCGTCCGCCAGTCGTCAACCATGTCCAGAACCTACCCGGTCGCGATCACCGCCCCGGGCGGAGGCGGACTGGCGCCCTGGGAAGGAACGGGTCCCGTCCATTCCTCGCGGCGCAGTGTCGGGCGGACTCGGCTGCCGAGTGCCCACATCAGGTCGGCGTCGTCGGTGGGGTCGACGGGGGCGGCACGACAACCCGTCGACGCCCGCGCATGCGAGGGCGGTTCTCGGCCGCTGCCGCTCGCCCCGGTGATCGAACGACTTACGGCCCTCAGGTCTCCACAACACCGCCTGGAAGCACTTCGTCACGTCGAGCGAACGGAAAACCCTTTCGGCGCTGTCAGTGCCAGCTGTTAGCTTCATGCGATTCGTGTCGAGCACGAGTGTCAATCGCTCACGGAGGAGGGCTACTTGAGCAGGTTCGGAAGGACAGGCGGAAGCAGACGGACGGTGGTGGGTGGGTGCGCGGCGGCACTGCTGGCCATTGCTTCCGGTATCGCGTACGCGGCGGGCAACCTGCCGCCGAAGCAACCGCTGGTCCAGGATCTCCAGTCACAGAGCAAGGCCTGCGCCACCGGTGACGCCACGCCGTACGTGTCGGCGCCGCCCAGGCTCAGTGCCCTGCTATACGACCCGGAAGAGGACAACCAGCCCTCCGAGTCCAGCCCGGTGCAGGGCGAGTTCGAAGCCTGGTGGACGGATCCGGCCGGGGCGGAGCAACGCCGTACCTACACGACCTCCACCTTGGTGTCGGGCACGCGGTTCTACTGGACGATGCCGGACGACACACCCGCGAACACGGTCGTCTCCTGGCACGTCCGCGCGAACGACGGCCAGGCGAAGTCCGCATGGAGCGATGAAGGCGACGGCTCGGTCTGCTCGTTCGTGTACGACGACGCGAACCCTGAGAAGGCGGTGATCAGCTCCCCCGAATACCCCCAGCCCGAGGATGTGTTCTGGGTGGACGGGGTAGGCGTCTACGGGCACTTCACCATGGACTCGCCCTCCGACGACGTGGTGTCGTACAGGTACGATTTCCTGGGCGGCCCATATGGCACCGTGTCCCCCGAGCGGCCGGGCGCTGCCGTGACCATCCCCTACTTGCCGCTGACTTCGGGGCCCAAGGATGTGACGGTCCACGCGATCGACCGGTCCGGCCGCAGCAGCGCGGAGTCGCGCTACAACTTCAACGTGAAGTCCGGGCGCCCCCCTGTCGCCCGCTGGAAACTGGACGACCCGGCAGGCTCCCGGACGGCCTCCGCCGAGACGGGCGCCCCCGCCCGGGCCGGCACCGGAGTCACCTTCGGCGGCCCGGCGCCCTCGGGGACCGGGACCACCGCCACAGTGCGCCTCGACGGCACCGGCCACGGCTTCCTCACCCCGGACGCCGCGGTCGCCGACACCGGCAAGTCCTTCGCGGTCAGTGCCTGGGCGCGCCCCGCTGCAACCAGCCGGACCATGACCGTCGCCAGCCAGGACGCGGACGTGCGGCCCGGCTTCACCCTCGGGCTGCGCACCCCGGACAGCGGGCCCGTCTGGTCGTTCACGATCGGGGGCGCGACGGTGTCCGGCGGCGCACCCGAGACCGGAGAGTGGGCCCATCTGGTCGGGCTGTACGACGCCGAGACGGGTCGCGCACACCTGTACGTCAACGGTCATGAGGTCGGCAGCCCGGCTGAGGCGACTCCCGCCGGGGCGCCCGGTGCGTTCCAGATCGGACGGGCGCAGGGTGCCACCGGGTACCGCGACCGGTGGCAGGGCGACATCGGTGACGTACAGGTACACGACCGGGTCGTCGTACCGGGCGAGGCGGCCGGACTGGCGCGGCGCAAGCCGGAGTCACGCGGCCACTGGTCGCTGGAGACCGAGGCGGACGGCGCGAGCCCCGAGCAGTCGGGCGGCGCGCCGCTGCGGCTCGGCGGGGGAGCCTCGATCTACCGCGACTCCGGCAACGGCTGTCTCCCGGAGATGGACCCCGACTGCACCTACGGGCCGCCGGCCCTCATCGGCGAGGGGCATCTGCACCTGGACGGCGCATCCGGTCACGCCACTGCCGACGGACCCGTCGTGGACACCGGGGACAGTTTCACCCTCGGTGTCGTCGTACGCCTCGCGGACTCCGAACCGGCCCACCCGATGACCGTGCTGTCGCAGGCCGGCGAACACACGGACGCGTTCAAGGTGCGTTACGAGCCGTCCACGCACACCTGGCAGCTGGTGATGCCGGAGAAGGACGAGGCCGGAGCCCACGAGGCGGTGGTGTCGCAGATCGAGGGCGCGGACGGTGGCGAGGGGCCGGGCCACCGTCTCGCCGTGACCTACGACGACGGAACCGACACGATCAGGCTCTACCTCGACGGTCAGACGAACGCCGAGGCGACCGCGAGCCTCCCCGACGGCTGGCACAGCACCGGTGCCCTCCAGATCGGTCGGGGCCAAGTCGGTGACGGCTGGGGCGAGTACCTCCACGGTGACGTGGACGAGGTCCAGGCCTTCTCCGGCGCACTGCGGGACACGGACGTGCCGGGCCTCGGCTGGGAGACGGACCCCTGCCTGTGCTGATCCGTCCGTGCTGAGCCCGGAGCCCTCTGAGTCCCGACGGTCCGCCGAACCCTGGTTCCGGCGGGCCGTCGGCTGGGCGGTGCCGGACCACGCCGGCCTCCCGCCCGGCCGCAGAAGTGGCGGGCCCGCGGCAGGGCGGGCCCGGGCCTGCTGCCGGCGGCGATCAGCGCGGCGCGGCCGGCTTTCCTGGCGGCGGGCGCGAAGCACGCCGTAGTGCCGCGGGCGTGGCCCGGCTCGTTCTCGTCACGACATCGGCGGGCGGTGGTTGCGGCACGTTCCGCCGCAACCGCGGCCACGGCGGCCGGACACTCGTCGGCCGTGGACGGTGCGGCGCCGGCGGTAGGGCGCCCATGGGGACGACCGGGTCGTCGGGGCCGGCGTGCCGGGTGGCCTGCACCGCCGCCTGGTCAGCCGGTGCAGGCGCCGTTCGCGTCGAGTGCGGCGAGTGCCTCGGCGGCCTCGACCTGCCGCGGGTCGCGCAGCGCGACCAGGGCGTCGCGGGCGGCGAGGAGCGTCGCGCGGGCCTCGGGATGCCCGGTGGCGCCCAGTACCCGCCCCAGATCGAGCCGGGCCTGCTCCGACCAGGCCGGCATCTGCGCGGCGTCGAAGGCGGCGAGGGCCTGCCGCAGCGGCGCTTCGGCCTCGTGCCAACGTTCCAGGGCCGCCAGGTCGTTGCCGATCTGCTGCCGGGCGACCGCGTGGTACAGCCCGACCACCTCGACGGTGCGGCCCGGTATCCCCGCCCGGCAGATCCGCTCGCTGCGGCGGTGGATCTCCAGAGCCTCGGCCGCCCGGCCGGTCTGGCGCAGCAGGGTGCCGAGGCTGTTCAGGATCGTCAGCTCGGCCAGCCGGCCGTGCGGGGATTCCTGCGAGGCGAGGCAGCGGGCACTGTCCCGCAAGCGCTCCTGGGCTTCCTCCGTCCGGCCCAGCCGGTGCAGGGCGCCCGCGCCGTAACCGAGCGCCCAGCCCTGCTGGAGCCCGTCCCCGCACTCGCGGGCTGCCGCCAGCGCACTGTCGGCGGCCGTCAGCGCGGCACGCGGGTCGTGCACACAGAGGTTGTAGGCCCAGGCGAGGTAGTTGAGGTGGACGGCCTCCTCCTGCCTGCTGCCCAGGGCCCGGGCGGAGTCGGCGGACTGCCGGAAGACCTCCACCCACTGCTCCCAGTGCTGGTTGAGATCGGAGAACCAGTGCATCGCCTGCGCCGCGTCCAGGACCTGCCGGTGCCGGCCGGTGGCGTGGGCCCGGCGCAGCGCGGCGAGCCACTCGGCCCGCTCGGCCTCAAGCCAGGCCCGTGCCTCTTCCCGGCCGATGGGCGCCGTGTCCGGGCCCGGGTCGCTTCGCGACGCGGTCTGCTCGTGGTCGACGTCGAAGTGCAGCGCGGCGGCGGTGGCCCGGCGCAGCATCCAGAGCGCGGTCCGGTCCAGGGCGGCATCCCGGACCTCGGGGCCGTCCTCGGCATCGATCTGCTCGGCGGCGTAGAGCCTGAGCAGGTCGTGGAAGCGGTACCGCTCCCCGGCGGGATCGCTCTGGAGCAGTCCCGCGTCAGTCAGTTCCTCCGCGCACGCGGCTGCCTCGTCGCAGGTCAGGCCGGCCAGGAGGGCGCCGGTCTCGGGACTGAAATCGGCTCCGGCGGCCAGCGCGGCGCGGCGCAGCAACGTCTGTGAGCGGGGCGGCAGTTGCCGGTAGGACAACGCGAAGGCCGCACGCACCCGCAGGCTTCCGGCCTGGAGGGCGTCCAGCCTGCGGGCCTCGGTGGCGAGCCGGGCGACGAGCTTGCCGAGGCGTTCGTGCGGCCGGCTCAGCAGCCGTTGGCCGGCGATCCGCACGGCCAACGGCAGGTGCCCGCACAGATCGGCGAGGTCACGTGCGGCCTGTGCTTCGGCGCCGACCCGGTCCGGGCCGATGATGCGGCTCAGCAGTTCCACCGTCTCCTCGCGCCGCAGCAGGGCCAGGTCGGTACGGTGGACGGACTCCAGACCCGCCAGCGCCTGACGGCTGGTGATGATCGTCAAGGACGCACCGGTACCCGGCAGCAGCGGCTCGACCTGGAACTCGCCGGCCGCGTTGTCCAGCAGCAGGAGCAGGCGCCGCTCGCCGGCCAGGGACCGCCACAGGCCGGCCCGGTCGTCGGTGCCCGAGGGGATCGCCGCGTCGGCGACGCCGATCGCGCCGAGCAGCCGGGCCAGCGCGTCCCGCGGGCTGGTCGGCTCGGCATCCATGCCGTGCAGGTCCAGGGCGAACTGCCCGTCCGGGAAGTGCGGGGCCAGGCGGTGCGCGGCGTGCACCGCGAACGCGGTCTTTCCCAGGCCGGGTTGCCCGGCGACCACGGTGACCGCCGGAAGGCCCGCGCCGGCGTCGGGTACCAGCTCCGCCAGCCGGGCCAGGGCGTCACCGCGCGCGGTGAAGTCCTGGATGTCGCGGGGCAGGGCCAGGGTGCCGGAGCCCGCCGGACCGGTGGCCGCGCGGGGACGAGGACGGCCGGCGGCGGCGGACTGCTCCAGGCGCGCCGCCCCGGCCTCGTCCACTCCCAGCGCCCGGGCCAGCGCCTGCACGGTACGGCGCTGGGGGCCCCGGGTACGCCCGCGTTCCATGTCGGCCAGCGCTCTGACACTCACGCCGGCCGCATGCGACAGTTCCTCCTGGCTCATCCCCGAGCGGAGCCGAAGATCCCGCAACCGCTGCCCGAATTCGCCCGCGCAAGGCGTGCCGTCCCGCACCGTCGAAGTCCCCGATCGTCCGGCCCGTCCGGATGCGAGCCCCCCGGCAGAAGTATGGACGACGTTACTTCTGCCGGGAGAACCGCCTGGGCGAGAGTGACCGGCGATGATCAACTGAAGGCAGACGCGGAACAGCGCCAGCGGCACCGACCGACCGCCGCATGTACCGACCCGCCCTGCGGCCACCCGCCGGGCACGGGCGACCGACCATCCGAAAAGCCAAGCACGCAGTCCGACACCGGCCGACGGCACCGAGCCGCGGCCCCGCACCACACGGGGGATCCCTCCATGACCACCTTCCGCCGCTCCTCCTTGCTGCTCGCCGTCGCGGGCACGGCTCTCACGCTGTCCCTCACCGCCTGCCAGAGCGACTCGGACACCACGTCCTCGTCCGCGACGGCCCCCGCGGCCACGGTGGCGACGTCCCCGGCGGCCACCGGCACCTCCGAGGTGAAGGAACCGGCCGGCTCGGCGGGACCGGCCGACTCGGCGGGGGCGAAGGGATCGAAGGAATCGGCCGGTTCCACCGATGCCTCCACAGGTGCAACCGGCGCGTCCGGCCGGCAGGTGACCGCCTCGACGCCGGTGTGCACCGCAGGGGACGTACGCGTCACCGCCGCCAGGCAGGACGGGCCGCCCTACACCCACATCGTCCTGACCGCGAAGAACACCTCCGGGCGCTCCTGCCGGCTGACGGGCTTCCCGCACATCCAGTTCCTGGAGAGCCACAAGCAGGACGTCCCGGCCGTGGCCAAGAGCAAGCCGGCCACCCCCGTGGTGCTGGCGGCCGGTGCCCCGGCCTACGCCCTGGTGAAGCTGTCGGACGGCGGGGTCGACGAGGCGAACGAACCCGTGTCCGCGTTCTCCGTCATGCTGGAGGGCGACTCCACGGTCATCGCCGTCACCGCGCCCGGCAGCGACGGCATCGCCGTCGACCCGGCGAAGGCCCTCACCGGCTACTGGACCCCGGAACTCCGCAACGGCGCGGACGACTTCTGAGCCCCGCCACACCGAACGGCAGGTCTCCGAGCCGGATGCGGCGGGCCGGGCGGGCGTGTGCGAAGACCGAGTTTCCGGTCCGGTGCGGGCGCGAGAGCCGGGGCCGGTTCGCCGCTCACGCGGGGCAGGTCGGAGACAGCCGCTCCGACCTGCCCCTGTGGGCATCGCTCGGGCTGAGCGCGGCGCTCGACGCATCGGCAGGAGCGCACGAGGAGGCCACCGTCACGGTGGACGACGACGGCTTGCGGGGCGTGCTTCCCGCCCTGAGCCGTCTGGTCGCAGCCACTCGTTGACGGCCGTCACGCGGACGGTCGCCTCGCGGCGAACCGGGCGCCGTTGTGTGGGGGTCCGGTCGCCGGCGTACCGCGTCCGCGCAGGCGCTGATGCGCTCGGGGCGCGATGCGCCGACGACCGGGGCGATGCCCGCCGGATGGCGTCGCAGCGCCCCAGAGCAGGATGCTCTCCGGCGTGGTGCCCTTACGCACACCGGTGCCCGCGATGGGTGGGCCCGGCACGAAGCCACCGACCGCGGCGCGCGGACGTACGACCCGTCAGCCGGGCCGGACCGGCCGGTGCCGCAGGACGCCGGTGCGTTCGCCCGGCGTGGCACCCGCCACCCGGCGGGTCCCGGGGCACTCGCCGCCCCGGGACCCGCCGCGTGGTTTCCGTCCTGCCTCGTGGCCCGGGGTCGACTCCACCGCGCCCTCGGGGGTGTGCCCTCCGATCGGCACGGGCCGGAACGGGACCCAGGTGTGGGTGCGAGGCAGCGAGGGCGTCCGCGTCCGCCGGCTGCCGGGCCGCCGTGGCGCGGTCTCGCGGGCGCCGTACGTGGTGTCGTGAACGCCGGCTCGCGGAGCGTCCGTTGGGCGGTGGCCCTTCAGACGCGGGTCCACTTCTGGCCGGCCTGGCCGTTGCAGGTCCACAGGACCAGCGGCGTTCCGTCGGCGGTGCCGGACCCGTCGGCGTCGAGGCACAGGCCCGCGTGGACGTTGCGGATCGACCCGTCCTGACCGAGGGTCCACTTCTGGTTGTCCTGGCCGTTGCAGGGCCAGGTGATGACGCGGGTGCCGTTGGCGGTGCCCTGGTTGTACGCGTCCAGGCACTTGTCGCCGTAGACGCGGATCTCCCCGCCGGCCCATGTGGTCCACAGCTGGTTGGCGGCCGTGTGGCAGTCCCAGAGCAGTACCGTGGCACCGGCGGCGGTGGAGGAGTTGTCCACGTCCGCGCAGCGGCCGGACGCGCTGCCCCGCAGACGTGAGGTGGTGGCGGCCAGGGGGCTGCCGCCGGTCACCCGGAACACGGCGACGCCGTGGGCGGGGACGCTCGCCGAGATCTGCCCGGACGTGCTCGACGTGGTGCCGGTCCACAGGTCGGTGAGGGTGAACGGGCCGCCGGACAGGCCGACTTGCGCGGCGGTCGTGGTGACCGTCGCGGTGCCGCCTCCCCGGTTGAACAGGCCCACCGCGACCGAGCCGTCCGACAGGGGTTTGGCGAACACCTCGGTGGTGCCGTCGTCGCGCACCCTGCGCCCGCCCGCGCCCAGCGGATCCTGGTTCACCGCCAGCAGACGCGGGTTGCGCAGGATCGCGCTCACGTCGGCGGACATGGTGCGGATGTCGTTGCCGGCCATGAGCGGGGCGCTCAGCAGTGCCCAGAGGGCGAAGTGGGAGCGGGACTCGGTCAGTGTCAGGCCGGGCCGGCCGACGACCAGCATGTCCGGGTCGTTCCAGTGTCCCGGACCCGACTGCGCCGCCAGCGGCGCGGTGACGTCCAGGACGTTGCCGACACCCATCGGGTAGCTGTTGGTGTTGCCGTTCTGCCAGATGTCGAGGAGGTCCTCGGTCGTCCGCCACAGGTCGGCGACCTGGCCCCAGTCGTAGGTCGAACCGGTGATGGCGTGGAAGCTGTTGGGGTTGATGGAGTAGACGATCGGCCGGCCGGTGGCGCGCAGGGCGTCGCGCATCAGCGTGAACCGCGCGACCTGCTCGTCGCGGGTGCCGCTGGAGGAACACCAGTCGTACTTGAGGTAGTCGACGCCCCACGAGGCGAACGTGGCGGCATCCTGGGCCTCGTGCCCCCTGCTGCCGGTCGACCCCGGATAGGCGCCGCTGGTCTGCGCACAGGTGCGGTCGCCTGGCACCTGGTAGATCCCGAACTTCAGGCCCTTGCCGTGGATGTAGTCGCCGAGGGCCCTCATCCCGCTCGGGAACTTGGCCGGATCGCCCCGCAGGTTGCCTGCCGCGTCACGCTGCGGGTCGAACCAGCAGTCGTCGACCACGACGTACCGGTAGCCGGCGTCCCGCATGCCCGAGGACACCATCGCGTCGGCGGCCTGGCGCACCTGTGCCTCGGTGATCCCGCATCCGAAGCTGTTCCAGCTGTTCCACCCCAGCGGCGGCGTGAGCGCGGGGCTGCCCGGCGCGGCCGAGGCGGTGGAGTGGGCGGAGGCCGTCACGGACGCGGTGATGGTCAGCGCGACAACCGCGAGGAGGCGGAGCAGTCGTCCGCCTGTTCGTCTGAGCACGAGGGGCTCCTTCGGCGCGGCGAGGAAGGGAACGAGGGGAAAGGGAGCGGGGGAGGGAGCGGGCAGAGTTCGAAATTTCGATCGCCATTCGGAAATGGAAGGTCCCACGGATACTAGAGATGACTCTGAACATGTCAATACAACGGGAACGAGCCAACCCTGTTGGCGGTCAACGGGCGCCGCATGTGCGTTTAGCTGGACCAATGGTGAAGTGACCGACGGCGGTTCACCTCTGGCCCGGGCCGAATGTTTCGATCTGCCTGACGAATCCTGCGCGAAGTATTGACGAGTGCAACCGGTCTCCTATCATCCAGTGTGCTCGATGAGTCGACCTGCATTCGAAATACCGAACGCGCTAATGCCGCTCCATACCCGTGAAACCGAGGAGAGCGCCGTCGATGGATATGTCATGTCTGCAACAAGAAATGTCCCGTCGGCGTGTGCTGGCAGCCGCCACCGGTCTGGCCGCCGGCGCCCTCCTGCCCCCTCAGACCGCCCTCGCGGCCGCCTCCACGTACACGAACCCGGTGATCTGGCAGGACTTCGCGGACATCGACGTCATCCGCGTCGGCGACACGTACTACGCCTCCGCCTCGACGATGCACTACTCACCGGGCGCACCCGTCCTGCGCTCGTACGACCTGGTGCACTGGGAGATCGCCGGCCACTCGGTGCCCGTGCTCGACTTCGGCGCCAAGTACGACCTCAACGGGGCCCGCGGCTATGTCAGAGGAATCTGGGCCTCGTCACTGGCCTACCGGCCGAGCAACAGGACCTTCTACTGGCTCGGCCAGATCGACTTCGCCCGGACGTACGTCTACACCGCCACCGCCGCCGAGGGGCCGTGGAGCAGGCTGACGACGATCGGCACCCCCTACTACGACGCGGGGCTGCTCGTCGACACGGACGACTCCCTGTACGTGGCGTACGGGAACACCACCATCAGCGTGGCCCAGCTCTCGCCCGACGGACGCAACCAGGTCCGCACCCAGCAGGTGTTCACGGCGCCGGCGAGCGTCGGCACCCTCGAAGGCTCACGCTTCTACAAGATCAACGGGCAGTACTACATCTTCGTGACCCGCCCCGCGAACGGCCAGTACGTCCTGAAGTCGTCCGGCGGTCCCTTCGGTCCCTACACGATGCGACAGGTCCTCCTCGACCTGCGCGGGCCGATCCCCGGCGGCGGCGTCCCGCACCAGGGCGGGCTGGTGCAGACGCAGAATGGCGCCTGGTACTACCTGGCCTTCGTGGACGCCTATCCCGGCGGCCGGATGCCCGCGCTGGCCCCGGTCACCTGGACCTCGGACGGCTGGCCCGTCGTACAACTCGTCGACGGCGCCTGGGGCACCTCGTACCCGAGTCCCGCCGTGCCCCCTCCGCCCCGCCAGGTCACCCCCATGACCGGCGTCGACACCTTCGACGGTACGACCCTCAAGCCGAGGTGGGAGTGGAACCACAACCCGGACAACACCAAGTGGTCGGTCGGCGACGGGCTGACCCTCAGGACCGCCACCGTCACCAACGACCTGTACTGGGCCCGCAACACCCTCACCCACCGCATCCAGGGCCCCAGCTCCACGGCCACCGTCCAGCTCGACCACTCCGCCATGCGGGACGGTGACCGGGCCGGACTCGCCCTGCTGCGGGACTCCTCCGCATGGATCGGTGTCCGACGGGACGGCGGCGTGTCACGGTTGGTGATGGTCACCGGGCTGACCATGGACACCAACTGGAACACCACCGGCACCGGCTACGAGGTCGCGAGCGCGCCCCTCTCCGGTGGCCGCGTCTGGCTGCGCGCGACCGCGGACATCCGCCCCGGCGCACCACGCCCCGGCACCTTCTCCTACAGCACCGACGGCACCACGTACACCCGCCTCGGACCCGCCTTCTCCATGGGCAACGACTGGCGGTTCTTCATGGGCTACCGATTCGCCCTCTTCAACCACGCCACGCAGGCACTCGGCGGCGCGGTCCGCGTCACGCGGTTCGAGCTGTCGACGCCCTGAACCGAGCCGACCCCGGCCGGCACAGGCCGGTGCGGGGAGCCATACGGGGTCGGCACGGTGCCCATGGACCGCTGCGAACCGCACCCCATCGACAGTCCGGCCGGCCCCTGACGGGGCAGCCGGAACCGCGTACTCAAGGATGACGAGGTCCCCATGCGCAGACGAAGTTTCGGCCGCGGACACCTGTCCGTGGTGCTCGCCGCGGTCGTTTCGGTCCTGGCCGCGTTGGCGGCGGTGCTCGTCGCCGCCCCGGCCCAGGCGGCCTCCAGCGGCGTCTTGCGCGGCACTGGTTCCGGCCGGTGTCTCGACGTGCCGAACGGCAGCCAGACCGACGGCACGTACCTACAGATCTACGACTGCTGGGACGGGACGAACCAGCAGTGGACGTTGACGGACAGCAACCAGCTCACCGTGTACGGCAACAAGTGCCTGGATGTTCCGGGCCATGCCACGGCGGCCGGTACCCGGGTGCAGATCTGGTCCTGCTCCGGCGGGGCGAACCAGCAGTGGCGGGTGAACTCCGACGGCACGGTGGTCGGCGTGGAGTCCGGGCTGTGTCTGGACGTCACGGGCTCCGGCACGGCCAACGGCACGGCGGTGGAGCTCTGGACGTGCAACGGCGGCAGCAACCAGAAGTGGACGGGCCTGTCGGGGACGTCGACCCCGCCGGACGGCACGTGCTCCCTTCCGTCGACGTACCGGTGGACGTCGACGGGTGCGCTGGCCCAGCCGGCCAACGGGTGGGTCTCGCTGAAGGACTTCACCACGGTGACGTACAACGGCAAGCACCTGGTCTACGCGTCGAACGTGTCGGGGTCGTCGTACGGCTCGATGGCGTTCGCTCCCTTCACGAACTGGTCGGACATGGCCTCGGCCCGGCAGACCGGGATGAGCCAGGCCGCGGTGGCGCCCACGCTGTTCTACTTCGCGCCCAAGAACATCTGGGTGCTGGCGTACCAGTGGGGTGCGTCGCCCTTCGTCTACCGCACGTCGAGCGACCCGACCAACCCCAACGGCTGGTCCTCGCCGCAGCCGCTGTTCACCGGGAGCATCTCCGGTTCCGGTACCGGCCCGATCGACCAGACCCTCATCGCCGACGGCCAGAACATGTACCTGTTCTTCGCCGGTGACAACGGCAAGATCTACCGGGCGAGCATGCCGATCGGGAACTTCCCGGGCAACTTCGGGTCGTCGTACACGACGGTCATGAGCGACACGACGAACAACTTGTTCGAGGCGGTCCAGGTGTACAAGGTCCAGGGCCAGAACCAGTACCTGATGATCGTCGAGGCGATGGGCGCGAACGGGCGCTACTTCCGCTCCTTCACGGCCTCCAGCCTGAGCGGTTCGTGGACCCCGCAGGCCGCCAGCGAGAGCAACCCCTTCGCGGGCAAGGCCAACAGCGGTGCCGGCTGGACCAACGACATCAGCCACGGCGACCTGGTCCGCAACAACCCCGACCAGACCATGACCATCGACCCCTGCAACCTTCAGTTCCTCTACCAGGGCAAGTCCCCCTCCGCGAGCGGCCCGTACGACCAGCTGCCGTGGCGGCCGGGCGTCCTCACCCTCCAGCGCTGACCCGCCTCACCCACGGTCATCGCGATGCGCGAACCGGCCCGGGCCCACCCGGACGGCCGGCGCGTACCGGGCACACCTCGTCGGGCACACCCGACGAGGTGTGCCCGGAAGCCCGTACCCGGACCCGGCACACAGCCCACGGCCCCGAGCCGGGCACGTTGATACGGGCGTCACTGGGGGATCGGCCGGCCGGTGATCGGGTCGATGACCTGGCCGCGCAGCAGGTCCCGGACGAGCTTGTTCGCCAGCCGGACGTCCCTGGTGACCATCCTGATCTTTATCGTGCCCTTCTTCCCGACGCTGCCGCCGGCCTCGTAGACCTCGTCCTCACCGGGCAGCGGCAGCGCCTGGCAGGCGGTGTACTTGTCCTGGGGCATCGCGCCCGTGAGGAAGTAGTCGAACACGGGGTTGTCGACGCAGGTCGTGGTGTACGGGAAGACGCCGTGCGAACCCTCGTTGTCGACGCTGATCATCTTCGCGCCCGGCAGGCGGCGTGCGCTGTCCAGAGCACCTTCGTACGCGGTGGCTATGTCCAGTTCGTCCTGCAAGACCATCACCTTCGGGAACGTCCTCGGATCGACCTTGGGCATCCGGTTGTCCGTCTTCACGAAGGCGCACATCGGCAGCCAGGAGTCCTTCATGAGGGGAGCGATGAACGGCGCCTCCCGGTCCAGTTTCTCCTGCTGCGCCTTCCAGTAGGCCGGGTCCTGGTTCCACTGGCCGTCCTGGCAGCGGATGAGGTCGAAGGTCGCGTCGAACTCGCCGTTGCTCGCGTCGGTTCCGGTCGGCACCCGGTCCGCCAGGGTCCCGGTGATCTTCGGGAGGACGGTGAGCGCGTTGCTCCGGGCCTCCTCCACGAACGCCCTGTCCGAGACCTTGCCGCTGTCCAGGATGTCGTCGAAGACGGCCCGGACGGTCGTCTCCGCCTCAGCCGGCGACGACGGCTTGGGCATCTGCTCGGCCGCCTTGACCACGTACTCCACCGCCAGCGCGGCGTCGGCGTACTTGGTGGTGTCGTACATGGCCGGCAGGATGAGCCACGCGGTGAAGATCTGCGCGAGGATACCGCGGCTCCCTCCGGCCTCCTCCCACTTGCGCCTGACCTCCAGCGGATCGGTGCCCAGCCCGTAGACGTCGTCGTGACGGGCGATGTACGGGAGGAGCTGCTCCTGGAACGCCCGGTCCCTGCTGGGCGCCTGAAGGTCCCAGGTGCGCTGGAGCGACTTCTCGGCGACGTCGGTGGAGCTGTCGAGCAGCATGCGGTGCACCCGGCTCGGGAAGGTGGCCGCGTACCAGGTCCCCAGCCAGGTGCCGTAGGAGTAGCCGACGTAGCTGGTCCGGTCCTCGCCCAGCAGGACCCTGATGAAGTCCATGTCGTAGGCGGTCTGCTCGGTGGTGATGTACTTCGTCAGCTCGTTGGCGCGGCAGCTGTCCGCGAACAGCCGTTGCAGGTCCTCCTCGGTCTTGAGGACGGGAATCTCCGCCGGGAGCTTGCAGGGCGCGTGGGTGCTCTGGCCGACGCCGCGGGGGTCGAAGCCGATGAAGTCGTAGTGCTTGGCCAGTTCGGGGGACCGCATCGCCATGGCCGCTCCCCACGGGAGTCCCTCACCGCCGGGACCGCCCGGGTTCACCAGCGCGATGCCCTGGTAACCGGCCCCCGGATCGGCGGTCGCCGTCTTGGAGACGCGCAGGTCGATGGTGTGGCCGTCGCGGGGGTTGTGCCAGTCCCGCGGCACCTTCACCGTCGCACAGGCCAGACCGGGAGTGGCCAGGAGCCGTTTCAGGGTCTCCTCGCCGGAGGTGACGCTGGGGAACTCGCATGTTCCCCAGGTGATGGTCTGCTTCGCCAGATCACCCGCCAGGGCGGCGGTGTCGGGCTCGGCCGCCCTGCTGGACGACGAGCCCGCGTTCGTGTCGGCGGGCGCTCCGGCGGCGGGGACCGCCAGTGCGGGGACCGCCAGGAGCGCCGTGGCCGTCAGCAGCGACATGCCGAGGGCAGGGCGGCGACGGTGAGCGGATGGGTGCATATCGGTCCTCTCCAGTTGTCTTCCGGACCACGGGGATGACGGTCACTCTGCCCAAACGCTCCGGGACACGGCAGATGCGCTCCCTGTCTGAAACCTGACATGGCAGGAACGCGCCGGGGGAGTCGGGGGGTTCGTCATGACACCCCGCGGCTCGACGCCGAGGTCAGAGCCAGCCGCGCCGTGCGGCCTGGACGCCCAGTTGGAACCGGGTGCGGGCGCCGAGCAGTTCCTGGAGACGGCCGATGCGCCGGCTCACGGTGCGGTAGCTGACCCCCAGCTCCCTGGCAATGGACTCGTCGGTCAGCCCGGCGGTGAGCAGGGACAGGAGCCGCTGGGTCTCCGGGCTCGGCTCCCTCCGCCCGTCCGCCGCGCCCGCGAGCGGGACGTCCTCCGGGGCTTCGCTGACCGGCACGCCCAGCCTCCAGAACGCCTCGAACAACTCGGTGAGAGCGTCCAGCAGGGGCGACGGGTACACCAGCAGGGCGTCCGCCTGCTGACTCGTCGGACGCGGGAGGATCACCAGTCCGCGCGCGGTGTCGGAGAGCAGCAGTTTCATCGGGACGTCGGGGAAGACGCGCGCCTGCTCCCCGGCGGAGACGCTCGCCCGCATGCACAGCAGCGCCCCCTGGTGGTGCAGCGCCCCGCTCTCGTACACGACCCGGTACGCGGTGCCCCGGCGCAGCGCGCGGAGCTGGACCTCCTCCGGCAGGGGCGGTGAATCGTCCAGATAGGGCCCGCGGTCGAACACCCGCACCTCCCGACGCGCCGCGTCCTGGAGCGAGTGGATCAGCGCGCGGACGGCCCGTCTGCCCTCCACCACTTCGAAGAACTCGTTGCGCAGCCCCTGGTGCGCCGCGTACACCTCCGCGAGCACATCCGCCGCGGAGCGGACCTCGGCCGCCTCGGCCTCGCGCCGGGCCGCCCAGGCCTCCAGCGTGGTGCGCGGGGAGCACGCGTGCAGCAGGCCGTCCGGTTCCTCCCGCACCAGGCCCACCGCCACGAGTTTGCGCAGGCACCGTTCCGTCAGGGAGCCGTCCCCGGACCCGGCCACGAAGACGTCGGCGGCGACCGGGGCGACCATGAGCAGCGACCGGTAGACCGCCTGCGCCTCGGGCGGCAGGACGGAGAGGGCCGGCGCGGTGCCGCCCGCCTCGTCGAGCCAAGCGTCGGAGAACGCCCCGGCGACCTGGTCGCGACCCGTGGTGGTGTCCTGCCCGTCACCTGTGTCGTGCACGCGTGCTCCACTCGACCGGGCGTTCATCGGGACAGCCTAAGGCACATCGCCCTGACCCGCGGGCGCGCGGCCAGCGGATCAGTCGAGGAAGAGGCTCATGTACAGCGCCGTCTCCCCCTCGGACGCGGTGGAGCTGTAGAGGGAGGTGTCCAGACCGCAGAAGGTGAACTCCATCCGCTGATAGATGCGCGGCCCGCCCCAGGCGGCCGTACCTCACCGAGGGCGACGGCCCCGCGCGTGCGGACCTGGCCGCCGGCGCCGGCGGGCAGGGGAGGACCGGTTCAGCGGCGCAGTACGTTGAAGGCGAAGGCGTCGCCCCGGTGGTAGTCCTCCGCGTACAGCACCGGGCGCCCCGCGGGCGTGATCACTGTCTCCGAGATCAGCAGCCAGGGCCCGAAGCCGCCCAAGGAGTACCGCCGTTGCACGTCCTCGGGCAGTTCCACCGCGCTCAGCCGGGCGGCGGAGGACACCGGTGGATGGCCGTGGGCGGCGAGCATGTCGCTCAGCGACCCGCTCCAGTCGAAGTGCCGTACAGGGCCCGGAATCGCGTCCCGGACGATGCTGGCCACGCTGTAGACGAGCGGGTCGTCGCCGTCGGACCGCAGCCGTTCCAGCCGGATCACCGTGTCGTCGTCCGCGAGGCCCAGCGCCTCGCGGACGACATCGCCCGGAGCCTGCTCCGCGACGGAGAGCACGACGGTGTGCGCCTGGTAGCCCAGGGCTTCCAGCATGCTGCTGATCGACTCGAAGCGGGTGATGGGACGTTCCACCTTCAGCGCGCCGAGAGGGGACATGAACCGTCCGCGGCCACGCTCGGCGACCACCATGCCCTCCTGCTCCAGCAGCTTCAGCGCCTCCCGGGCGGTGGACCGGCCGACCCCGCACAGCTCCGCGATCTCCGCCTCGCTCGGCAGCTGGTCGCCGGGGACCAGCCCACGGGACCGGAACAACTCCACCAGCCGGTCGCGCACTTGGGCCGACATGGGGCGTTTTGCGGGCATGTGGGGCTTCCTGTCGGGCGGAGGGATCCGGCTGCGGACTGAGGCACCGCACAGTGTATGACGAGCGCCGTGCGGCGGGAGCGTACGGCGGACGCCCCCGCGCACCGGGGGCCGTTCACCCGGCCGGAACGGTTTCCTGCGGCCATGCTCCCTCGTGGGCGCAGGTCTCGGCGGCGGTGCGGGAGCCCGCCCGCATCGACTGCGCGACGTCCGCTCCGGCGGTCCGCGCCGCGAGGAAACCGGCGATGTAGCTGTCCCCCGCGCCCGTGGTGTCCACGACGTTCGTCGGCAGGGCCGGCACCTGCCACCAGGAGCGCCCGTCGTGGCCGATGCTGCCGGCCGCACCGCAGGTGACGATCGCCAGTGCCGCTCCGCCGGCGATCGCCTGACCGGCCAGCAGGCGGGCGTGGGCCACGTCCTCGCCGGCGGAGCAGAAGGCGATGCCGAGTCCGTCGAACCCCTCGGTGACCGCGCAGTCCTGGCTGAGCAGCACGCCCCGGCCGGCGAGTGTGCGGCGGACCAGTGCGGCGGACTCGGCCGGCAGCATGCCGATGTGCACGGCGCCGCACCGGCCGAGCCGCTCCAGTTCGGCTTCGTCCGGCCGGTACTGGGCGCAGACGGCGAAGTCCTCGTACTCGAAGGACCGGTCGCCGGTGGCGTCCACCCGTATCCGGGAGACCGAGGTGTGGCCGGGCAGCACCACGAGTCCGTCGGTGCGCACGCCGTGGGCGGTGAGGGCCGCCCGGACGCGTGCACCCGCCCGGTCGGGGCCGACGGCGCCGGAGTAACGGCAGGCGTTGCCAGCGCGGGCCAGGTCGACCGCGACGTTCAGGGCGTTTCCGCCCACGTAGCTCCTGCTGAGGGTACCGACGTACTCGTCGATGGTGTTGTCCCCGACCGTGGCGAACAGCAACGGGCTCTCCTCTCGTGGTGGACGCCGGTGTCAGTAGGACACGCGCTTGTAGTAGCGGCGCGTGGTCAGCGGGTGGTCCCGCTTGACCTCCAGGTGCGCGCTGACCCGCTCGAACGCCGTGGCCAGCAGCACCGGGGAGATCAGCGACCGGGTGCGGGCGCCGACGCCGGGCAGTTCGAAGGCGGCGGTGTCGAAGACGGAGAGCTTGTCGGTGTAGCGGGGGGCGAACGCCTCGACCCGCTCGACCAGCGCACGGCCGTCGTCCTCGCCCTTGAAGGTGATGACGCTGACGTCCTTCTCGACCAGTTCGAGGGTGCCGTGGAAGAAGTCGGCCGCGTGCACCGGGCGGGTACGGATCCACTGCATCTCCTCCAGGATGCACATGCCGTAGTAGAAGGCCTCCGCCCAGGTGGAGCCCGCCCCGGTGATGATGTGGTACGGCTCGTCCTGGATCTGCGCGGCGAACCGTTCCGCCTGCTCCTCGAAGCCCTGCTTGACGTCCACCAGGAGCTTCGGCAGCAGCTTCAGGTCGGCCACCACCTCGTCGTAGTCGGTGATCTCGCCGCGCTCCTGCATCAGCGCCAGGGCGAGGATCAGGGACTGCAGGTAGAACGACTCGCAGGAGGTGTCGTCCTCGGCGAAGTTCACGAAGGAGTGGTCCGCGCCTTCGGCGAGCGGGGTGTCCGCGTGCCCGGTGAGCGTGATGACGGTGGCGCCCCGGCTCTTGCAGTACCCGAGCGCCTCGACGCTCTCCGCCGTGGTGCCGGACAGGGACGGGATGACCACCACGGAGTGCGGGCCCAGGTGCACCGAGCCGCCCGCCACCAGCTCCGCCGGGGCCTCGACGTGCACCGGGAAGGTCGAGCGGGTCTGGAGCAACCGGGCGGCAGGCAGCATCAGGATGCCGGCTCCGCCGGAACCCACGAAGAAGAGGTTCTGCGCACCCTCGCGCAGGCACCGGGCGACCGCGTCCCGCAGCCCGTCGGCCAGGTCGATCGCGCCGGACTGGATGCGCAGGAAACGGTCCGTGTCGAAGTTCAGCATTGACGCCTTCATCTCCGGTGGTCGGACGGCCACGAGGCCGATTTGTTGTCTGACAAGTACGAATTGAAGTCAGACAAGTAGCGTCCTGTCAAGGCACCGAGAAACTCTTGACACCCGTCGTTCACCTCCGTGACAGTGGCCTCCACTCACGTCAGACTTCCGCAAATCCTGTCTGACAAGTTTTCCGTGAACAGTGCGAGAACCGAACCGGGAGGGCGTCCATGCCCGTCGACCACACATCGGGAACCGTCCGAGCCAGCGGGGAGAAAGAGCGTCCGCGCGACGGAGGCGGAAGCGGCGGCGCGCCCGCCGGGCTACGCCGCAACCTCAGCCTGTGGCAGGTGCTCGGCGTATCGATCGGCGTCATGGGCCCGACCCTGTCCGCCAACATCAACCCGCAGGGCGCCGAGCCCGCCGTCGGCCGGGCCATTCCCCTGGCGATCGCCATCGCCACGGTGGGCGTGCTCCTGCTGTCGTACAGCTTCGTGCGGCTCAGCCAGCACTTCAACACGTCCGGATCGGTGTTCGGCTTCGTCGGCGCCACCCTGGGCGCCCGCGCGGGCACCGTCGCCGGCTGGTGCCTGCTCGGCACCTATCTGCTGTTCGGCATGAGCAGCGCCTACTCGGCCGCCATCTTCTCGACCTCGCTGATCGAGTCGCTCGGCCTCCTGTCCGACCCCCCGAACTGGCTGCCCCACCTGATCGCCCTGCTCGTCCTGCTGGCCGCGGCGGTGATCACGGTGTTCCCGGCCCGACGCGGCGCCGACCTGCTGCTGTGGATAGAGGGAGCCACCGTCGTACTCATCCTGCTGATCAGCGCGGTGGTCGTCTACCGGATCAGCACCGCGCACGGCCCGCAGGGCCAGGAGTTCACCCTGTCCGTCTTCCGGCCCGCCGAAGGCACCGGCAGTTCGGCGCTCTTCCTCGGCGCCGTGTTCGGCTTCCTGGCCTTCGCGGGCTTCGAGAGCGCGGCCACCCTCGGAGAGGAAGCCCGCGAACCGCGCCGCACCATCCCCCGGGCCGTCATCGGGACCGTACTGATCGGCGGCGTCTTCTACATCGTCACCAGCGCCGTGGAGGTCATGGGGTTCGGCACCCGCTCCTCGGATCTGGCCCGTCTCCATGCCAGCGGTTCGCTGTACGGTGATCTGGGCGCGGCCTACCTGTCCTCCTGGGTCGGCGACATCGTCACGGTCGGTACCACGGTCTCGGCGCTGGGCGGCGCGATCGGCTGTCTCATCGGCGCTTCCCGGATGCTGCTGTCCCTGTCCCGGGCGGCGACGACCAGGGAGACGGTGGTCACCCGGGTGTCCGAGCGGTACGGCACACCGGTCGGGGCCGTCGGCGTGGCCTTCGCCGTGATGGTGGCGTCCGTGGTGGTCTTCGGATGGGTGGCCCGCGTGCCCGTCGCCCTGCCCTGGGCGTGGATCGGGACGGTGGGGACCCTGATCGTTCTGGTGGTGTACCTGCTGGCGACGGTGGGCGCCGCCGGGATGCTGATGCGGACCCGGCGGGTACCGCGCCGGGAAATGATCATCCCCGCCGCGACCGTGGCCGTGCTCGGCTACACGCTGTACCGCAACATCGTGCCCTACCCGACGGGTGCGGCCTTCTGGCTGCCGATCACCGCCGGCGCCTGGATAGCGGTGGCACTGGCCGCCGTCCTGCTCTCTCCGACACTGGTACGGAGGATCGGGCACCGGCTCACCGAGGAGGAAGGACTCGCCTGACCCCGCCCTGCCCTGCCCTGCCTCGTCCTGTGCCGTGCCGGGCGGCGAGGCCGGGGCGAGGACGACGGGGGCCCTCCGGCGCGGCGACTGAGCCGGAGGATCGTCCCGCCGCCCGCCCCGGCAGACGCCGACCACCTGCTCGGCGTCTGCCGACATGGGATACGGACGCCCGTTGGCGGAGCCTGGGCCGGCTCGTGGCCGGGAAGGACGGGCGCGCGTTCCGGCTCGACCTCGGCCAGGTCCTGTGAGGAGTTGAACGGCCGCCAGGTCCGCGCGGCCGGACGCCGGCTCGACGCCGCCGACTCGGACGACGGCGCAGTACGTCACGGTCCGCGGCTCCTCCACCGGGCCGAGCACACCCTCGCTGACGAGGAACCCGGCCGCCAGCGCGAAGTCGTCGCCGGGTGTGGGCATCGGGATGGCCGACGCCTCCCCCGTCCGGGCGCCCCGCCCACTGTGTCGAGCACCGTGCCGCACCCGTTCACCGTAGGCGGGCCGCCGCGCGGGCGGAGGCATCCGTCATCCGACGGCGATACCCCCTCCGCCGGCCCTCCGCATCACCGCCTCACCGCATGTTCATGCGATGTGCGCCGGCTCGCCCCGCCCGCACACTGCGGGACAGTGGCGAAAGGAGTCGTGGTGAGCCCTCTGTTCCGCACCGATGCCCGGACCGACGCCCGACAGGACCCCGGACAGGGCCCCGGGCAGGACCCCAACCGGTGGCGTGCCCTCTGGGTCACCCTGGTCGCCGGGTTCATGATCCTGCTGGACGTGACGATCGTGTCCGTGGCCCTGCCGTCCATGGCGCGCGACCTGGGCGCCAAGCCGTCGTCGGTGCAGTGGGTCGTGTCGGGCTACGCGCTCACCTTCGCCCTCGCCCTCGTGGTGGCGGGGCGGCTGGGCGACGCCGTGGGCCGCCGGCGGATCTTCCTCGTGGCGCTCGCCGCCTTCGTCGTGTGCAGCGCGGCCGTCGGCGCGGCCCCTACGATCGGGCTGGTCGTGGCGGCGCGGCTCGCCCAGGGTGTGTCGGCCGGCTTCCTGGCACCGCAGAACTCCGCGCTGATCCAGCAGCTCTTCGCGGACGCCGAACGACCGCGCGCCTTCGGGCTGTTCAGTGCCACGGTGGGCATCTCCAGCGCCGTCGGCCCCATCACCGGCGGCGTCATCCTCGCCCTGGCCACGGGCACGGACGGCTGGCGGTGGATCTTCTACGTCAACGTGCCCATCGGTGCGGCGGCCCTGCTCCTGGGCCGCCGGCTGCTGCCCAGGTCGGCCCCCGGCGTACGGGGGCACCTCGACCTGGTCGGAGTGGGCCTGCTGGGTGCCGGTGTCCTGGCGCTGATGCTGCCGCTGGTCGAGGCCGACTCCGGCGGGCTGCGCCGCATGGCGTGGTTGTTCCCCGTCGGCGCGCTGCTCCTGTGGGGCTTCGCCCGCTGGGAACGCCGTGTCCGCGCGCGTGGCCTGGAACCCCTGCTGGACCCGCAGTTGCTGCGCGGGGTGCGAGGCTACGCGGCGGGGGCCGGGCTGGCCACCGTCTACTTCGTCGGCTTCAGCGGCATCTGGCTGGTCTTCGCCCTCTACTTCCAGGACGCGCTGGGCTACTCACCGCTGGAGTCCGGACTGGCGGTGACGCCGTTCGCGTTCGGTTCCGCGGCAGCCGCCGTGGTGGCCAGCCGGCTGGTGCGGCGCCTGGGGCGGCTGCTGACGGTCCTGGGCCTGGTCGCGGTGACGGCGGGCCTGACGGCCACCGCGCTGCTGCTGTGGCTGGTCCCGGGGTCCACCGCGATCTGGGCGGTCGTACCGGCGCTCCTGGTGAGCGGGATCGGCAGCGGCTTCGTCATCTCGCCCAACGTGACGATGACCCTGCGCGAGGTCCCGGTGAGCATGGCGGGGGTAGCGGGCGGCGCGCTCCAGACGGGCCAGCGGCTGGGCGGGGCCGTCGGTACGGCCGTCCTGCCGGGGCTGTACTACCTGCTCAGGGGCGCCCACGGCTCGGCGTCCGCCGCTGTCGCCGCGTCGGTGGGCGCGGGCATCATCGCGATCCTGGCGGCGCTGCTGCTGGCGGTGGCGGACTGGCGGATCGACCGGCGGCAGGGCCCACGCGAGCTGCCGTCCCCGGAGCACCATGCCCACCTGGGATGAGCGGCGGGGGAAGACCGGGAAGCCGGCTCCGTGACGAGGGTGCTCCCCAGGGGGAAGTCGGGAGAACCCCACGGTGTCTCACCGGACCGTCCGCCGCTGACGCCCCCAACGCCGCGCAGCGGTTCGCCGCGGTCCTTCCCGGGTTCACACGCCCCACCCGGCGGGCCCGGCACGTGTGCCTGCCCACCGGCACCGCCGCCCGGTTGTGGGGCCCTCCCCATGCCGGCCTCCGGGATGTCCCGTGGATGTTGTCGAGACCGCACTACAGCCGGGACGGCAGACCGGCCGTGAGACTGAAGGCCCGCCGATCACCGGCCGGACCACCACCATGACGAGCACGTGTGCCGGGTGCACTGGACGTGCCCCGGTCCCGAGGGACGGGGAAGTGAAAGAGATGGCGCAGATGGAAGCCGTGCGGTTCGAGGACCGGGCTGTCCCGGTCCGGGCGAGGGTGAGCGCGGTCCGCGGCATCCGCGTACACAACCGCGTCACCAGACTGACCGGGGCCCTGGTCTCCGTGGGTGTCGGCGGCACGCTGCTGCTGATGCCGGGACCGACCCGGATGGCGACAGGGGTCGTCTTCGGGGTGCAGTTCGCCGTCCAAGGCGTGCTCCAGTTGTTCGCCGCGCGGGAGGCGAGGGTGCCACGACCCGTCCGCTGGCTGCTGGCGGCCGGCGGAGGCGTCGTCCTCTTCCTGGCGGTCTCCTTCTTCCGGGGCCACGCCGACTCGGTGTTCCTGCTGGGGCTGTGGACGGGCTTCGGTCTGCTCCTGCGCGGCTTCACTATGGCGGTCTCGATGATGCCGTCCTCGGTCGTGCACGTAGTCGCCTACGACGACCTGCTGAACGCGGTGATCGTCTCGGCCGGTCTCTTCATGACCGCCTTCCCCTTCTCGTCCCTGGGGCAACTGGCATCCCTCGCCGGTCTCGCCCTGCTTCTGACCGGGCTGGTGGAGGCCGTCGGCGCCTGCCGCCGACCGAGCCGCACGGTGCGCCCACTGCGCTGAACGCGCGTTCGCACGCTTCACCTGCTCATGGGAGAACTAAGTCGTCACTTGGTTGGTTTCACCTGAGATTGGTTCCAGTAGAGGGGTGACACCAAGGTGAACCCATGTGGTGGCACCGGAACAGCCATGGCAAGAGGACGAGACGTAGTATGTGTGGCAGTACATGAGACATGCCCCCGCGTGACACACATCGACGTAGCGCCTTCGTCCAGGAGCCGAACCACAGGGAGGGTCCGCGGCATGCCGGAAGCCAAGTCGCCCACCACTGAGCTGTTGACGCATTACAGTTCCCAGCTGGCACAGGACCTCGAACGGAATGTGCAGGAGCAGGACCAGGTCCGCAGCGAGATCGAGTCGCTTCAGGCTCGCCTGCTGACGTTGCAGCACGACCACACGGTGCTCGCGACCATGCGGCAGGCGCTGGAGAGCGGCATCCCGCTCCAGCAGGCCCCGGTGTCCGCGCCCGCGCAGGGGTACGGCCTGCCCACCGCCTCGGCGCCGGGTGTCGTCCGGCGGAAGCAGACGCCGACGCTGGTCGCCCTGATCCGGGCCCATCTGGCCGAGCAGTCGGAGCCGTGCTCGGCGGCGGAGATCGCCACCGCGCTGAGCGAGGCCCACCCGGACCGCGTCATCAAGACGACCGTGGTGCGTACGACCCTCGAAGGGCTGGTCGCCCGGAATAGCGTGCAGCGCCTCAAGCAGGGGCATTCCGTGTTCTACACGAGCCTCGAACGGAACGGGCCGGACGAGGAAGGCCCTCGCTGAGGCCACCCCGCTCACCCACACACCCGGTCAGCCCGTGGCCCGGGCCTTCTCCGGGCGTCGCGGTCCGGAGCGGCGTCCGTGGAGGAAGGCCAACGGATGGCCACCCCCTCTCTCCGCGCCTTCGGCCCATGACCGTCATATGACGGATGGGAGCGGCCGAGAACGACCCGCATGATGAGGACGCGGTACGGGGTGGTGCGGGACGGCCGCGCACCGGAAAAGGGAAGTGAGCCGATGGAACACCCGGAAACACCGAATCACCACCTCTCTTCGTCCGGCCGGGAGCGGACGGAATGAGAAGAGCGCATCTCACCTTCGCGGCCACGTACTGGGTCGCCAAACGGCTTCCCGTGATGATCAGCTGCGAACTCTCGTACAGTGAGCGGGACCCTTACGCCGTCACGCTGATCCTCGATTCGGAGGGGGAGCATCCGGTGCGGTGGGTCTTCTCCCGGGAACTGCTCGCCGACGGACTGACGGGCAGCGCCGGCGAGGGTGATGTCAGCGTGTGGCCGGAGAACGCCGGGGTCGGCGAGTGGTTCCTCTGGCTGGAAGTGGGCCGTGCCCCCCACACCGCCCTCTTCGAGATGGTGGCGGAGCCCATCACCACGTGGCTCCTCGACACCTATCGCCTCGTTCCCGAGGGATACGAAGGGGCACGTATGGAGTGGGACCGGATGACACACCTCATGGAATGAGTTGCGGATTCTCCTGACGCCTTTCCCGCCCCCCTGCCGGTGCGTCACCAGTCTTCGCGGCTCCCGTCCGAAGCGGCGCCGGACGCCGTACCGGTAAGCGGGCCGGCGAAGACGGAAGAGGGCGAGCGAGGTGTCGACGTCCTGCGGACCCAGGTCCAGGACCGATCCGCCGGGTACGCCGCCCCCCGCACCGGGTGACGCCGTGGCGATGACCCCGCGAGACCAGGTCCCGCACAGCAGGGCCGCCTTCGTTCAGGGGCGCTCCCCGGCGCGCGGGTGCGGATCGGGGTACACCCCGCACCGGACGCGGCCAGATCGCCCGCCCTCACCGCCCGCCCTCACCGCCGGCCCTCCTCGGCATGACCTCGCGGCAGGCCCACGTCAAATGACGGATGCCTTGCGGGGTCGTCCGCTGGAAGAGTCGTGCCATCGAGACACGTTCTCGACATTTCCAGGAAAGGGGAGGGGCGATGACGTCAATCGCCGACGAACTGAGGAGCATCCTTGACGTCATTGAGCAGCCGGCCTGGGCCGTGGACGCCGATCACCGGGTGTCGTACGCCAATCCGCAGGCTGCCGCGTTCACGGGTCACGCCCGTCCGTCCGATCTGCTGGGCACCGACGGCAGACCGGCCGGACACCCCGGCGCGCGGTCGCGAAACCACACGGCCCCTTCCCGCCGGTGTGGCACCCTCACCCACGCGGACGGCTCCCTCCTCCACGTCGAGTGGTCCCTGGTGCCCCTGGCCCGGCCGGACGGCGAGGCGGCCTTGTACCTCTTCCGCGCGAGCACGGGCGCGTCCGGCGCGACCCGGGAATCCTCGCTGGAGGACAAGCTGCCACGGGTGCTCGCCGCGCAGGTGTGCGCCGACCGCTGCCGCACCGCAGCCGGCTCGCTCCAGCACGGTGTCCAGGAACGTCTGGCCTCGCTGCTGCTCGGCCTGAACCTGGCCCGTGAACAACTGGGCGGAGGGAGCGTGCCGTCGTCGGGGGCCCGGCTGCTCGACGACGCTGCCCGGGACGCCGAGGAGGCGCTGGCCCAGGTCCGGGAGGTCACGGCCGCGCTGTATCCGAGCGTGCTCAGACTCCGCGGGCTCACGGCCGCGCTCACCGCCCTCGCCGAGCAGTGGCCGGTACCCGTCGCCGTCGTCGGGAACCTGCGGCGACGGCTGCCCGGCGCCGTGGAGATGCACGCGTACTTCCTGGTCAGGGACGCGCTCAGCCGGGCGGTTCACGGCGCCGGGGCCGGCCGGGTGCGGGTGGTGGCCGAGCTGGGCCCGGACCTGGTGGTGACGGTCGCGGACGACGGCACGGCGCCCGGATACGGCCCGGAGCCGGCGCTCCTGGCGGCGGTCGCCGACCGGGTGGCCGTACTGGAGGGCACGCTGACCGTGCGGCACACGCCGGAGGAGGGCACCACGCTCCGCGCCGTCATCCCCGTCCCGCACTGATCCGCCGCCCCCGCCGGAACAGGGGGACCACCACCGGACGTCTCGGCATGGCGTTACATGACGGACGCCCGATCCCGGTCCGGCGCGACAGGCTGGACCCGTGGTCGGCAGGACGGCGAACGAAGCAGATCATGGGCCCGTACCGCGTGAACACGTGGCCCCGCCTGACCCCACGACACCGGTCCAGTACGGGAAACGTGTGGGCCGGCCCCCGCCGGGACGGTCCGCATACCCGCTCCCCGGCCTGCCGGCGAGGCCGTGGTGGACCTGTCACCGGCCCGGCCGACACCTGACACGCGAGCGGCACCGGGTGGACACGGCCACCCGATACGCCGCCATGGCCCAGCGGGCGCCGGCCCGTCCGGCGCGCGACCTCAGTCGAGCGGGCCCGTCGGCTGCGGCGGGGGAGTGCCCCCGGCCAGCACCGCGGTCAGCCGCGGTGCCCCCAGCCGTACGGCGAGCCCGGTGGTGACGTGGGAAGCGTCGGCCAGGCCGCCGTTGATCACTGTGATCGCGCTGTCGCCCGAGGTGACGAGGGCTACGTCGACCGACACGGTGAACGGCATGCCCTGCGCCGTCCCCTTCGCGACGACCGACAGCGCCTGCCGGGTGCCGTCGCCCTCCGGTACGGGCAGGGACGTGACCCGTACGTTCTCCGTACTGCCGTCGGGCCGGGTGGCGGCGAAGACACCGCAGGTCTGCGCCAGGGTGCCGAACCAGCGTCGCTCCGCGCGGAGTCGGTCTGCCGAGTAGGTGCCGACCGCGTAGCGCAGCCGGTTGCCGTCGTCGGCGTCGAACACGGCCACGGCCTGCGTGCCGGGCAGCGGCGTCCCGAGGATCCGGTCGTCGCCCAGCCGGTCGAGCAACCGCCGGCAGACCGCGGCGTCCTCCTCGTGTGTGAGCCAGTCCCGGGCGTTCACGGTGCCGCGCAGCAGACCGTCGTGCCGGTCGGCGGAGTCCGTCACCTCGGTCCACCGGGACCCCAGGTACGCCTCCGTGAGCAGCGCGTGCCGCGCCTGTCGCGAGGTGAGCGTGCCGGCCGGCGCCGCGGAGCCCGCCGGGCGGCCCTCCCGGCCGCTCTCCGCGCCCTGCCGTTCCTGCCCCGCGCCGGCACAGGCCGCCGCGAACAGCGAGGTGCCGACGGCGAATGCGGCGATGTGTCCCAGGCGGCCCCGGAACACACGCCGGGCGCGGCGCGCGCCGGACCCGGGAGGCCGTCCCGCGGCGTCCGCCGGCGGATGCGCGATGGTCGTCCTGGTCATCTCCCCGTCCTCTCCAAGGACTTGTTCCGCGGCACACAGGACGCGGATTCCGTTGATGGGCGCGCACCATGCCGACCCCGTCGGATCGCCCCTGCATCAGTCGATCGCGCGATGGACACGGATCCGTCGGACGACCGCCGGACGACTGCGGGACAGCGGCGTGCAGGGATGGCACGCGCGGGATCCCGGCACGTCACGGCGCTCCCGGGAACGTCCCCCGGAGCGCCGTGACGTGCGGGCCGGTCAGTCGTGCGAGACGACGACCTTCTTCTCGTGCAGCGCGGTGATCTCCTCCTCGCTGTACCGGAGCGACGCCAGCACCTCGTCGGTGTGTTCACCGAGCAGGGGAGAACCGGTGATCGTCGGCGTGAACCCGGTGAACTTGATGGGGCTGCCGACCGTCAGATAGGTGCCGCGCTCCTTGTGCTCCACCTCCACGACGCTGCCGCTGCTGCGCAGCGCGGGATCGTAGGCGATCTCCTTCATGCTCAGCACCGGAGCGCACGGGACGCCGTACTCGCGCAGGATGTCCACGGCCTCGTACTTCGTCTTGTCGGCGAGCCACCGCTCGATCTCGGCGAAGATGTCGAAGATGTGCGGTTGGCGGGCCTGTGCCGTGCTGTACGCCGGGTCGTCGATCCACTCCGGCTTGCCGAGCGCCTGGCAGGTCGGCCCCCAGTCCTGCTCCTGAATGGTGAAGTAGATGTAGGCGTTGGGATCCTCCTCCCAGCCCTTGCACTTGAGCACCCAGCCGGGCTGGCCGCCGCCGCCGGCGTTGCCGCCGCGCGGGACGACGTCGGTGAACGTCCCGTTCGGGTACTGCGGGTACTCCTCCAGGTAGCCCACCCGCTCCAGCCGCTGCTGGTCGCGCAGCTTGACCCGGCACAGGTTGAGCACCGCGTCCTGCATGGACACCGATACGCGCTGGCCCCGGCCGGTGCGCTCGCGGTCCAGCAGCGCGGTGAGAATGCCGATCAGCAGGTGCATCCCGCTGTTGCTGTCGCCGAGCGCGGCGGCGCTGACGGTCGGCGGGCCGTCCCAGAAGCCGGTGGTGGAGGCGGCGCCGCCCGCGCACTGGGCGACGTTCTCGTACACCTTGAGGTCGGACCACGGCGAGTCGTCGTTGAACCCCTTGACCGAGCCGAAGATCAGCCGGGGGTTCAGCTTGTGGAGGTGCTCCCAGCCCAGGCCCATCCGGTCCAGGGCGCCGGGGGCCATGTTCTCCACCAGGACGTCGGCGTCCTGGATCAGCTTCTCCATGATCTCCTCGCCCTCGGGTGTCTTGGTGTCGATGGCCAGGGAGCGCTTGTTGCTGTTCAGCATCGTGAAGTACAGGGCGTCGACGTCCGGTATGTCGCGAAGCTGGTGGCGGGTGACGTCACCGCCGTTGACGCGCTCCACCTTCAGTACGTCGGCGCCGAACCAAGCCATCATCTGGGTGCAGGCCGGGCCCGCCTGGACGCCGGTGAAGTCGATCACCTTGATTCCGGTGAGGGGCAGCTGTGACATGGTCGTGCATCCCTTTCTTGAGGAGTGGGGGGCGGGGCGGGAGGCCCTACTCGCCGGTGCCGGAGGGCCGGACCGCCACGCTGGGGTTGAGGTTCGTGAGGTGACCGCTCTCCGTGCCCGCCGTGGGATCGATGTGGCAGTCGATGAGCGCGGGCCGCCCGGACTCCAGGGCTTCGGTGAGTGCCGAGGCGAGCTCCACGGGGGACTCCACGTGGTACCCGCGTCCGCCGAAGGCCTCGATGAGCTTCTCGTGCCGGGCCATGGGCGAGAGGGTGGTGGGGGAGGGGTCGGCGGAGGCGGGGTTGACCCCGTCGCCGCGGTAGACGCCGCCGTTGTTGAGGATCACGACGACCACCGGAAGGCCGTACCGGCAGATGGTCTCCAGCTCCATGCCGCTGAAGCCGAAGGCGCTGTCGCCCTCCACCGCGACGACCGGCCGGCCCGTCTCCACGGCCGCGGCGATGGCGTAGCCCATGCCGACACCCATCACACCCCAGGTGCCGCTGTCCAGGCGGTGCCTGGGCACCTGCATGTCGATGACGTTGCGCGCGAAGTCCAGCGCGTTGGCGCCCTCGTTGACGAGATAGGTGTGCGGGTGGGCGCGCAGTACGTCCCGGATCGCCCGCAGGGCGCCGTAGAACTGCATGGGATGCGGGTCGGCGGCCAGCCGTTCCGCCATCTTCGCCGTGTTCTGCTCGGTGCGCTCGGCGAGTTCCCGCCGCCATGCCTCCGCTACGGTGATCTGCCCCGGCTTCATCCGCTCCACCAGCGCGCCGACCACCGAGCCGATGTCTCCGACCAGCGGCGCCGCGATGGGCTGGTTGCTGTCCAACTCGGTGGGTTCGATGTCGATCTGGAGGAACTTCGCGTCCGGGTTCCACTGCGGCGGCTCACCGTGGCCCAGCAGCCAGTTCAGCCGTGCCCCGACGAGCAGCACCACGTCGGCCCGTTTCAGCGCCAGCGAACGGGCCGCGGCCACGGACTGCGGATGGTCGTCCGGGATCAGCCCCTTGGCCATGGACATCGGCAGGAAGGGCAGGCCGGTGGTGTCGACGAACTCCCGGATCACCTCGTCCGCCCGGGCGTACGCGGCGCCCTTGCCGAGGACGACCAGCGGTCGCTCGGCGCCCGCGAGCAGTTCGATCGCCCGGTCCACCGCCTCCGGCGCGGGCAGTTGCCGGGGTGCCGGGTCCACCAGCCGCCACAGCGATGCCGCGCCCCGGTCCGCGTCGAGGGTCTCGCCCAGTACGGCGGCCGGGATGTCGAGGTAGACCCCGCCGGGACGGCCCGACACGGCCGTGCGCAGCGCCCGCGCCACGCCCCGGCCGATGTCCTGTGCCCGGCTCACCCGGTAGGCGGCCTTCACGAAGGGCCGGGCGGCGGCCAGTTGGTCCAGCTCCTCGTAGTCGCCCTGCTTGAGGTCCACGATGTGCCGCTCGCTGGAGCCGGAGATCTGCACCACCGGGAAGCAGTTGGTCGTCGCCTCCGCCAGGGCCACCAGACCGTTCAGGAAGCCGGGCGCGGACACGGTCAGCGACACGCCGGGACGGCCGGTGAGGAAACCCGCTGCTGCCGCCGCCCGGCCGGCGCTGCTCTCGTGCCGGAAGCCGATGAACCGGATGCCGGACGCCTGGGCGAGCCGCGCCAGGTCGGTGACGGGGATGCCGACCAGGCCGTAGAGGGTGTCGACGCCGTTGAGTGTGAGCGCGTCCACCACGAGGTGCGCACCATCGGTCAGCTCTGCACTCGTCATGATGTCAGTCAGCCTCCCTTGTATTCAGTAGTTGCCTGACTCATGCTGACATCACTTTAGGTTTGTTGCACTCTAATGTGAGTCATAATGGCAACCTAACTCGGGCGTGAAGTCAGGAGTGTATGTGTCTCTCGCAGTCAGCACCGGCGACCTTCATGCGGGCGGCTGCCGGCCGCCGCGGATCAGCGGCCTGCACGACGTGATCGACGCTCAGGTCAGGGACCGGCCGGACGCCCCGGCACTCGTCCTCGGCGAGGCCCGCGAGACGGTGTCGTACCGGACCCTCGCCGCCCTGGCCGACGAACTGGCCCACCGTCTGCTGGCGGCGGGGCTGCACCCGCACCGGCCGGTCGGCCTGGTCAGCGCGGACAACCTGGAGTTCGTCGTCGCCCTGCTGGGCGCGGCCCGCGCCGGCCTGGTCCTCGCGCCCGTCGATCCGGCCCTGCCGGAAGCGGAACGACGGCGCCGCTACACCGCCCTCGGAGCCCAGGCAGTGCTCACCGGCCCGCCGGTGCCCCCGCCCGCGCGGCCGGTCGGCGGCCCGCCGCACTGGCCGCTGACGGTACGCCGGTCCGGCGGCGGGCGGTACGGCGTGGCACTGGACGCCGCGACCACGGCGGACGGCGCCCCGCACAGCGCCGCCGACCGGCTGACCGGGGACGACGCCCTCGCCCTGTTCACGGCCGGCACCACGGGCCAGGCCAAGATCGTCCCGCTGACCCACGCCAATGTGGCCGCGTCCCTGCACGGCATCACGACGACCTACGAACTCACCCCCGCCGACGCCACGGTGGCGGCGATGCCGTTCTTCCACGGACACGGGCTGCTGGCCGGACTGCTGGCCACGCTCGCCACCGGAGGCCGCCTGCTGCTGCCGGAACGCGGCCGGTTCACCGCCCACACCTTCTGGGACGACATGCGCGCGGTGTCCGCCACCTGGTACACGGCCGTGCCCACCATCCACCAGATCCTGCTCGGGCGCGCGCCCGGGGAGTACCCGGGCCGGTCGGCCCTGCCCCTCCGGTTCGCCCGCAGTTGCAGCGCCCCGCTCCCCGCGGCCACCGCACGCGCCCTGGAAAGCCTGCTCGACGCACCCGTGCTGTCCGCCTACGGGATGACCGAGACGACCCACCAGGCCGCGAGCGAACCGCTCGGTGCGTCCCGCGACCGCACAGCCGGTTCCGTGGGCCGGCCGACCGCCGGGGAGATACGTGTCCTCGACGCGGGCCGACAGCCGTGCGCCGTGGGCACCGAGGGCGAGCTCTGGGTGCACGGCCCGGCGGTCGCGCGGGGGTATCTGGCCGAGCCCGCCGAGACGGCCGCCGCCTTCCACGACGGCTGGTTCCGCACCGGTGACCTGGGCTACCAGGACGCCGCGGGCCGGCTGTACCTGACCGGCCGGATCAAGAACCTGATCAACCGGGGCGGGGAGAAGATCTCCCCGGAACACGTCGAGGAGGTCCTCGCCGGCGCCCCCGGTGTCACCGAGGCCGCCGTCTTCGCCGTGCCCGATCCCACCTACGGCCAGCGTGTCGGCGCGGCGGTCGTGCTCGCCGGGGGCGCTACCGCCACCGAGCCCGATCTCCTCGCCCACTGCCGTGACCAGTTGGCCCCCTACGAGGTGCCGGAGCGCCTCGCCATCGTGCCGTCCCTGCCCCACACGGCCAAGGGGGCGCTGGACAGGGGTGCGGTGGCCGCCCTGTACGGCACCTGAACCGGCGTGCGCCCGGGACACGGCAGTCGTGACGACGGCCCGGCAGTACAGCCGGGCACCGGGACCGGCGTGCGAGGCACGTGACGTGTTCCTCGGCCGCGCACCGAGGGCCCGCCGTACCGGCGGCGCGGGTCGGACACCTCCGCGGCCGAGAAGCACCCCCGGGTCCGCACCGCCCGCCACCGGAGCGCCCACGGATACGCCACCCCGCCATCGCAGTGCCCGCGGGCACGGACCCCCGCCTTCCGGACCGGTGCGACCGACGTCACCGGCATCCCGCGCCGGTTGCCGTCGAGGAGGGCCCCCGTCGCTCGCGGCCTCTCCATACCTACCTGCACCCTCGCAGGCCCCGGCACCGGTCCACGTCATCCGGTCCGGTCCATGTCGTCGGCCGTCGCCCCCAGGTGGGAGAGCGCGTCGCGCAGCGCCGCCCGCGAGCTGATGCCGAGTTTGGGGAAGATCCGGTACAGGTGGGTGCTGATCGTGCGGGAAGACAGGAAGAGCCGTTCGCCGATCTGCTTGTTCGTCAGCCCCTCGGCGGCGAGGAAGGCGACCTTCATCTCCTGCGAGGTCAGCCCCGCGGGCGCGGCGCCGTCGGCGGCGGCGCTGTCGGCGGCGGGTCCGGACCGCGGCCGGCCGGCGGCCCGCAGCTCCGTGGCCGACCTCGCCGCCCAGGGAGCGGCACCCAGGCGTCTGAAGGTCTCCGTGGCGGCGCCCAGGTGGTGGCGGGACTCCGTGACCATGCGCAGGCGTCGTAGGCGTTCGCCGTACAGCAGCCGCACCCGCGCGTGGTCGAACGGCCAGTCCCGCGCGCCGGGTGAGTCGACGGCCGCCCGGAACAGGAGCAGGGCTTCGGCGTCAGGGGCGACGAGGGCGCGGGCCGCCAGGGTGAGCATCGCGAACCGCGGTGAGGCGCCGCCCGAGCGGGCCTCCGCCATGGCGCGTACATGGGCTTCGGCCTGCGCACGCCGGTTGGTGCGCAGGGCGGCCTCGACCAGATCCAGCGCCACCCACGCGGCGTTCGGGGCGTTCGGCGCGAGGGCGCCGGCCGGGCTGACCTCGCAGAGGTGGTGGTACGCGGCCTCGAAGTCGCCTTGGCCGAGGGCGCCGAGCGCTCTGGCGTGATGGGCGAAGCGGGCGGCGCCGTGGGCCCGGCGCAGGGTGGTCACGTGGGTCAGTTCGTCGGCCCAGGAGGTCCAGCCGGCTTCATCGCCCCGTGCCGCGGCGAGGAGGGCCAGGTGGAACAGGAAGTACCAGCCGGTGAACGCGTAGCCGTGGGCCCTGGCGAGAGCCAGGCCCTCGTCGGCGAGGCGCCGGCCCTCCTCCCAGCGTCCGGTGACGAAGTCGTCGAGGCAGAGGTGCACGAACCCGGCCAGGCCGCCGGCGACAGCGTGGCCGGCCCGGCCGCTCTCGACCAGTTGCCAGGCACCGGCTCTGCCGTCGGCGAGCAGATCGAGGAAGACGGCGGCGGTGTCGACCCGGACGAGACTGCCGGGTGCCCCGGCGGCCCGGTTCCGGACCAGTGCCGCCAGACGTCCCCGGGTGCCCTGCGGTGCGCGGGCGGGGTCGGGGACGGCCTCGCGCAGGAGCCGCAGCTCCTCCGGCGGCTCGGGAACCAGGCGGTCGATCGCCCGCAGGAGCGGCGGCCAGTACTCCGCCCGGCCCGCCCACCCGCAGATGGCCAGGAGCGTCGACAGGGCATCGATCAGTTCGCTGTCGGTCGCGTCGTATCCGTGGGAGCCCTCCTCGATCGCGTCCACCACCAACCGGTACGCCGTTTCCACGGTGCCGTCGCCTTCGAGGAGGACGAGGGCGGTGGCCGCGGCGGCGTGCAGGGAGCCGCGGCCTCCCGTGGCGACGGTGCGGGCCCGGCGCAGCAGGTCCGACGCGTTCTCCAGTTCTCCGGTGACGCTGGCGCCGAGGTAGGCGGCCTCGGCCAGCCGGCGGCTCTGGTCGGCCGGGTGCGGGCTGAGGTCCGCGGCACGGACGAGAGCGGTGACCGCGGCGGTGGCGTCTCCTCGTCGCACGGTGCGGTGGGCGGTCTTCTCCAGCAGCGCCGCGGTTGGTTCGTCGGGGGTGGCACAGGCCTCGGCCCGGTGCCACGCACGCCGGTCGGGGTCGCCCACGAGGCCGGCCAGTACGCGGTGTGCCCGGCGCCGTTCGGCACGGGTCGAGGAACCAACGACCGCCGACCGGACCAGCGGATGGCGGAAGAGCACCCGGTGGGCCTCGTCGTCCACCTCGACGAGCTGCGCGGTCTCGGCCGCTTCCAGCGCGGCCCGGGCCGCGTCGCCTTCCGCCCCCCGCAGCACGTGCATGTCGCCCTCGCCCTCAAGTGCGGCCAGCAGCAAGGCGGCGCGCGTCGCTGCGGGCAGCCGCCCGACGCGCATGCCGAACAGGGCCTCGACGCCCTCGGTGAGGGGCACCACCTCCGGGAGCGCCTCCACGGGTGGGAACCGAACGGCGGGGGGAGCGTCCGGCAGGCGCAGCAGGGCGAGCGGGGTTCTCCCGGTCCCGGCGAGCACGTGCCGCCTCTGGTGGAGGGGCATGGCGGGGAAGGCATGGTGCAGGAGCCGGTCCGCGGCCTCCTCGTCCCCGGGCCGCACGAGCAGCCCGGGGACATCCGCCGACGGGGAACGGCTGCCCGCGTCCGGGCCGGCCCTGCTTCCCGGCGGCTCGTGGGCGAGGACCTCCAGCGCCGTCCTGGTCTGCCGGCGGATGGCGGACGGATCGTCGGCGGTGAGGAGCAGTGGGTGTCCCGCCGCCTCGTGCCGCAGCACCAGCAGGTGAGCGCGGGCGACCACCGTGCCGTCCGCGACGTGTCCGGGCGGCAGCCCGAGGGCCACCGAGAGCGCGTCGCGTTGCTCCTCGTCCAGTCCGGAGAGTGACAACCCCACATGGGCACCCCGGGCGTCGTGTGTCCTGGTCTCCATGATGTCCACCTGCTTGGATCGGCCCGTTGTTCGAGCGATCAACGCCTTCGCCGAGGGATTCGGCGGAGCAATCGGAGTGATCCTGACAGACGGGGCACGGCGCGACATCGCGCGTTTTCAGGGAGTCCGGCGGACGCCCAGGTGATACCAAGCGGTCACTCTACGTGTTCACGGGCCCTGACGAGCTCGGTGAGTTCCGCCCGGGAGGTGGTCCCGAGTTTGGTGAACGCGTGCCGCAGGTGCGTGTTCACGGTGTGCGGTGAGTTGTCGAGGCGCTGCGCGACCTGTCTGTTCGTCAGCCCCTGCGCCACCAGCCGGATCACCGTCACTTCCGAGACCGTCAGCTCCGGCCATCCCTTGACGGTGCCCCTGGACGTCGTACGGCGCCGGGGTGCCCCCGCCGCACGCAGCCGACGACGGACCCGCGCCGCCTCTCGCTCGGCGCCCGCCTCGGTGTACAGGTCGAGTGCCCGGTCGAGGTACGGCACCGCGTCCACCGTACGGATGGGCAGGAGTTTACGTCCGGCGTCTTCGAGTGCCGAGGCGCGGGGGAGCAGGCGGGGGATGTCCTGGTACAGGTCGACGGCTCGCAGCAGGAGGGACAGGTCGTTGTCGAACAGCCCGCGGGCGTGGGCCGCCGCCGCCGGCAGGATCGGGAACCGCGAGCCGACGGCCGCCCGGTGCACGGCGATCCGCACCGCGGCAGCCGCACGCTCCACCGCACCGGCCCGCAGCGCCATGCGGACGAAGACGGGAAGGTCGGCCGGATCATCGGGGGTCGCGAGGGAGGGTCCGGCCTCGTCGAACGTGCCCACCGCCTCGTCGAGGACCCGCATGGCCTCGTGGGGACGGCCTTCGGCGTCGGCCACCAGCGCGATCAGCCAGGAGCCGGAGTTGCGTACGAGGATCGCCGAATCGTCCAGCATGCGTTCGGCTTCCTTCGCGTACCGCCGGGCCGCCTCAAGGTCGTTCCGGTACACGGCGGCACGGCCGAGCGCGTACAGCAGGGTGGTGTCGGCGAAGTTGCCCGTGCTCAGGTCGTCGAACATGGCGGCCGCGGCCTCCGCCTCGACCTGGGCGTCCTCCAGCCGGCCCGCGTCCAGCAGGGCCCGGGCGCGGATCGTGGTCCACAGGTACGTGGCCGCCGCCTGGCCCTGCCGCTGCGCCTCGCGAATGCCGGCCTGGGACTCGGCGAGCGCCTCGGGTGAGCGGCCGGCGGCGTTGAGCAGGAAGGCCTTCCACAGGGCCTCCGGTACCCAGAGCGAATGGTTGATCCCCACGTCGGCCGCCACGGCCGCGGCCTGGTTCGCGCGTGCGAACGCGGAGTCCCAGTCCAGTTCGTAGAAGCGCACCACCGACTCGACGGCGGTCGCCGTGGCCCAGGCCGTCCTGTTGTGGGCCCGTGCGGCGACCTTGAGTGTCTCGGCCACCACGGTGGCGGTCGCGTCGAGATCGCCCATCATGGAGAGGTTCAGGCAGCGCAGTGCCAGCAGTTCGGCTCGCAGTGTGTCCGGAATGCCGGCGAGGGCGGCTCCGACGCCGGCCTGCTCGGCCGCCTCCGCGAAGCTGTACTGGCTCGACACGCGTGCCAGGCCGAGCCGCAACCGTGCCTCGGCCTCCGGTTCGAGCTCACCCGGCAGCGCGGTGGCGGCGAGTTGTCTGGCCTGGGCCGGCTGTCCCGTCTGCCAGAGCAGGAGAACCGTTTCTGCAAGGAGTGCCGACCGTTCCGGGTCGTCTTCGGCCGTCAGCGCCAGCGCCCGGCGGCTGAGGTGCACCGCCGACGCCGGCGAGGTGGCGGCGAGTTCCTGCGCGGCCGTCCGCAACAACCGGACGGCCGCCTGATCGCCCGGCTCCGCACTGTCCACCAGCAGGGCGGCCACCTCGGTCAGCGGTGCGTTCCGTTTCAGCAGGGCGTCCGCGGCGCAACGGCGCAGCGCCGTACGCACCGATGAGGGCAGGCCGCTCTCGACGGCCTCGCGGATCAGGTCATGGCGGAAGTGCAGGCGGTCGTCCTCCTCGAACAGCAGGTCGGTGTCGAGCAACTCCTGTACCGGTGCGATGAGTGCCGCCAGGGGCCGTTCGAGCAGTTCGGCGAGCAGGCCGACGGTGACACTGCGGCCCACCGCGGACGCGGTCCGCACCACGTCCCGGGCCGGTGCGCCGAGTTGGTCGATACGTTGTCGCACGGAGGCGTGGAAACTGGCGGGAAGACGGTCGGTGGTGATCCGTGCCCTGTCGTTCTCGACGATCACGGCGTGTTCGTCGCGCAGGCCACGCAGCAGTTCGATCAGGAGCAGGGGGACGCCCTGCGCGCGGCGGACGGCACGCAGGGTCCCGGCGTCGGGCGGCGCCCCGAGGACGTCCTCGGTGACCCCGGCGACGTCCTCGTCGGTCAGGGCATTGAGGCGCAGGTGCCGGGCACCGGACTTCTTCAGGTGCTCCAGGACCGAGGACACGGCAGGCGCCTGGATCCCGCTGCGTGCGGCCACGATCCACAGGATCCGGTGGTCGGCCAGCCGGGCCGGGAGTACGCGCAGGGCCAGCAGCGTCATGTCGTCCAGCCACTGGCCGTCGTCCACGGTGATGAGCAGCGGAGTGTCGAGCGCCGCCCGTTCGAGTCCGTCCTGCAACTCCTGGAGCAGCCAGAACCGTTGCTCGGGCGCCGCCGCGAGGCCACGGAGCCTGTCGGTGTCGAAGAGCGCTCCGCCACCCGTCGACACACCGTCCAGCACAGGGCCCAGCGGGACGAACTGGTCATCCGGATCCGCGCTCGCCTGGAACACCCGGATTCCCCGCTGGAGCGCGACGGCACGGGCCTCGGCCAGCAAGCGGGTCTTGCCGCTGCCCGACGGCCCTTCGAGGTGGACGACACCGCCGTGCCCCCGGAGCAGGGCCTCGAAGCGGGCGCGCAGAAAGCGCATCTCCTCTTCCCGGCCTCGCAGCGGCAGTCGCCGGTCGTCGGCTCCGCCGGAATCGTACGTGCGTCGGAAACGGTGCATGGGGGGTCCTCGGGAGATCAGGCGCCGGAGCGGCGGCCACGGGCCGCTTCCTCACCGGGCGCGTGTGAGCGTGCGCTGCCTTCGCCGGGCGGGCGGCGGGCCGACGGTGCCTCGCCCGGGCTTCGTTCCGCCGCCGTCGCCTCGTTTCGCGCGGGTTCGCCGGACGGACGGGGCCTGGCCCGCCGGAGTCGGTTCATGGAGGCGGCGGGGTCCTGCGGAGCCGACAGGCAGGGTGATCCGGCGGGTGTCGACGACGGTGTCGCTCACACGTGGGGGCGGAGAAACGCGTCGGCGATGGGTGCATCGACTCGTTCACCTCTCGATGAAGCACGTGGTTCCGGGGCCGTACCAGGCACCATGTGATCGACAGGTGCCGTGCCACTCACCGGTTGGCTGGTTTTCGCGGACGCCTCATGATGTCCGCGCAGCCGTCCTCGCTCACGCCTGGCCGCCGCGCAGTACCTTCACAGGCAAGGATGTGTGCGCTGGCAGATATAGACCTCTTGTCCCCATGTCGGGTCCATGGGATCCGGCCGCGCCTGGCCCCGTGGCCGCAGGTCGCCCCCCGCGCCCGCTCCGCGATGACGTCCCATGCGCCTCACGGCGCCGGGCCCGCTCCCCGGTCCGCCCTCCGCGCCCGCCCGGTACGCCGGTGACCTGGGTGACGATCCGCACCCATCGCCCTCTCGAAATTTCGGCCGATCTTCGTAAATCCAGGATGGCGCGGGTATCGGAGCGTCGATCGGCTGTGCGGCACCATCCGCGAAACCGGCGCCGCTCCGCCGCCGATGGGCTGCATCCGCACTGCCCTGCCAGGCGATTCGGTCGGCTTGATGTACCACATCGAGCGTTCACAGGCATCGCGAACGTTTCGAGGTGATTGCCGAATCATGTGCAGGGTATTGACGCCGCTCACTGGTTCCCTATTATCCACGTTGCCCGATACTCCGACATCTGTTCGGTATCACGAACATATCGGAGTCGCTCCACTTGCCCAGCAGCGCACCAACGGGGTCGCCCACCGCAACGGCCGAGCCGTAAGGAGCACGTCGCACCATGTATATGTCATGACCACATCAATGCGCCCGCCGAGCACCGTCCGGGCCTGCCTGCCGCGTGCCTGCCCGCCGCGGACAACCGGGCGCCTCCGCACCGACCAGGGACAGCTACGGCGCCGCCGTGGGGCGGCACCGTCACAGAGGAGGTCTCCATGATCGGACCAGTCGTCGACCGCCGGCGAAGGCGATGGAAAGCCGCGCTCCTCGTCGCCCTGGCGATGGTCGTGGCCGCGTTCGGCACAACGGCGTTCGCCGCGTCCTTACGGACCGGCACGGCCACCACGGCACGTCCGGCGGCCCACTCGGCGCGGACCGGCACGGCCACCACCGCCCGCCCGGCGACCCACTCGGCGAAGGCCACCGCGGCCGATGCGTCGCTGCCGTGCGACATCTACGCCGCGGGCGGTACGCCGTGCGTGACGGCGCACTCCACCACCAGGGCGCTCTTCGCGTCGTACAACGGGCCGCTGTACCAGATCCAGAGGTCCTCCGATCACAGCTACCGCGACATCGGGGTGCTGAGCGCGGGCGGCTACGCCGACGCGGCGTCCCAGGTCTCCTTCTGCTCGGGCACGTCGTGCACGATCACGAAGATCTACGACCAGACCACCAAGCACAACGACCTGCCGATCTCCTGGGGCGGCTACTGGAAGGGGCCCGGTCCAGGCGGAGCCGACGTCGGCGCCGACGCCATGGCCCTGCCGGTGACCGCGGGCGGTCACCAGGTCTTCGGTGTCAAGGTCAAGCCCGGTGTCGGCTACCGGATCGACCACGCGAACGGCGTGGCCACCGGCTCCCAGCCCGAGGGCATCTACATGGTGACGTCGTCGGACTACACGAACCAGTGGTGCTGCTTCGACTACGGCAGCGGCGAGAACTCCCACACCGACACGGGCAACGCCACCATGAACGCCATCTACTGGGGCAACGCATGCTGGTTCGGCGGGTGCACCGGCAGCGGTCCGTGGGTCGAGGCCGACCTGGAGAACGGGATGTACCACACCAACACCGGCTCCAACAAGGATCCCAACAACACCGGTGTGCACTACCCGTTCGTCAGCGCGTGGCTGAAGAACAACGGCACGAGCAATTTCACCCTCAAATACGGCAACGGCGCCGGCGGCGGCCTGACCACCACGTTCTCCGGGCCGCTGCCGAACGGCTACTCGCCGATGAAGCTCGACAGTTCGGTGCTGCTCGGCACCGGCGGCGACAACAGCGTCTCGGGTTCGGGCGAGTTCTTCGAGGGCGCGATGACGGCGGGCTACCCCTCCGACGCCACCGAGAACGCCGTGCAGGCCGCCATCACCGCGGCCGGCTACGGGACGGGTGGCGGCACCAAGACGGGCGCGCTGCGCGCCGTGGGCGCGGGCAGGTGTCTGGAGGCGCCGGGTTCGTCCACGACGGCGGGTACGCAGACCCAGATCCGGGACTGCACCAGCGCGGCGAACCAGACCTGGTCCCAGACCAACGCCCGGGAGCTCACCGTGTCCTCAGGCAGCAGCCGCCTGTGCCTGGACGCCTCCGGTCAGGGCACCAGTCCCGGCACCAAGGTCATCACCTGGTCCTGCAACGGCCAGTCCAACCAGCAGTGGAACGTCAACGCGGACGGCACCGTCACCAGTGCCCAGTCGGGCCTGTGCCTGGACGTGACCGGCGCCGCCACCGCCAACGGCACCCCCGTCCAGCTGTGGACCTGCAACGGCCAGTCCAACCAGAAATGGTCGCTGAACTGACCCCTTGAAGGATCCGCGGCAGCCGGCCGGGGCGGCACGCGACCACACCGCCCCGGCGCGTCACCGCACCGCCCACGCGCGGGACCCGTCCCGCCCCTCACACACGCCGCAGCGTCGGAGCGCACAGGAGGATCGGATGAGGGCGAGAAGGCGCCGGCACGCGGACCGCCGACCGGCGTGGGCGAGGGGGCACACCCACGCGACGCACGACGACCGGGCGTGCCGCGCCACCCCGGACCCGGCCGGAGTGCTGATCCGGAGCGGGGGCAGACCGCAGCCGGCCGGAGTACCGATCCAGAGCGGGCGCGCCCCGCAGCCGGCCGGTGACGGGCGACCGCACAGCCATAGGGCCCCGTGACCGGGATTCCCCCCCGCACGGGACACCTCCCACCTGTGAAAGGAATCCACCGTGTCAGCATTCAGCCGGTTGTTCCGGCGCCTGCGCGTCTTGACGGCCGTGCTCGCGGGCCTCCTCCTGACCGCCGGCGGCATCGTCGCCACGACCGCCGCCCCGGCCCAGGCCGCCACCTCCATCACGATCAACGGCGCGTCCGGCGGCCGGACCTTCGACGGCATCGGTGCCATCAGCGGCGGGGGCGGCAACAGCAGACTCCTGATCGACTATCCCGAGCCCCAGCGCGGGCAGATCCTGGACTACCTGTTCAAGCCCGGCTACGGCGCCTCCCTGCACATCCTCAAGGCGGAGATCGGCGGGGACACCAACTCCACCTCAGGGGCCGAGCCGAGTCACCAGCACACCCGGACCGACCTCAACTGCGACCGGGGCTACGAATGGTGGCTGATGGAGCAGGCCAAGGCCCGTAACCCGGGCATCAAGCTGTACGGCCTCGCCTGGGGTGCGCCCGGCTGGATCGGCGGCGGGAACTTCTGGTCCACCGACATGGTCACCTACCTGCTCTCGTGGCTGGGCTGCGCCAAGCAGCACGGGCTGAACATCGACTACCTCGGCGGGTGGAACGAGCGGGGCTACAACATCTCCTGGTACGAACAACTGCGCGGCGCGCTCGACAGCAACGGCTACGGCAACGTCAAGATCGTCGCGGCCGACTCCGACTGGTCCGTGGCGAACGACATCAACTCCAACCCGGCGTTCGCCTCCGCGGTGAGCGCCATCGGCACGCACTACCCCTGCGGCTACCGGTCGTCCCAGTCCGACTGCTCGGTGCCGTCGGCCGCCACGTCGTCCGGCAAGACGCTGTGGGCGAGCGAGAACGGCTCGGACGACTACAACGGGGGAGCGCAGGCCGTGGCCCGCGGCATCAACCGCGGATACATTGACGGCCGGATGACCGCGTACTTCAACTGGCCGGTCGTCGCCTCGATCACGCCCAACCTGCCGTACCCCACCATGGGGCTCGCCCTGGCCCCGCAGCCCTGGTCCGGCCACTACGCGATCGGCAAGAACGCCTGGGTGATGGCGCAGACCAGCCAGTTCACCGCCCCGGGCTGGCACTACCTCGACGCCTCCAGCGGTTACATCGGCGGCAACCGGAACAACGGCAGCTACGTCTCGCTGAAGTCCACCAACGGCTCCGACTACTCCACGGTCATCGAGACGATGGACGCCGCAAGCGCCCAGACGCTGAACCTCAACGTCACCGGGGGACTGTCCACCAAGACCGTCCACGTCTGGTCGACCGACGTCACCTCCGGCAACCCGGCCGACTACTTCGTGCACACCGCGGACATCACCCCGTCCGGCGGCGGCTTCAGCCTCACCGTCCAGCCGGGCCGCGTGTACACCCTGACCACCACGACCGGCCAGGGCAAGGGCACCGCCACCGGTCCCGCCCAGGGCACGCTGAAGCTGCCCTACAGCGACTCCTTCGACGGCTACGCCACCGGCACCGAGGCCAGGTACCTCATGGACTGGCAGGGCGCCTTCGAGGAAGTGGGCTGCGGCGGCGGCCGCAGTGGCAGGTGCGTGCGCCAGATGAGCCCGCAGAAGCCGATCACCTGGGACGCGCTGTCCGATCCGCACGCCCTGCTCGGTGACATGAGCTGGAGCAACTACACCGTCTCGTCGGACGTGATGCTCGAACAGGCCGGATACGCGGAGCTGATCGGCCGCGCGGGCGCACAGGACTACAGCAGTACCGGAGGACTGAACGCCTACCACCTGCGGGTGAGCGACACCGGCGCCTGGTCGGTCCTGAACTCCAACACCAACGGCACCGTCTCCACCCTCGCCCGTGGCACCACCACGGCGCTGGGCACCAACCGGTGGCACTCCCTGGCCCTCACCTTCTCCGGCACCACCATCACCGCCGTCATCGACGGTGCCACGGTCGGTACCGTGAACGACCGAACCTGGGCCGGCGGACAGATCGGCTACGCGACCAGCCAGGGTGAGACGGCGCAGTTCGACAACCTGTCCATCACCCCCGGCAGCGGCGGGAACGACGACGGCACGACAGGCGCGATCGTCGGGGCCGCATCCGGCCGGTGCGTGGACGTGCCGAACCAGTCGCAGACGGCCGGCACCCAGGTGGAACTGTGGGACTGCAACGGAGGCACCAACCAGCAGTGGACGAACACCTCGGCCGGTGAGCTGCGGGTCTACGGAAACGCCTGCCTGGACGCCGCGGGCCAGGGCACCAGCCCCGGAACCAAGGTGGACATCTGGGACTGCAACGGCGGCGGCAACCAGAAGTGGACGCTGCACTCCGACGGCACGATCACCGGCGACCAGTCCGGCCTGTGCCTGGACGCGACCGGCGGGGGAACGGCCAACGGCACCCTCCTCCAGCTCTGGACCTGCAACGGCAACAGAAACCAGCAGTGGACGCGCGACTGATCCGGTGACCGGCCGACGACCACCGGCTCCCGCACCACCCCAGTCGACCACCCCCGAGAGGTCTCCACATGTCTTCCTCCTCCCTGCCGGTCAGCCGCCGTCGGCTGCTGGCGGCGGCCGGCGCGGCCACGGCCTTCGGCCTGCTGCGGTTCGCTCCCGAGGCCGCCGCGACCGACGGCCCCGGCAGCTACACCGCGAGCTGGCCGTCCGTGGACCAGCACCCCCCGGCCCCGGCCTGGTTCCAGGACGCCAAGTTCGGCATCTACTACCACTGGGGCGTCTTCAGCGTTCCCGCGTTCGGGAACGAGTGGTACCCGCGCAACATGTACATCGGCGGCTCGAACGAGAACAGGCACCACATCGCCACCTACGGCGACCCCTCGGTATGGCCGTACCACAACTTCATCGACGGCGCCCGCGACAAGGCCGGCAACTACGTGCGGTTCGCGCCCCAACTGGCCTCAAAGGGAGGCGACTTCGACCCGGACGCCTGGGCCCGGCTGTTCAAGTCCGCGGGCGCCAGGTTCGCCGGCCCGGTCGCCGAACACCATGACGGCTTCTCCATGTGGAACAGCCGCGCCAACCCGTGGAACTCGGTCCAGCACGGCCCCCGGCTCGACCTCGTGGGGCTGCACGCGCAAGCCATCCGCGGGCAGGGGCTGAAGTTCATGGCCTCGCTGCACCACGCCTACCACTTCAACGGCTACTACGACCACGTGCCGTCCCAGTCGGACGCGACGCTGCGCGTGCTCTACGGCCAGCAGGGCACGGCAGCGGAGAACGAACTCTGGTTCGACAAGCTGGTCGAGGTCATCGACGGCTACCAACCCGACCTGATCTGGCAGGACTTCGACCTGGGCCTGGTGCAGGAGTCCTACCGCCTCCAGTTCCTCGCGCACTACTACAACCGGGCCGTCTCCTGGAACAAGGACGTGGTCGCCACCTACAAGGACGGCCTCAACGCCAAGGGCGAGGTCTACGACTTTGAACGCGGCGGCCCGGCCGGGCTGCTCACCCCCTACTGGCTGACCGACGACAGCATCTCCTCCTCCAGTTGGTGCTACACGACGGGCATCGGCTACTACTCGACGCAGGCACTGCTCCACTCGCTGATCGACCGGGTCAGCAAGGGCGGCAACATGCTGCTGAACATCGCACCGACGGCCGCCGGCGTCATCCCCTCCGGGCAGCAGTCCATCCTGCTCGGCATGGGCGACTGGCTCGGCCGCTTCGGGGAGGCGGTCTACTCCACCCGCTCCTGGACCAGCTACGGCGAGGGCCCCACCAAGATGGGCGGGGGCTCGTTCAGCGGACCGGTGGCCGGCACCGCCAAGGACATCCGCTTCACCCGCAGCCAGGACGACAGGACCCTCTACGCCACCGCGCTGGGCTGGCAGGGCGGCACCATGACCATCACGACCCTGAACTCCAACCAGTTCAGCCTCGGCACCCTGACGAGCGCCCAACTGCTGAACAACACCGCCGGCAGTTACACCGACCTGCCCGCACCGGTCCAGGACGCCTCCGGCCTGCACCTCACCATGCCCTCGGCCAACCCGCCGTTCAGCGCCCTGGCCTACACGGTCAAGCTCACCTTCTCCGGCCGGATCCCCCCACTGGGCGGGCCGGGCGGCTCTACCACCTGGGTGAAGATCGCCAACGTGACCAGCGGGCTGGTGCTCGACAGCGGGGGCAATGTGGCCTCCGGCTCCAACCTCAAGCAGTGGAACTACGACGGAAGCGCCAACTTGCAGTGGCAGCTGATCGACCTCGGCAACGGCTACCACCGCATCATGAACCGCGCCAACGGCATGGCCGCCGACAGCTGGGGCGACTCCGCCAACGGCGCCCCCGCCCGCCAGGCGGCGTGGAACGGCGGCGACAACCAGCAGTGGTCGCTCAACAGCCTCGGCGGCAACCGCTACCAGATCGTCAACCGCGGAACCGGCACCGCACTCGACGGCAGCGGCAGCACCACGGTCGGCTCCACCACGGTGATGTGGACGCCGAACTCCAGCAGCAACAACGAATGGACCATCACCGGCACCTGAAACGCCGGCTACCGCGTCCCCCGCACCTCCTCACCCACGGAAGAAGGAGTGTATGAAACGCAAACCACTCTTGATGTCGATCGCGGCTGCGATACTCCTCGTCCTGTCGGCCGCGGGCATCTCGTTCGGCAGCGCCCGCGCAGTGACCGCCGCGCCGGCCACCACCGGCACCGTCAGGGCGACCGCCGGCTGCGGCAAGGCCCCGGCGCTGACGAGCGGCACCCACACCATCCAGAGCGGCGGCCAGACCCGCAGCTACCTCCTGCGGGTCCCCGCCGGCTACGACAACAACCACCCCTACCGGCTGATCTTCGGTTTCCACTGGCGGGGCGGCACGGCCAACGACGTCGACTCAGGCGGAACGGACGGGTACAACTGGTCCTACTACGGCCTGCGGCGCCTGGCGGACGCGAACAACAGCACCATCTTCGTCGCCCCGCAGGGCAACGGCAACGGCTGGGCCAACCCGGGCGGCCAGGACGTGGCCTTCGTCGACGCCATGGTCAGCCAGATCGAAGCGGGCCTGTGCGTGGACACCACGCAGTTGTTCTCCGCCGGCTTCAGCTACGGCGGTGCGATGTCGTACGCCCTCGCCTGCTCCCGGGCCACGGTCTTCCGCGCGGTCGCGGTCTACTCCGGGGCGAACCTCAGCGGATGCGAGGGCGGTACCCAGCCCATCGCCTACATGGGCCTGCACGGCATCAGGGACGACGTGCTGCCCATCGCGTCGGGACGGCAACTGCGCGACACCTTCGTCCGCAACAACGGCTGCACCCCGCAGAACCCGCCCGAGCCCGCCTACGGCAGCCTGACGCACTTCATCACCGCCTACTCCGGCTGCCGGTCGGGATACCCCGTCGTCTGGGCCGCGTTCGACGGAGCGGGCCACGACCCCGGCCCCATAGACGGTTCCACCGGTGACGGCTGGCGCACCTGGACATCGGCGGCGGTGTGGCAGTTCTTCACACAGTTCGACTCGAATCCGCCGCCGTCCACCGGCAACCAGGAGATCGTCGGCCAGCAGTCAGGGCGCTGCCTCGACATCAACAACTCCACCACGGCCAACGGCACGCAGGCACAACTGTGGGACTGCAACGGCGGCTCCAACCAAAGGTGGACCTACACCTCCGGAAAGCAACTGGTCGTCTACGGCAACAAGTGCCTGAGCGCCGGCCAGACAGCGGCCAACGGCACCCCGGCGGCGATCTGGGACTGCAACGGACAGCCAGACCAGCAATGGAACATCAATTCCGACGGCACGATCACAGCGCTGCGCTCGGGGCTCTGCCTGGATGCCAGCGGCCAGGGGACCGCCAACGCAACGAAGATCCAGCTGTGGACCTGCACGGGCGGCACGAACCAGCGCTGGCGCTTGCAGAACTGACAGCGGAAGGACAAAGCCGCCGCCACGGGCACCGGGCCCGGTCCTGCGCTCGTGGACACCTGCGAGCGCAGGACGAAGCGCGGCGGCACGCGTGACCGGCGACTCGGCGGAGTTCGCCGGCCGGGCGTGGTCCGGTCTGCCGAGCGTCGCCTGGCGCACCAGCGACGCACATCCGACCGACGATCGGCCGACCGTCCTGGACCACCTGGTTCGGCGTCGGCCACCGTGCTCAGGGCCGGAGCTGGTTGTGCCGCACGTCGGCGGCTCGTCTGCTGATGTGTGCCCGCAGCAGCTTCATCGCCAGGTCGTGTCCGTGCCGGCGGGCGGCGTGACCGGGGGCCGCAAACCGAGCCACTGCTCGGCGTCCCAGGCGTGGAACCGCTCTACCTCGGTGAACCCCAGCTTCGCCGCGAGGCGCATCGAGCCGACGTTGGCGGTCTGAGTGGTGAGCACCACGGGCTCGCCGGGAAGCACGCCGTCGAACCAGTCGAGTGCCGCCGCGCACGCCTCGGTGGCGTACCCGGAGCCCCACACCCGCGGCAGGAACAGGTAGCCGAGGTCGGCCTTCCCCACGGCAGCCGGGCGACGGTGCTCCGTTGCTCTCCTGAGCAGGATCTGGCCGACCATCGCCCCACCGAGCTCGACGACGAAGCTCCCGGGCCGCCGCCCGGGCACCTCGGGCATCTCGCGCTCAAGCTCGTCACGCGGTCGGGGGCCGCCAAGGTAGGTGTGCACCTCCGGCGAGGAGTACAGCTCGATGAACGCCGCTCGGTCCCGGGCCTCGGGCCCACGGAGAACGAGCCGCTCGGTCTTGATGGGGGCAGGCGGCCAGGCGACGGGTCCGAGTTCAGTCATACCGACCAACCAATCAGCATGCACGGCAACGATCAAGCCGGAATGTGCAGGCGGTGTTTCCCCGCCCGGCAGCAGGTACGGCTCGGCGGCTCGGCGCTGGTGCGGGAGTGCTGACGGCTCCCGGTGAGCGACGCTATGCGCCAGCCGACGGGGACGGAACCGCCCCCGGGTCGACGTGGTTCCGGCCCGGCTGCGACCACGCAGGGCGTACCGGGTGTACAGGGCTGGACCTTGCGTAGGACGCGCGCCGGATCCCGGCCCGATGGCTTCTTCCGGTGGCCGGGCGGCAGACCAGGGGAGCCGGCCGGGGCCTCGCGTGCACGAGCGCTGCGGGCACCGCGTCGCCGCGGCTTCGTCCGGGACCTGACTGCGTCTGGCCAGGTGCCAGGTAGCTGCTGGGCGGAGACGCTAGGCTCACCCGGCGTGATCCTGCTGAGCGATCCGCGAGTGATCGACATCCCGGTGGCAGGCTGCGGTGAACCCCTGGCGGAGATCACCACCGCTGCGACCGTAATGCCGGATCCGCGAGAACGCGACGAGCACGGAGCGTACGGCCGGGTCAGGACCGGCGTGCTCGCACGCTTGCGCTCAGCCTCCTGGCGGCATCGTGCTCGGGCGCACAGCGTGTGAGGAACGAGGGACGAAGCCGTCGGGCAGCCACCAGGGATAGGGGCACGGGTCTTCCTTCATGGGGCCCGCCCCGCCGAGGGGCGGGACGGGGGCGAAGGATCAGCGGTCCTGCGACAGTTCCAGGAGTTCGGCGAAGGTTCCGCCGGCGTGGACGAGGTCGTCGTACCGTCCCTGTTCGGTGATCCGGCCGTGCTCCATCACGACGATGTGATCGGCGATCTTGGTGTTCTCCAGGCGGTGCGTGACCACGATCGTGATGCGGTCCGCGGCGATGGCCTTGATCTGCTCGAAGATCTGGTGTTCGCCGCGCGGGTCCATCTGGGATGTGGGCTCGTCCAGGATCAGCAGCCCCGGGCGCCTGTACAGGGCTCTCGAACACGCCACGCGCTGCCACTGCCCGCCGGAGAGCTCCGAGCCGCCGAAAACGTCGCGGGCCAGCAGGGTGTCCAGGCCCGCGGGGAGGTCGTCGACGGCCTCGCGCAGACCGACCGCGTCGACGGCCTCCCACACGGGGGCGTCGTCGTGGGTGCGGGGCTGGCCGAGGGTGACGTTCTCGCGGACCCGCAGCGGCCACTGCGCGAAGATCTGCGGCACCAGACCGGTGTTCGCCCACACTGTGGCAGGGTCCACCTCGGCGAGGTCGGCGCCGTTCCACGTGACCTTTCCCTTGTCCGGCAGGTAGATCCCGGTCAGCAGCCGGGTGAGCGTGGATTTCCCCGACCCGTTCGCGCCGACGATCGCAAGGATCTCGCCGCGTCGCAGCGCGAGGGAGACACCGTCCACGGCGGGCTTGTCCTTGCCCGGGTACCGGTAGACGACCTCCTCAAGCCGGATCTCCTCGGTCGGCGCGATGTGCTTGAGGGCGCCGCGCTTGGGGGCGCGGGCGGCGGCGTCATCGAGGAAGGCCTGCATGTCGCCCAGGTACAAGCTGGTGCGGAAGACCGCGGCGCCGTTGACGACCACCTGCGACAGCGCGGCGAGCGTGGTCTGCACGGCGATGACCGCTGTTGCCGCGACCGCGAGTTGGATCCGGCCGGACACTGCCAGCCACGCCAGCGCGCCCCAGGTCGCGACGAGGAAGACTCCGCCGGCCAGCGCGGAGAGCAGGGCGATCCGCAGGGTGCGCGGGGCAGCGGCCAGGCTGCGCCGGTCGCACCGGTCGGACAGGGCCCGGTACCAGTAGATGAGGTAATCCGTCATCGAGTTGGCGCGGACCTCGTCGCTGTACTTCGACTCGGTCGCCCACCAGCGCATCATGCCGCGCACGTTGCGGTCGGCGATGTTGGCGTAGTGGATCTCGTAGTCGACCCGGGCGGTCAGCACGGCGCCGACGCCGGCGGGCAGTACCGCGAGCAGGAGGGGCGGCAGCATCAGTGGGTTCAGCACCGACAGTACGCTCCCGGCGGTGACCATGCGGATCAGCGCGGACAGGAACCGCTGAGCGTCGGTGACCATGACGTGTGTGCGAATCACCCCCATTTCGGCTGCCTCGTGCCGATCGGAGAAGCCGTCCTCCGCGCACGCCGAGGCCTCCACCCGGCACACCGCCTCGACCAGCGCGGAGTCCGTTTGTGTAGTCAGCCGTGGGGTGATGCGCCGCTCCGCGTAGGTGGCTACTGCCCCCGCCGCGCGGCCCAGCGCGGCGGCGAGTGCCACGACCAGCAGTGCCGGGAGGGCGCCGCGCAGCCGTTCGCCGGCGGTGCCGTCCCCGAGGACCGGTGCCATGGCCCGGGAGGTGGCGGCCAGCACCACGGCGGCAGAGACGCCCGTGAGCAACTGGCAGCCGAGCAGGAGCTGCACGGCTCGCCGGTCCGTCCGCCACGAAAGCCGCGCGATGCGGCCCAGGACGGCCGGGATCTGCGCACACATCCTCCGGAAGGAGACCTCGGCGAGCGGATTGACGGAGTACTGCCCGCTGTACGTGATCTCCGCCGGCGGTGGGGGAGGTGGCGCGGTGGACTGGTGCTCATGCGTGGCGGCCGAGGTCAACGTGGTCCCCCTGACGGTTGTCCGGCGTGGTCGCAAGGCTCAACGACCGCCCCGGGATATCGAACACATGTGTTTCGGTCGGGTCCGGATCCCCGAGATGCAGCGCGCGTCGGCGTGTGGCGGATGCATGGACCCTTGCGCCGCAACGGGTATGCGAAGGAAGGTGGTTGGCCGAAACGCCGATGCTGACGTTCGCGGCTGCCGGGATGGTCGCGTTGGTGCAGTCAGGTAGCTGCGGGAGCCATGGAGCCGGTCCCCGGATCCGCTACGCGGTTCGGGTTCGTTCCATCCGAACGCCGCAGTGGCCCTTCCGGTCGGCGCTGCTCAACGACGTCCCCGCAGGCCGGTCACCCAGCGTCCATGCGTCGCCGGGAGACGGCCGGCCTTCCTGCACAGCGAGCGCCGTATCGCCGTATCGACGAAGACCTGCACGAGCCCGGGCGACCTCAGACGCCGTAACGTCAGTCGCTGACCGCGTGCCGGCCGCCGCGCTCCATCTGGGACCGATGCACGCCGTGGGTGGGCTCCACCTCGCGGGCGTACGGCTGTGTGCGGCGGCGCCCGTGCCGCTCGATCTCTTCCAAGCGCGCGCGGACGGCGTCGGTGTGGAACGAGCGCGGCAGCGCCCGCTGTTCGAGGTAGCCGCAGTGCTCCAGACGGACAAGGCGAAGCGCCCGGCGGCGGGCGCGCTCTCAGGGTTCCCTGGCGGCGGGGGTACGGACGGCGGGCGGGGCGACCGGACCCGGGTCGCCTGGTGGCGGCGCATTGACGGGGTGTCGGTCCGGCTCCGGCACCCCTGGCTCGCTCGGCTGGGCGCCGACGCCGCCCACCGAGCCATCGGGCGATCTCTTAAATAAAGCCGAAAGAAAAGGGGGTCCAACTTCTTGACCCCGGGATGACTGCCGGGCATGGTCGGGAGAGCGCTCTCCCGCTCCCTCGCCTCGCGCCCTGTCTCAACTCCGCTTGTGAGGAGACGACTTCGTGTCCGCTCTCGGTACCAGCGCAGCGATGCCGCCACCCCGCTCAGGCTTCCAGCGAACGACGTCCTGGTGGCCCCCCTGGGTGGCAACGGCCAATACGAACACGTCAACCACGACGCGGGTGCACACGCTTCGGGTACCTAGACCGACCCGTCGACCGTCGTCCCCAGCCCTGCCCCAGCCCTGCCCCCAGCCTTGCCCCCCGCCCGGACCCGCGTCACCCCGTACGCGGACCGGCAACGACTCCCCTCCGGGCCGGACCAGCCTGCCCCGCACCGCGGCCCGGAGGGGACAGCAGCCCCCGCACGACGCGCACATGGACGGCCTCCTCCGCCGGAGCGTGGCCGACGCATCCCCACACCGTCGCGGACCGGCCCCCTCCGGCACCACGTCCTGTTCTCGGCGGCCCGACCCGTCAGGAGCCCCCGTTGTCCGGACCGACCACCACCTCCCTCCGCCGCCGTGCGGCCGTTCCCTTCGTCGCCCTCGGCGCCCTCCTCGCGTCCTCCTTCACCGTCGCGCTCGCCCCGGGCGCGCACGCGGCCGACGCCCTCCTGTCGCAGGGCAGGCCCGCCACCGCCTCCTCGCAGGAGGGGGACGGCTACGCGGCCGCCGCCGTGGACGGCGACCTCACCGGGACCCGGTGGGCCAGCCAGTGGAGCGACCCGCAGTGGCTCCAGGTCGACCTGGGCCAGGTGTCGAACCTCAGCCGTGTGGTCCTGACCTGGGAGTCGGCGTACGGCAAGGACTACGAGATCCAGGCGTCCGACAACGGCACCGACTGGCGCACCCTGAAGAAGGTGACCGGCGGTGACGGCGGCACCGACGACCTCGCCGTCTCCGGGACCGGCCGCTACGTCCGGATGCAGGGCCTGGCCCGGTCCGGCGGGTACGGCTACTCGCTGTGGGAGTTCCAGGTCTACGGCTCCGCCGGCGGCACCACACCGCCCCCCGCCTCGGGCGCCGTGAAGGTCGAGGGCGGCCAGGGCAACTGGCGCCTCACCGTGGGCGGTCAGCCGTACACCGTCAAGGGAGTCACCTGGGGCCCGGCGGTCTCCGACGCGCCCAGGTACCTGCCGGACGTCAGGGCCATGGGCGCCAACACGATCCGCACCTGGGGCACCGACGCATCGAGCAAGGCACTGCTGGACGCCGCGGCGTCCAACGGGATTCGCGTGATCAACGGCTTCTGGCTCCAGCCCGGCGGCGGACCGGGCGCCGGGGGCTGCGTCGACTACGTGACCGACACCACGTACAAGAACACCATGCTCACCGAGTTCGCCAAGTGGGTGGACGCCTACAAGAGCCATCCGGCGACGCTGATGTGGAACGTCGGCAACGAGTCGGTCCTCGGGTTGCAGAACTGCTACAGCGGAGCGGAGCTGGAGGCGCAGCGCAACGCCTACACCAGCTTCGTCAACGACGTCGCCAGGAAGATCCACGGCATCGATCCCGACCACCCGGTCACCTCCACCGACGCGTGGACCGGCGCCTGGTCGTACTACAAGCGCAATGCGCCCGATCTCGACCTGTACGCGATGAACTCGTACAGCAACGTGTGCAAGGTCCGCCAGGACTGGATCGACGGGGGGTACACCAAGCCGTACATCATCACCGAGACCGGACCGGCCGGCGAGTGGGAGGTGCCCGACGACGCCAACGGCATCCCCGACGAGCCGACCGACGTGCAGAAGGCGGACGGGTACACCAAGGCCTGGAACTGCGTCACCGCCCACCAGGGCGTGGCCCTGGGCGCCACCCTCTTCCACTACGGCACCGAACACGACTTCGGCGGCGTCTGGTTCAACCTCCTGCCCGACGGGCTCAAGCGGCTGTCGTACTACGCCGTCAAGAAGGCCTACACCGGCTCGGCGTCCGTCGGGAACACGCCCCCGGTCATCAGCGGCATGACCGTCTCCCCGGTCTCCTCCGCGCCGGCCGGCGGCGAGTTCACCGTGCACGCCGACGTCCGTGACCCGGATGGTGACGCGGTCACGTACAAGGTCTTCCTCAGCGGCAACTACGCGAACGGGGACAAGCGACTCGTCGAGGCGCAGTGGCGCTCGACCGGGAACGGGAACTTCGCCGTCAGCGCGCCCCGGAAACTCGGCGTGTGGAAGGTCTACGTGCAGGCCGAGGACGGGCACGGCAACGCCGGCATCGAGACCAGGTCCGTCAAGGTCGTCGCCCCGCCGGTGAGCGGGACCAACCTGGCGCTGAACCGGCCCGCGACCGCCTCCTCCTTCCAGCAGTCGTACGGCGACTGCCCCTGCACCCCGGCGCTGGCCGTCGACGGCCGCGCGGACACCCGCTGGGCCAGCGACTGGAGCGACCCGCAGTGGTTCCAGGTCGACCTCGGCTCCGCCAAGACGCTGCGCAGGCTCCAGCTCGTCTGGGACCCCGCCTACGCCGCGTCCTACGAGGTGCAGGTGTCCGACGACGCGAACACCTGGCGCCCGGTGTACTCCACGACCGCCGGCGACGGTGACGTCGACACCCTCGACGTCTCGGCCACCGGCCGCTACGTGCGCCTCCAGCTGACGGCACGCGGTACGGGCTGGGGCTACTCCCTGCACGAACTGGGGATCTACAGCTGACGGCTGTGCCCCGGACGACGGTGGCGGAACCCTCCGCGGCGTTCCGCCACCACCGCACCGAACGCACCACCCGCGTGTCACGTACCGTGCGCGCGGGCCCTCTTCCCACCCCACGGGCAGGAGACCCCCATGAGATCGAGTCCGAAACGACTCCCCGCACTCCTCCTCGGCACCGCCCTCCTCGCCGGTGCCCTCGGCGTCGGCACCATCACCTCCGCCGCCGGTGACAGCCGTGAGGCTCCCGCCGCAGCGGTCGCGCACACCGGGCACGTGATGGCCGCCTCCACCCAGGCGTCCGGCGACGACCCGGACGGCGACGGCTACATACCGGCCGTGCCGCAGGTCACCGGCGTCACACCGTCCACGAAGACCCCGCCACCGCGCTACTTCCACGAGTTCCAGGCCAACTGCTCGGTCACGCACACCGCTGCGGACGACCCCATCGTCTACCCGGGCCAGCCCGGCAAGTCCCACGACCACACCTTCATGGGCAACACCTCGACCCACGCGGGCAGCACCACGGCCTCCCTCTACGGCGGCGCCACCACCTGCAAGGCACCCGCCGACGCCTCGGCGTACTGGATGCCCTCGCTGTTCAAGGGCGACCAGAAGATCCTGCCCGTCGGCCCCCAGACGATCTACTACAAGGCCGGCGTCACCGACTACACCAGTGTGCGGCCCTTCCCCAAGGGCCTGCGGTTCGTGGTGGGCGATCCGATGCAGAGCGCCGACCAGTTCCGCCAACACCGAGGCTTCGTCGAAGGCTGGGAGTGCGGCGACAGCTACTTCAACACCGACATCCCCACGAGCTGCCCGGACCGGGCCGACGTACAGCTCAACATCCGTTTCCAGGCACCCAGTTGCTGGGACGGGAAGTACCTCGACACACCGGACCACAAGAGCCACATGGCCTACCCGGTCGTCAAACCCGGAACCAACGACAACATGTGCCCCGACGACCATCCGGTCGCACTGCCGATGATCGAGTTCAAGATGGCCTTCCCGGTCAACGGCGACATGTCCCAGGTGCACCTGGCAAGCGGGCGCGGCTACTCCTTCCACTACGACTTCTTCAACGCGTGGGAGGAACGCACGCTCAAGGCCCTGGTCGACCACTGCATCGTGGGCGGCCTCCAGTGCGATGCCCGCGGCTACGACCAGACACACCCGGAAGCGGGTGCGGCCCTGAACACGGACTACCGGCTGCCCTGACCACCGGCCCCGTCCCTCGGCCCGGCTGGTCCCGCGCACCGCGGGGCCGGCCGGGCCCTCGGTCCGCTCCCGGTCCTCGGTCCGCTCCCAGCCCCAGCCCCGGCCCCGGTCACGCGGTCTCCCGCACGACCAGTTCCGGCTCGAAGAGGACACGCGTCGGGTCGGTACGGTTCTGGCGAACGAGTTCGTCGAGGAGGCGGGCCATCTCCGCCGCCATCTGCTCGACCGGCTGGCGAACCGTCGTCAGTGGCGGAGTGCAGGACCGGGCGACCCCCGAGTCGTCGAAGCCGATCACCGCGACGTCCTCGGGCACCCGCCTGCCCCGCTCCCGGAGCAGTTGGCAGATGCCCTGGGCCATCAGGTCGTTGGCAGCGAACACACCGTCCACGCCAGGTTGTTCGGCAAGCAGCCGCTCCATGGCGGCGACACCGCTGTCGACGGTGAAGCCGCCCTCGGCCACCGGCACGTGCGGATGGCCGTTATCGGCCAGCGTGTCGCGGAAACCCGCCAGCCGCTCCCGGCTCGCAGGCAGGGCCAGCGGGCCCGTCACGGTGGCCGGTCTGCGGCAACCGCGGGCGAGGAGGCGCTCCGCCGCGAGCCGTCCGCCGTGCCGGTGGTCCAGGTCCACGTAGCTCAGTGGGACCTCGCGTGCCGGGCGGGCGAACAGCACGGTGGGCAGCTTCGCCTCGGCCAGCAGCGCGGGCAACGGGTCGTCGGCGTGGGTGGAGACGACGAGCGCGCCGTCGGCACGGCCCTGCCGCAGGTAGGTCAGCACCTCCTGCCGGTCCTCGGGCGACTCGGCGAACATCAGCACCGGGTACATGCAGCGTGGCCGCAGAAATCCGACGATCCCTGAGACCACCCTTCCGAAGAAGGGGTCGGCGAAGGCCCGGGCGACGAAGGCCTCCTGGGTCTCCTGCGAGAGGTCCCCGGCTCCGGACACCACGAGCGCCACCGTCTCGGCACGCCGGGTCACCAGCGACCGGGCGGCCCGGTTGGGGGCGTAACCGGTCCGCTCGATCGCCCGGTGGACCAGCTTCTGGATCGCCGGGTCCACGTTGCGGACACCGTTCACGACCCGGGAGACGGTCGCCCGGGAGACGCCCGCCTCACGGGCGACGTCCTCCAAGGTCGGGGCCTGGTTGCTCATGCCCGCACCTTAACCGCGCGCCGGAGACACCGAGTAGAGCGCCGTTTCCTGCCCTCGGGCTCCCCGTCCGCAGTCCCGCCCCGGCCGAGCTGCCCGCTCGCCCCGCCGGCAGTCGAGGTCACGCGCGGCCGGAGCTGTCGTCGAACAGGCCGGTACCCGCGCCACGGGCGCCGGCCGGGTCAGCCCCGCAGCCATCACAGCGTCGCGGCGTAGAACGCGGCCGTGCGTTCGAGCTGGTCGTCGCCGAGCAGGTCGGCGGCCACCGCGTAGCCGCGCCGGGCCGGGTGCCATGTGAGGAGCGCGTACGGCGGCCGGTGAGGAGCGAGGTCCTCGGGGGCGAGGGCGATGTGCCGGCCCGGCCCGGCGCGGCCCGGCGCGGCCGGTGGGAGGGTGTGGCGCTCGTAGACGCAGTCCAGCGCCACAATGCCCCTGCGGCGTCGCGTCGTTCGAGGCGGTGCACGAGGCGGTGCACGAGGCGGGTGTACGAGACGGGTGTACGAGACGAGGTCGGCGGTGACACCGTCGACATCCGTCCTCACCTCGATACCGGTGGGCGTCTCGGCGAAGGCGCGGTCGCCCACGATCCGGGCGGTCTGGAGCTGATCCGCGCGGTGCGCCGTGCCGCCGACGGGCGGGGACAGGCGGTGGACGCTCCTGTCGCCCCGCCCGGACATGGCTTCCGACGCTGCCACGAAGCCCGGCCCGTCTCCTCGGTACCAGCTGAGGGCCACGGTGGAATCAGGCCGGTAGCAGGCCCGCATCTGGTCCCACCACCCTCGGCCGCGTCCCTGGCGCTCGGGCAGCACGGTCCGGGTGACGACGCGGGATCAGTGGGCACCGGGCTCGGGGGGCGACGCGTTCGAGGACCGCGTCGAGGTCGGATCCTGCGGATGACGACGACCGAGCCGGCCAGGTTCCCGGGCTGGTCAGCGGGTCCAGCCCCTCCTCGGCGAGGAGGTCGAACTCGTCGTGGAGGGCGAAGCCGGGGATGATGCCCGCGGCCCCGCACGCGTCGGAACCCGCGACCGTCGGGACTTCCGCGTCGGCGAAGGTCTTGGCCATCTCGGCGATCCGCATGTTCGAATCCGGCTTCGCCGCCGCCCACGACACCGACGAGGGCATGGTCCGCGACTGCGCCCACCCCATGGGCCCCTGCGGCTGGCCGACCACATCGGGCTCGACGCCACCCTGGCCGTCGCCGAGTCCTTGTACGCGGAGTTCAAGGAGCCCTCTACGCGCCACCGCCGCTGCTGTGCCGCATGGTGCAGGCGGGCCAACTCGGCCGGAACGATCAGCCAGCCACGCCTTCCGCCACCGCTCGCCGGGTGGCTCTGTGTTCCTCGCGTCGACGCTCACATAGAAGCGGCCGGGTCCGCCACCCGTCCGTCGTGGCGACCGTACAAGGGGCACACCCCGTCGCCGGGCCGCGGGGACGGTCAGGCTGCCGGCGCGAACGCGGTGATGGCGTCGACGAGGTCGGCCGGGGCTTCCAGCGGGATCAGGTGACCGGTGTGGGGGACCACCACGACGTCGGCTTGGGAGAGGTAGGGCACCAGGTTGTCGCGGAGCACGCCGACGGGCTCCACCTGGTCGTGTTCTCCGGCGACGACGAGAGCGGGCACGCTGACCATGCGCGTGTGCTCGGTGATGTCCTGCGCGATGCCGCGCAGCGGCCACTCGGTGCGGGCGGCGTCGGCGACCGCCCGCGAATCGGTCACGATCTGCGCCTTGAGCGGAGCGGACAGCTCGGTCGCGGTCAGGACGTGATCCCGTGCCCCGGCCACGGACTCGGCGGAGTCGTAGGCGTGCGACAGGGCTTTCTGGTACTCGGGAGTGACCTGTGCCGCGGGCTTCGCCGGACCGGAGCCGACGAGGACGATGCCGCGCAGGCCCGCGGGCCGGGTGGCCGCGACCAGCTGTGCGACCTTGCCCCCCATCGAATGCCCCACCAGGACGTAGTCGGTGACCCCCGCATCCGCGATCACGCCGAGCGTGTCGTCGGCGAGCTGACCGAGCGTATAGGGGCCGGGCAGAGCGCTCGACCGGCTCCACCCGCGGAAGTCGACCGTGAGCACGTCACGGCCCGCCAGGCGGTCGACGACGAGGTCCCAGGTGCGGGCAGAACCACCCCAGTAGTGCAGGAAGACAAGAGTCGGCCCGGTCCCCGGCAGATGGTCGTAAGCGGGCAGAAGCGTCTGCTGCGTCGTGTGCATGATGGATCTTCCGGTCGATGCTCTGGGCGATTGCCCTGTGTGTTCATTGAAACTTCCGCACCCGGACGGGGCATCGGCGTGACTGGTCGCCCGATGGTGAAAACTGGACACGTGAGCGTGATCCGGCAGATGACCTACCAGCCCGCAGGACGCCGCGCCGCCTCGGTTGAGACGATGACGTTCGGCCGCCTTCGCGAGCTGAACGACGGCAGCACGCAGCGCGCCGACTTCCACGTCCTTGGCGTCATCGACGCCGGACCCGGCTCAGTCACGGTCGATTTCCACCTCCACCCGCTCCAAGATCGGTCCGCGGTGTGGATTCCACCCGGCGCGGTGCACCGGTGGGACGACATCGCCGCAGTGGCAGGGCACCTCGTGCTGTTCGTGCCGACCGCGCCGGTCACCCACGCCACCCGGGAACTCGTCGCCTCCCCGGACCTGGCCGCGCACTGGAGCATCCCCGACGCCGACTGGCCCTTCGTCGACACCGCGCGCAGCCATCTCCTCCTCGAAGCCTCAGCCCCACCCAGTGACCCCTCGACGGAGCTGCCCGAAATCCTGCTCTCCGCGCTCATCACCCGGCTGCACCCACCGCACGCCGAAGCACGGCTCACACATCCGGTGTTCCGGCTGTTCCGCTCCAGCGTCGAAGCGCACTTCCGGCACCACCACGACGCCGGCTACTACGCCCGTGCGCTGGGATACGCGCCCCGAACCCTCTCGCGAGCGGTGCAGCAGGCCACCGGCCGCACCGCGAAGGCATACATCGTCGAACGGATCACCCTGGAGGCCAAACGGCTCCTCGCACACGACCGCCTCACCGCCGCCCGCTGCGCCGACATACTCGGCTTCTCCGACGCATCCAACTTCTCGGTGTTCTTCCACAAGGCCACAGGCAAACGCCCGGGGGCGTGGCAGGCGTCGGTGACCGCCGAATGAGGAGGCGGCGACCGGGGCGCAGGCCGGGGCCGAAGACGTCATGGTGCCGGGGGGCTGCTGTAGGCGGTGCGCGTTCCTTGGCGCGCGGCGGTGCTCAGTGGCGCTTGCCGGTGGCGTCCGGGGCGTGCTGTGAGGGCGCATACCCAGGGTTCCCTGCGCGCCTCGCAGGAGGAAGGCGCAGAGTGGACGTATGCGCCTTCGGCAACACTTCGCCTTGACACGGCAGCGGTGGCGCTCCACCCACGGCTTGGTGGTGCTCCCTCTGGTGTTGATCGTCGCGATCACCATCGTGGACGTACAGACCCCGGAATCGATCCACCTCGGCCCGCTGCTCGTCGTGGCACCCGCCATCACCGTCTCGTTCGGATCCGCATGGCTGACCGGGCTGATCGGCGCACTGGCGGTGACGGCACAGGCGGTCATCGCCGTGCTCCACGGGGGTCTGACAACGCCCAACCACCTGTCGCAGATCATCGGGCTGGCAGTCCTGTCGATCATGGCCGTGGTCGTCTGCCTGACACGTGACCGGCGCACGGCAGAGCTGGCCCAGGTGCGATCGGTCTCCGAGGCCGCGCAGCGGGCGCTGCTCCGCCCGCTGCCCCGCCGGATCGGTCCGCTGGAGATCTCGTCCACGTACCTGGCCGCCGAGAAGGAAGCGCGCATCGGCGGTGACCTGTACGCCGTGGCCCGCACCGGCGATCGCACGCGCGTACTCATCGGCGACGTCAGGGGCAAGGGGCTGGCCGCGGTCGGCGAAGCGGCCGCGCTGATGGGCGCGTTCCAGGAGGCCGCGCACCAGCACACCACGCTCCCGGCCCTCGCCGACGCCCTGGACCACAGTCTGTGCCGCTACCTGACCCAGTTCCCGGGGACGGACGACGAGGTGCAGGAGCACTTCATCACCGCGCTGTTGCTGGAGATCCCCGACCATGACCTCGTGGCCCGGCTGACGCCCTGCGGGCACCCGCCGCCCCTGCTCATCAGCCAGGGGCGGGTGACGACTGTCCCGACCGCCCCGGCACCGCCGCTGGGCATGTGCGAGCTGGAGCAGGGCATCCGCACGTCTCACACCTTCGCGTTCCAGTCCGGTGACACCCTCCTGCTCTACACCGACGGCCTGGTGGAGGCCCGCGACACCGGCGGCGCCTTCTACCCACTGGAACGGCGGCTCGCCCGCTGGCCGCACTGCGGTCCCGAGATGCTCATCGAACGCGTCCGGCAGGACCTGCTCGCCCACACCGGCGGAGCCCTCCGCGACGACGCCGCCATCCTCGCCCTGCGGCGCACGGCGGTCGCGCACACCGGGCGCCCCGACGGCGAGCTGGTGGGCACCGGGGGCCGGCACACGGCCGACCAGAACCCCTGCTAGCCGCTCCCGTCGAGAGACCGCGGTGGCGACGCGTTTACTCCGGAGCAGCCCAGGGTCTCTGCGGGAACATCGCGCCACGCGACACCGGTCCGCAGCACGTACACGTACACGACACCGGCCAGTGCCACTCGATCGGGAAGACGCAGCCGCCCGGGATAGCGGTGGCGCCGTTCGGGAGCAACAAGATCAGCACGCACCCCGGACACCCTGCTGACCAAGATCGCCGAGACAACTGCTCTGTGGTCTTCGAGAGGACTCCACTCGTGCGCTTCACCCATACCGCAGGGGAGACTCTCGGTGGGGAAACCGGGCGGTGTGGATGCGGGAGCCGGTCGGGTCGCCTGGCGATGTGGTCCCTGTCATCTACGACCCGGAAAAGCTGTCGCGAGCGAAGACCGGAGCCCGCAAGGACATCGATTACCGCGACGAGCGGCTGATGGTTGCGGCGGGCTGGCGCTGTTCGTCGCCGGCATGGTGATGGTAGCCATGATCCGCCCGCTGATCTGAGCCATGCGGGCGGCCTGTAGGCCCTGGTGCCAGGAGGTCACCGAGGCGCAATTGCGGAACCTGTTCGGTGTGCGGGGTCGGCACCCGTACGCGGTCCGAGTCGAGGCCGACCTGCTCGCCAAGGGCGAGTCTCCGAAGAAGGCGTTCTAGGCCGGCGCCCTGCGTCGCCGGGTGACGGTCACGGGCGTCGGCGTCGTCTTCCGGCCGCAGCCGACGATCTACCTGCTCTTGGCACTGGGGGACGAGGAGACCCGGTGGGTGATCGAGGTCGCGCACGAGCGCGTGATCGAGCGGGTGCTGGAGTGGATCGAGGACGAGGTGGCGGCGGTCCGGTGCGGCAAGGACGGCAGCTACCGGGTGGGGTCGCCCGGCGGTCTGGTCGTCGCCGGCTTCCGCCACTATGAGGCGCGTTCCGAGCGGACCCTCGCTCCATGAGCGTCTGCTGCTGTCCGTGAAGGGGCGGTGCATGCACGGGAAGTGGGGCTCGACCACGCCACGGCCCTGCACGAGAACACCGTGGCCGCCTCCGCGCTCTACAACGAGCTCGTGGCCGCTGAGGTCTGCGAGGCGCTGGGACTGGCGACCGAGCCGCGCACCGTCACCCCCGGGCGTCGGCCCGTGATGGAGATTGCCGGGGTGCCGCACGAGCTGATCCGCTGGACCTCCCGGCGCAGCGACCAGATCACCGCCTGCCTGGCCGAGCTGGACGACGAGCACGTCACCGCCGTCGACGACGACGGCGAGCCGAAGTTCCTGCTTGTCATCTCCGAGCAGGCCCGCGCCACGCTGAGCCAGATCGCCGCCCGCAAGATCCGCCCGCCCAAGCGGAAGACCCAGCCGCTCGCCCAGCTACGCGCGTGGTGGAAGGCGAGCGCGATCCTCACCTCCTGGGCGGCCGTCGGCGTCATCAACTCTTTCCACGAGCACGCCCGCGCCGCGGCAGCCGCGATCCGGGCCCGGGTCACAGCCGTGGCCGACGTCGCCCTGGCGGCCGTCGACGTCACCGCGACCGTGTTCGTGATGAACGACGGCGGCCGCTTCCACCGCCGGCACCTGCTCGCCGAAGCCCGCCGCCACCTCGCCCTCGTCCTGCGCGGCCGCCGCCGCGACCCCGGCCTGGACGACCAGATCGTGGCCACCGCCATCACCACGCACTGCCTGGACATCAGCGAACCGAAGACCGCACGCGGTCTGGAGCCCGGCTACCGTCTCTACACCGCCCGCTGGGCACTGTCCGACCTCCCGGCCCGCCGCCCACCCACCCCCGCGCCCGACCCGGACCGGCAACCCCCGGCCGATCCCGGCGCGCCGGCTGCGCCCCGGCACCGCCTCCCGCTGAACTACGAGCGAGCCGCCCTCGCCGGTTCGTCTCCCACCGTAATGCCCGGCTGACCGTTCACGGCAGGCGACTGTTGGTCGAGCGTGATCCTTCCGGCTGCCCCGTCGCGCATGTCGCTGCCGAGATGGGTATCTCGCGGGCCACGGCCCACAAGTGGCTGCGCCGCCGGCGAGCAGAGGGCGCGGTCGGCCTGCACGGCCGGTCCAGCCGGTCCCACAGGACGCCGCACCGCACGACGGCAGCGGTCGCGGGCCGTATTTGCCGCGTGCGGCAGGAGCGCAAGCTCGGGCCGGCCCGCATCGGTCCGATCCTGGGCTTGCCCGCCTCGATGGTGCACCGGGTCCTGGCCCGGCACGGTTTCAGCCGCCTGGCCTACAGCGAAGTCCTCAGCGATGACCTGGACAGGGCCTGCTCAAGCCATGGGTTGTGCGGGCCGGGGTCACGGCAGGGTGAAGCGAAAGGAGCCGCCGCTGTCTCCGAGCTGGAGCCACAGGTGCTCGGGCTGTCGTACCAGCCGCAGGGCGATTGCGGAGCATCCCGGGCAGCGGGCGGTCAGCCCCGGCTGGGGTCCGTAGACGTGGAGTTGGGCCACTGTGTACGGCATACGACAGGTGGGGCAGAGCCGCCAAGCCGTGGTGGGGTCGATGGCGAAGATCTCCGACAGCGGTCCGGCCAGGGCGTTGCCATCGAGGTGACGAGGGGAGGACTGGTGCACGAGGACTCCTAGACATCGGGACCGGGCGGCGAGGGGCTCACCCGAAGCGTTCCGTTCGGATGTGGTCGGCCGGATACCCCGCGGTGATGAGCAGGTCGGCGACATGTTCGACGAAGCCGGTCGGACCGCAGACGTAGCAGCGGGTCTGCTCAGTAGGGAGCAGGCCGTCCAGATCTTGAGGGGTGATGCGTCCGGCGGGGCGGTCTTCGCCCTTCGGTGCGCGCCGGGTGTACACATAGCGCGTTCGGACGGTCTTGTCGCGGTCGAGTTCCGCCCGGTACCAGACCTGTTCGGGATCGCGTACGGAGTAGACCAGGGTAAAGGCGGTGTCCGTCTGTGCCGACTGTCGCTGTCTGAGCATCGCCATGAGGGGGACGATGCCGGATCCCCCGGCGATCAGCAGTACGGGTTCGCGGCTTTCGGGCCGCCACACGAACCAGCCGCCCAGCGGCCCCTTGACCTCGACCTGCGCACCAAGAGGCAGAGCGTCCGCGAGATAGGGCGACACTTCGCCCCGTGGTACCGCCTCCACGCCCAGTTCGATGGTGCCGTCGCGCGCGGGGCCGGCGAGTGAGTAACTGCGGACCGCCTGGTATCCGTCGTCAGCGGTGAGCCGCACATCAACATGCTGCCCTGCTAGGTGTCCGGGCCAGCGCGGCACCGCGAACGTGAGCGAGCGGCCGGTCGCCGTCAGGTCCGTACGGCGTACAAGACGGGCCGACTGCCAGCCGCTCACTGATCACCCCAGTGACGCTGCTCGCGCCAGGGGTCGCCGTAGTTGTGGTAGCCCGCCGTCTCCCAGAATCCCGGTTCGTCCTCCAACGTCAGCCGCAGCGTCCTGACCCACTTGGCCGACTTCCAAAAGTACAGGTGCGGAACCACCAGACGGGCGGGTCCGCCGTGTTCGGGTGACAGGGGCGAGCCGTCGTAGGTGTGCGCGAGCCACGCCTTGCCGTCGATGATGTCCTCCAACGGCAGGTTCGTGGTGTAGCCGTCGTACGACTCCGCGACCACGAAGTCCGCGGCGGTCTCCACCTCGTCGAGGAACACGTCCAGGGAGACGCCGCGCCAGGTCGTGTCGAACTTCGACCACCGGGTGACGCAGTGGATGTCGGCGGTGGGCTCGTCCTGCGGCAGGGCCATCATGTCTGCCCAGGTCCACACACGGCTCTGCCCGTCCTCACTGGTGACAGTGAACGACCACGTCTCGGTCGGCACGTGGGGTGAGGGGCCGACGGACAGTACGGGGAACGATTCTGTCGGATACTGCCCCGGAGGCAGCCGACCCTCGAATCGATGGGTGCGCCCCTGGAATCCAGGAGAGAAATTGCCCATGCCGTTCATTCTTTCTGTTCAGTTCGGATTGCGTCCGCCGCGCATCAACGTCGGCCGGTGCTCGGGAGATATAGGCCGTACACGAAATTGGTGCGCGTCATCTTGCAGGATGCCATCGGCGAGGGGCAGTGGTCGGTCGATCCACGACGCGAGCGGGTCCGTGTTTCCTGAGCCGCGTACCAGCACTCCTCCCATAGCGCGCGGACTGCCCCGGTCTACTTGGCGGTGGCCTCGATGGCCTCTTCGATCAGGGCCACGACGCGCTGGGGGTGGGCGAGCATGACGAGGTGGGAGGAGTCGACCTCGATGGTCGTCATGCCGGCTCGCTGGTAGCCGAAGCGCTCGACATCGGGGTTGATGGTGTGGTCCGAAGAAGAGACCAGTCCCCAGGACGGCTTGGTCTTCCACGCCGCGGCCGGAGCGGCGTCCGCGAAGGCCTGCGCGGCCAGCGGACGCTGGGACACAGCCAGAACGGCCGCCAAGTCGGGGTCGACATCGGCGGCGAAGATGGCCGGGAACTTGTCGATCTCCACCGACACGTCGGTGCCCGGCGTGTCCGAACCCTCGATCGGGAAAGGCGTATAGACAAGGGCCGCCGCCAGGTCGGAGTCAGGGAACTTCCCCTGCAGCTCACCCAGACTCTCACCCTCCTCCAAGGCGTAACCGGACAAGTACACCAGCGCCTTGACGTTCTCCTCCACACCGGCGACCGTGATGACGGCACCACCATAAGAATGGCCGACCAGGACCACCGGTCCCTCGATCTGACGAATCACCGAGGCGATATAGGCGGCGTCCCCGATCAGACTGCGGTTCGGCACAGCCGGAGCGACCACCTTCACATCACGCTTCAGCAGCTCGGGAATGACACTGGCGTAACTGGAAGCGTCGGCAAATGCTCCGTGAACCAGGACGACAGTCGGACTCTCGGAACGGGACATGACATCTCTTTCGTTCAGTGATTCAGGGCTGGTCGCGGGACTCGACCAGAAGAGTCCGACGCGCTGTGCCCATCAGCCGGCAACCAGTCGGCTTGTCGCCGACGTGGAATCGCAGGGAGTCGGAACACCCCGGGAAGTGTCATCGAAACCCAACACGAACGACACTAGACCGAGACCAAGGCCGGACTTGCCTGTGTGTGCACACACTCGACTCCGGGGGCGCCATGCCTGGGCTCCTGAGTCTGTCTCCAGGCTGCCGGGTAAGCATCACCAGATGGAAGAAGCACCCTGTCAGGTGGAAGCGAAGGGGTACTCGGCGCACTGCTTGCCTGTACCGACGACTGGCTGATCCGGACCTGACCGCCTGACCGGGCGGTTGTCGCCGCGTGCGAGATCGCTGGCGCATTCTTGTAGCCGACGGCGCTGGATCACCCGCCCGACCGTGATTCCTTCCGCCTCGAAGAGCTTGTGGAGCGACCGCACGGACATGTTGTGCGTCGCCGCGATGCGACCCGGTCCGAGCTCCGATTCGCCGAGGTGCCGGTCTGCGTAGGCGCAGAATCGTCCACCACCACGAGCACCCGCTGCGAGCGTTCGAGTTCGACGACACGCTGGAGGTCTGGACGGTGACCGCGCGGATCGACGCGGACATCCTGGCCGAGGGCATGGCCGCCCGCGGTGGCGTCGACCAGGACACCCTGGAGGCCGTACAGGACGTGACGGTCGGCCGTTTGTCCTTCGTCCGCGTGCGCATGTTCGCCCGACGACCCCTTCGAGGCCACGGACGCTCACACCGGGGACGTCTCCCGTATTGATGAGACGCTGTTGGACGTGGGCCGCAGCGAGTACGCCCCTGCTTCCGAGGAGGCGCTCGCCCCCGGTCAGTGACCTGCTGGTCATGGACCGGGTGATCCTCGTACCCGAATGGCGCAGGGGAGGCCGGGGCCCGGTGCTGGCAGGTACGGCCATCCGCCGCCTGTCGCAGGACTGCACCGCAGTAGCGTGCGAGTCGGCATCGGCCGACGGCCACGAGATGACCGACGAACAGCACCGCCAGGCGGCGGCGAAACTTGGCCAGTTGTGGTCCGCCATCGCTTCGAGCCCTTGAACACCAGCGAACAGGCGCCTTGCTCGACCCAGGGCGGAACGAGCAACGGGCTGGCGTTCCGCCCTGGGGCGGGCGCGCTGTCTGAGGCGCGCTGTTCGAGGCGCGCTGTTCGAGGCGCGCTGGCGGGTCTGCCTCCCGGGAATGCGTCGCGCTGGCCGAAGGAGGACTGGCCGAGGAGACGGAGCAGACCTGCGCCGGCGGCGTCACGGCCACCTCACGGCCTCCACGTCAGGCGAGGGCGTTGCGAAGGTAGGCGGGCAGTGCCTGGCAGACGGCCGGGTCCGCTCGCCTTCGCCGCCCCCCCGGCCGCACTCGTGTCGTGTCTGCCGGCAACGCCGTGCTCGCCGCCCTGTCCTGCCGTGCCCTGTCCTGCTGTGCCGCTGTCCGCGCGCCCGCGCCGGCTCTACTGAGGCCGCCGTCCGCCTGAGGCGCCCCGTCGTCCGCCTGCGGTGCCCCGTCGTCCCGCCGTGCCCGGGCAGCGCCGGGTTGGGCCTGCGTCCGCTGTTCCGTTCCCGGTCGTGCGCCGGCCGCACCCGCGTCGTCGGTCGTCCGTGCGCCCGCCTGTCGGCGCCGCGTCGGCCCTCCGCTCGTGCGCCGACCGCACCGCCATTCCCACGCGCGGCGTCGGGCCGCCCCCGCCCGTGTGGCGCCCGCCCCTGCGGTACCCACCGGGCGTTCGTCGCCCGTGCCGCGCCGCCGTTCGGCGGAGGTCGTGCCGCCGTGCTGCTGCGCCCCGTCCGTCCGCTGCCCGAGGATGGCGCCTCCGCCCTGTTCCACGTGATCAGCCAGCGGTATCTGAAGTCCGCGACGATCTCGACGACGAATGTCGGGATCGCTGAAGCGCATATGTTCCGGCGAACTTGTGCGAGGTGCTGCCGAAGCTGGATGGGCTCAATGCGGTGGGAGGGTGCCCATGGAGATCTGGTCAGAAGTGGGTGGCGATGCCGAATGCCTGCCGAAGTTGGGCCATGTCGTGACGGTCGCGATCAGCCGGTTCGTAGCCTTGGTGGAAGTAGACCTGCTGTTCCGGGGACAGGCATGGGACGGTGGTCGTCAGGATCGTGCCGGTGACGAAGCACGAGGGGGGATAGAAGAACGGGTGCTCAGGCTCTGTGGACGCCTGCAGGGCGGATCCGTCCTCAGCGAAGATCAGAGGATGTAGATCGATCTCCCGGCGACGGGGATCGGTGAGGACGAAACGCACGGGGCGCCAGTCGAGGGTCTCGGTGAATCCGGCATCCGCGAGAGTCGACACGACAGCCGGTTCCTGGCTCTTGCGGTGCATCAGGTCCAGGTCGCGGTGCTGGCGGGTTTGCTGACCGACCAGGGCATCGATGCCCCAGCCACCGCCGATCCAGAAGTCGACGTCCGCATTCCGCAGCACGGCAAGGATGGACAGTACGTCGTCGGCCGTCATCACCCGCGCAGGCTAGCGTTGATCATCGGGGTGGGCGAGTGGATTTGCCGTCGTGCGGGAGACCGGTTCCGCTTTCCGGTCGACGTGGTCGGCGAGACAGATCAGGGTGGCCTGCGGGACGGGGTGGGGGCGCTTGCCGAACTGGACGTTTGGGCCGCCGCGTCGATGTCGGTGATCTGCAAAGTCCGGACCTCGGTGCTGGACGGCTGGCCGAGAGCCGACCGCGGGCCGGGCCGGGCCGCCGGCGCCGCCGCCACTCCATGCAGCAGAGCGAGCATGCCGAGCAGAGCCTCGTGGGGGTGAACGTGATCGTCGGTCGTCCATCGACGGTAGAGCTTGCGCTGCTGGCCGAGACTGGGGCGGTCCTGGGCCCGCATGCGGGGTGTCGAAGGCGGCTACGGCTGGCCTGAGGGGGGTGGGAACGGCACCGATGCGGCGCTTGCGCCGCCCGGCGCCGAGCCGTTCGGCCTGATTGGTGGGCAGGGCCAGGCCACGAGGCCACGCACAGCAACTGGCCAAGTGATGGACCACACCTCCTCCGGGATCGGTGCGGCTCTCCTGAAGTGAGCTTGTCGGTCGCATTACCAGGCCCCTGACGGCTTCAAAGCCGTACCCGCATGGCCAGGCAGAGCGATAGGGTCCAGATGTGCGTTGATCTTCCGGGCGGCTGCCACGTGCGGTCGCGGACGGTGCAGGGCGCCTCGTCACGGGGTCGCCCCGGCAGGCATACCCGTCATCGCCACACCGGAGCTCCACACCATGAGTGCTCAGCAGCCGCTCACCTACGACGCGTTCGTCGAACTCGCCGCCGCCGACCCAGCCGTCCTCGGTCTCGTCCTCAAAGGTTCCCAGGCCCACGACGGCATGATCACCCCGCACTCCGACCACGACCTGTACGTGGTCGTTGCCGATGACGCCACGACCGACCTGTCCCGGTTCGCGGGGCACCGCAGTGCCGAGCTCGACCTCGTCATCGTCACTCTCTCCGAGTTCCGCGGAACCGGGATCCCCGGCTGGGAACGCTATGCCCTCGCCCGTGCTCGGGTTGTTCTCGACCGGCTCGACGGAGGCATCGCCCGCGCCCTTGCCGATTGGGCCCGGTTGGATGCCGATGAGGCGTTCCGGGACGCCGGCCGATGGCTCGACGCCTACGCCAACTCTCTCTACCGCTCGGTCAAGAATCACCGGGACGGCCTGGCTCTGGCCGCCCGTCTCGACGCGGCCGACAGCATGCGGTTCCTGCTCGAATTGCTCTTCGCTCTTCACCGTCGCCCTCGCCCTTACAACAAGTATCTGAAGTGGGAGCTCGCCCGGTACCCGCTGCCGGGCTGGGACACCGACGTGCTGCTGCGTGCTGTGGACCGCATCTCGGCAGCAGGCGACGTAGCCCTGCAACGGCAGCTGTTCACCCTGGTCGAGAACGCAGCCCGAGAAGCCGGACACGGCGAGGTGCTGGATGCATGGGGCGACGACCTCGACCTCATGCGACCGCAAGAGGCAGGCGACACTGCCTGAGCTCTGCCCTCGTCTCCCGGCATCGGAGCCGCCCGGGAGGGCTCCGATGCCGGGCTGAGCCCGCGGCCCAGTGCACCGGATCAATCAGGGCACTGCGGCGCGGGGCGCGCCGATCCGGTCCCCACGGCTTCAGGCCACCATCCCGGCCCAGACGGGGAGGGCCAAACCACTCATGGAAAGGAAAGCCATGCTTGAACACTCCGACGATCGAGCAGTGAACGACTGGTGCATCGAACACCTGGGCTGTCCGGTTGCCGAGCGCACGTTCACGGCAGGGAACCTGTCCGTGGTCCACGGCCTGCGGCTGACGAACGGCCGCGAGGTGGTCCTGAAGATCCGCGACGAAGACCCGCGGCTCGGAGCCTGTACCTGGGTGCAACACCGGATGTGGCAGGCGGGCTACCCATGCCCGGAGTCACTGGCCGGTCCGTTACCGCTGGGCACGAAGGTCGCCAGCGCCGAGACTCCCCTGCCAGGGGGGGGGAAGGGACCGCGGCCGCCGGTGCTCCCCGACAGTTCGCCGGTCTTCTGGCCGACTTCGTGACCCGCGCAGAGGATCTGGATCCGCAGCCGCTGCTACGACCAGCTCCCGCTTGGGTCCACTGGTACCACAAGGAGGACGGCGTCTGGCCGGTCCCGGATGACCGCGACGTCGACCTCAATGCTGAACGGTGCTCTGCCACGGCGTGGCTCGACGAACTCGGCGCGGCCGTACGCGAGCGGTTGGAAGAGGTCCGCGACGCTGCCTGCGTGCTCGGACACGGAGACTGGGACGGCCGCAACGTGAAGTTTCGCGACGGCCGGCCGCTCGTGGTCCATGACTGGGACAGCGTGGTCGATGAGCCCGAGGTGGTGATCATCGGCCAGGCCGCCGCGATGTTCGAGGGCGGGCCCACTGGTGCAGGCGCCTCGGTCGAACGGACGGCGGCCTTCCTGGAGGAGTACCAAATGGCGCGCAGAGGGGTGCTGACCAGCAACGAACTGCAGTTGTGCTGGGCAGCGGGCCTGTGGGTGCGTACCTTCAACGCCAAGAAGTTCCATCTCGACACCTTCGATGCGCTGGGACGCGACGAAGCCGAGACGAGGATGAGGCACGCCGGGATCTGATGACGGTGGAGCTTCGAAGATCCCGACACCACGAGGGATCAGTTCACCTGAAGTGCACTGGATGCGTCCCTTACCTCGCAACTGACCAAGCCTGCCTATGTGACAACTATCGTGCTTCGGCTCATCACCGGCCGCCGCCCTCGGTGTCCGAGCCGGCTACCAGCACACGCCGGGGAATCCTGGAGCCGCTGCTCGTGGTGGCGGAGGAGGTACGGGATCAGCAGGGTCATCAAGGGCAGTTGACGAGGAGGAAGCACCGGATGATCCATGATCTCAACGGTCTGGCCCGCGCTGGTCGTGTGCTGAACGAGGCTCTCGCACTGCTGGAGAGCGACTGCAAGGGCCTGGAACAACAGTACGGACCGGCACCGAGCGGGGACGGCACCGCTGGCAGCCCCATGCAGACGCTGTACGGGACCGTAGCGCTGGCCTCGAACACCCGTGGCCACCTCAAGTGGGTCGCTCTGGCCGCGGGCTACACCTCGCTCGGTCTGCACGAACGGGCCGACCACGCGATGGAGATGGCATGCCTCAAGCCAGTGGAGGTTCCGTCCGCAACAAACCGGATGGCGCGCCCGCTCGGCGAAGCCACTGTGCGGGCGCTGGAGCTGCTCCGCGATCTCGACGACTGCTTCGACTGGGACATCAAGCTCGCGATCGACGCGGCACTCGCCGCTCCGCAGGCGACGTTTCCGCCGCCGCGCGACTAATAGGGCATGTCTGTTCATTTGGTCGCCTGTTCAGCGGTCTACCCAGTCCGGTGCCCACACGTCGTGCGTGGCTCGCGGGGCTGTGGTGCGCAGATGGTCGCGTAGTGCGGTCAGCACGGGGTGCTGGTCTCCGCTGCGGAACAGCAGCACGTGCGGGTAGACCGGGGTCGGGTCGTGCAACGGGATGCGCCGTAGGTCGTGGGTCTGGGGCCACAGGTACCGGTCCCCGTTGCCGACGAGGGTGGCCAGCGAGGCCGAGTCGGCCAGCGCGTCCATCAGGGCCTCGTCACCGAAGTTGGGGCCGAGCGCGTCGATGCTCAGACCGAAGGCCTCGGACAGCGCCTGGTAGAACGCCGCCCACTCCGTGCCTGGCCTGATCCCGGGGATCCAGATGCGGTGGCCGGCCAGGTCCGCAGGTCTGACCCAGGGTGCGTCAGCCAGTGGGTGGCCGGGTCCGACCAGGAGTTCCAGGGGCGCGTCCAGGAGTCGTTCGGTGCTGATCCCGGCCGGGACCTGGTCTGCCGGCAGGGCGCGGAAGGACGCGTCGATGGTCCCTTCGAGCACCGCCTGGGCGGCCTGGGCGGCGTTCTCCTTGCTCAGCGTGACCGCGTCCAGGTCCGTCTCGGGGTGGGAGCGGTAAAACCGGTAGACAGCCTGGGCCGGGGAGATGCGCCGATTGAGGACATCGACGCGCAAAGGACGGCTTCCGGGGCGCACGGATTGCTCGGCTTGCTCGATGGCCGCCAGGATCTTCTTGGCGTGCGGCAGGAAGACCTGCCCGTCCAGGCTCAGCCGGGAGCCTCGGGAGGTGCGCACCAGCAGCGTGACCTCGATGTGCTTCTCCAGGGCCGCGATGCGCTTGGAGACTGCCTGCTGGCTGATCCCCAGTTCGTCGGCCGCAGCCTGGAACTGGCCGGTCTCGGCGATGGCCACGAACGTCCGCAGCGCTTCAACATCCACGTCATCACCCTACTTCCACAACCGAAGGTTGTGTCTGGTGTGGTCCGGGTTGTTTGATCGAAAGTACTGCGCGGTGTTGGGATCAGCGCATGTCTACCCGCACAGAGCAGGTTATGTATGTCCAAACGCCGGAGTTCGCGCGTCATGCGGAGCGGATCGAGGAGGTCACCGATGCGACGTCTCGACTGAATATGCTTCCGTTCAGCGACAGCGAAGGTCGCGCGGATCTACTTTCCGTTGTGTTCGGTGGCCCGCTGCCGGAGTCGGTGGTGATCTACCCGCCGTTCTTCACCGAGCACGGGCTGAACACGACGTTCGGGGAGAACGTCTTCGTCAACCAGGGATGCACCTTCATGGACAGGGGAGGCATCCGTATCGGGAACGGCGTCATGATCGCTCCGAAGGTCAGCCTCATCACCGGAGGCCATCCATTGCCCTTGGCCGAGCGCCGCGAGTACCTCTCCTTCGCCCCGATCGTCATCGAGGACGACGTCTGGATCGGGACGGCTGCCGTGATCACGCAGGGGGTAACCATCGGTGCCGGTGCGGTGGTCGCTGCCGGTGCGGTGGTCACTCGTGATGTCCCTGCCGGCACCGTTGTCGCGGGAGTGCCCGCCCGGGTGATCAAGAAGGTCGACTGAGTCCGGCCGCGCTGCACCTCTGGGGTCTCATCCTGATGCCTTGTCACGCCAGGCTGACCGACCGCCAGCGGGACTGCATCCGACCCCTGCTGCCCCCAAAGCGCCGGTCGTCGTGGCGGGCCGTGGGCCGATCACCGCCGCATTGTGGAGGCGATCGTCTTTCGGTACCGCACCGGTATGGCTTGGCGGGACCTCCCAGCCGGGTTCGGTTTCTGGAAGACCGTGTGGGCCCGCCACCGCCGCTGGGCCGCCGACGACACCAGGGACCGCGTGCTCGGCGTCCTGCTCGCCCGCGCGGATGACGATGGAGGAAGTGCCGGGCCGCAGCCCGAGAGCAGGGCCTCGACGTCCACTGAGAGCCCGCCCGCACGCCATCGGCCGTTCCCGCGGCGGGCTGACCACGAAGATCCACCACACTGTGGACGGTCAGGGCCGACTGCTGGCCGTCGTCGTGATTGCCCGGGCAGGCACATTACGGCCAGTCCTTGCTGTTGCTGCTGGGCGACCTGCGAGTTCCCAGGATCGGAGCAGGCCGCCCGCGCATGACCCCGACCATGCTGCTCGGGGACAAGGCCTGCTCCTCCCATCCGACCCGAGCGGTGCTCAAGGCCAGCAGGGTCACCGCAGTTATTCCCGAACGGCGTGACCAGCAGGAGTACCGTCGTCGCCGCGGTTCAGCAGGGCGGGCGCCCGTCGAAGTTCGATCCGGTGGCCTACAAGGACCGCAACGTGGTCGAGCGTTCCTTCGCCCTGCTCAAGCAGTGGCGGGGCTTGGCCGCGAGGTTCGACAAACTCGCGATCGTCTACCGCTCGGCCGCGGCCCTTGCCCCGGCCGTCGCTGGCATCGAACTCTTCAAAAGCCTGACCTGCCCGAAGCATGAGTTGTGGCCACTTTCTGATCGACGGAGCCCAGCGGTGGTGGTCGGATCCGTCCCTTCCTGCCATGCGGCAGTGAACTGGAGGAGTTCTGGAACGTCCTGGGCGTCTTGGTAGTGCTGGAAGCGGGGGAGAAGGTCGTTGACGAGCTGCGCGCAGCGGGGTGTTCCGATGCGGCGTGCCAGGAGCAGGGATTCGGCGGTGGCGGCTTCGGCGGGCTCGGGTTCTCTCAGATCGAGGTGGCCAGCGGCACGGCAGGCGAGAAACACCCCGCGGGTCTTGTCCCGGGCCGGAGATAGCAGGCTTTCACCTTCGGTGATCAGCCGGTGGGCGCGGCCGGTCTCGCCGAGGTCGAGGAGGGCTGGCCGGAGTCCACGGCGAGATCGGCTTCGCATACCCAGGCGCACCAGGCGGGCCGGTCGGTGCCGGCGTCGTTGAGGTGTTTCTCCGCCGCGGTGTGGGCGCGCAGCACGGCGCGCCGTTCGCCCCGGGCGCCCTGTGCGGCGAGGGTGCTGGCGAGGCGTGGTTGGGCAGGCAGCGGGCGGCGGGGTTCTGGGCGCGGTCAGGGCGTGGTTGAGGATGTTTGTCGCGGTGGTGTGCTCGCCTCGCCAGGCGGCCCGGTAGGCGAGGTCGCCCAGGAGACCGGCGCCCACCGTGTTGGTGAGGTACGGCGTCATGGAGCCGCGGGGCCAAGGGCCAGGAGGGCCCGCAGTGGTCGGGTGGGCTGCGGTGTGCCCCGCCAGATCAGTGCCTTGCGGTAAGTGAGGGAGGGGCTGACCGGGACGGCGCTGACGCGGGGGTTACCGGCGAGAGCCCGGTCGGTGCCCACCGTCAGGGAGACGCCGATGCTGGCCTCCACCAGGGCGACGTGGAGGGCCGCGTCGTTGGTCGCGTACCGGGTGGCGAAGTCGATGCCGGCGGCATCGAACGCGGACTGCAGCCATGGCCGCAGTCCGCTGTCATGGCCGTAACTGATCAGGGTCTTTCCGGACAGCAGCTCGATGGGGATGCTCGTGCGGCCTGCCAGAGGGGAGTCCGCCGGGACGACGGCCACGATCTCGTCTTCGAGCATGACCACACTGCGCATGCCCTGGGGCAGGGGATGCTCCGGCAGGGCCACCACGGCGGCATCCAGCTCGCCGTTCTCGACGCGCGAGATGAGCCCGGCGCTGCGCCCCTCGACGAGCTGCACGGCGACACCCGGGTACCGGCGGTGGAAGGCTCCCAGGAGCGCGGGCAGACGGGTGTGCTGGACCCCGTCCACGGTGCCCAGGAGGAGCGTGCCGGTGACCAGCGCGGTGCGGGAGGCGAACTCCGCGGTCACCCTGTCGGCATCGGCGAGGGTCTGGCTGGCCAGGGGAAGCAGCACCCGGCCGGCCTCGGTCAGGCGGACGCTGCGTGGATTGCGTTCGAAGAGCGCTTCCCCGAGTTCCTTCTCCAGGGAGCGGATCTGGTGACTTACGGCGGGCTGTGCGACGGACAGCCGCTCGGCGGCGCGGGTGAAGCTCTGCTCCTCGGCCACGGCAACGAAGAACCGCAGGGTTCTCAATTCCACGATCATTCACCTCATTTATTACTGACATCGAAAATTGGTCTTTGACCTCGATACTGTTTATCTTCACTCTAGAGGCATGGCGGATGTGAGACAGGCGCCGAAGCGCCTCGACGGGGTTGGTCCGAAGACCGCGGACACCTCTGACCGGGCCGGACTCGGCAGCAGGCACGTGGCATGGATGTCGATCGCGGCCGGCGTGAGCGTCGCCAACATCTACTACGTGCAGCCGCTGCTGCGACCGCTGGCCACCTCGTTCGCGGTCTCCGACGCACTCGCCGGACTGCTGCCGATGATCACCATGGTGGGTTACGCCGCAGGGCTGCTCCTGGTCGTGCCCGTCCTGGAAAGGGCCGGGCTGCACCGGCTGATGCGCTGGCTGAACGCGGGCAGGCTGATCGCCCTGGCTCTGGCCGCGTTCGCGACGGGCTACCCGGTGTTCGCAGCGGCATCGGTGCTGCTGGGAGCAACGAGCGTGCTGGCACAGATCCTGATGCCGGCGGCTGCTTCACTGGTGCCGCCAGAGGCCGTGGGGCGCACCACGGCGCGCATCACGGCCGGCCTCTTCGGTGGCATCGTGGGCGCCCGCGTCATCGCCGGGGCACTCGACGGCCTCCTCGGCTGGCGTCCGGTGTACGCGCTGTCGGCGCTCGCGACGCTGGTCGTGCACCTTGCTCTGCGACGGTTGCCGGAGCCGCCCCTGCGTCACGCGCTGGGTTACCGGGCCCTCCTGAGGTCGCTTCTTCCGCTCCTGCGCAGCGAGCGTGGTCTGCGACGGGCGGCGCTCACCGCCGCTGCCGGCTTCGCCGCGTTCAACATCTTCTGGACGGCGGTCACGCTGTATGTGACCGGCCCGACGCACGGCTGGTCGACGACCGGTGCGGGCCTGCTGGGACTGGTGGGCGTCGTGGGCACCGCCACGGTGCTGGCCACCGGCCGGTTCCTCGACCGGGGGATGCAGCGGGGCCTCGCCGTGGCGGCCGCCGGTGTGATGGCTCTTGGTCTCCTGATCGCCGGTCTGTGGGGGCTGTCGGCCGGCGCGCTCATTCTCGGGGCACTGCTGCTGGACTCCGGTGCACGTGTGAGCAACGTCGCCAATCAAACGCACGCCCTCAGGCAGCGTCCCGAAGCGCGCGCCCGTCTCAACACCCTCTACATGACGACCTACTTCGCAGCCGGGTCCGTCGGCTCCGCGGCAGGAGCGCTGCTGTTCGCACACATCGGCTGGACCCTGACCACCCTGGCCGCCGCAGCCCTGGCCGCGCTCGGTGCCACGCTCGCAGCCAGAGCGTAGCGAAGCGTTCGACAGTCTTCTCAAGGCGGGTGCGACCGTCGGCACATCCGTCCTGGATCCGCCCTGACCAGCAGGCTCATGACCCACATCGTGGGAGGTGCCGTACACAGTGCGTCGCGGCGACATCGGCGGTGCGCTGACGGACAAGCGCCACCGGTGCACCGGTTCTAGGGTTGCGGCATCCGAAGAAACCGAACCGACGCCCTCGCGCCGGTGATCTCGGTGCTGGAACCCGCGGCGACGGCCCGGCCCGTCCCACCTCCTCACCCTGCCCCCGTCCTGGGCCGCAAAGCGGTCGACGGATGACCGAGGGCGGTCGAACCGGCAGTGTCCGGTCGGCCTTCCCCCGCACAAGCCGGCCCGGTTCCAGCCGTGGCCTTCACCGAAGGAGCAGACAATGAGTGATCCGAAGAAGGTCCTGTCCGACCTGGTGCTGTCCGCCTCGACGGAGCACGCCCCGCTCGACGCGCCCTGGGACGCGATCGACATCGCCGACTGGCTGCTGAACCTGCCCGACAAGGAGTATCAGCGCTGCGCCCCGCCCGACCACAAGGCGGCGGGTTACACCACGACCGACGACGGCCGGCCGATGTCGATCAACGTGGAGATGATCGGCACCGGACTGGTGATCCAGCACTACGTCGCCGAGATCGCCGAGAAGCACCACTGCCACATGGTGTCCACCTCCGACGTGCTCACCCCGCACGGCTGGACGACGGTCCAGGTGATCTGGGACCTGTCGGCCAAGGACAACGGCGACGGCACCGTCACTTACACCAACCAGGTCACCAGCCACCCCACCCAGGAGTTCATGGACTTCCTGGAGAAGACCGGCGGCACCTTCGAGCAGGCCGCAGCCGCACGGCAGGCCGCCTCCGGTGACCACAACCGGCGGGAAACCCCGCTGTTCGCCGCGAGCATCGCACGCCACGCCCTCGCACGGAGCTCGTGATGACCACGCAGTCCGAGACACCTTCCACGCCGTTGTCGCCGCGCGAGATGGCCCGCGCCTTCACCCCGGCCCTGACCGAGTTGGTGGAGGACCCCCTGTACAGCGAGGTCTGGGCGGATCCCGCTCTCAGCCCGCGGGACCGCAGCATCGCCACCGTCGCCGCGGTCGTGGCGCTGTACCGCCCCGAAGAACTGCCCGCGCAGTTGCGGCGCGCCGTCGACAACGGGGTGACACGGGCCGAACTCGGCGCGCTCATCACACAGATCGCGTTCTACGCAGGCTTCCCCGCGGCCATCAGCGCCTCGGCCATCGCGGCCCGCACCCTCCCGGACTGAGAACGCACACCCCTCGTGTCCCAAAGGCCACCGCCCGTTCCCGTCTTTCCACGTACGTCGAGGACCGCACCAGCGCGTCCCGCGCAGCAGGAGGTCCGATGACGACGGACGAGGAACGGGCGGCCGGCCCCTTCCGGCAGTTGGCCCCCTGGGTCTTCTTTGTGCCCGATCTGGTGTGCGGCAGGATTCTCCAGGGGTTCGCGACCGGCACGGTCGTGGGTGCCGTGGGATCAGGGCTCCTGGTTTCTACGGCTCCCTGGGCCCGGCACTGGTCCATCGTGTCGTCCCCGGCCAGGGCGCGCTGCCGGGTGGACTGGCCCTGTTCACGCTGACGGCCTGCGGTGCCCTGACCGTCCTCCTGCTACGCAGTGCCGCCCCCGTTGCCACCATGCGGGTGGGGGCCCTGGCTCTCATCGGTGGTGTGGGGATCACCCTGTTGTCTGTCACGCTCGGTTGTCTGTCACGCTGGGCTCCGCCGGACTGTTCTTCGTGGGCACGGCGATCGCCGGTGCCGGGTTCGGGGCCGGTGATTTCATATCTCGGCTTCGGCCTGCCGACGATCGTTGCCGGAGTGATCGTTGTGGGCGTCGACGGCTCGCCCCCTCCAAACGGGCTACGTCCCGCCCAAGAACCTGCGGATCACGGCTCGTGAGGGCGCCGCCGAGGCCGTCCTGATCAGCGCGAGTGTGGGCGCCCGGATGCTCGTGCTCGGCAGCAGGGGCCACGGCGGTTTCGCGGGTCTCCTGCTGGGATCGGATCGGTCAGTGCCGCATGCGCCGAGCACGCCCCTTCCGAGCGGTTCGGGCCGTGGAAGACGATCTATGAGCGGCACCGGTCATGGTCGGCGGACGGCACCCGGGAACGCTCGCTGCGGCACGTGCGGGCCATGGTCGATGCGGTGGGCAAAATCGACTGAGACGTGTCGGTCGACTCCACGATCGTGCGCCCGGCGGCCATCGAGGAGGCCGACCCGGCGCGACGTACCGCCGGCGGGCCGTCAGCGGGGGAGAAGCACGGCCGCGCCGGTGACCCGTACCCGGGCGTCCTCGGGCGTCACACCGATGACGAGATCGCTCGGGCGGCCCATGTCCTCGCCCTGCCGCACCGTGATCTCCGCAGGCTCGGTGACCAGCCCGAGGGTGCGGAGGTAGCCGCCGAACGCAGCCGCCGCCGCGCCCGTCGCCGGGTCCTCCACGACACCGCCGACGGGGAACGGGTTGCGCGCGTGGAAACGGCGCGGCGACTCGCGCCACACCAGGTCGACGGTGGTCCAGCCGTACCGGCGCATGACTTCGGCGAGCGCGTCGAAGTCGTAGTCGAGCGCGGCCAGCCGCTCGCGGGAGGCCGCAGCCAGCACCAAGTGGTCGTTGCCGCCGAAGGCGACGTGCGGCGGCAGCGCGGGGTCGAGGTCCGACGCGCTCCAGCCGAGGGCCGCGAGGGCGGCCTCCAACTCCTCGGCGAGCGCCTGGCGGGACCGGGTCGGCACGCTGGTGAGCGTCGCCTGCACCGCGCCTGCGCCGTCGGTGGCGGTCGTCACCGCTATGGTGCCCGCTGGGGTGTCCAGGGCGAGGTCGCCGGGGCCCAGCCGGTCGGCGAGGGCGACGGCCAGGGCCACCGTCGCGTGCCCGCAGAAGGCCACCTCGGCCAGCGGGCTGAAGTAGCGCACCGTGAAGCGCCGGGCGTCCTGGTCGGCGGCGGTGACGAAGGCGGTCTCCGAGTAACCCACCTCGGCGGCGACGGCGAGCATGGCCGCCGCGTCCAGCCCGGAGGCGTCGAGCACGACCCCGGCGGGGTTGCCGCCGTCCGGCGTGCGGGTGAACGCGGAGTAGCGCAGGATCTCGGGGGCCGCGCCGGAGCCGCCGTGGGCCGGGGCGGTGGTCGCGGTGTCGTTGGCGGCGGTGGTCGTGTCGTTGGTCATGGGGAAACCCTGGCACCCCCGGCCCTATCGCGTCCAACGATGGATTGTGATGCACCCCATCGGCATTCCGCATAAGCTGCACGGGTGGACACGCGACTGCTGACGACCTTCACCACGCTCGCCCGCACCGGCAGCTTCACCGCCGCCGCGGCCGCACTCCACCTCGCCCAGTCCACAGTCACCGTGCACATCCGCACACTCGAACGCGACCTCGGGGTGCCGCTGTTCGACCGGCTGCCCACCGGCGCCCCGCTCACCGAGGCCGGCCGACGGCTCCTCGCGGAGGCCGAGGAGGTGCTCGACGCTGTGGCGCGACTGCGCTCCGCGGCGGGCGAGGAGGGGCCCGTCGCGGGCCGGGTGGTGGTCGGCACGCCGGAATCGCTGTGCGCCACCCGGCTGCCGGCCGTGATCGCCGCCCTGCGCACCGAACACCCCGACGTGGACGTCGACCTGCGCGCGGCCAGCACCGAGGAGTGCGTACAAGGGCTGCGTTCCGGCCACCTCGACCTGGCGCTGCTGATGAACGAGGACGCCGAGTCCCCCGAGATCGCCACCGAACCGGTCGCCCGCGAGGCCCTCACCCTCGTCGCCGCCCCCGGCCACCCGCTGGCCGGCCGAGACCGCCCGGCGGCCTGGGGCGATCTGGCGGCCGAGCACTTCTTCCTCCTGGAGGAGGGCTGCGCCTACAGCGACGCCTTCGAACAGCGGCTGCGCGCCGCGCCCGGCGCGAACCCGCGCATCACCCGGTTCGGCAGCGTGGACGCGGCCCGCTCCTGCGCCGCGGCGGGCCTGGGCCTGACCCTGCTGCCGGCGACGACCGTCGCCGAGCACCTGCGCGACGGACGGCTGCGCGGGATCGCCCTCGACGGCCCGCCCCTCTCCGACATACCCGTACGACTGGCCCGGCACCGCCGGCGCTGGGCGGCGCCCGCCGCGCGCGAGGTCGCCCGCGCCCTCGTCCGGCACCTCGCACAGGCCGGGAACGGGGACGGCGGGCGCCAAGCGGCCGACGCGCCCCCGGTCTGACGGGCCGGCCGGCGGCGGAACCGCGGGCGATCGCCGGTAGTCTGCGGCGGTGCGCACGGTCGAGCTCCTCTTGGACGAGGCGGCGGATCTGGCGGTCAGGAAGGCCTGGCGGCGGCTGGCGGACGCGGGGCTGCCCAGTCAGGCACGCCACCGCTCACCGACCAACAGTCCCCACCTCACTCTGGCCGCCTGCCCGGAACTCACCGCTGCGATCCGCTGGGAACTCGCCGAAGCGGCCGCCACCCTGCCGCTGCCGGTGCGGTGCACCGGCGTGGTCCGCTTCGAGCGGCCCACCTCGGTACTGGCCTGGGCGCTGGACCTCGACTCCGCGCTGGCCGGGTTGCACCGCCGGGTGTGGGACGCGGTGGCCTCCGACAGCCCGCCCGAGACCCTCAACCCCTTGCACGAACCTGGGCGCTGGAGCCCGCACATCACCCTCGGTCGGACCCGACGGGCCGGTGCCTTCGCCGACCGGCGGGTTGCCGAGCTGCTGCCGGCGCCGCCGCTGTCGCTCCGGCTCACCACCCTGCGCAGCTACGACACCCGGACCGGCGCTCTGGAAGTGCTGGAGCCCCGCTCCTGAGCGCACCCGTCGTTGCAGTCGACGGACGCTGGTTTGTCGCTGCCCGTCGACTTCACCCTGTCCGCCGCGGGTCTCGGCGCCCGCGCTTCCGTACAAGGTCTCCTCGGCCCGGCGGTAGGAGAGCCGGGCCCGGCCGGTCTTCGGGCCCACGTCGAGCGTCGGCGTGCCGGCCGGGGACTTGCGGTCGGTGAGGATCAGCGGGCCGCGGGTGCGGCGGGCGATCAGCCGGGGCAGGAGCTGGGCGGTGCCGGGCTGCCAGTGAATCCACTCCGTCGCCCCGTCCTTGGCGGTGATCTTGCTGCGCATGCCCTGCGGGTACAGGTCTTGCACGTTCAGGCACAGCACCTCATCGGCCCGTGCGGCGCTTTCGTAGAGGAGCTTCCAGAACGTCTTCACCCTGAGCCTGACGTCCACGCGCCACAGGGCGGCGATCTGGCTGTCGGCGAGGGTCTTGGCGCGGTCCAGCGGTGCCGGCCGTCCCTCGATGCCGTTCGTCGGGTCGCCTTCGATCCAGCCCTGGCGCTGCCATCAGCCGATCGCCTTGCGCGTGATGGACAGCTCAACGGTTGACGGTGTCGGCGTCCATCGCGTCCGCCCGCGCCGCCGCCCGTCGGCCAGGCGATCTCCGGAAGCGTCGGGTCGTCGATCGCGGCGACGGGGGAGACGGACGGTTTCGCGCCCCGGTAGGCGGGCCCGGTCGGCGCCGGGGCGTCGGTGAGCATCCATCCCCACGTCGTCAGCGAGATCCGGTAGATCAGCGTGGAGGACTTCGCGATGCCCGCGCCGGTGAGGTACCGCTCGACCGCCGCGGTGTAGGACGACGGCGGGACGGCCAGGGGCACTACCCGGGGGCGCGGCAGCCCGGAAGCGCTCCTACCCCCGAGTTCGGTCACTTGTTCGATCGTCACGCGACGTCCCCCTACGTGCTGCCGCAGTGAATCCGGATCCGGCATGTGCTGCGGCACCACACTGGCGGCTCGTCGGCGGGCCGAAGTCCCCATAGACCGACCCGGAGGTGGAGCGGCTTCTACCGCGATCCGCATCAGCACTTCGTGCTCTTCGACCTCTCACTGGTCGTGCAGGTGGACGCTGGTGACGGCGACTGCACATGCGGCGCACGCCCATACCGCGTAGACGGTCCAGGCTCCGCCGATGCTCCACGGGAAAGCGGTCGGAGAGTAGTTGACATCGACGAGCCGGAGCCACGCACGGTAGGGAAGGGTGTGCCCGGCAACCGCCGACCAATGGCGTCCCTCGGTCAGGATCAGTGGCAGCACGAGGATGACCACCGCTGAAAGGATCATGGTGGACGCGGTTTGTCGGATGACGGCGCCGAGCGCGAGGCCGGCGAGCGCGCACACCGGTGAGAGGAGTGCGGAGGCCAGGACGACACGGAAGGCTCCCTGGTCACCGATGGAGACGCCCGCGCCCCGGCGATCGAGAATGGCCTGCGTCACAGCGAACGAGACCCCGGCGACGACCATGCCGAAGAGGGTCGTGACCACGCTGACGACAGCCGCCTTGGCCGCCATCACCGAGCGGTGGGCCGGGACGGCCGCGAAGGTCGTCCGGTTGGTGCCCGTGCTGTACTCTCCGACGATCACCAGAGCACCGATGGCGCCGAGGGCGAGGGCCATGAGCAGGGCCGCGTTCGAAGTGAACGCCTCCTGCAACGCTATCCCGTCCCTTTCAAACGCGGCGCGCTCCTTCGGCACGTGCAGCCTCCAGTGACTGTATGTGTCATAGGCAGTGCCGGCGTTGAAGCCGATGACGGCCAGGGCAGTGGCCCCGTAAGCGATCCAGGTCGAGCGCAGCGAACGGTGTTTGATCCACTCGGCGGTAACCAGGTCACGGAACCGGGCGCGGGGTTCGCGGGCGGATCGTTCGCCGCCGGGAACGTCCGTTGTCGTGGTGGTGGTCGCGGTCAACGGGGCTCTCCTCCGGAGAACTGGACACGGTCGGCGGTGAGCTCCATGAATGCCTCTTCCAGCGTGGCGGAGCGGGTGCTGAGCTCGTGCAGCGGCAGACCTTGCCGTCGGGCGATCTCACCGATGCGCACCGCGGTCAGGCCTGTCACGGTGAGCTGCTTGCCTTCCACGTGCACGGCCGCGCCCTCGGCCGTCAGCAGGTCCCTCAGAGCAGGTGCGGCGGGCGTGGCCACGGTGACGCTCCGCCGGTCGCCGCGGGCCGAGAACTCCGCGAGGCTCTCCGCCGCGAGCAGTTCGCCACGGCCGATCACGATCAGCTGGTCGGCGGTGTGCTCCATCTCCGACATCAGATGGCTGGACACGAACACGGTACGGCCCTCGGCGGCAAGTTGCCTGAACAGCTCACGCACCCACTTCACCCCCTCGGGGTCCAGGCCGTTGAGCGGCTCGTCGAAGAGCAGCACCGGTGGGTCGCCGAGCAGGGCGGACGCGATGCCGAGCCGTTGTTTCATACCGAGCGAGAATCCGCCGATGCGGCGCTTGGCGACCTCGGCGAGACCGACCTCCCGCAGCACCTCGTCCACCCGGCGCCGCGGGATGCGGTTGCTGCGTGCCAGCGCCCACAGATGCGCCGCCGCACTGCGCCCGTCGTGCACGTCCTGCGCATCGAGGAGGGAGCCGACATGACGCAGGCCGCGAGGGCGGTCGCGGAAGGGCCGGCCTGCAATGGTGACCGTGCCGCTGGTGGGCTTGTGCAGGCCGAGGATCACCCGGAGCGTGGTGCTCTTGCCGGAGCCGTTCGGCCCGAGGAACCCGGTCACCCGACCGGGGCGCACGGTGAAGGTCAGGTCTTTGACAGCTGTCGTGCCGCCGTATCGCTTCGTGAGTTCGTCGACTTGGATCACGGCGCCCACGGTGCCGTCCGGCGCCCCCGCTCGTCGTCGGACCGGTGCTGACAATCGCCGGGCGCGGGTGTCGCCCCCGGTTGTACGACCGCAGGCCGATGCCCCGTGGCGTGTACGCGCTTACGATCTCGGCATGTCCGCCTCACCGCCACCACCACTGCCACCGCCGTTGCCGCTGCCGCTGCTCAAGCGCGTACCGCCGGGCCTGTGGACGGCGCTGGTGTGGGTCGTGGCAGCAGGGCAGCCCGTCGTGGAGTACGTCCTGATGCCGCCGCGGCATGAATACTCCCTCAGCTATCCCCGAGACGGCCTTGACCCGCTCGCAGCCAGAGCGCTGCTCGCCCTTGCCTTCCTGATGGTTCTGGCCGGCAGCGCGCTGCTGCGCCGTAGGGCCGCGCTGGCGTACGGTCTGGTGATCGCCGGCACGGTCGTCTCGACGGTGGCCTGGCGGCAGGACGAAGTTCTGCCCCTGCAGTTTCTGGCGGTGGATGTCGCCCTCTGCTACGTCGCGGCCACCCGGCCCCGGCGCATCGCGATCACCGCGACCGCCGGAACGCTGGGCGTGCTCGCCGGATACCTCGTCCTGCGGTGGATCACGGGTGGGGAATCCGGCACCGCCTCCGAACCGTTCGTCGCCCTGACGGTCATCATCGCCTGGCTCGTCGGCAACTCGGTGCACCAGGCCCGTGCCCACACCGCTGAGCTGCACGCCCGGGTCGCCGCCCAGGCGGTCACCGCCGAACGGCTGCGCATCGCCCGCGAGATGCACGACACGGTCGCCCACAGCATCGGCATCATCGCCCTGCAAGCCGGGGCCGCAGCCCGCGTGGTGGAGACACAGCCGGCCAGGGCCCGCGAGGCGATGATCACCGTGGAACACGTAGGGCGTGAGACGCTGGCGGGACTGCGGCGGATGCTGGGCGCACTGCGGCAGGCCGACCAGGAGCAGGAACCCGCCACCCGGGATCAGAAACCAACCGGCCACGACCAGGGGCGCACGCAGGCTCCTCCGCAACCGGCCGTCGGTCTGGCGGATCTGGCACGGCTCGCCGCGACGACCACGGCCGCCGGTGTCCGTGTGGAAGTGTGGTGGCAGGGCAAACGCCGCCCGCTCCCCGCGGACGTAGACCTCGCGGCGCTCCGGATCGTCCAGGAGGCGGTGACCAACGTCGTACGACACGCGGCTGTTGATCACTGTCGGGTGAAAGTCGAATACCGCGAGGACGAACTCGTCGTTGAGGTCGTCGACCGAGGGAAGGGCAGCGGCACGAACACGAAGAACACGGACACCGGATTCGGCCTAGTCGGCATGCGGGAGCGAGTCGCCTTACTGGACGGCCGCTTCACCGCCGGGCCGCGTCCCGGGGGCGGCTTCCGGGTGGCCGCCCGGCTACCGGTGCCGACAGCGGCAGGGACCGAACCCGCAGCGAAGGCTGGAGCCAGGTGACCATCCGCGTGGTACTCGCCGACGATCAGCCCCTGGTCCGCGCTGCCCTGCAGATGGTCATCACCGACACCGCGGACGTCCAGGTCGTCGGCGAGGCCAAAGACGGCGCCGAAGCGGTCCGGCTGACCGGGGAACTCACCCCCGACGTAGTAGTGATGGACATCCGGATGCCCGGCATGGACGGCATCGAAGCCACCCGCCTGATCACCACGGGCGCCGGCGCCACACGCGTTGTTGTACTGACGACCTTCGATGACGACGACTACGTCTACGGAGCGCTGCGCGCCGGCGCATCCGGGTTCCTGGTCAAGGACATGGCCCTGGACGACATCCTCGCCGCAGTCCGTATCGTGGCTGCCGGTGACGCCCTCATCGCACCGAGTGTCACCCGCAGACTGATAAAGGAGTTCGCCGACCGCCCTACAGCGACGCTGCCACAGCGGACGGAACTTGAACGCATCACCGACCGGGAGCGTGAGGTGCTCACCCTCGTCGGCAAGGGCCTGTCCAATGCCGAAATCGCCGACCAGCTCTCCATCAGCGTTGCCACCGCCAAGACCTATCTGACCCGGCTGCTCGCCAAACTCGACGCACGTGACCGGGTGCAACTCGTGATCCTCGCTTACGAAGCGGGGCTGGTGGCACGGTCCCACTGAGCGAACTCCTTCGCAGTCCCTGCCCGAGGCGGGCTGAAGCGGCGCCACCACTCCACCCAGTACGCGCTCCGGGCACAGATCCCGATCAGCGTGCGCTCCGGCATCCTCGCCTTGATCTCCTGCCCCAGCCCCTTCGTCGACGAGCGCTGCCCCTCCGAGCGATGCGGCTTGAGCGAGGGGATGGCCGATGGCCGGGTCGATCACCAGGCACTCGTTGTCCGGGTATCGGCGTCCGCCGCCGCTGCGACGAACCGCCGCCGGTCCTCCAGCTGACTGCCGGCAGAACGACACGACGTCGAGCCCGTCGGTCTCACCCTCCTCGCACAACACGACCTCCGCCAGGAGGGTGGGCAGCTTCTGCTCGATGACCTCCCACGGCAGCAGTTGTCTGGGCCAGTCGGCGTACTCCCCGATCCCGCTCTCGTCTCTCGTCCGCCTCGACGTCGAAGCGACAGTGCCGCCTCGCACACCCGCATGTCCCTCCTCGTGTTCGGGGCATCACCAGAAGGCAGAGAGGCGGTCGGCATCCCTTTGCAAGCCCGGGCGACGCTGCCCGCCCTGTCGGCGAGCGATTGTTCACCGACCGGCGGGAGCGCACCCGGGAAAGCTGGTCGAAGAGCGGGAGGAGAGACGAGTACGACGAAGCTCCCGGTAGTCGGTGGGCGGTCCTGACACCGTCTGCCGGGAGCTTCATCGTTGCCTACGGGCTGGGAGCCTTCTTTACGCTGGCTCCGTCTCACCTGGGGCGGCCCCGTGCGTGAGCCGTCTCCCGCGGTCGGGGGGGATCAGCAGGGGAACGTGCCGCTGTAGAGGGCGTGTCCGTAGGAGGAGGTTCCGGAGCCGAAGCCGTAGATGCCGTCATCGGTCCAGACCGCCTCACGGAGCCCGTTGACGCAGGTCGACGTAGGCGCGATGGCGAAGCCCTCCAGATTGTCGATCGGCATGACGGCCGGGTTCGTGTAGGTCACATCCGGCACGATCGTGCCGGATGCGTTGACCTTCATGAAGGTGTGCGTCTCGCCGCAGGTGTTGTCGCAGGTCGCGACGATGCGCTGGGTTCCGGCGTCGAACATCACGTCCATCACGGACGCCTTGCCGGTCGAGATGGTGCCGAACGTGGTGAACGTGCCGTCGGAGTTCAGACCGTAGACGTGCAGCGTGCCGTCCCACTCCAGGCCGGCGAAGTACAGGCCCGACCCGTGCAGCGGGTAGTTCGCCCGGTTGTACGCGGCTCCGGTGAGCGGGTCGACCCAGCCGTTCGCGGTCAGCCAACTGTCAGGTACGTAGCCGACGCCCTCGAAGCCCAGGTTGGCGTCGTCCTTGCTGCCGGTGTTGAGCTGGGGGAACTGCGATGTCATGTCCCACTGGTGGACTGGCGTCAGCGTCGATCCGGTCGCGGCCGGGTCGAACTCCATGATCGTATCCTTGGGAACCGTGTTGTTGGCGTTGTCACGCTCGGACGTCACGTAGATGTGGCCGTTGCCGCCGACCGTTAGGCCCTCGGAGTCCGGCTGGCCCAAGCCGCCCGCGAAGCGGATCTGCTTGCCGGTCGCGCTCCATGACGGGTCCGGAGCCCACTTGCCGTTGGTCTTGACCAGCTTGTAAAGCCAGTTCTTGTTCTTGGCGGCCCACAGCACCGACGGGTTCGCCGGGTCGAACGCCAGCCCGCTCACGTCGCGGCCCTCCGGGCCGGTGGACGTGGTGAACGCGCAGGCGTTGTCGGTGATCGTGACGTCCAAGCCGCCGGGCCACGCTGATGTGCCCGTCGGAGTCGAGCTCGTGTCGGAGGGCGCCTCAGGGGTGCAGCCGCTGGTCAGCGAGCCCCCGCCGCCCAGCAGATGGCCGACCTGACCGCCACCCCCGCCGCTACTACCCCCGCCGGAGCAGGAGTTGGCGCTGCCGAGCGTCGCGGTCGTGGAGGTCTGGAACCAGCCGGTGCCGTTCGTGCAGCGCTCATCGGACGGCTTGGCGCCGTCGGTGGCCCAGGTCACCGAGTCGACGGTGGTGCCGTTGCTGTCGAGGAGGAAGAACGAGTCGTTGTCGCCCAGACCGAGTGCGGAGTTGAACGTGGCGTAGCCGTGCGCGGGGATGCTCGTCGCGCTCGGGGAGGAGGACGAGATCGAGACCGGGGAGTGATTGGTGTCGCTGTCGACGTACTTCCACGACCCGATGCTGACCGCGCTCGTTCCGTCGTTGTACAGCTCCACGGTGTCCGAGGCGTCGGAGGTGACCTCGTTGATCCGCACCTGGCTCGCCGACGGGACCGACGACGGGCAGTCCGAGGCGTTCGCGGCGCCGAACGTGGTTGCGGAGGTCGCGGTCACCCACGCGCCGGTGCCGTCGCCCCCGCAGCGTGCCATCGCCGGTTTCGCCTTGTCGGTGGCCCACTCAACGCGGTCGACCACCGCGCCGCCGGCCGTGTAGATCACCAACTTGTCCGAATCACCAAGCCCCTTGGGCGAGTTGAAGGTGACGAACCCCCCGGCAGTGATCGTGGTGGCGGACGGGGTGAACGACTGCGGCGACAAGCTGTCGTCGGACATCTTCCAGCCGCTGAGGTTCACCGCGGTGGAGCCGGAGTTGTACAGCTCCACGGTGTCATTGTTCGAGGAGGTGACCTCGTTGATGCGAACATTTTGGTAGCCGGCCGGGTCAGCGGCAGCCGCGGGCTGAGCGGCGAGCAGTACGGTGGCAACCAGCCCTGAGAACGTGAAAGCCGCGGCACATACCGAGGCGACGCCGACGCGTGAGTGTGAAGTAGGCACGAGGCGGAACTCTGGTGAAACGACGTTGAAACGGCGTGTACTTCGACTGAATGCCACCTGCTGACCACTGGAACGCCAGGCACACATCGCCGCCACACGACTGCGACAGCCTTGCCGAAGAGAGTCAGAAGCACCGGCCTGCCCCCCGACCAGCAAAACGCCCCACGACTGCGGCCGGGTCGTCGCAGGGGTGGAGGTGGAGGTTGCGCCGGCCGTGGGCGCGGACCATGTACGCGGCGGCCTCGATGATGTCGGCCCCCAAGCAGGTCGGCCCGGTCCAGGCCACCCTCTCGACCATGAGCGCCGGCCTTGCACTCCCTCTTCAGCCGGGCGGTTAAGGGGATGGGGATCGGCCCTGCCCGAAGCGGCTGAGACTGACGTGTGGGCGGCGTCTGCGCCCCGGTACTGGCGGGTGTTCGTTGGGTCAGGCGGGCGGGCGTCGCCGGATCCTCGGTCAACGGCGAGCGCGCGCTGTACGGCCCCGGCACCGACCGGCTGGCCGGTGTACCGCTTGGTCGCGAGCAGGCTGCCGTCCCCGCCCCGCGAGGCCCGGTTGAGACCGTACTGGATCAGCCAATCCGACGAGGTCGGCCGCATCTCCTCACCCCGGCGCCGCTCCGCCTCCCGCCGCTCCTCCTCGGCGATCCAGCGGTCGATGAGCCCAAGCCGCCGGACGGCCTGCTGCTCGACGACGCGCCGGGCGCGGCGCAATGCGTCCAGACGCGAGAGCGGCGTCTCACCACCCACCTGCTCCTCCCGGCCTGCCGTGTCTTCGCCTGCTCGAAAGGTCGAACAAGCGCCTTAATCGCATGATGCGCCGCGTCGACTACCTCACCGACGCCCTGAGCGCTCCACTTGGCGGATGTTCGCTTGAATTGGCCAGGCTGAGCATTCTGGTTGGCGGGCGGTGAGACCGTCAGCCGCCAGGTTCACGGCCGATCGACGCGGTAGAGGTAGTGGGTCCGGTCGTCGACCGGGTTGTCCGGCTCCAGGTCTCCGACGCCGACCCGGCGCAGCCCTGCTCGCTCAAGCGCCCGCCACGAAGGCTGATTGGCTGCCACCACTGGGACGAGAATGCACGGGGCGGCCGGGTGCTCGGTCCAGGTGCGCGCGATGACCGAGTGGAGCATCGCCGTCCCGATGCCCTGGCCGGTCCGGCGCGGATCGCCGATCAGGTAGTCGATGGTCATCGCGCCGTCAGGTACGGGGACGATGGCCGCCAGCGCGGCCAGATAGTCGGGGTAGTCGCACAGGCGTGAACGTTGTACGAGACCGACCGGAAGGCCTTCGAGGGACGCGAGGAGGTCTTCCGAGGGCTCCTCACCTCGGGCGGCGGGGCCGAAGTCGCGCGCCACCGCTTCCACGGTGGTCTCGTGGTTCCACCAACGCTTCACATGGGGCTGCTGGAGCCACCTCCGCAACAGCGGGAAGTCCCGCTCCTCGATCCGACGCCACGTGATCTCCATGAGGCCGCTCCCGCAATGTCCACGACTCCTCGCAGGCTAAGTGCTGCGCGGACCAGCCCCAAGGCCACCGCCCACTCGAACGCGAGCCGGGGCGGTCACGGTGGATCCGCCTCGCATGATCGGCGCTGGCCGCTACCACTTGCTGCTCGCCTCCGGCGGCCGACCGGTGCAGCACGGCTGGCGGCACCGCGAGGAGGCGCGGCACAAGTTCGCCGCTTGATCGGCGCGTACGGCGGCATGCCCGACGCTCGGGTCAGCCTCTTTGACGAGGACGCCGGGAGAATTGCTGGCCTCCTGGCCCGACGACCGGTAGGGGTCCGCGCCGACTGTTCGGCCGGCGGATCCTGTTGAGGGTGCCGCACGGCCTTCTTCGCGGTCTGCTCCAGCTCATACCGGTTGCTCTCGGTGGCTTCGGCGTGTGTCGGTGAGAGCGCCTGCACCGGTTTCGAGTAGCCCGACTCGCCGCTATCAGGCCTGCGCGGTGGGGTGGACGACGATCTCGCTGACGTCGACGCCGTCGGGTTGTTCGATGGCGTAGCCGATGGCGGAGGCAATCGCCGAGGGCGGCATGGCGATCTCGTCCCGCTGCCGGGTCATCGCGGCCGCGACTTCAGGGCTGGCTCCCTTGCCGATGCCTTCGGTATGGGTGAAGCCGGGTGAGACGAGGGTGACGCGCAGGTCGGGTCCCGACTCCTGGCGTAGGCCCTCGGTAAGCACCTTCACCGCCGTTTTGGTGGCCGCGTAGACCGCCAGGGGGGATTTGACGACGTAGGCCGCAGTGGAGCCGACGTTGACGAACTGGCCGAAGCGCTGCCGGCGGAAGATGGGCAGAGCCGCCCCGATGCCGTTGAGCAGGCCGGTGATGTGGGTGGAGACCATGGCGTCCCAGTCGTCCTGGCGCAGGTCGTCGAACGGTGAGACGGCCATCGTGCCTGCGTTGGAGACGAGGACGTCGAGTCGACCGTACTGGTTGAGGGCCGTGTCCGTCAGGCGCTGGAGGTCTTCGCGGCGCGTGACGTCGACGATGACGCCGGTGGCGGTGCCGCCCTTCGCCGTGATGCCGTCCACGACAGCATTCAGTCGGTCCTCGCGCCGGGCTCCGAGCACGAGTTGGGCGCCCTTTTCGGCGAGGTAGGCCGCAGTTGCCTCACCGATGCCGCTGCTGGCACCTGTGATGGCGATGACTTTGCCCTGGATGCCCGACATGATCGGCTTCCCTTCTTGGGGTGCGTGCAGGCCAGTGCAGTGACCTACAGTAAAAACCGGAGGTGTCCCCAGTTAGCTCACCATAAGTGGGGGCGTATCCGGTTAGCAAGTTCGGAGGGCTTCGAAGAGGGGATGGCGAGCACTGATGACCGATGGAACGCTTCGGCCGCTGCGGGCTGACGCACGGCGGAACAGGGAGAAGATCCTTACGGCCGCCGTACGCGTCTTCACGGCGGAGGGGCTGGATGCGCACCTGGAACGCATCGCCAAGGAGGCAGGCGTGGGCAGCGCGACCCTGTACCGCAACTTCCCCACCCGGGAGGCCCTGATCGAGGCGGTCTACCGCAACGAGGTGGCCCAGCTGTGCGATGCCGCCCCCGCACTGCTTACGCAGAAGCCGCCGGCCGAGGCCCTGCGCGCGTGGACCCGCCTCTTCCTGGACTACGTCACCGCCAAGTACGGCATGATCGACGCCCTGCGCGCCATCGCCGCGACGGGAGGCAATCCTTATGGGCACAGCCGGGAAATGATCCAGGCCGCCATCACCTCACTCATGGAGGCTTGCATGGCCGCCGGGGTGATCCGCACCGATATCCAGCCCACCGACATCGGCGCCGCCCTGGAAGGCATCGCCCTCACCTCGGCGGGTGCTGAACACCGACAGCAAGCGGAGCGCCTGCTCGACCTCACCCTGGACGGCCTCATGGTCCGCCCGTGAGGACTCGTGCGTGAGTCCGCTCCACCACCGCAGGACCTCGGGCGGTCATTCCTCGCTGCCGTCGTCCTCGTCCGACTCGGGCCCGTCAGGGTCGCGCAGCGGGCGCAGGGCGCCGGGCGCCGACGGCCGGGACACCGGCGGTGAAGCTGTAGCGGCCGAGCAGATTCAGGTGCGGTGCTTGAGCGGGGACAGGCGGGCGATGTCCTCGTCGCGGATCTCGTGGCCGTCGGCGCGGAGCCGGGCGATGGCGGCGTCGATGTACTTCTTCGTCCAGAGGACGATGGCGTCGAGGACCAGGCCGAGCGCGCCGAGCTGGTCTCATCCGAACTGTGGCCGTACCCAACAGGGCACCGACAAGACCAATGTCTGCGGCCCCCAAGGCTCACCCTCGGATTGACGGTTCGGGATGATGCGCGGGCTCAACGCACCGGGACCCGTGGAACGGGTCCCGGCGGTGGTGCTGAGTGGCATCGTGGGCAGCCGGCTGGCCGATGACGTACCCGAGGGCTGAGCCGGCTCTTCGTGATATGGCTTCAGCCGAGGAGGGTTTCGCCGATGCCGGAGCCGGAGGAGACGCCGTATTCCTTGGGGCCGTAGACGCTGACGCCACTGGTGCTCAGGCCGCTGGAACTGCCTCGCAGTTGCCAGACGGCGCCGCTGTCCTCGTTTTCGCCGGGGGCGGAGACGGCGAGGTCTGCCTTGCCGTCGCGGTTGAAGTCGGCGAGGCGGACCTGGGAGCCGAACACGTCGTTGAACTCGGCGCTGCCGGGAATGCCGGTGGTGTCCTGTGAGTAGCGTGCCGCGCCGGTGGTGGTGAGCCCGCCGGCGCTTCCGCGCAGGACGAGGACGTCGCCTCCCCTGAAGGCTCGGCCGAGGGACTCGTAGGGGATGCCGATGGCGAGGTCCGCGCGGTGGTCGCCGTTGATGTCGGCGATGGACATCGCCGCGCCGAACTCGTCCTCCTTCTCGTTGGCGCCGGGGATGCCGGCGGTGTTCTGGTGGTAGACGCGGCCTGAGGGGGCGAGGCCGCCCTTGATGCGGGGGTCGCCGTAGCGGACGGTGACGTAGCCCGAGCCGTTGCTGGGATCGGCCAGTCCGTTGGGGTTGAGGCGGGGGTTGGACAGGGCGATGGCGAGGTCGTCGCGGCCGTCACCGTTGAGGTCCCCGGCCTCCACGCGGTCTCCGCCGGCGAGCCGGGCCCGGGCGGTGAAGGAGTCGGTGTCGGTGGTGCCGGGCTCCTGGCCGTAGACGAGGGTGGTCTTCTGCTGGACGACGGCCAGTTCGTCCTTGCCGTCGCCGGTGAAGTCGCCGGCCGCAAGGCGGCCGCTGCTGGTGGAATCGGGGCCGTAAACGTCCTCGCCGGCAGGGGCCTTGGTGCGGGTGAACGTGCCGGAGTACAGCCGCAGGGAGGTCTGCCCGCTGACGGCGATGTCCGGGCGGGAGTCGCCGGTGAAGTCGCCCACGGCGATGTCGGAGCCGAACAGGCGCGAAGGGTACGACGGTCCCGAGGGCAGCGCGAGGGCACTGCCGAACGGTGAGGCGCCACCCCACAGCACGGTCACCGAGCCATTGCCCGACCCATCGCCTTCGCTGCCGACCAGCAGGTCGGCGTACCCGTCGCGGTTCAAGTCGCCGCTGGCGAGGCTGCTTCCGAAGTAGTCCTGGTACCCGGGCGTGCCGGGGACGTTGGCGGAGTTCTGCGTGATGTAGACGTGCTTGCCGGTCAGGCCGTGGGCGGAGCCGAAGGTGACGAGAATGGCACCGGCGTTCTGCTTCCCGCTGACTGTCTTGCTCGGCATGCCGATGGCCAGATCGCGGTATCCGTCACCGTTGAAGTCATCGGCCAGCTTGGACCCGGCGGCCACGGCCTGGCCGGCCGAGACGGCCACCAGACCGCCGGTCAGACAAGCCGCCAGGGCCGCTGCCACGGCAAGACGGACGGAGTGACGCACGAAGACCTCCCATTTCACCGCGGACGCCGACGGCACCCGCGAACCGGAATGATGGCCGGCAACCCCGTGTCTGGCGGGCCAGCGGCTCGATCACGCGATGCGTGACGAAGAACAGACACCCCACCACCACCGATGGTTGTACCGCGACCACCATGCACCGGTCCCACCCGCACGAGGACTGTGACCGGTCGGAGAGGTGGGCAAGACCCGCTCCAGAGCGCCGCGAAGTCAGCAGCCCGCGCAGACGGTTCTGGCCGCGGGTGACCTCACTGGCCAAGTCGTCGTCGAAAGCCGCCGACATGTTCCGCCCTGCGACGCACTCGTCGTCCGGCGGCCCGGCTCGTCGCCACGGCCACGGCCACGCCCTCCCCCTGGCTTCCTCACCTCCCACCGGGCCGTTGCCCACCCTCGGGATAGTCGGCCCAGCCACCGCACTGGCTAGTCGGAGAGCACAATCCGAACTACTTGTAGAAGACGTCCACGCCTCCATGGTGCGAGCAGGCGCCCTGGTGATGTGCGGCGTAGGAGTACGTGCCGTCGTTGCAGCGGGCGGTGGCGCCGTTTCCGGCTCCGATGGAGCCACTTGAGGAGCTTGTGCTGTCGCCTCCGGATGAACCGCCTGACGAACTGCCGCTGCTCCCGGAACCCGCCGCGACCGCGTGGGCGGTGATGGTCACCTTCACTTTGACCGTCTTGGTCTCGGTCACTGTCGGCGCGGGTTCCGGCGTCGCCGTTTCCGTGGTGGTGGCCGTCGCGGTGACCGTGGCGGTCGGCCGCACCTTGTCGGCTGCCGGCTTTGCATCGCTGTCTGTGTTCTGCTCGCCGGCGCCGGCGCCGATGCCGAGGAAGAAGGCGAGGCCGATCGTGGGCAGCACGTATCGCTTGCGTGCCCACTTCGGGGCTATCCGGGCGGTCGGCGGCTGCGGCGTGGTGTACGGGTTGGTCATGTGTCCCCCCAGGACATCTGAAGGGCACGAACGCTAGCGTCAGTTGTGAGCCAGGCGTGCTAGTTGTGTGCGTGTGTCATCTATTCGTGACATCCACCAGCCGCGGTGCCAGGTCTTTCACCGCGTCGTCCTCGGCAGTCGCTGCCGCTGCGCCGCAGCCTCATCAGCGACGGTTCCCGATCCGAGGTCCTCTGTTCCGGGTTCGCGGCGTGGTCGGCCGAAAGGTGTCCTGATGTGGCCTCAGTGGTCTTAGCGTCGTGGTGTGACCACTGTTGACCACACGGCTTACCGGTACCGCAGAGCCGTCCCCGAGGACACGGACGCCATCGAGGCCCTGGACGGCTCCTTCACCACCCGCACCGTCTTCCGGGTGACCGCCGACGACGACGGGTTCGCACTACGGGAGATGCCCGTGGACCCGCCCCTGACCAAGGTGTTCCCCGAAGAGGAGGCGGACGGCGACGGCGGCGGGGGCGATGACGGGAACGCCCGCACCTTCGTGGCCCAGGGAGCCGCCGGCGACCTGGCCGGATTCATCACCGTCTCGTACTCCGGCTGGAACCGCCGGCTGGTCGTGAAGAACATCGAGGTCGCCCCGGAGCACCGGGGCCGGGGGGTGGGCCGCGCGCTGATGCGGCTCGCGGTGGAGTTCGCCCGTGAACGGGGGGCCGGGCACCTCTGGCTGGAGGTCAGCAACATCAACGCGCCGGCGATCCACGCGTACCGGCGGATGGGCTTCGCCTTCTGCGGGCTGGACACGTCCCTCTACGACGGCACCCCCTCCGAGGGCGAGCAGGCGCTCTACATGAGCATGCCCTGCCTCTGAGCCGACAGCAGGCGGCACACGACGGAGACCGTCTCCCGAGCCCGTTCACGCCGAAGGGCGACCGTCCCGAGGGCCCGGCCTGGTACGCCACGCCCACCGTAAAGCGGCGCGGCAGCGCTCCGGCGCGGCTACAGCATGATCAGCGCCGGCGCGGTGCCGGTGACCTGGATTTCAGGTCCTGCTTGAGCCGCAGTGATCGACACGGTGATGTGCGACCTCGCCGGGCCCGATGGGATCGGTTCGTACACACCCGTACCCGACGTCGCGCTGGAAGTCGCGATCGGAGTGCGGCAGAAGCTGCCCCTGTACGCCCACCTGGCAAGCCTCACCTGGCTCCTGCGGGACGCGGCACACCAGGGGGCGGCCCGCGATTCCACCGCGACGGACCGGGCGTGGCCGCCTGCTGTGGGCGTAGTCGTCGTCAGCCGGCCACGACGACCCTTGGTTCCCGTACAGCGCGCTCGCGGTGGTGCTGCACGGAGATCGCCTCGAAGGGGTCCAGGGCGCGGCGGCGAACCAGGCCGGTGCGGAAGCCGACGGGCAGCGCCGTCAGGGCGACGACCGTACGACGGCACGCCTCTTTGGAAGTCATTTGTGAGGGATCGCCTTGCACAGAAGCGCACAGTGCGATGTTCGGCAGCGCACTACTCAAAACCCGTTCCCCCAGGGGACTCAATCGGACTCTGACGGCGTCATTTTCATTCATGACCAGGGGCTAAACCTTCCGATCGGCCAGAAATCCAGGCTCTGGACTGCTGCTTCCGGAGGTTCAGCGGGGCGAATCCTCACCAAGCGGAGCGCATCGGCGGTGGCTACGGTTTTCAACGGCGGTGAAGTTCCCCGAGAACGCGCCGCCACTGCGCCCACTTCGGTGACGCATGGACGCCGAGCGCAGAACCGGGCAGCCAAGCCCGCCTCAGTGAAGGGACTTTCCATGGAATTCATCTTCAAGGACGAAGCCTTTAAGTTCGAGACCCTGCGCGCTGCGGGATTCGCGGGGGACGCCGGTGCCGACATCGGTGAGGTCATTGTGACCACGGCACAGATTCCCGAGGGGGACGAAGACGCCTGGACCGCGGCCTGGAAGGCGACCGCTGAGCGCACCGCGATACGGGGCGAGGATTCGCTTGAGGCCGGCGACCCGATCAGTGCGCGCGAAGCGTTCCTGCGCGCGTCCAGCTACTACCGGTCGGCCGAGTTCTACCGCCGCCGGGATCCGCTCAACGATCCGCAGGTCCTCGAACTGTCACGGCTGTCCAAGGACTACATGGTCAAGGCCGGCGCTCTGCTGGACGGTCCGTTCCGCGAGGTGACCATCCCGTTCGAGGACGGTGAGATCCCCGGCTACCTGTACCTCGTGGACGACAGCGGGCAGCCGCGTCCCACCGTCATATACACCAACGGCTTCGACTCCACCCGCGAGGAGGGCTACTTCGTCATCGGCGCGGCAGCGCTGCGTCGCGGCTACAACTTCCTGGCCTACGACGGGCCCGGACAGGGCTGGATGATCCGGGAGAAGAAGGTTCCGTACCGGCCGGACTGGGAGAACGTGCTGGGCCCTGTGGTCGACTACGCGTTGACCGTACCCGAGATCGACAACGACAAGATCGTGCACTTCGGCTACAGCCTGGGCGGATACCTCGTGGCACGGTATGCGGCCTACGACCACCGGTCGGCGGCGATCGTGTGCAACGACGGTCTGCTCACCTTCTACGCCTCTTACCCGCCGATTCCGTCCGCCACGTTGAGCCTCGTCGAAGAGGGGCGGGATGCCGAGGCGCTCCCTCTTCTGGAAGGAATGGCCAAGGACGACACCAACGCTCGCTGGGGCCTGCAGAACGGTGTCTGGGTCAACGGGGTTTCCAACTTCGCCGAATACGTCCGCAGTACCCGCGATTACACCCTGACCGTCGACGACGCCCATAAGATCCAGACACCCGTTCTGATCCTCGAAGGGGAGAACGACAAGGTCTTCGCCGGTCAGGCGACCAAGCTCGCCGCGGAACTGCGGGCACCGCACGAGCACGTCGTGATGCGCGATGCCGACGGCGCGGGGGAACACTGCCACGAAGGGGCGATGTACTTGCTCCACCAGACAGTCTTCAACTACCTGGCCAAGACCCTCCGGTAGCGATATCGGCCACAAAGCACATGCCGGACGCGAAGGCACGCTGTGTCATACACCTTCGCGTCCGGTACATGCTCCCGCAAGCTCTTGCTTCGCACCGACTCGGTCTGACCAGCGCCCGCTCCGGCGACTCCCAGGAAAGTCCGCCACTGTCGACCCAGACCTGGTCGCCTGGGACGGTAAAACGTTCGGTGTAACTCCCGATCCCGGAAGATGCATCGATGACCAGTGGCCTACAGCTGACCGGCGAGGGCGGGCTGTTGCAGCAGCTGACCAAGCGGTTGCTGGAATCCGCGTCTACTGCAACGGCAAGTACCACGTGTTCACCGGCGTCGCCAGTTCTTCGTGATCGCCGCCCAAGGCTCCGACACGTACGCCCTGTTCGAGGCGAGCAACGTCTACGAGGTGCAAGGCAGCGACCAGTACCTGCTGCTCGTGGAGGCCATCGGCTCCGACGTGCGGCGCTCCTTCCGGTCCTGGACCGCCGGCGGCCTGGCCGGCAGCCGGAGCCCGCTGGCCGCGTCCTAGA
>NZ_KQ948367.1:158789-207102 GCF_001514055.1 Streptomyces corchorusii | reverse complement strand
GCTAGCGCGACTGCGCCCAGTCGTAGAGGCGGTGGGCGCTGTCGCCGAACCGTGTGGCGTAGAGCGTGGGGGTCTGCCCGCCCGCGAGTTCCTCGTCGGTGGTGGTGACGCCCACGACGGTGCCGGTGCCGGTGCGGGTGTCGAAGTGGGCCAGGTGCGGGCCACCGCTCGACCCGGCTGACATGTCGCAGCCTTCACCCCACAGCAGGGGGACCTCGGGACCGGGGTGGCTCGTGCCCGCGCAGTGGATCATGCGGGATCCGACGTACTTGTCCCCGGGATCGTTGAGTCCGTAGTCCGGGTACCCGAAGGCGTGGACGAACTCGTCCTCGACGGGCCGGCCGAATCCGATGCGCTGGCTTCCGGTGACGTCCTCGATCGGGCGCCCCCCGGCGGCGGGGTTCGCCACGAGAAGTCCCGTGTCGTAGCCGGCGGCAGCCACGTCCGACGATCCCGTGGTGTCCGGATCGGCGTCCCAGCGGGACGAGGTGGCCATGGTCCTGATGGTGAAGCCGCCGAGCGGTTTCGTTCCGTTGCGATAGCCGGGCACGAAGTAGAAGTTGTGGTTCCAGGTGTCGTCTGCGGAAGGCGAGCCGACGCCTCTCAGGCAGTGTGCCGCCGTGACGACCGTACTGCGGTTGGCGCCGGCGACGACCGTCGCGGTGCAACTGCCGTCGTAGCCGTCGGAGAAGGTGAAGAACAGGCGGCCGACGTTCTTCACCACCGCCCCGCCGTGTGTCCACACCGACCCGGAGTCCGGCGTGTTCGGGGGAAGCGGCCGGGGATCGTCCGGCGTGTCGTCGTCCTCCGGTACGGGGGTGATCTCGGGGACCAGAGCGCCTGCCAGCTTCATCCGCTCGGGGGTCCAGTAGGCGCTGATCCGGTCGCGCTCTTGTGCGGTCGTGGCGCCGGCGTGGGTGGTGGTGGTGTCCGCCGGCGCCGCGCCGCCGCTGGTGGACGAGGGGCTGTGCGGTGAGGTGTCGGCAGCCGCGGCCGGCGTGACCAGGGCGACGACGGCCGCCGACACCGCGACGGTGGCGCCGATCGCGTGCCGGAGGGGCCTGCGACCGCTGTCCTGGTGACCGCGCGGGCGGTAAGAAGGTGTGCGCATGCGCGGGACGCTAGTCACGCGATGTCAGGAAGCGGTCATGGGAATGTGCGGGCGGTGTCTGCACGGCGGCTCGGCGGGTCGGCGGCTCGTGCCGCACGCGGCTCCCGGCCGCGCGACCGTTGCTCGCCCTGTGGCTTCGCGGGCGAAGGGGTGCCGGGCCGCACGTCGGTCGGCTTCGCGGGCAGGAGCGCGGGACTCTTCCTGGTGACCACCGACTCGGTGACCACCGACAGCTCCACACCGCGGCCCGGCGCTGTACGACGACACGAGCCGAGCCTGCTCGACAACGCGGGCTTCCTCGCAGCACAGGTCCCTACTGTGCGCGGGGCCGCTGCGTACGCTCCATCAGTTCCGGGCCGTGCCCAGGACCGGGTCGATCGCCGCGAAAGCGCGGAACTGGTCGAGGTAGCCGTCGACCTCCTCGTCCTGGGGCCCGCGCTCGCCCTCGACCTCGGGAAATCGCAGGTCGCCGCCGGTGACGAGGGACCACGGTTCGGCGAGCAGGGTGGCCGCCGCCGCGAACCCTGACCGTAGAGCGACTTTGTTCACCGTTCGCCAGTGTTGTCCCCACATCCGGCACCGGTTCTGGTGGGTGGATGCCACATCAAGAGCATATGTTAAGGATACCTGTTCAGTTTACCTGTACTATCGGCGCTATGAAGACACGCACATCACCATCGGGCGGTCACTCGGCCGCCGGGGCGGGAGGGCGGTCGAGCGAGGGCAGTGAGGCCGCGAGCCCGGGTTGGCGGTTCACCCTCCCCCTCATGCTCGGGTCGTCCCTGAACCCGATCAACAGTTCCATCATCGCCACGACACTGATCGCCATCGGACACACGTTCCACGCCGGGGCGGCCTCCACCATCTGGCTGGTCTCCGCCCTCTACCTGGCCAGCGCGATAGGCCAGCCCACCATGGGACGACTGGCCGGACTCATCGGCCCGCGCCGCGTCTTCCTGGCGGGCCTGGCCCTGGTCGGGATCGGCGGCGCGCTGGGCACCGTCGCGACGAATCTGCCGACCCTGGTGGCCGCCCGCGTCATCCTCGGCGTGGGCACCTCGGCCGGCTACCCGACCGCGATGATCATCGTGCGCCGCTGGGCCGCCGAGCACGAGCCGGCGCGAACGGGCGGCACACTCGGCGCGCTGGCCATCGCGGCGCAGGTCACCTCGGCCCTCGGTCTGCCGCTGGGCGGCCTGCTCGCAGCAGCGGCCGGATGGCGGATCACCTTCTTCGTCAACGTGCCCCTGGTCGTGATCGGCATACTGATGACGCTCACCTGGGTGCCGCGCGACCTCCCCCGTGCCGAGCGGACCGGCGACAGCACACCACCGCCCCGGCTGGACACCCCCGGAATGGTGCTCTTCTCGGGCACGATCGCCTCCCTGTTGCTCTTCCTCAACGACCTGCACCACCCACGCTGGTGGCTCTGCGCCCTCGTGGTGGTCCTGCTCGTCGCCCTGGTGCTGTGGGAGCGCCGGGCGGACGACCCGTTCGTCGACGTGCGCATGCTGTCGAGGAACAAGCAGCTGAGCGCCACCTACCTGCGGGTCTGCCTCACCTTCCTGCTCAACTACTGCATCCTCTACGGCCTCACCCAGTGGCTCCAGGAGACGCGGGGCCTCTCGGCCATCGGTGTGGGCCTGCTGATCCTCCCGATGTCCGTGTTCGCCGCGCTCATCTCCTTCCCCTTCGCCCGGCACGACCTGGCACGTTCCGCGCTGTACTGCACGGCCGCCGCGTCGGTGATCGGACCGGCCGGCCTGCTGCTGTTCACCTCGACCACCCCGATCTGGGTCCTGGTCCTGATCACCATGGTGTTCGGCGTCATCTCGGGGCTGGGCGTGATCGGAAACCAGGCCGCCCTGTACCAGCAGGCACTCGCCGAGGCCGTGGGCGTCGCCGCCGGACTCATGCGCACGTTCACCTATCTGGGCGCCGTGCTCTCGTCCAGCCTGATCAGCCTCTCCTTCGGCGACCGGGCCACCGACAGCGGCCTGCACACGATCACCTTCGCGCTCCTCGGCCTCGGCGCGGTCCTCCTCGCCATCACCCCGTCGGGAGCCCGCCACCTCAAGGCGTCCTGAGGGCTCCGTTCCCACCACCCTGCCCGGCACACGTGTTCGCCGCTCCGGCCGTGGTCGCCGAAGGAAACACCCGGGGTGCAGGCTCACCCGAGAACCGCACACACTCTCCGCACATGCCCCGCAGGCAGCGGCCCTGCCTCGCCGGGCGCACACTTCGAAGTACACACCTGAAACGGGAAGGGCACACCTATGGATATGCGACTGACCGGCAAGCGGGCCCTGGTGACCGGGTCCAGCTCCGGACTCGGCCAGGCGATTGCCGAGGCGCTCGCCCGCGAGGGTGTCACCGTCGTCGTGCACGGCCGCGACGAGGCGCGCGCCAAGGCCACTGCCGACCGCATCCACGCCGAGGGCGGCCGGGCCGACGTGGCGGTCGGAGACCTGAGCACGTCCGAGGGCGCCGAGGCCGTCGCCGAGAAGGCGCTGTCCGGGGGCACGATCGACATCCTGGTCAACAACGCGGGGGCGTACGACCAGGTCGGCTGGATGGACGCCACCCCTGAGATCTGGGCGGAGACGTACCGGACCAATGTGCTCTCGGGCGTGCGGATGATCCAGAGCCTCGTTCCGCGCATGCGTGAGACCGGCTGGGGCCGGGTCGTCCAGATCGGCGGCGGTCTGGCCGCCCAGCCCATGGCGGCACAGCCCCACTACAACGCCTCGCTCGCCGCCCGCCACAACCTCACCGTGTCCCTGGCGCGTGAACTGAAGGGGAGCGGCATCACCTCCAACACCGTGGCGCCCGGCGCGATCCTCACCGAATCGGTCCGGAACCTGCTGTGGCAGATCGCCCCCGCCCACGGCTGGGGCGACACCTGGGAGGAGATCGAGCGCGCGGCCGCGGAGAGCTGGGTACCCAACGACGCCAACCGCTTCGGACGGCCCGAGGAGATCGCCGCCGCGGTGGTCTTCCTGGCGAGCCCCCACGCCGACTACATCAGTGGCGCCACGCTGCGCGTGGACGGCGGAACCATCCGCTACGTGAACTGACGCGACCGACGCAACGCCGCCGCCCGGCCGGCCCACCCTGCCGGGCGGCGCGTTCTCACCGACGCGGCCACGGCTCGCAAGGCAGCCGCGCCGACGGGCGCACAGAAGTCTGCGTGCGTAGACTTAACAAGTCTACCGGCGTATACTTATCTCCAGATGCTTCCCCGGTCATACCGACGCGGGGAGGTCCGAGAGAAGGAACAGAACATGGACCTGAATCTGAACGGACGCCGCGCGCTCGTCACCGGTTCGAGCGCCGGACTCGGCGAGGCCACCGCGAAGCTGCTGGCGGCCGAGGGCGCGGCGGTCGTGGTCCACGGCCGCGACAAGGACCGCACCGAGAAGGTCGCCCAGGACATCCGCAACGCCGGCGGAACCGCGACCACGGTCCTCGGCGACCTGGCGGACGACGAGGCCGCCGCACAGGTCGCCCGCGCCGCCACCGCCGACGGCCCCATCGACATCCTCGTCAACAACGCCGGCTTCTACCGCCACCTGTCCTGGGCCGAGGCCGCGCCCGACGAGTGGCGCGACACCTACAACGTCAACGTCGTCTCCGGCGTCCGCATGATCCAGCACCTCGTACCGGCCATGCGCGAACGCGGCTGGGGCCGGGTCATCACCATCGGCGGCGGCCTCGCCTCCCAGCCGATGAACACCCACCCCCAGTACAACGCCACCCTCGCGGCCCGTCACAACCTCGCCGTCAGCCTCGCCCGCGACCTCAAGGGCACCGGCGTCACCTCCAACGTCGTCTCCCCCGGAGCCATCCTCGTCGAGGCGACCAAGGATCTCGTCACCGAGATCGGCCCCGCCCGCGGCTGGGGCAACACCTGGGAAGAGATCCAGCCCAACGCGGTCAACGCCCTGATCCCCAACGACCAGGAACGCTTCGGCGACCCCGACGAGATCGCCGGCGCGGTGGCCTACCTGTGCAGCGACTACGCCCAGTACATCAGCGGAGCCACCATCCGTGTGGACGGCGGCCTCATCCGCTCCGCCTTCTGAAATCCACACCCACGCACGGAGCACCGGTGCGGGCACCGGGACGACAACGCCACGGCACCCGCACCGGTGCTCCGTGTACCCCCCTCCGCCACGGAGGACCCGACCCTGGCGGAATCCGGTTGGCGTCCGGCATGCACACGTGTCTGTGGTCCCGCGAACGGCCGGCCGCCCTCATCGCATGGTTTCCGGACCGCCCGCCACCCCTGCACGACCGCCCTTGCTCATTTCATGCAGGTCCACTGCGGGGTCCGATACGGATCCGGACCTGCCCTGGAAGCCCTGGGACGCTTCGACTCGTGGTTCTTCCACGGTGCTGGTGGTGATCTCGAAGAGTGGGCCCGAGAGCTGAACGAGCTGTGAGCTTGGACGACGGTCGGAACGCTCACGCCGACCGAGATAAGGGTGTTCCAGGAGCAGGTGTAATTACTCAGGCAGCAGTCGTGACAGGCCAGCCACCCCATCGGTGCCGTCCGGACCGGCGGCGCGGATCGGGGTGGCCCAGGTGTGGTCGATGCCCTTGCGGCGCAGGTGATCGACGAGTTTGCGGATCGACCAGAGCGTAAAGGGCTTGTCGGGACAGCGCTGCCGCCAGCCGAGGCCAGCTGCATCATCGCCCGCCTGAACCGCACCGAGCTCGTGCTTACGGGCCGGTCTGGCCGCGCTCACGGCGGCCCGTACCGGCCGGCTCCTCCGCGCCGGACGCGGCCCCCGGCTTCAGGTGGCTGGCCGGGCGCCGACGGCGGCGGTACGGGGCCGCCGCAGCCCGGCGCACCCGTGCCGCCGCCGACCGGACACCCCCGGCCGGCCACCCGGAGGGCACCTCAGGTGCCCGGCTCGGTCGTCACCCGCTCGATCGCGTAGAGGTCCTCGAATCCGGCGAGGTCCTGCATCTGCTCGAAGACCGCGAAGGACTCGGCCGCGGGACGCGCGCTCGGCCGCCCGGACCGCTGTTCCCGGTAGGCGTCCCGCAGCGCGCCGAAGGCAGCGGTCTGTCCCGTGACCGGGTCGATGACCAGGGAGTACCCGAGCTCGGACCACTCCCCCGGCGTGTGCAGGTCGAACGACGTCAGCAGGGCCACAGGGCCGGACAGGCGCCGCGGTGCGGCGGCTCGCTGCTCGGCGTTCTCCGGCAGCAGCATGACGGCGTCGGCGCCGGCGGCGAAGTACGCCTCGCAGCGCTCGACGGCCGCGTCGAAGTTCTCGTTCTGGACCGCACCGGTGCGGGCGATGAGCAGCAGGTCCGGGTCACGCCGTGCCGCCACCGCGGCCCGGATCTTCCCCAGCATCACCTCGACCGGCACCAGGTGTTCCACATGGCGGTGATGGCTGGCCCGCTTGGGTGCCACCTGGTCCTCCAGCTCGATGGCATGGACGCCGGCGGACTCCAGATCCCACACCATACGGGTCACATGCACGGCGTCGCCGAAACCGACTCCGCCGTCCACCACCAGGGGCAGCGCCGAACGCCGGCGGATGGCAGCCGCCGTCTGGGCGAGCTCCGTCGTCGTCAGCAGCGCTTCGGAGACGGCGAGCGACAACCCGAGGCCGCCGCCTCCGAGGTATCCACCGTCGAAGCCCAGTTCCTCGCACAGGCGGGCGGTCAGCGCGTCCGGACAGTGCGGGATCATCAGGGGACCCTCGTTCTCCACACGCCGCCGGAACGCCGCGCGTGCCAGGTTGTCCATGTCTCACTCACATCCTTCTCATATGAAGCCCGGCACACCGACGGCCGGACGCGCACGGGGCTTGCGGCGGGGTGTTCCGTGGCTGACGACACACTCAGGCCGTGTCAGCCGGAAAACGGAAACCGGAAGTCGGAAACCGGAGGGTCGAATGCTCCCGAACCGCTATGTCTTCAACTGTAGACTTGTCTCGTCATCCTGACTACACTGGCCGTGTGAAAAGTGACTTGACTCATCGAGGCCCCCCTCGGCGAGGGCTGGTCGGCCGCGCAACGCGGCGGCGACCCGAGAGGCGGTCCTCAGACCCGCAGTCGAGGCCTTCACCCGTTCCGGCTATGACGGTGCCCGCGTGCGAGAGATCGCCGAAGGAGCCGGCGTGAGCGCGATGATGGTGAACCGCAGTTTTGGATCCAAGGAGAACCTGCCGGGTTCGCTCCCTCACACCCGTGACCGGACCCGGTGACCACTCCCGACCCCGGTACTGAACAGCCCCGCTGTCGGCACATCACTTTCTACGGCAGTCGAAACCCGGAACCCCGGAATCCCTGAACCCCGGAATCCGGGATCTTGCCCGCTTCGCCCGCCCACTGGGTCTTCGACCCCGTCACCCGGCGAAGTCCTGCCCCGCCCGTCGCACCGGCACACTGTGCGGCCGTTGCCCGACCCGCGGGACCAACTCGTGCTCATCGGCCCGCACAGCGCCGTACCGAGCCCAGGCGCTGCGCGCTGACGCCTTCGAAGAGCGCGCGAACCAGCATTTCGTACAAGGAGGAAATCATGGCGGAACGAGGACCGTTGGACGGCCGTGTGGCCATCGTGACCGGTGCCGGACGCGGCATCGGCCGGGGCGAGGCGATCGCGCTGGCGGCTGCCGGGGCGAAGGTCGTCGTCAACGACGTCGGTGTACGGGCGGACGGTCACGGGGCCGCCGAGGGCCCGGCCGACGAGGTGGTCGAGTTCATCCGCTCCCAGGGCGGCGAAGCGGTGGCCAGCTACGAGTCCGTGGCGGACTGGGAGGGCGCGGGCCGGGTGGTCGCCACCGCGGTCGAGCGGTTCGGCCGGCTCGACATCCTGGTCAACAACGCGGGGATCGTCCGGCAGCACAAGATCGAGGAGGTGACGGAGGAGGACTTCGACCTGACCATCGACGTCAACCTCAAGGGCACCTTCGCGATGTGCCGCAGCGCGATTCCGGTACTGCGGCAGTACGACGGCGGACGCATCGTCAACACCTGCTCCAACCAGTGGGCGGCGCCGATCGGCAATCCCGAGTACGCCGCCTCCAAGGGCGGTGTCGTGAGCCTGACCTACGAACTGGCCTGGGAACTCCACAGCGACGGCATCACGGTCAACGCCATCGCCCCGTTCGCCCTGACCAGGATGACCGAGGACGCCCAGCAGCGCGACGCCGCGCTCGTGGCCTCCGGGGCCATGAGCGCGCGCCGGGCCAAGGCCAAGGAGGCGCGGGCCGACGCCGGCCTGGTCGCGCCGATCGTCGTCTACCTGGCCTCGGCTGCCGCGGCCGATGTGACGGGCTGTGTCTTCCGGGCCGGCGGCGGCAAGATCGGCATCTACAGCCACCCCGTCGAGACGCGGACGATCTTCCGCGAGGAGCAGAACGGCCCGTGGTCGCACGACGAACTCGTCGACCTGCTGCCACGGACCGTACTCGCCAACGGCAGCAAGGCCCCCCACATCCTGTGAGGCGGACTCGTCGCCGGGCCACGCGCGAACCCTGTCCGAGTGGCCCGGCACGTCCCGCGGCGGCCCGCCCGACGGCCGGCGCGCCGATCGTGACGGCGGCCGTCGAGCCCCCTCACACACGGAGTTGACACACGTAGCTGACACACGTGGTTGGCACACGTGGCCGCCGTCCGTACCGGCCTGCGTGCCGAGCACTGCTCGACCTCATCGGCCTGGACACCACGGGCGGTCGCGGCGCGGCGGCTGGGCCGCAAGAGTGGGCGGGGCTTCCACACGTACGACGGGTGAGCGGTGCCCGGCGGTGCGGTGCGCGGCCGGACCGCTCACGCCGTCACTCCGTCTCGGGGTCGTCCAGGACGACGCGCAGGACCGCCTCCAGGCGGCGGGCGAGGTCGTCGGCGTCGGCCTCGACCAGTGCCGTGTTGCCGATGACCTTCCGCATCAGCCATACCCCCGCGATCACCGACAGGGCCAGCGCGGTGCGCTCTCGCGCGTGGTCGCCGGTGAGCATGCCGGCCAGTTCCCGTTCCACATGGCGCTCGATGCCGGCACGGGCGATCTCGGCCGTGCGCGGGTTGGGCGCGGAACGCAGCATCAGCAGGAAGGGACTGAGATGGTCGGCTCCCGGGGCGGTGCGTTCCACGAGCGACCTGGCGATGTCGCGGCTCAGGGTCGCGGGATCGTCCGTGACGACGGTACGCGGGGCGAACGAGGCGTCCACCGTCTCGGCGAAGAGCTGTTCCTTGGAGCCGAAGTAGCGGTTGACCAGCATCGCCGTCACGCCCGCGTCCTTGGCGATGTCCCGCACGCCGGCACCGTCGTAGCCGACGCGGGTGAAGGCCTCCACCGCGGACCGCAGGATCGCCTCCCGCGTCGCCGCGGCGTTGCGCGGCCTCTTGGCCGCGGGAGGACCGGACGGCGACTGAGGAGACTCACTTTCCATGGCCCGCAGTGTAGCCAAACGCGGAATTCGAGTCTACGGCCGTAGACGAACCGGGTGCCGACGGCTCGCGCGCATCTGAGGCCGCGACAGGAGGCCCCCCGCTCACCCGGAACAGGCGATGCGCTCAGGGGTGCTCCGGAGCGGGCCGGGTGCCTCGGCGCGCCGCGACCGGGGGCTGCGAGTCGGCCAGGCGCTCCAGAAGCGACACGAGCTCGGTCAGCCCCTCGCGTTCGCTGCTGGTCAACGTGCCGTCGATCGCGGCGGTGAGCCAGGCTTCCCGCGCTTGGAGCCAGCGTTCGGCCTCTTCCCGCCCGCGCGGAGTGGCCGTGACCAGGATGCGGCGGCCGTCGTCGGGGTCGGGGCTGCGCGTGACCAAGCCGTGCTTCTCCAGCACGGCCAGGGTCTGTGCCATGGACTGCGGACGCATGTACTCGGCGGCTGCGAGATCGCTCGTCGTGGCGGGTGGCCCGTACACCACGCGGTGCAGAGCGGACAATTGGCTGCGGCTGTAGGGACCGGCGCCCATGCCGGTCTCCGAGCGGATGCGTCCGCGCAGGCGGTCCATGGAACGGACCAGCGCAAGGGCCAGGTCTGCCGAGGGGTTGTCATTCAGCGCCACTCATAAATCGTACAGGTAAACTGCACATTGGCGGGTCGGCACCGCTGGACCCTGAGGGGGTGGCGAGGTCTCGTCGCCGTAGGGAGCGGGAGATGGCGTCCTGGGCGTGTCCCGAGGACACCGAGGAGGGGAAGAGCCCGGGGCGCACCGGCCGGAGCGGGTGCGCCCCTTGATGTCAGGACACCACCGCCTGCGCGTACGGGGCGAGCCGGACGGGGCCGACCAGGCCGTGGTCCTGGCGGGCTGCCGTGCCGAACACGGACGGCTGGGCGACCCGGAGCCGGTTGATGAGCGGGGTCGCCACTTCGATCTCGATGCTGTTGTCGCCGCGGCGCAGGTACGGGCCGACGTCGACGACGGGGTGCAGGCGGTCGACCGCGGGCGCGGAGGTGCCGTTGACGGTGACGCGGACGGTGTCGGAGACCTGCCCGAGTTCGAGGACGGCCCCATGGGACGCGGTCCAGTCGTCCGGCAGGGTGACGCGGGTGCGGTAGCGTCCGACGCCCGCGGAGTCGGCCAGTTCGGGGATCCTCGACCAGGGCGCGAGCGCGTCCAGGGTCAGGGTGCGCTGGACCCGCTCGGTGCGGGTCGCGGCGGAACCGGGGTACCAGTCCTCGACCTCCACCTCCCACGCCGCCGGGGTGATCGGGTCGGGTACGGACGGCAGGGTCGTGGTGACCGTGCGGCCGTCGGACAGGCGGGTGGTGCGGGCGCGGGTGCCCGCCGCGCCCGCCCGCACGGTCAGTCCGCGGCCGGTGAACAGCACGTCGTCGGCGTCCGAGGCGAGGGCGTACGGGCGGTTGCCGTGACGGTCGCCGAACAGTCCGGGGCGCCCCAGCGCGATGATCACCGTCTCCCCCGGCTGGAGCGTGACGCGCAGGGTGACGTCGTCGCCGTCCTGGGTGTAGCGGGCGAGGCGCACCGCCCGGCCCGTCCAGGCGTCGAGGAGATACGGCACCGTGGCCCCGCGGCGCCGGGTGCCGCGCAGGGTGACGTCGTGGTCGATCGCGGCCACCGCGGGCTTGACGGTCTCGGCGTGCTTGCCGTTGCACAGGTAGTAGAAGTCCGCGTCGTCGGTGGCCCGGTGGGCGTTGAGGAGCGTGGAGGAGGTGGCGTAGCGGACGTCGGGGGTGACGCCGAGCCTGGCGAGCGCGTCGCCGACGGCGGCCTTGTCGGTGACGTGGACGACGCCCGGCAGGGCGAGCAGCCGGGCCGTCAGCGCGCGCAGTCGGTCGGTCTCCCCGTCGTCGGGCACACCGGGGGTCTGTGCCTGGTCGAAGGCGCCGAACAGGACGATGGGCAGGCCCGCCTCGGCCAGCTCCAGCAGCTTGCGGGCGTCGGTGACGGCGAGCGTCGGGGCGGAGCCGTAGAAGAAGTCGCCCTCGACGAACAGCGCCTTGTAGGCGGGCCCGTCGGGCGCCAGCCGGCCGCCGGAGACGGTGGCGCTCGGCAGGTCCAGCAGCGGGCCGCTGAGGAACTGGTGGGTCCAGCCGAGGGGGACGCCGGTTGCGGTGAACCAGGACGCGCCGATGCCGGTGGCCGTGTAGCCGGTCTGCCGGAAGACGGCGACGTCGGCGCGGGCGGTGCCCGCTTGCAGCACACGGTGCACGCGGCCCAGGTAGCCGGAGATGTCGTCGACGTGGCCCCAGGTGGGCTGGCGGGGTCCCCACGACTCACCGTAGCCGGGGGCGCCGTTGTACGGGCTGAAGGCGGCGAACCCGGGCCAGCTCGCCTGCGGGGCGGTGGCGTAGGAGAATCCGTGCACGACGGTCTGGTTGACCCCCGCCGCGTACGCGCCGCCCATCGTCCGCAGGAAGCGGTCCCACGTGGTGCTGTACGCCGTGCCGTTGTACGCGCCCGCCTCGCAGGACAGCACCGTGCGCCCGGCCATGTCGCGACCGCCGGCCAGGCAGCGGTAGTCGTCGAGGTTCTTGAAGCCGAGGGACTCGCCCTCGGGGATGTCCAGGATCGCCGCGGAGGCGATGGCGTCGGTCTGCAGTCCGTAGGGCTGCGAGCGCAGGGCCATGTCCAGCGAGTGCGCCCAGGTCTTGAGGGCGTGCAGGTGGTGACGGTTGAACAGGTCGGAGACGGTCTCCCAGAAGTCGTGCCGGATCTGCCGGGTGACCTGGGCCTCGAAGGCGAAGACCTGGTTGCTCTTGTCGAGGACGACGGCGGGCAGGTACGGCAGCAGGGAGCGTCCCGTGCGCTTCTCGAACGCGTCGGGCAACTGCGCGGTCCAGGTGAGGCCCTCGGTCTCCAGTTCCACCGAGTCCTCGAAGAACGCGCCGCCGGCGGCCTTCAGCAGGACCTTCAGCGACGGCGTCAGCAGGGAGTCCCAGTAGTCGGTGACGGCGGCGGTGCCCGCGGGGCTGAAGTGGTCGACGGCGTAGGCGGCGGGCGAGGAGTGCGGGCCGGACTCGGGCTGCTGTCCGGAGCCTCGCTGCCAGTAGGAGATCAGGACCCAGTCGCCGTCCGCGGGCGCGGTCCAGGTGAGGGCGCCGCCGGTGACGGTGGCGGTCAGGTCGCGGACGCTGGCCAGGTCGAGGCCGGTCTCCTTGCGCGTGGAGTTCGCGGGGTCGACGCGGGCGGCCTGGACGGTGAGGAGCTGCCTGCGGGTCACGCCGGGGGCGGCCGGGCGCACGGGTTCCGGGACCGGGCCCTGGTAGGTGGTGCCGCCGGGGACCGAGGCGCGGCCGTAGGCGAGTTCCTGGGCGGCGGCCACGTCGTCGGGGGTGATGCCGGGTACGGCCACGGGCCAGCTCGGGCCGAGGGTGAGGTCGACGGTGAGGCCGCGTCTCGCGGCGCGGCGCAGGGCGGCCTCGACGCCGTCGAGCCACGGTCTGCTGCCCCAGCCGTGGCGGGCGGTGTCCAGTACCGACTTGTCCTTGACGCTGTGGTGGACGGCCGCGATCTCGACGCCGCCGAAACCGGCGTCCGCGATCTGGTCGATCTCGCGGGCGATCTCGTCGGGGTCGACGAGGCCGTCCGGCCACCACCAGCGGAACTTGGGGCGCACCGAGCGCGGGGGGTCGGCGAACCAGTCGGCGGCGGGAGCTGGTCCGGCGCCTGCGGGGAGTGCGGTCGCGGCGGGCGTCGCGGCGCCGAGGGCGGCCACGGCGCCGGCGGCCAGGGAGGTGGCCAGGACCGCGCGCCGCGACATCCCGCCGCGCTGCGAGACGAGTTCATGCATGTGCGCCCCAAAGAGTGAGTCGAACAAGGGGATGGAACGGTGATTGAAACGTTTCAATTCGGTGTAAACGCCGGAACGCTAAGCCCCGCGCCGAGGCGGGGTCAAGAGGTCGGCACCGGTCGATCGCGGGCGCGCGTCAGGCGAGGCCGACGGAGGCGTTGTCGTCCCAGCGGTCCCAGCCGTCCCAGCCGTCGTCGCGCCGCGTGTCGCCGGACGTCGAGCGGGAGCGGCGGCCCGGCCGCCCGGGACGGCGATGGCCATGCCGTCGCGTCCTCCGCGGACCTCCCTTGCGGCGGGCGACGTTCCCTGCGGCGGGCGCTCGGCGTCGGCGGTGTACGGAGGGGGTCGGCCTCCGGTGTCGGCGTCGTCCGCGGCGCCTGTAGGAGCTGGGCGGGGGAACGGGACGCCGTCACCCCGGGGGATTTCTCGCCTCCCGCTACAGGCCGAGCATGTCCTCTTCGAACAGGCTGCCGACCAGGTCGGCATGCGCGGTCCGCCAGGCCGTGTACTCCACCGCCCACGGCTCCCCGTCCACCCAGGCGGACCGCAGCGCATCATCGAACTCCCAGCTGACGACCTCCTCGTCGCCGGGATGTTCCTCGCCGAGATGCTGAAGCAGCACGTTGATCTTCACGCTGGTGGGCGGCGTGCACTGGGTGGCCCACGCGCCGTGGCCGTCGGGGTTCGTGTGATCGCTCATGCCGGTTCAACGACGCCGGAGGCGGCATGGAACGGTGAACCCGGGCGCGGGCGCCGGACGGGGAGACGGGTCAGCCCGGCCCGCACGTGCGCGAGACGCACCCCGCGGCCGTCCTTCCGCAGGTCGCGCACGGGAAGGTGCGGCCGGATGCGGGCGTGCAGCGCAGGCTCGCGGGCGGCACCTCCCCCGTCTCATCGGTCAGGCCGGACGGACGGGCGCAACGGCCGCTGACCAACGGTGGGGACGAAGTGTGCGGGCGGACTCCCGATGTCGCCGTGGGCGTGGCGCACCGCCCGACGGATCGGGTCCAGCACGTGGCGTCGCTGGGGGTGTTGGGACGGGCGCTGTCCTTCGCCGCCGTCGGACTGCCTGAGCCGGCCGACCCCTTCCGCGTCGAGCTGACAGCACCTGACGGAACGGACCTGGGCGTGGGGTCCCGAGACCGCCGCGCAACGGGTACAGGGCGGCGCCGCCGACTTCCGCCTGTGTGTCACCCGGCGTCGCCCCTGGTCCGAGACCGACCTGACGGCGGCCGGCGAGGACGCTCAGAAGTGGCTGGAGGTGGCGCGCGTCTCCCTCTGAACGCGTCGGGTGCGACGAACCCCGAGGCCGTGAGCCGTCCGTGTCCGGCGTGATCAACCGGCTCCCAGGCGTGGTGCCGGCGGCAGCGGCGTGGGCGCCGCCGTCTGCGGTGCGGCGCTGAACGCCTCGATCACGTAAGCGGCGAAGCGGCGGGAGGCCGTGATCCGGGCGGCAGGCGGCGTGTCCTGGAGGCCCCGGTGGGCCATGAGCATGAGGACGAGGTCGTCGACGACGAAGCCGGGGCGCAGCTGGCCGGCCCCCTGGGCGCGGCGGGCCAGTTCGCCGACCGCGTGCACAGTCCGCTCCCGGTCGGCGGCGAAGTCCATGGCCTCGGGGAAGGCCGTCATGAAGGCGTCGGCGAACCCCCGGCTGTGCGCGTGGAGTTCGCAGATCCGCTCGATCAGGGTCCGGAATCCGTGCCACGGGTCGGGGTCCGCGAGGGCGTCGCGGACGGCGGCGTGGCAGGCCCGCCGCTGCTCGGCGAAGGTCTCCGCGATCAGTGCCTGCTTGGTCGGGAAGTGCCGGTACAGCGTGGCGGGGCCGACGCCCGCGTGCCGGGCGACCTCGCGCATGGGCGCGCTCAGGCCCTCCTCGCCGAACACCGCGCGGGCGGCGTCCAGGATGCGGGCCCGGTTGTCGCGGGCGTCGGAGCGCACGGTCTGAGGCAAATGACTGCTCATCGTTTCTCACTTTAGCCAAACGGACGGGGGCGTCCGTTACGGTCCGATGGCGGTGCCGCCGCCCTTCCCCGCACGTCGCCGGTGATCCCCCCGGCCGCGGCGGCCGGCTCGACGCCCACGGCCGCGGCAGCCGCGCGCCGTCCCCCCCCATCGACCCGAGGAGCAGAGATGAAAGCCGTTGTGATCAGGACGTTCGGAGACCCCGATGGCCTGGAGGTCGTCGATGTGCCCGTGCCCGTTCCGGCCCCGGGGCAGGTGCGGATCGCCACGGAGGCGATCGGGGTGGGCGGCGTGGACGCCGTGATCCGCCGGGGAACGCTCGCCTCCTACGGCTTCCGGGAGGGCCATCTCCTCGGCAGCGAGGTCGCGGGAAGGGTCGCCGCGGTGGGAGAGGGGGTGGACGCCTCGTGGATCGGGCGGCGGGTGTGGGCGTTCACCGGTCTGTCCGGTGGGTATGCCGAGCAGGCCGTCGCAGCGGTCGAGGACGTCCTCGCGCTGCCCGGCGGCCTGTCCGGCGCCGACGCGGTGACCCTCGGCGGTTCCGGGGTGGTCGCCCACTTCGCCCTGGAGCGGGCCCGTTTCACGTCCGGCGAGACGGTGCTCGTACGCGGTGCGGCGGGCAGCATCGGGATCACGGCGGTCCAGCTCGCGGCCAGGGGCGGTGCGAGCGCGGTGGCGGTCACCACCTCGTCGGCGGAGCGTGGCGCCCGCCTGCGCGACCTGGGTGCGACCCATGTCCTCGACCGCTCCGGCGAGGGCGGCCCGGAGGCCCCGGCGGGCTTCGACGTGGTGATCGATGTCGTGGGGGGTCCCCGTCTTCCCCTCTTCCTGGACAAGTTGAATCCCAACGGGCGGTACGTGGCTGTCGGTGTGGTCGACGGGCAGCCGCCGGCGGACTTCGGCATGCGGTTGATGGACGCCTTCCGCAGGTCGTTGTCGTTCGCCACCTTCAGCTCCGACACCGTGCCCGGCCCCGACCGGCAGGCCGTACGGTCGTCCCAGTTCGCCGATGCCGCACGCGGGGGCCTGCGCACGGTCGTGCACGAGGTGCTGCCTCTGGACCAGGCGGCCCTGGCCCACCGTGCGATGGACGCGGGGAAGGTGTTCGGCAGGGTTGTGCTGGCGCCCTGAGCGGAGCAGGCGGGCATACGCAGCAGCCGCCTGGTGCTCAGGGTTTCCCGGCACCGGCCGCCTCGGGGATGTCGTCCCGTTCGGGCCCGGAGGTATGTACTCGTGCCGCTGGCCTTGGCGGCGCTGTCGGCGTTCGGCTGGTTGCTGGCCTCCAGGTCGGCCCCTGTCGTCCAACCGCTACAGGTGACCGCGCCTGCCCGGGAGACGATCCCCGGCAACCTGGGCGCGGTGCGCCGCGACTGGGGGCTCGTCGCAGCGGCCTACCTCACGGTCTGGGCCCCCTACGTGGCCGCCTGCGCCGCCAACGAGGGCCGCGGGTCGCTCTTCGGCGCCTTGTACGTCGTGCTCACCTTCCTCCTCGGTGCCGTGCTGTCCGTGTGCAACCTCTGCCTGCTCCAGAGCTACCTCGATCGCTCGCAGCGCATGCTCAAGGAGGACGCCGCCGTGGGCAGCGTGCACGCGGTCCGGGTCCGGTTCGGCACCCCGGTGCGGGAGACGTACCGGTACCCGACCGGGAAGGGTGTCGGCAGGATCGGCGTCAGATCCAGCTGTTTCGTCGAGTTGGTACCCGAGGACGGGACCGGCGGCCAACGGGCCGTCCGGCTCCGGACCACGCACGCCGGTCACAGTGTCGTCGTCAGCGAGAAGCACCTCACCCATGCCGCCGCCCGGCTCGTGGGTCACGGCGGCTGGCTGTGCTGGCCGACCCGGTGGCGGGACATCGCGGGCACGAACAAGGAGCGCAAGGTCTCCGCCGCCTTCGTCTCCGACTCCGGCCATGTGGTGTGGGGCGTGACGCACGAGGAGGACTACGCGCACTACCTGCGTGAGGGTGCGGCACCGGTGTGCCGGACCGACACCGCTCTCACCGTCACACCTCTTCCCCGGCCGTCCCGTTACTTCCCCAAAGTGCACGGCTGGCACCTTGGCGTCGCGGCGGTCGGTGCCCTCCTGGCCGTACCGTTCCTGCTCGATGTCGTCCCGTACTGGGCCCGCTTGCTGCTGGGTGTGTTCTCAGGGGCCTTGGGGCTCTTCGCCGCGATGACGCTGGACGGACAGGGCCTGGACAAGGAACCGTGGAGCGCACGCGAGAGTCTGCATCCGTCGTTGCGGTGAACACGGTCGCTCAGGGAAGGCGGTGTCTCCTTGGGTGCGGGGGTCAGGCGGTGTCGGTGGGCAGTCCGGCGATCAGCCGGGTGAGCTCGTCGAGCTCCGGCGCGCTCAGGTCGGTCAGGGGCGGGCGGACGGGGCCCGCGCTGTGCCCGGTGGCGGTCATGCCGGCCTTGACGATGCTGACGGCGTAGCCGGGCTGCCGGTTGCGGATCTCGGTGTAGGGGAGCACGAAGTCCGTCAGCATGCGGAGGACGGCGTCGTGGCGGCGTTCGCGGACGGCGGTGTAGAAGCCGAGGGCGAAGTCGGGCAGGAAGTTGAAGATCGCCGAGGAGTAGGTGGTGACGCCGAGTTCCAGGTAGGGCAGGGCGAACGTCTCGGCGGTGGGCAGGCCGCCGATGTAGGTCAGGCGTTCGCCGAGGCGGGTGTAGACGCGGGTCATGGTGTCGATGTCGCCGACGCCGTCCTTGTAGCCGATCAGATTGGGGCAGGTCTCGGCGAGGCGGGCGATGGTGTCGGCCGAGTAGACGGCGTTGGCGCGGCTGTAGACGACGACACCGAGGGACGTGGAGCGGCAGACGGCTTCGACGTGGCGGGCCAGGCCTTCCTGGCCCGCCTCGGTGAGGTAGGGCGGGAAGAGGAGGATGCCGTCGGCGCCGGCCCGTTCGGCCGCGGCGGCGAACTCGGTGGCGGTGGTGGTGCCGTAGCCGGCCGGGGCGAGGATGGGGGTGTCGTCGGGGGCGCTGTCCGCGGCGGCGGTGACGACGCGCTCGACCTCGGTGGGGGTGAGGGAGAAGAACTCTCCGGTGCCCCCGGCCGCGAAGAGGCCGCCGACGTCGTACTTGGCCAGCCGGATGATGTTCTCGCGGTAGGCGTCCTCGTCGAAGGACAGGTCGTCCCTGAAGTGGGTCACGGGGAAGGACAGCAGTCCGGAGCCGAGGCGGCTGCGCAATTCCGCGGGGGTGTAGGACGTCATGGGTGTGCCGCTCCTGAAGGACGCAGGGGTGGGTGGGGTGGGGTGCGGGCGGTACCGGCCGGAAGTGAAATGACCGGCCGGCACGGGTGGTTCCGGCCAGAGGTGACATGACCGGCCGGGACGGTTGGTGCCGACCGGAGGTGGAATGGCCGGTCGGGGCGGGCGGTGCCGGCCGGAGGTGGAATGGCCGGCCGGAACAGGCGATTCCGAAACGACAGGTCGGAAGGGTTGGTGCCGGCGCGGGCAGTGCGGCTGTCCGTTGCGCGTGCCGCCCGCGCCGGGACTGGGTGTCCGCCGCGGCCGGAACTCCGCGGCCGACGAGGAATCCGTCCGTCAGGGGCGGGAGCCCACTTCGTGCGAGGCGATCGTCCAGGCGCGGGCCTGGTCGCTGAGGGTGAAGCCGAGGCCGGGCCGGGAGGAGACGTACATGCGTCCGTCGCGGATCTCCAGGCGCTCGTTGAACAGCGGCTCCAGCCAGTCGAAGTGCTCCACCCACGGTTCGATGGGGTAGGCGGCGGCCAGGTGGAGGTGGATCTCCATGGCGAAGTGGGGGGCGAGCTGGAGCTGGTGGTGCTCGGCGAGGGCGGCGAGCTTGAGGAACTGGGTGATGCCGCCGATGCGGGGGGCGTCGGGCTGGATGATGTCGCAGGCGTTGTGGCGGATCAGCTCGACGTGTTCGGCGACGCTGGCCAGCATTTCGCCGGTGGCGACGGGGGTGTCCAGGGACGAGGCGAGCGCGGCGTGGCCGACCGCGTCGTAGGCGTCGAGGGGCTCCTCGATCCAGACGAGGCCGAACTCTTCCATGGCGCGGCCCAGGCGCTGGGCGGTGGGCCGGTCCCACTGCTGGTTGGCGTCGACCATGAGCGGCACGTCGTCGCCGATGTGTTCGCGTACCGCGGTGAGGCGGGCCAGGTCGTACTTGCCGTCCGGGTGCCCGACCTTGATCTTGATGCCGCCGATGCCGTTGCCCAGGGATGCGCTGGCGTTGTCCAGGACCTGTTCGGTGGGGGTGTGCAGGAAGCCGCCGGAGGTGTTGTAGCAACGCACGGAGTCGCGGTGGGCGCCGAGCAGCTTGGCCAGGGGCAGGCCGGCGCGCTTGGCCTTGAGGTCCCACAGGGCGACGTCGAAGGCGGCTACGGCCTGGGTGGCGAGGCCGCTGCGGCCCACGGAGGCGCCCGCCCACACGAGCTTGGTCCAGATCTTCCCGATGTCGCTGGGGTCCTCGCCGATCAGGTTGTCGGCGATCTCGCGGGCGTGCGCGAACTGGCCGGGGCCGCCGGCGCGCTTGGAGTAGCTGAAGCCGATGCCCTCGTGTCCCTGCTCCGTGACGATCTCGACGAAGAGGAAGGCCACCTCCGTCATCGGCTTCTGACGGCCCGTCAAGACCTTGGCGTCACTGATCGGCGTGGCCAGCGGCAGCGTGACTGAGGACAGGCGCAGCCAGGCGATGCGGTCGAGGGTGGCTTCGCCTGCGGTGGGCGCGGCGTGCGCTGTCGTGTTCGTCGTGGTCACCACTTCGTGTCCCTGGGTTGGCGCGGGTTGGACGGGTGCGGGCCGGATGAGATGCGCGGCGGCCCGGTGTGCGAACGTGCGGCGAGGGCGGTCGGCCGGGTGGGGGACGTGGTCCGCCCGTGTGCGGCCTGGAGAGGTCCTGGGCCGCTACGGGAAGCGTCCGCAGAGGTGCTGTCTGCGGCGATCGATCGGGCGATCACGGCGGGGCTGTGCCATGGTGCGTCTCTCCTGTGGCTGCTCTCCGCTGCCGCGGACGGGCGTGCGGGGCGGGAGCGCCGTGTCGAATGGGTCCGACGCTACGGTCGCGATCGATTCACGTCCAACATAAGTTTTGGATGTGGCGATACAAGGAGAGCATCGTTGTTCACATTGACGCAGCTGACGTGTTTCGTGGCCGTGGCGGAGGAGCTGCACTTCACGCGGGCTGCGGAGCGTCTGAGCATGACCCAGCCCCCGCTGAGCCGGCAGATCCAGCTCCTGGAGGGCGAGCTGGGGGTGAGGCTGCTGGACCGCACCAATCGGACCGTGCGGCTGACGCCGGCGGGCCGCTCCTTCCTCGCCGAGGCGCGCCGTATCGTGCGCCAGGCCGAGCATGCCGCCCTGGCGGTGCGGCGGGTCTCCACGGGAGAGGCGGGCTCGATCGCCATCGGGTTCACGGCCGCCAGCGCCTACTCCGCCCTCGGTGAGCTGCTGGAAAGCGCCCGTCGCGCGCTGCCGCGGGTGGAGATACTGCTGCACGAGCTCGTCACCCGCGACCAGTTGGAGGCTCTCAGCGAGGGCTCGCTCGACCTCGGGCTCATCCGCCCGTCCGCAGTCGGTCCCGACCTGACCGCACGCACCGCGGTCCGGGAAGGGCTGGTGGCCGCGCTGCCCGCCGACCACGCCCTGGCCGCCGACGACGGACCCATGGAACTGTCGGCCTTCGACGGCGAGGACTTCCTGATGTACTCCCCGACGGAGGCCCGCTACTTCCACGAGTTGCTGCTCACCACCTTCCGCAGCGCGCAGGTACGGCCGGTGTTCACCCAGTACCTCAGCCAGGTCCACAGCATCCTGGCCCTGGTCAACATCGGCTGGGGCATCGCCCTGGTTCCCGAGGCGGCGGCCGAGATGCGGCCCACCGGAGTCGTGTACCGGCCGCTGCACCTGCCCGGTCATCCGCGGCCGGTCGAACTGGACTACGTGTGGCGCAAAAGCAACGACAATCCCGCGCTGCACGCCCTGCTCCAGCTCCTGTGACCGGGGCGCTCGCCGTCGTCCGACATGTATGTCGGCACGTGCCCGTCACAGGGGTGTCATACAAGGAATGAATGGCAAGCAACAAAATTGGACATGGACGTGAATCGAAAGCGTCTCTACGGTCAACTCAGCCACCGGTTCTGTGGCTCGGACCACACGCGGCAGCGCAGCCGCATCACCTAGGTCTAGGAGACCGACCATGCCCGCTCTCGACCGGCAGGACGAGCCGGCGATCGCCGTCCCCACGGCCACCGCCACAGCAGGCCGCATCAGGTACCTGATTCTGGCCATGCTGTTCGTCGTCACCACGATCAACTACGCGGACCGCTCCACCCTCTCCATTGCCGGCGACTCGATGCAGAAGGACCTGCACATCAGCTCGGGCGAGCTCGGTGTGCTCTTCTCCGCCTTCTCCTGGTCCTACCTCATCGCCCAGATACCCGGCGGCTGGCTGCTGGACCGCTTCGGCTCCAAGAAGGTCTACGGCATCGCGATCTTCCTCTGGTCGGTGCTCACCATGCTCCAGGGCGCCATCGGCTTCTTCGCCGGAGCCGCGGTCGTCCTGCTGTTCATCCTGCGCTTCGCCGTCGGCTTCGCCGAGGCCCCCTCGTTCCCCGGGAACTCACGTATCGTCGCCGCCTGGTTCCCCACCCGTGAACGCGGCTTCGCCTCGGCCCTGTTCAACTCCGCCCAGTACTTCGCCACCGTCGCGTTCGCCCCCCTCATGGGCTGGCTGGTCACCGCCATGGGCTGGGAGCACGTCTTCACCGTCGTCGGCGGCGTCGGCGTCGTCCTGGCCCTCGTGTGGACGAAGGTCATCTACGCCCCCCGCAGCCACCCGCGCATCAGCGACGGCGAACTCGACCACATCCGCGGTGGCGGCGCGCTGGTCGACCTGGACGCCCCCACCGCCGAGGAGGACATGAGCGCCAGGAGCGCCACCTCCGCCAGGCGGAATCTGCGGCACATCTCCACGCTGCTGAAGAACCGCACCACCCTGGGCGTCTTCGTGGGCCAGTACTTCATCAACACCATCACCTGGTTCTTCCTGACCTGGTTCCCCGTCTACCTGGTCCAGGAACGCGACATGAGCATCCTCGAAGCCGGCTTCGTCGCGTCACTGCCCGCGCTGTGCGGCTTCGTCGGCGGTGTCCTGGGCGGCTGGCTCTCCGACCGCCTCGCACGGGGCGGCACCAGCCTCACCGCCGCCCGCAAGATCCCCATCGTCACCGGCCTGCTGCTGTCGACCACCATCATCATCTGCAACTACGTCACCGCGTCCTGGCTGGTCGTCCTGATCATGTCCCTCGCCTTCTTCGGCAAGGGCATGGGTGCCCTCGGCTGGGCCGTCATGTCGGACGTCGCCCCCAAGCAGATCGCGGGCCTCGCCGGCGGCCTCTTCAACACCTTCGGCGCCGTCGCCGGCATCGTCACCCCCCTCGTCATCGGCTACATCCTCGACGCCACCGGCTCCTTCGACCTCGCCCTCGCCTTCGTCAGCGCCTGCGCCGCCATGGCCGTGGTCAGCTACCTCGTCATCGTCCGCGACATCGAGCGCGTCGAACTGCCGGAGCAGGGCACGCCCAGCCGAGCGTGACCTGACAGCCGGCGCCCGCCGAACGGAACCCGCCACACGAGGACGCGGCCTCCGGGAGCGCTGAGCCCGGGGGCCGCGCCGTCGGCCAACCGTCAGGTGCGGCTTTCCACGTACCGGTCGATGGCGTCGGCGTGTTCCTTCGGCCAGTCGATCTCCAGGCGGAGCCAGGACCCGGGGCTCGTGACGCGTCCGGCACGGTCACGCATGCCGCGCTCCGCCCCGCCCCGGGCGCCGACGCGCTCACCGAAACCCCGACGGCCCTCCTCCTCCAATCCGTACGCGTCGAGGAAGGTACGCAAGAGGACCGATTGGCCGTCGAGGGAGCAGGCGATGCCGGCACCGAGCAGCCACAGCCAGGCGGCATGGGCCAGGTCACGCGCGCGAGGACCGGGAGCGGCCCGGTCGAAGTCGAAGGCGGAGACAGGAAGGCCGTCGACGAAGGCGACGTTGAGCGGGGAGAAGTCGACGTGACACACGGTCTCTTCGCCACCCGCGACCGCCGTGCCGGCGGTCGCGTCATGCGGTCTGCGCAGCCACTGCGCGGCGGCGGTGATCTGAGCGGGCGACCAGTCACGTGCCCGGAAGTCGGTCCGCTTCTCACCGTGTTGGAAGCAGAGGATCCCGCGTCTCTCGTCATCGGTTCCGAGCAGCCTCGGTGCGACGTCGAAGCCGACGTCCTCCAGATGCTGGAGCAGCCGGTGTACGAACGGCGAGTGCGGCCCGACCGGCCGCCGTCGACTCCGCCACGAACAGCGGCCTCCCCCACTCAAGGCGACCTGTCCGATACCGGCAAGGTCGACACACACTCCGCGGATCCTGTCCCGACACGCGTCCATCAGCCGGTAGCCGTCACATCGACCGGTCCCGAGGCGACGCACCCGCCCCCCGGTTCCCGAAAGCCGGATACCCCGGCAGCGGTGACGCCTCCCAGTCTCCGGCGACCTCGCGCAGCAGCGTCCGCATCGTCTCCGCGAGTGCCGGGAACTCCTCCAGCCCGCTCGCCATCTCCCAGCGATGCCTGAGCACCTGGCGCCTCGTCGGGGCCGGGCGCCGGGTCCGGTGGAGCGGTCCGTCCTCCACGGTGCTGCGAGGCAGCAGACGCACCGTCGCGTCCACCGTCCACACCGCTGTGGCCTGCCGCATGCCGGCCTGCCACACCTCGTCCTCGGCCAGTGCGGGGTACACACCGACGACCTCCGCGCGATACGCCTGCTCGATCTCCGCGGCCGTCTCGGCCGGCAGGGTGAAGACGCACCAGCAACTGGAGAACGGCATCCGGCAGTACGCGGCCGTCAGGAAGACCGACTGGTAGCAGGCCGCCTCGAAGTCGATCAGCCGTAGCCCCTCCGAGGTGAGCAGGTTGTTGTCAGGGCAGGTGTCACCCGGGGTGAAGGCTGGATACTCCGCCCCACCTGCCGTCCCGATCCGGGCCAACTCCCCGGCGAGGCCCGGAGGAGCCGCGATGGCGACGCGGTCGAGCAGCGCGAGCAGTTCAGCGGCGTTCCTCGCGATCCACGGCTCGTCCTCCCAGGACAACATGCCCTTGTCGTACCGGGACCACAGCCGTCTGAAATCGGCGCGCCGGCCCACCGATCGGGCGGCCAGCCTCCCGAGCCCGCGGGCCCAGAGCAGCAAACCGTCTTCTGCGACGATCGGATCGTTCCCGAGCAGGACGTCCGCCAGGGTCGGTGCGTTCCCGAGATCCTCCATCACCAGCAAGGGAACATCGAGGTCTACGCCCAAGACCTCGGGACCGGCGATCCCCAGCGACAGCCCGGCGGCCTCAGCCGTGAAGCAGCGCAGGGACTCCGGCTCATCGCTGAACGCCTTGACGATCACACTGCCGCCGCCGGCCGTCTCACAACGCACCACGGTGCTGCGCGAACTGCCACCCAGGTCGACCGGGCCGAACAGCTCGGTGTCCAGCAGTTCACCGGCGGCGCGCACGATCAACTCCATCGTGCGCATTCTGCCACCGACGTCCTGGACGACACAGGTCGCCATCCGGCCGCCGGCCGTTCTGGAACGATCACCAAGCAGACGCACGCGCGCTGCGTCGCGGATGTCGGCCGCGCGCGGTCGGTGAGCCGGGCGATGTCATGGGGCCGACTGTGGCCGTCGGCGGACTCGGCCGGGTAGGGTCCGCCCGTGAGACTCGCGATCTTCGACTTGGACGGCACCCTGGTAGACCGCACCAGTGCCTTCGCCGACGCCATAACCACCCTCAGCCACGACCATGGCTACGGGCCCGAGATCGAGTCCTGGCTGCTGACCGAACTCGCCGACCGCGCCGACCGCGCCGACTTCGACCGCCTGCGTGCCGCCTTTCCGATCGCCGAGAGCAGCGACCACCTCTGGCGCGTCTACATCGATCGCATGGCGTCCGCCGTCACGTGCCGCCCCGCCGTGCTCGTTGCGCTCACCCGCCTCAAGGACGCCGGCTGGAGCATCGGAGTCGCCACCAACGGGGCCAGCGACATCCAACGCGCCAAAGTACGGGCCACCGGGCTCGCCGACCTGATCGACGGTATCGCCGCCTCCGGCGACATCGACGTACGCAAGCCCGATCCGAGGCTCTTCGAGCTGGCGGCGGCCCGGTGCGGCACCCAGCTCACCCCCGGCGACTGGATGACCGGCGACAATCCCGAAACCGACATCGCCGGCGGCTACAACGCCGGCCTGCGCACCATATGGGTACGCGGTCGCTCCTGGCCCGACGGACTGGACACCCCCCACCACACCGTCGACGACGTCACCGAGGCGGTCGACTACCTGCTCGCCCACTCCCGGTGAGGACGGACCCGGCCGAAGGGAACGGGAACGGGCGGCGGTGAGCCAAGCCGAGGATCTGCCCGCAGCCCACAGCCCACTGCCCACTGCCCGCTGGGAGTTGTCCCAGCCGGTCTTGCCTGCCTTGCGGGCAGAACGCCGCGGCAGGGGGCTCGGCACCGGTCGGCCGCCGGCCACGACCCGCGCTGTCTGCTGGACGCGGTCCTCGTCACCGTGAGACCGGCGGCCGCTGGCTCCCCGCACGGCGGGCCGCACGCGGAGAGCGCCCGCGTGCCGGGCAGGCCGGGCATGACGCCCCCTCGGGCGTCGAGTCACCTCGCGGGCGTGGAACGGCCTGCGGGGACCACGTCCGCTGAGGTGCCCGGGTGTCCCCGGTGCGCGCGGCTTCCGGCCCGCTGGAGGTGGACGACGGCGTCGAGTCCACCGCCGGGAGCCGCCTCCAGGGTGACCTCGCCACCGCCGGCGCGGGTGAGGTGCCGGACCATCGGCAGGCCGAGGCCCGTGCCGTCGTGGTCGGCGTCGGCGGCTCGCCAGAACCGGTCGAAGGCACGCTGCCGTTCGGCCTCGCTCATGCCGGGTCCCTGGTCGGTCACGTGCAGCTCGGCCATGGGCGGGGTGCGGCTGTCTTCCTTGGGAGCGACGGTCGCCAGGGTGATGGCGGATCCCGGCGGGGACACACGCAGTGCGTTGGAGAGCAGGTTGTCGATGATCTGCTCCAGGGCGCCGGGCACCGCCCACACCCTGACGGCCGCGGCCCCGCAGACGATGAGGTCGACGTCCTGTTCGTCGGCGAAGGCCGCCCAGGTCGCCGCGCGATCGGCCACGACGGCAGGGAGGTCGACTGCCTCCGGCCTGATCGCGGAGTTCTCCAGCCGGGCGAGCGCGAGCAGCCCCTGCACCATGCGACCGAGCCGCTCCAGCTCCCCGAGTGCCTGGTCCAGGCTGTGGTGGGCGCAGGGGTCGAGGTGCGGTTCGAAGTTCTCCAGGCGCAGGCGCAGGGCCGTCAGCGGAGTCTTCAGCTGGTGCGACGCCTCGGAGGCGAACGCCTGCTGGGCCTGGAGCAGGTGCTGGAGCCTGGTCGCGGTCCTCGTGAACGACGCGACGAGGCGGCGTAGCTCCGGGGGCCCCTGGTCGGCGGCCGGTGGATCGGTGATCCGGCCTTCGGCGAGTTGTGCGGTGGCGCGTTCGAGGGCCTGGAGGGGACGGGTGACGGAGCGGGCGAGAGCGAAGCCGATCACGGAGACGGCGGCCAGGACGCCGAGCCCGGCAGCCGCGAGGACCAGCCAGGTGGCGTGGACCTTCGCCGTGATCGGCCCGAGGGGATAGGTGGTCCGCACGACACAGGCGACGGCGGCGGCGGAGCCACCCGGCACGGTGACGAAGAGGACGTCGCCGCCCGCGGACGGGTCGCTGCGGGTGCCGACGGCGGGACGGCCGCGCAGCGCGGCGAGGACGCCCGGCTCGGCGGACAGGTCCTCGCCGGCCGGGGTCCGGGCGGCGGTGTCGGTGAGGACGACGCCCCGGCGGTCGGCGACGAGTACCCGGCTGCCGGTTCGCCGCCCGTACGCGCGGGCGAGTTCGGGCAGGTCGGCCGTCAGCCCGTGCTCCATCTTGTCCTCGCAGACCTCCGCGAGCGTCATCGCCCCCTGCTGTGCCGCATGGGAGAAGCGGGACAGCTCGCTGCGGGCGTAGAAGACGCCGAAGGGCACTTCCAGTGCGAGCAGGACGAACAGCATGAGGCTCAGATGGCTGAGCAGCAGGCGCCGCGTCACCGGGGTGTTCCCCCGCGCGCCGGCACCGCGGCGGACGTGGTGTCGGCGTGGGCCGGTGGAACCAGGCGGAAGCCGATGCCGCGGATGTTCTCGATCCAGGAGGAGTCGCCGAGTTTGCGGCGCAGCGCGGCGATGTGGACGTCCAGGGTCTTGGTGGGGCCGAAGAAGTTCGGTTCCCACGCCGTGTCGAGGATCTGCCGGCGGGAGCAGACCGCTCCGGGGTCCTCCGCGAGGCAGACGAGGAGATCGAACTCCTTGGGTGCCAGGGCGATGGGTGCCCGGTGCAGACGTACCTGCCGGGTGCGGCGGTCGATGGTCAGCGGGCCGATCCGCTGGACGTCGGGCGTCCTGGCCGGTGCCGGGTCAGCCGAGGGGTCCGGTTCCGTACCGGGGGTGTCCGCGCCCGCCGGCCGGGCGCGGCGGGTGACGGCACGGATCCGGGCGACGAGTTCCCGTACGCCGAAGGGCTTGGAGACGTAGTCGTCCGCGCCCAGCTCCAGACCGAGCACCCGGTCCACCTCGTCGTCCCGGGCGGTGATCATGATGATCGGCACGGACGAGCGGGACCGGATGGCACGGCAGACGTCGAGGCCGTCCATGTCGGGCAGCCCCAGGTCCAGCAGCACCATCGCCGCCTCCGGCGCGGCAAGGCCGTCGGCCCCCGTTCCGGCGTGTTCGACGGTGAATCCGAAACGGCGCAGTCCCTCCATCAACGGCAGGGCCACCCGGTCGTCGTCCTCGATCAGCAAGACACGCATGCCGAAAGGCTCACAGACCTTCGCCGAAGGGCGTGGAGCAAACGCCGGAACCTCCCCCGAGCCGGTGATCCCGCACGCTCGGCGTAACCGCGGAAGAGTGCTGCGACGACGACATCCAGGACATGGACAGCGGGGAGTAAGCGGGGAGTCAAGGCCTCGGGTGTCGCGGGTGCGGTCGCCCAGGCGACGGTGGGAAACCGAGGTAAGGGCGGACCGCGTACGAGGAAGTCGGTGCCGGCGGAATCGGCCGGGGGTGGGGGAGGAAATCCGCCGCATCGCGGGAATCCGGGGCTTCCCGCTGTATGTGCTCTGGCAATTCGCTTGATCGTCCTCCCGTAGCGTCGGTCGCACGGCCGGTGCCACCGGGCACCGTGCGGCACACACCCCCACGAGCACCTGGGATGTCCCATGCCCCTCGATGAACTACGCCTCGCGCGCCCGGATCTGGTGGAGCCCTTCACGACCGCGCTCCCGGGGGCACGCGCCACCGTGCTGGGCCGGCTGTGGGGGGCCTTCGCACGAGAACCCGTGCCCGGTGTCCTCGGGCGCCGCCGGGACGCCGGCGCCCTGGTGGTCGAGCTGCGACGGGGCGGCACGCTCTCGGCGGCCGAGTCCAGCGCCCGGCCGTTCGCCGAGGTGCCCGACGACTTCGCCGTATCCGGGCCGGACGGGCCGATCAGCGGGCCGGTGGAGTTGCTGGCCCAGCTGGACCTGCGCACCCCCGCGGCGGAGCGACTGGCGGCCGAACTGGACGACAGCGTCGTCAACCTGGCCCTGGCCCGGGCCGCGAACGCCGCAGGAAGGGGCGCGCCGGAGGACTCTGCGGATGCCGAGCAGGCGGTCGTCGACGGCCATCCGCAGCACCCCTGCTGCCGGACGCGCACCGGCATGTCGATCGCCGACGTGCTCGCCTACGCGCCCGAGCACCATCCGGTCGTCCGGCTGGCGCTGCTCCGCGTCCCGGCCGACCGCTGGCGGGGGGCCGGGACCTGGCCGCGGCACCTGCGGGACGGCGACACGGTCCTGTTGCCGCTGCACCCGTGGCAGCGGGACCACGTGCTCGTGCACCACCCCGACCTGGCCGTCGTGCGGGAGACGATCCCGGCCCGGCCGCTGCTGTCGATGCGCACCCTGGTGCCCCTGGGCGCCCTGCCGGGCTGCCACATCAAGACCGCCCTCGACGTCCAGGTCACCAACTACCGGCGCACCATCTCCCCGGCCGAGGTCGCGGACGGGCCCCCGCTGTCCGACCTCGTCGCGGCCGTCGTCGACAAGGCGGGGTACGGCGGGAGCCTGCGCGTTCTGCGGGAGCTGGGCGGTGGCGCGGTGTGCGTCGACGGGCAGCCGTCGGCGAGCCTCGCGGCGATGGTCCGGGAGTCGACCGAGTGCTGCCTCGACGCCGGGGAGATCGCGGTTCCGCTCACCGCCGTCCACGCGACCGGGGCCGCCGTGGTGGCGGGGGACCCGGTGCGCTGGCTGTCGGACTTCGCCGGGCTGATCCTGCCGCCCGCGCTGACGCTACTGTCCATGGGCGTGGCACTGGAGGCCCACGGTCAGAACACCCTCGTCGTCCTGCGGGACGGGCGGCCGGTGCGGGTGCTGTACCGGGACCTGGACGGCGTACGGGTCAGTCCGCGCCGCCTGGCCCGCTGCGGCTTCACCCTGCCTGCCCTGCTCGGCACCCGCGCGGGCGACGACGCGGAGGCGCTGCGCACCAAACTGTTCGGCGGTCTGATCAGCGGAGTCTTCAGCGAGCTGGTCGACGTGCTCAGCCGGACGCGGGGGGCCGATCCACGGGCGCTGTGGGGCGTGGTGGCCGAGGCCGGCCGCCGGGTGTACGCCGGTCTGCCGGAGCGGGAGGACGAGGCCGCGTTCCTCGGCGACACGATGCCCCTGAAGGCGACCATCGCCATGCGCCTGGCCGAGGACCCGGGCAGGGCGCGGTGGACGCCCGTCCCCAATCCCCTCGCGTCGTGCCGTTGAACTCCGACACCGACCACCGTCCCCCTGGAGCGACCGTATGACCACCGGCACTGCCCCCGGCACCACCGCCTTCGGCGCGAGCGCGCCCGCCACGACAGCCGACACCGTCACTGCCCACACGCTGCTCAACTGCCTGATCCGTGAGGTCTCCGCCCCCGAACACCAGGTGACGGTCGACGGCGACCACCTCCTGCTCCGTCTGCCGCGCCAGGGGATCCTGCTGCGTTCCCCGCTGCGCCGGGTCTCGCTGATCGGAGCGCACCGCTTCGAGGGCCCGGTGCAGCGGCTCGACGGCGACGCCTGGACGACCGTGGGCTGGAGGGAGCTGGCCGGTCACATCCGACGCGAGCTGGAACTGCGCACGGGTGTCGCCAACGAGGAGTTCCTCGCCCAGGTCGCCGACAGCCGGGAGACGATCCGCACGGCGCTCGAAGAGCGGGCGGGCGCGACACCGCACACGGACCCGTACGTGGCGTCGGAGCAGTCCCTGGTGTTCGGCCACCGCTTCCACCCGACGCCCAAGTCCCGCACCGGCGATCCGGCGGACTGGCTGGCGTACGGCCCGGAGACCGGCGCGCGCTTCCGCCTGCGCTACCTGGCCGTACGGCGCCACCTCGTGCGGGAGGAGGGCGAGCTGCACGAGCTGGACGCGCTGCACCCGACGGCCGGCCCGGACTTCGCCGTCCTGCCGGTGCACCCCTGGCAGTTCCGGCTGCTCGGGGAGGACCGGGCGCTGCGCGAGGCCATGGCCCGCGGCGATGTGGCCGACACCGGGGTGAGCGGACCGGAACTGGTGCCGACCGCGTCGGTGCGCACGCTGTACGACGTCGAGAGCGACACCTTCCTGAAGTTCAGCCTGAACGTCCGCCTCACCAACTGCGTTCGCCGGCACGCCCGTTACGAGCTGTCCGGCGCCGTCGCCCTCAATCGCCTGCTCCGGCCCGTCTTCGCCGCACTCGCCGGTCGCTTCCCCGGGTGCGCGCTCCTGGCCGAGCCCGGCTACCGCACACTGGACACGGGCGGCGACACCGCCCTCCTGGAGGGCCTCGGCGTCATCGTCCGCTCCGGCCTGCGCCACCACCTGCGTCCCGGGGTGACGCCCCTGCTCGCCGCCGCGGTGGCGGACGAGTACCCCTCCGGCGCGGCGCACGTCTCCCGTCTGCTCGCCCGCGGTGACGGGGACGTACTGGCCTGGTGGGACGCGTACCTGCGGCTGCTGCTGCCCCCGGTGCTGGCCGCCTACTTCGAACACGGCGTCGTACTCGAACCCCACCTCCAGAACGTCGTCGTGGGCGTGCACGCGGACGGCACTCCGGCACAGATGTTCTTCCGCGACCTGGAGGGCACCAAGCTCCTGCCCGGCCCCCACGAGCGCGCCCTCGCGGACCTGCCCGAGGACGTCCGCGGTCCCCTCACCTACGACCCGGAACGCGGCTGGAACCGGGTCGCGTACTGCCTCCTGGTCAACCACGCGGCCGAAGTGCTCGGTGCCCTGGCCGACCTCGACCCGACCCTGGAACCCGCCCTGTGGGGCCTGGTCCGCGACCACCTGCACGCCTACGCCCGCACCGCCGCCCAACCGCCGCGCCTGCGCGCCCTGCTGTCCGGAGTACCGCTGCCGGCGAAGGCCAACCTGCTCCTGCGCTGGTCCCGCAAGGCCGACCGGCACGCCACCTACGTCCCCCTGACCAGCCCCCTCGGCGCGGACTTCCCCCGCGAGGCGATCCGGTGAGGGCCGCCCTGCTGGACCGCGTCGTCCGGCTGGCCGACGACGACCTGCCCGCGTACGTCTACGACCTCCCGGCCCTGCGCGAGCACGTCCACGCCGTCCGGGCCGCACTGCCGGACCGTGTCGGGCTGCTGTACGCGGCCAAGGCCAACTCCGACCCCCGGGTCCTCGGGGCCCTGGCCGGTCACGTCGACGGTTTCGAGGTGGCCTCCGGCGGCGAACTCGGCCATGTCCGCGCGCTGCTGCCCGACGCGCCGGTCGCCTTCGGGGGCCCCGGCAAGACACCGACGGAACTGGCCCACGCGCTCGACGCCAAAGTGGAGCGCCTGCACATCGAGAGCGAACACGAACTGCGTCTGCTCACGGGCCTGTTGGACGGTCGGACCGTCGACGTCCTCCTCCGCGTCAACCTCCCCGTCGACCTGCCTGCCGATCTCGGCCGGGCCGGCCTGGTCATGGGCGGCCGGCCCAGCCCCTTCGGCATGGACCCCGCGCGGCTGGACCGCTGCCTGGAGCTGATCGCCGCCGTCCCCGGCGTCCGGCTGCGCGGCCTCCACTTCCACCTGGCCAGCGGCCTCACGGCCCCGGCCCACCTGGCGCTCGTCGACGGGACCCTGGCCTGGGCCGAGGACTGGGCGGCGCACCGTCGCGGCGTGTGCCTGTCCGAGGTGAACGTCGGAGGGGGGATGGGCGTCGACTACGCGCACCCGCACCAGGGGTTCGACTGGCCCGCGTTCGGCGCCGGACTGCGCCCGCTCCTGGCCCGCCACCCCGGTCTCACCCTGCGGATCGAACCCGGTCGTTCGGTCACCGCCTACTGCGGGTGGTACGTCACCCAGGTCCTCGACATCAAGTTCAGCCGCGGCCAGGCGTTCGCCGTGCTGCGCGGCGGCACCCACCATCTGCGCACCCCGAGCGCGAAACAGCACGACCAGCCCTTCGAGGTGATCCCCGACGACGTCTGGCCGAGGCCCTGGGACCGGCCGGAGGTCCGCGACGAGCCGGTGACGCTGGTCGGACAGCTGTGCACGCCCAAGGACGTCCTGGCACGCCGGGTCGGGGTCGCACGGCTGCGCGTCGGCGACCGGGTCGCCTTCGCCATGGCCGGCGCCTACGCCTGGAACATCTCCCACCACGGCTTCCTCATGCACCCCCACCCGACCTTCCACCACGTCGAGGAAGCCGAGGTGCCCGACCCGGGCGCGTACGCCCGCCGGCTGCCATGAGCGCGGGCCCCCGCCTGCCGGTGAAGGCCGTACTCACCGTCCGGAACTTCCGTCGCCACCTGCTCGGACAGCTGACGTCCAACATCGGCACCTGGATGCAGCGCGCCGCCCAGGACCTGCTCGTCCTGCACCTCACCGGCGGCAGCGGCAGCGCGGTCGGCATCGTGACCGCACTGCAGTTCCTGCCCCAGACGCTGTTCGGCCTGACCGGAGGCGTCCTCGCCGACCGGTACCCCAAGCGGCGGCTGCTGCTGCTCACCCAGACGGCCATGGGGGCGCAGTCGCTGCTGCTCGGGCTGCTGACCGTCACCGGGGAGGTGACTTTGCCGTCCGTCTACGCGCTGGCCTTCGCCCTGGGCACCGCCACCGCCGTGGACGGCCCCGCCCGGGGCGCCTACGTCTCCGATCTGGTCGCGCGCGAGCTCGTGCCCACCGCGGTGAGCCTGAACTCCGCCCAGTTCAACGTGGCCCGCGCCGTCGGCCCCGCCCTAGCCGGCCTGACGGTCGCCGCCTTCGGCACGGGCCCGGTGTTCCTCGTGAACGCGGCCTCGTACCTGGCCGTCCTCTACGGTCTGGTCACCCTCAGGACGGACGGCGCGGGCGCCCCGGGCGAGCGCGGCCGGCCCCGGCCCGGCCGCACCCGGCTGCGCGACGCCTTCCGCCACATCGCCTCCACGCCCGGACTGCTCCTGCCGCTGGTCCTGATCGCCTTCGTCGGCACCTTCGGCCTCAATTTCCAGGTGACCATCTCCCTGGTGGCGATCACGGCCTTCCACACGGGCGCCGCCGCCTTCGGCTGGCTCTCCGCCGCGTACGCCCTGGGCGGTCTCGCCGGCGCGCTCCACGGGGCGAGCCGCGGCAGGCACCCCACGGTACGCCGTCTGACCACCGCCACGGTCGTCTTCGGGGCACTGGAGACGGCACTGGGTCTGATGCCGGGCTACGGCACGTTCCTGGCCCTGCTGCTGCCCACCGGTTTCGCCGCGGTGACCGTGACCACGACCGCCAACGCGCTGACACAGCTCCATGCCGACCCGCACCTGCGGGGCCGCGTCATGTCCGTCTACTTCCTGGTCCTCCTCGGCGGCACTCCGGTGGGCGCCCCGCTGGTCGGCATGGTGTCGGATGCCCTGGGCGTCCGCTCCACCCTGCTCCTGGGCGGCGTGGTCTCGGCCTCCGCCGCGCTCGTCCTCCCCGCCCTGATCCCGGCGATGACCGCGAGACGCCGTCCGAAGGCCGGATCGGCACCGCCCACGACGGCTGCGGCACCGGCGCCGAGGTGACGCGCACGCCACCTCGGCCGAGGCCAGCACGCCGCGTCGGTCTCCGTCGCCCCTTCAGCGTTTCAGGGCGTACACGTACCAGGTGTAGTACGTGCCGGGGTTGTCGCCGTCGTCCCCGGGCGCGTACTCGCCCAGGGTCCACAGCACGTCACCGCGGGCGTCGTAGCCGATGTCCTCGGGTCCGGGCGGGAGTTCCCAAGAGCAGGTGTAGACGCATCGCCAAGCAGGCCTGCACTCAGCGCTAACGCAATTCATGGTGCTGCCACTTACCGTGAAACGCGTACGCCAGCGAGTGAAACCGAAACCAGCACAGGGGGATTCCTTTTCGATGGACACACGAACTCTCGCCCGCACGGCGGTGGCCGTCTGTGCCGCCGGTGTCGTGTCAGTCATGGCCATGGCACCGGCTTCGGCGACGGGAAATGCCTCGGTGTACACCAATGGCACGGAACGGGGCCGGGTGAACTACTGGAGCGGTACCGACGACTTCCGGGTCTCCGACACAAGCTGCGACGGCCGCAGCGTCTATACCGAGTACCAAAGGGCCCAAGGGAGCACGGTGAGGCTGCATCACAGGGGTGGCTGCGGCACGCACGTGGATTTCCACCGCGCCTTCGCCGGCGGCCAGACGATCAAGTACCGCGTCTGCGTCGACGTTCCTGTCGCCCGTGACATCTGCGGTCCGTGGAAGCGGGACACCACGGGGTGACCTCGCCCCACACCGGCTCAAGACCAGGCGCCGCGGCCGGAGATGCCGACGGCGCGTAGAAGAAGGGGGAAAGAATGAACCGCGTGAAGAGGAACCTGGCCGTGGCGGGCCTCGCGACGTCCTCGCTCGTTCTGGGGTCTTTCGTGATTCCCGCGACGGCATCGGCTGCACCGGCTCGCTGCAACGAGGTCTTCTACTTCAAGGTGACCAAGTTGGGCCGCCCGACGTACAAGAGCATCGGCCCCACGGTCAGCAAGAGGAACGCCGCCTCGACCACCTCCACCCTCAAGTACGCGATCCGCACCGACACGACCCGTTCCTCCACCTATCACCGCGAGGCCGGCGGCAGCCTGGACTGGGGGATCGGCAAGGTGGAGGCGAAGACCAGCTACGACATCGCCAAGACCGTTTCCAAGGGCAGGACGGTGACGAACACCTTGAAAGTGGGGCCGGGGAAGCGCGGTTACACCAAGCCGATGGTCGAGTACCGCAAGTTCGTGATCGAAGAGTACGTCCAAGGGGAGGACTGCCAGCATTCGCTCTACAAGTCCTACGGAGTGCTGAACGGCATCACTTCCTCGATTCACTTCGCGGAATGCGTCTCCAAGGATCCGTGCACCCCGAAGCCGTAGCGCGGGGCGCGGCGCCGCGCGGCGAACGGTCGGGTGGGGAGGTGAGCGTCCCCGCCCGCCGGCGTCGCGCGGGCGTGCGGCCTGGGGGCTCATCACCAGCCGAACCAGGCCCCGGGGAAGCACCGCTAGGGGGTGAAGCACTCTCTGCCGGGACGGTCGGCGGACGCGTAGTAGCAGGCGCGGAGGCGGGAGGGCTGCGGGGCGGCGATCATGGGTGTGGTGACGAGGTCCTCGATGGCGGAGCGCCGCGTCGCCGTGTTGCTGCGGGAGCGCTGGCCCGGAGAACTGATCTCGATGCGGAAGCCGGCGTGGGTGGGCCGGGCACGGATCCAGCCTGCCTGGCACCGGGGGCTGAGGCGCAGTTCGAGGCGGGTCCCGTCCGTGGCGGTGTAGGACGCCAGGGTCTTCGGGTCCTCGCACGCGGTGGTCCTGGGGTCACGGCCGGCACACGACGTCAGCCGGCAGATCGGTGGGAGGGACACCGTGGATGCCGGGGCGGCGTTGTGGGACGTGTGGTAGAGCGCGGCCGGAACGATCATCATGGCTGAAGCGAGGAGCACACCGATCACCGTGACGACGGGGTGTGCGCCGATCTTCTCGGAGGCGGCCAGCAAGAGGGCGTGTACGGGGCCGGGCGTCTGCCGCGGTACCGGCCCCGGATGAGGGCCTGGTGCTCGGGGCGCGGCCTTGCTCGACACGTACCCGGCGGAGGCGGGCAAGACCTCTCCCGGCGCGGTGACGTCCAGGTCACGTCCGCTCCAGACCGCTTCGGCGCGCGCCCACCGGTCCAGGATGCCGGCGTCGGACGACCGCACTGCCAGGCGGAGGGCCTCGACGGCGTGCCGGGGCGGGAACTGCTTGCCGTTGAGGTAGCGCTCCCAGGAGGATGTGCTGATGGCGGTCAGCCCGGCCAGTTCCGCCAGCGTCAGTCCGCTGCGGTCCTTCAGTTCCCGCAGCCCCTCGATCAGGCTCGCGCAGGCCTCCGGCAGAGCGGGGGGCAGCGGGCGCGGGCGTGTTCCCTTCGCGTACTTCTTCATCGTCGAAACCCCCGTTCCGGCTTTCCGGTCAGTGATCACCGCGCATGCCGCAGCAGGCGCCAGGTGTCCTCCCCCACGACACCGTCGGCGGGTATGTGCCCCTGCTCTTGCAGCCGTTCGACCTGGGTCTGTGTGCGGGGCCCGAAGTACCCGTCGACGTCGCCCGGGGACAGCTCGTGGCGGAGCAGCAGGCACTGCACCTCGGCGGCGTCCGGACCGGTGCTGTTGAGCATCACCTGACGGGACGACGTGGTGCTGTTCCCGGCGAACAGCAGATCGCCGTGCCGGGTGTAGTGGCACTCGTACTTTCCGGCACCGGAGCCGGATCCCCCCGCGGAACCGGGCGCCGGGCGGTGGGTGTCGAGGACCAGCGCCACGGAGAGCACGGCGGAGAAGAGGACCGTTCCCCCGGCCAGGGACAAGGCCGCGACGCGAATCCGCGGGCTGCCGGTGCCCGGACCGTTCGTCGCCCGTTCCGTCTGGTGCCCGACGGCAGAAGTGCCTTCCTCAGCCGTCTTCCACGTCTTTTCCGCGGTATCGCGCAACGCCAGCAAGGGACCGACATCCTCGTCGGCGATCCGGGCCAGCGCCTCGACCGCCGCTACGGGAGGAAATGCCGTGCCGTTGAGATATCGGGCCCATGACGAGGCACTGAAATAGGTCTTCGCCTGGAGGGCTTTCAGTGTCAGCCCGCTGTGGTCCTTCAACTGCCGCAGCGTGCTGACGAACCGCCGCCCGTTGTCGTCCAGTGACGGGGGCAGTGCTTTCCACCTCACCCTGCTCCTTCCCGCGGTGCCGCTCCTGCCGAGTATGGCCAGTGCCGGCGCCGGTGCGAGGGCTTCCGTATTTGCACATGTGCCCGCGGACAGATTCCGGTCATCGGCCAACCCGGCGCGCCGTGGCCGGGGGCCGAGCGCTCCCCGGTCGGCGGCGAGGGGCCGCTGGGCTGTCCCGGGACTTCGCAGCGTCGGACGAATCCGCAGGTGAGCGGCCTGAGAAATCCCGGGACGCCGCTGGGTGCCCCGATGCGCTGGTGGTGCGGCCATGCCGACGCCATGCTCGTTTCCGGAGCGAATCGCCACAGACGCCGCGCTGACAACCGCCTTGAAAGGGGACCTGATCCATGCGTGTTTCGACGCGCCCCCGTAGGGCTGTCGTCTTCTCCGCGGCACCCATCACGCTCAAATGCGCGACGGACGGCCGTTCGAAGACCTGTTGAAGGAACACCGTCCGCAACGCGACGACGAGTTTCCGGAATCAATTCGGTCAGCGGAAATCCTGGGCCGCCGGCCGATACCCGGAAATCCCACCCGCGTGAACCTTCCAGGGCCGCACCTCACATCAGATCAGGAAAGGAAGCAAAACCATGCTCACCACTGCCGAGAGGCCCCGCAGGAGCCTGGCCGCGTCCGTGCTCCTCGCCACGGCCCTGGCCGCCGGCATCACGGCGACCGACGTCACCACTGCCGCGGCGACCGCCTTGCCCGGCGCCGCGCGTGCGGGCTCCACCGCCGACACCGCCGTGCGGGCGTCCTGGCCGACGGTCAAGTCCGGCCAGCGCGGCGTGGACGTGGCCACGGTCCAACTGCTGCTGACCGCGCGGGGCTACACCCTCACCGCCGACGGGGTCTTCGGTTCGGGTACCGCCGCGAAGGTCAAGGCCTTCCAGAGGGCGAAGCACCTCACCGCCGACGGCATCGTCGGACCCAACACCTGGACCAAGCTGGTCATGACGGTCAAGTCCGGTTCCAAGGGTGCGGCCGTGAAGGCCGTGCAGCGCCAGCTCACCGACAACGGCTACGCCGTCACTGCCGACGGGGTCTTCGGTTCGGGTACCGCCGCGAAGGTCAAGGCCTTCCAGAGGGCGAAGCACCTCACCGCCAACGGAGTCGTCGACGTCCAGACGTGGGCCGCCCTGGTGAGGGGCGGAGGCGGCACCGGTGGCGGCGGCGGCAAGCTCAGTGACGCGCAGGCCGCGGCACGGCTGAGGGCGGCGGGCATCACCCGTTCGTCCTCGGGCAACTGCACCAACCGCAACAACAAGAACTGCACCAGCCTCCAGGACATCCGGGTCCGCACGGTCGACGGGGTCATCGCGCTGAAGCGGAAGAGCGGCTGCCGGATCGTCATCACCGGCGGCACCGAGGTCGGCCACGCGGGGGGCACGTACAGCCACTGGAACGGCTACAAGGTCGATGTGGCCCGCACCTCGTGCGTCACCAACTACATCCACGGGCACTCCAGGAAGCACCACAAGCGCGGTGACGGCGCCTGGGTGTGGCGCGTCACCTCCGGCGGCAGGACGGTCATCGACTACGCCGACGAGAACTGGGCCAACCACTGGGACATCACGTACTACTGATGCTTCCCGAGGTGCCCGGCCCGCCCCGGATACCGGCCGGGCACCTCCGCCCCCGCCCCGGGCTCGCCACGCCCGCGCAGGCGGCCACCGGGACATCACCCGCCACGGCGGCAGCCACGCCGCCGGCTCCCGACCCCCGATCCGACGTGGAAAGGCATCCCATGAAGCACCTCGCGACCGTCCTCCTGGGCACCGGAGCGCTGCTGGCCGGCGGCCTGGTCGCCGCGCCCTCCGCCTCCGCCGCCACCCACTGCCTCGGTTCCTCCTGCAACGGCCTGAACCCCGGCAAGACAACCTGCGCGGCCGACGCCCGCACCGTGGCCGAGGGCGCCGGTCCGGTCACGGCCATGGAGCTGCGCTACAGCCCCTCGTGCCGGGCCGCCTGGGGCCGCTTCAGGATCAACGCCCCGTCCGGCTCCAAGATCGTGATCAAGAACAGCCGGGGGAAGCAGTACACGACGTACGGCCGCGGCCACTTCTACAGCGTCATGGTCAGCGACAAGAACGTGAAGGCCTGGGCGTGCGGCACGTGGAAGGCCCGGGGCTCCGACAACGTCGACTGCACCGGCAGCTACTGACGGGCGGCACCTTACATCGGCCTGCTCTCCACTGGCACGATCCTCGTCAGCTCGCCGGTCCCGGCGGGCTGACGACCCATGCGGCCCGCTCCCCACATACCCTGATGGAGACGAGCGACTGAAGCGAATGAGGCGTCGCCGCGGCGCTTGCCCTTCTCGCCGGGGACAGCCGTTGTGCCACGCACCGCGCCGACGGAAGGCCAGCGTTCCGGACGGGCCGTGAGTTCCCCACCGGCATCGAGGACTGTCCCGCACGCGCCACGGAGAAGGAGGACGCCGGTGACAGAGCACGGGGACGCGAGGGGTTTACCGTACGCGCCGCCGACGCGGGTAGCGCGGAAGATCGGCCGCCTGGCCGTCCCCATGGCGCTCGGCGATCTCCTTGGCTATCTCACCATGCTGACCCTGGTCGCCATGGTCGGGCGGATGGGAGACCAGGCCCTGTACGTGCGTTCGCTCTTCCTGCCGCTGGGCATGGTGTTCAGCGCGATCAACGCCGCGCTCGCGGTCAGCGCCCAGGTCGCCTGCTCGCTCAGCAAGGGCCGTGAGAAACCCGACGACGTCTTCCCGCTCACGGTGAGCATGACGAAGGTGTGGGTCGTCCTCGGCGCGTCGCTCACCGTCGTGCTGTCGCTGGGCGCCCCCGGCTTCGCCCATCTCTTCGACGTGTCCGACACGGCGCGAGCGGAGTTCGTGTGGTTCCTGCGCTGGATGTCCGTCGTCAGCCTGCTCGGTTCCGGGCCCACGCTGTGCGCGTCCGCGCTGCGCGGCTTCGGGTTCGCCCGGCAGGGGCTCATGCTGACCCTGGTCAGCTCCTTCACCGAAGTCGCTCTGGTGGCCTGGCTCGGCCTGGGCACCGGCCTCGGCATCAACAGCCTGCCCGTCGCAGCCGCCGTCTGCGCCTTGGCCGGTACCTCCGCGGGCCTGTGGCTGATGCGCCGGGCAGGGCTCTGGCGGCCGGGACAACGCGCGCCGTGGCGGCGCGAAGTGCTCGGCCACGTCCGGTCCGTGGGCGTTCCGGTGGGCGCGACGCTCGGCCTCATCTCCTTCTACAGCCTCGCCCTGCTCTGGGTCCTCGGGCCGTACGGCGAGGCGACCGTCGCCGGATTCTCCACCGCGTCGTCCGTGCAGAGCCTGATCCTCATGCCCGGGATCGTGCTGGGTTCGGCCACCGCGATCATCTTCAACCAGCTGCGCGGCGCGGGTGCGTACGCGTCGCTGGGGGTGACGTACCGCGGCGGCATCGTGCTGTCGTTCGCCGTCTTCGCCGCCATCGCCGTGGTGACGTTCTTCGCCCGCGACGCCATCGCCCAGGTGATGACCGGCGACACCGACGCCGCCGCGGTGGCGAGCGAGTACCTGGGCGTCGTGGCCCTGACCTACGCGGTGCAGGGCCCGGTCCTGGTCGCCCTGACGCTCCTGGAACACATCGGCGGCGGGCGGCTCGCGGTCCTGCTGAACGCCGTCTACTTCGGCGGGAACGTGGTCGTGGGCGGCTGGGTCTGCGCCGCGAGCGACAGCCCCCACGGAATGTACTGGACGGTGGCCGTCTTCAACATGGTCGGCGCCAACGTCCTGGTGGCCGCGGGGGCCTTCGTCAACAAGCAGGTGCGGCGAAGCACCCTGGCCGAGGCGGCACCCCTGTGAACACCGGCGCACCCCGGCACCCGGCACCGGGCTCTGGAGCCATGAGCACTACTGGTTCCCGTACTTCGACGTGCCCGCCTACGGCGCCGTCCGGAACCGGCCAGTGCGCTTCGCCCTGATCGCGGGGGACGCGGGGACTCCTGGGTGCTGATGGCGGCGATCCACTGCGTGATCGACGGGCAGAGCTGGATCGCGCTGGAGAACGCCCTACGCTCCCTGCTCGAACGGCGGCGCGGCCCCGCCCGACCGCCCGACGCCGCTGCGGAAAGCGGCGGGAGCCGGCGGGAACCGGCGGCCGCAAGCTGGCATCATGCCCAGCGAGGACCGAGCCGGGCAGGGGAGTTGGGGGATCCATGACGGGGCCGTCGGGTGTAGTGGAGCGCCTCTACTTCGGGCGGGAGGACGCCGAGCGGGACATGTCCGACGGCCTGCTGCGCGAGGGGTTCCTGCGGACCGCCGCCTACGACGCGGCCGTGTCCGGCCGCAAGATGCTCATCATCGGCCGCAAGGGCTCCGGCAAGAGCGCCATCTGCATGCGTCTGACGGCCGACGGCGTCCACCCCGGCGGCACCGCCCTGATCACCCCCGACGACGCGGCGGGCGACGAGATCCGCCGGTTCGAGCTGCAAGGGCTCACCGGTGACACGGCCAAGTCGCTGATCTGGCGCTACGTCTTCGCCGTCCAAGCCGCGCGGCACATCGTCGCCCACGCCAAGCGGGTCCACGGGCTGCGGCGACTGCCCCGCCCGGTCAGGACACTGCGGCGGTTCCTGCGCGCGAACGGCGAGTCCGCGGGCGAGCCCCGTCTCTACGACCGGCTGCTGCACGGTGTGACCGGGCTCCAGACGTCGCTGTCCCTCGAAGCCTTCGGCGTCAAGGCGGCGGTGGATGTGGGCGGTGCCCCGCCGGCCTCCGAAGGCGCCCGCGCCGCACGTCAGCTGGAGGTCGTCGAGCGGGGCGTGGCGGAGGCGTTCGCGGATCTGGACTGCGCGGGCTCGCACGCCCCGCTCCTGCTGCTCGTGGACCAGCTGGAGCAGATCTGGTCGAGCGACCCGGACAGCAACGCCATGGTCATCGGGCTGCTGCTGGCGGCGAAGCACGTCTCGGGCGCGTACGGCAAGGCGCTGCGCTGTCTGCTCTTCCTGCGCGCCGACATCTACGACACCCTCGACTTCAGCGAGGGCGACAAGTTCCACAGCGAGGAACTGCGCATCCAGTGGACCGCCACCGGCCTGCGGGACCTCGCTCTCGCCCGGGCCCGCGCGTCGGCCGGCGCCGAGCTGACCGGCGACCGGCTGTGGCGGGAGGTCTTCCCGCCGACCGTGGGCGGCGAGGACACCGCCGACTTCCTCTTCGGCCGCGCCCTGCCCCGCCCGCGCGACGCGATCCAGTACCTCAACGCGTGCCGGGACACCGCCGTCGAGCGGGGGCACCAGAGCATCCACGAGAGCGACGTCCTGCTCGCCACCCGGCAGTTCTCGGAGTGGAAGCTGCAAGACCTGGCGAAGGAGTACCTGGTCACCCACCCCTTCCTGGCACAGCTGTTCGTGATGTTCCAGAACACCGGCTACGTGGTGATGCGCAGCGCGCTGGAGGCCCGCTTCGACACCGTCGCCGAGACCCTGCACCGCCAGTACCCCGCGTACGCCGAGGGGCTCACCGCGCCCGGCGTGGTCGACACGCTGTACGGGGTGGGCTTCCTGGGGGTGCGGCGCGGCAACGACGTGGTCTACACGGGCGGGGCCCACGTGCCCGTACAGCCGCACGAGACGGAGTTCCACATCCATCCGTGCTTCCGGCCCGCGCTGGGTGCCACCCACGCCATCGACCTGCACCGGTACGAGCCGCAGGCGCTCACCCACCTGCTGCTGCGGAACAGCTCCTACCCCTCGGCGGGGCTCGGCCCCCCGGTCCGCCGTGACTTCACGCTGCTGGAGGAGCTGGAGCGGTCCTGCAACAGCATCCAACGGCAGGTCGGGCGGGCGGTGGGGCTGCCCACCGAGACCCGCGCGCAGCTCTCGCAGCAGGTCGTCCGGGTGATGAGCGACGCTTCCCAGGCACTGCTGCGGCTGCGCGACGGCGAGGCCGTCGACGCCTACGGCCATGTGCTGGCCGCCGCGCAGTACTTCACCACCGTCGCCGCGCAGTTGCTGGCCAGCGGGGTCGACGACGGCAGCGGCGGCAGCGTGGTGCGCAGGATCGAGGACGAGGCCCGGCGGCTGACCCGTACGGCGGGCGGCAGCCACACGGGGGGCGGGGGTTCCTCCAACTCCTGAGTGCCCGCAGGCTGTTGCCGGTCCACTGTCTTCCGTCCCCCCGCGCTGCTACGGTCCGTTCCATGGCCGTCATGATGTGTTCCCGGCAGGGCTGTGAGCGTCTGCTGTCGGTGTCGCGCGTGCCGGGGGGCAACCCGGTCGCCAGGAACGACCCGGAGCACTGGGCCGTGGTCTTCTGGCACTGCGCGAGCTGCCGCGCCTACTTCTGCGACCGGTGCGTGACCCGGCGTGTGCTGCGCAGGCCGGTCTGCGTCAGCTGCGCGGGCGTCCTCGCCAGGCCCGATATCGACGCCTTGCTGAACTGAGCAGCCCCGTCTGCCCCGTCCGCGGCGCGGGCAGCGGACGCGGACCCTGCCACGCCGCGGCCATCCGCTCCAGCTCCGCCCGCACACCGTCCGCCCGCAGCCACCCGTATCCGGCCCGTGCGAGGTGACGCAGCAGCAGGTCCGCGTCGGCCTCGGACCACACCGGCCGTCCGTGCCGGGCCAGCCGGGGGTCGTACGACACCGACTGGAGGCCGTGCGGCACGGGCCGTCCGAACGGCGTGTGCGCGGCGAGGAACGCCTCCAGGTGCGGGCGGGCGCCCTCGTCCCAGTCCGCCGGCTCCCTGGCCTCCAGCTCCCAGTCGAGCTCCCACCGGCGCAGCGTCCGGTCCGTCCCGGTGGAGACCGCGTACCGCCCGTCGGCACTCAGGTGGACCGACAGCACCCAGCGCCGGTGCCCGCCCAGGGTGCGCAGGCAGCGTCCGGCCCGCAGATCCAGCAGCCGCACGGTCGTGTCCCAGTTGGCGGCCAGCGCGAAGCGGCCGTCCGTGTTCAGGGACACCGAGGTCATCGGCTCCGCGTGCCCGTCGCTCCCGACGTGCTCCTCGAAGACGTGCAGACACCGCCCGCCCGCCACGTCCCACAGCGCCACCCGCCCGTCGCCGTTGGCGGTCACCGCGTGCCGCCCGTCCGCGGTGAGCCGGGCCGAGTGCAGGATGCCCAGCAGCGGCGAGTCCGTCACGGCGTCGCGGTCCAGGTCCTCGAAGGTCCGCACGCGGTGGCCGGAGTCCAGCTCCCACAGCCGCGCCCTGCCGCCCTCGCCGCAGGACAGGAGGAACCGCCCGTCGGCGCTGGGGCACACCGAGTACACCCCCTGCCCTCCGTACTCGTAGGCCCGCAGCATCCGTCCGGTCGCCAGTTCCCACCAGCGCACGGACCCGTCCTCCCCGCCGGAGAAGGCGAAGCGCCCGTCGCCGCTGAAGCTCACCGAGCGGACCTTCGCCCCGTGCCCCGTGAGGACGCTCAGGCAGCGACCGGTGCGGACGTCCCACAGGCGGACCGTCCCGTCCTCCCCGCCGGACAGGGCGAGGCGTTCGTCGGCGCTGAGGGAGACTGCCTCGACCGCTCCCTCGTGCCCGTCGAAGGTGCGCACGCACCGGCCGCCGTCCTCGAAGTCCCACAGACGCAGGGTGCCCAGGTCCGCGCACAGGGCGCGCCGGCCGTCCGCGGTGGCGTGGGCCTGCGTACCGTTCGTGGGCAGCTCGACGGTCCCGGCGGGCCAGGCGCCGCGCACCCCCGTCCGGACGGTGACCAGCGAGAGCCGGTGCCAGGCCGCCAGGGCCCGGGTGTCCCGCTCGTGCCCCGGCAGGGCGCGTGCCTCGGTCACCAGGGCGAGCGCGTCCGCGTACCGCTGCCGTCCCGCGGCCGACTCGGCGTCGTCCAGCAGCGCGGCGACCCGGTCGTCGTACCGGGTGAGTTCGGTGTGGGAGCGGGGGCGGCAGATCCGGAAGGGCGCGGTGTACGCGTCGGGGGCGGGGAGCTGCCACAGGCGTACCCGGTGGTCGCCCCCGGTCAGCACCCGCCGCCCGTCCCCGCTCAGGCTCACCGAGGTCACCTGGGAGAAGTGCGCGTCGTAGGTGCGCAGACAGCGCCCGGTGGCGAGCTCCCACCAGCGCAGCGTGCCGCCGATGGCCCCTGTCACCGCGAACCGCCCGTCGGCGCTCAGCTCCGCCGTCCAGGGGGGCCGGGCGTCCGCCCGCAGGGTGCGCAGGGACCGGCCGGTCGCCAGGTCCCACCACACCAGGGCCCGGTCGCCTCCGCCGGTCAGCGCGTACCGCCGGTCGTGGCTGAGCGCGGCCGGCCAGATCGTGCCGCGGTCCAGGGTCCGCACACGGCGGTCCTCCACCAGGTCCCAGAGTACGGTCCGACCGCCCACGAACAGGGCGAGCCGGCCGTCGGCGCTCAGGCAGGCGGCGTTGACCTCGCGGCCCGCCCCGCCCGGACCCTCAGGGGAGTCGACGACCCGCAGACAGCGGCCGGTGGCCACGTCCCACCAGCGCAGGGTGCCGTCCCAGCCGCCGGTCAGGGCGGTGCTCCCGTCGGGGGCGAGGCGGGCGGCGCGGACCGAGCCGGTGTGCCCGGAGAGCCTGCGCAGGCAGCGGCCGGTTCCGGTGTCCCACAGCCGTACGTCGCCGTCGTGCCCACCCGTCAGGGCGAGACGGCCGTCCGGGCTCAGCGACACCGCGTGCACGGCGGCCCGATGTCCCTTGAGGGCGCGCGGGCGGCCGGTGGCCGTGTCCCACAGCCGTACGTCCCCGGCGTCGTCACCGGACAGCGCGCGGCTGCCGTCCGCGCTGAGACTCACCGCGTGCACGACCGCCCGGTGCCCGGTGAAGGTGGCGAGCAGGCGTCCGCCGGCGGCGTGTTCGCGTTCGGCGTGCGCGAGCGCGTCGCGCAGGGCCGTGCCGGCGTCCGCGTCCGCGGTGGCCTCCGCGGTCGCGGACGCCGCGCGCAGGAGGGGCAGGGCGGACTCGTGATCGCCGCGTTCGAGGTGCACGTGGGCGAGGAGGTGGTCGGCGGGCGAGGGCCCTTCCGCGCTCGCCCTCGCCGACTCCATCCGGTCCACCAGCGCGTCGTCCGCGAGCGTGCCGGACCGCCACCTGAGCAGCCCGAGGTTGTACGTGGCCTGCGGGTGCTGCGGGTCGGCGGCGTGCGCCTCGGCCAGCGCGGCCTCCGCCTCCCGCGTCCGGCCGAGGTCGAGCAGGGACATCGCCCGGTTGTTCAGCCCGTCGGCCCGGTGCACGGCGGCGTTCTCCGCCCGGCGCGGGTACGGCCGGGCAACCTCGCGTGCGTACACCTCGGCCAACTCCCCGGCCACCGCCGCCAGGTCGTCGGGCCGCTCCTCGACGCGCTCGCGCAGACAGCGTTCCAGCAGGTCCGCGAGCGCTCCGGGCATCGAGGCCACCGGGGCGTCGGGCGGCGGGCTCAGCCGGTACGCGGCGAGCGCCGCCCCGGCGGCGGACCCCACGCCCCACGTCACCGCCCCGGTGAACATCTCCAGCACGCTGACCGCGAAGCTCCACACATCGGTGCGACGGCTCAGGGGCGCGCCCCGCACCTGCTCGGGTGAGGCGTACGCGGGCGTCATCCCGCCGTGCGTGACCAGAAGCGTCGCCGCGTCCAGTGCTGCCCCGCCGGGTGCTGCCCCGTCGGCCACTCGGTCCGAGGGCGTCGGCCGGGTGCCGAAGTGCCGGGCCCGCGCGAGCCCGAAGTCGGTGATCTTCGCGGTGCCCCGCCGGTCGAGCAGCACGTTGCCCGGCTTGACGTCCTGGTGCACCACCCCGCTGAGGTGGGCGTGCGCCAGCCCTCGCGCCACCTGGACGGCGATGTCCAGGATCCGGCCCACCACCTCGTCGCGCGCTCCCCGGTAGAGCCGGCCGTCGTCGATCGACTCGCGCAGGCTTCCGCCGTCCACGTACTCCGCGAACACCCGCGGCACCCCGCCGATCGTGCGCACGTAGTGGCATCCGCACAGGTGCGGGTGGAGTTCCAGCCCCACCCACGTCTCCGCCTCGCGGACGAAGCGTTCCTGGTCCGCCTCGTCCCGGAAGAGCTCCGGACGCGGGCTCTTGACGGCGAGATCGGTACCCCACCCCAGGTGCCGCACCCGGTGCACGCGCCCCATGCCGCCCTGACCGAGGGCACCGGTCACCTCGTACACCCCGAGGACCCGGTCACCGACCCGCCAGTCCCGCCACTCCCCCACCGCTGCCGCCGCCCCCTGCCGCATGGACTCAGCGTAATGCGCCGGGCACGGCAGGGACCCGTGAACGAGCCCCGGGACCCACACGTCCGGAATCTCTGCGATGTCACCGGCTCCCGGCGCCGGCGAAGGGCACCTGGGCCGGGGGAACGGCCCGCTGTCCGTCCGGGTGCTGCCACTGGCCCTGTGCCTGGAGCCGGGGCAGGACGCCCTCGCCGAACCAGTAGGCCTCCTCCAGGTGCGGATACCCGGAGAGGACGAACTCGTCGATGCCGAGGGCGTGGTACTCCTTGATGCGCTCGGCGACCTCGTCGTGGCTGCCGACCAGCGCCGTGCCCGCGCCGCCGCGCACCAGCCCGATGCCCGCCCACAGGTTGGGGTGGATCTCCAGGCTCTCCCGGCTGCCGCCGTGCAGCGCGAGCATCCGCTGCTGGCCTTCCGACTCACTGCGCGCGAGACCCGTCTGGACGGCCCGTACGGTCTCCGGGTCGAAGCCGTCCAGCAGCCGGTCCGCCTCCGCCCAGGCCTGCGCGGAGGTGTCCCGGGTGATGACGTGCAGCCGGATCCCGAAGCGCAGGGTACGGCCGTGCTCCGCGGCGAGCTTCCGGACCCAGGCGATCTTCCCGGCGACCTGCGCGGGCGGT
>NZ_KQ948367.1:0-158278 GCF_001514055.1 Streptomyces corchorusii | reverse complement strand
GGCGGCTGTCGCCGTTGGTGGGCAGGAACCAATGGAAGGTGAGGGACACGTGGGGACTCCGATCAGGGGGGTGGTCGGCGTTCGTCAGAGGAGGCCGTGCCGGGGCGGCCTGGTGCCGTTCAGGACGTAGCGGCCGATGTGCTGGACCTTCCAGCGGGCCGGGTCGTGCAGGGTGTGGGTGCGCGCGTCGCGCCAGTGGCGGTGCAGGCCCAGGGAGTCGAGCGCGGAACGGGTACCGGCGACCTCGAAGAGGGCGCTGCCGACCTCCACCGCGGCCTCCGCCGCCGTCACCTTGGCCGCGGCCACCGCGATCGAGGCCGCGGCGGCCGAGTCGTCGGTCAGGTCGGCGCGGGCGGCGTCCACGGACCTCGCCGCGGCGGCGAGCAGTGCGTCGGCGGCCCGTACCCGGATGGCCAGTTCACCGAACCGCTGGATCAGCAGGGGGTCCTCCGCGGCCGTCTCGTGACCCTCGTCGACACTCTCGAACCAGGGACGGCTCTTCGTACGGACGAACTCCGCCGCCTCGGCCAGCGCCCCGGCGGCGATCCCGGCGTCGATGGCCGCGTGCAGCAACTGGGCTACCGCGCCGTGGAGTTGGGGTCCCCGGAAGGTGAGGTGGTGCGGCACGACCCGGTCGGCGGGGACGGGCACCGACTCCAGGCGGACGGATCCGCTGGCGGTGGTGCGCTGTCCCATGCCGTCCCAGTCGTCGACGACGGTGAGGCCGGACGCGTCGTGCGGCACGTACGCCACGTGCAGGGTCTCGTCCTCGGCGCGGGCGAGGACGGGGATCCAGTCGGCGAACAGCGCGCCGGTGGCGTAGTGCTTGACGCCGTCGAGGACGTACGAGCCGTCCGGGCGCCCCACGAGCCGGGTGCGGATGTCCTGCACGTGTGTGGTCCCCGCCTCGGACTGGGCGTTGCCGAACCGCTTCCCCCGCAGCACCTCGCCGAAGAAGAAGTCCTGCTGTTCGTGCGTGCCCTGCGCGCGCAGGACGTTGACGTACACGAAGTGGCTCTGCGGGATCTGGGCGATGCTGGCGTCGGCGGTGGCGAGCAGCCGCAGGATGTCGGCGAGGGTGTCCGCGCGGACGTCCGCCCCGCCGAACCGGGCGGGCACGGTCACGGCGAGCAGCCCGGAGGCGGACAGCCGCTCCAGTTCCGCGTGCGGGAGTCTGCGCCGCGCGTCCCGCTCGGCGGCGCCCTTGCGGAAGGCCGCGGCCAGTTCGGCGGCCACGGCAAGGGCCTCGGCGTCATCCGCGATGACGTGCGCGGCGCTCATCCGGCCGCCGCCAGCAGACGCGTACGGCCGGCCAGCGCCGCGGAGAACTGGTCCGTGACCTGTGCCAGAGCCTCGGCCGAGTCCGGAGCGACGGTCACCGTGCCGTCCTCGCCCGCCGTGATGTCCTTGTCCAGCGTGAACCAGCCCGGCGTGATGTGCGCGGGGCCCATGGAGGCGAGGACCGGGCGCAGGGCGTAGTCGATGGCCAGGACGTGCGCGGTGGTGCCCCCCGTGGCCAGCGGGAGGATCGTCTTGCCCGCCAGGGCGTACTGCGGGAGCAGGTCGAGCAGCGACTTCAGCAGCCCGGAGTAGGCGGCCTTGTAGACGGGCGTACCGATCACCACCCCGTCCGCCTGTTCGAACAGGGCGGTGGTCCGGACGATCGCCGGGTGCCCGAAGTCGGCACCGAGCAGCGCCTCGGCGGGGAGCGTGCGCACGTCCAGCGGGATCACCTCGTGCCCCTGCGCGATGAGCCGCTCGTCCAGGTGGCGCAGCAGCCGAGCGGTGCGGGAGGTGGCGGAGGGGCTTCCGGAGACGGACAGGACGGTGGCCATGCGGGACCTTTCGGTTCGTCGTTTCGTGTGCGGGCGGCGGTCAGGCGTGGTCGGTGACGGGCTCGGACTCGGCTTCCTGCGCCTCCAGTTCGCGTACCAGGGGCAGCACTCGCTTGCCGAAGTACTCGACTTCCTCCAGGTAGTGCAGGAAGCCGAGGAGGAGGAGGTCGACGCCGAGCCGCTTGTAGGCGACGATCCGCTCGGCGATCTGTTCCGGGGTGCCGATCAGCCCGGTGCGGAAGCCGTCGTTGTACTGGACGAGGTCCTCGAAGCCGGAGTCCTGCCACATGCCCTTGCCGTCGGCGGTGGACGGTCCGGCCTGCTGGACGGCGTCGCGGAAACCGTGTACCGCCCGGGTGTCGGCCTTGGCGACGATCTCGCGGAGCGTCTCGCGGGCCTCGGCCTCGGTGTCGCGCGCGATGAGGAAGCCGTTGAGGCCGAACTTCGGTGGCCTGCGGCCCGCCCGTGCGGCGGATGCACGGACGTCGCCGATCTGCTCGGTGACGCCGTCGAAGTCCTTGCCGTTGCTGAAGTACCAGTCGGAGACGCGGCCGGCCATGGCGCGGGCGGCGGTGGAGTTGCCGCCCTGGAAGATCTCCGGGTGCGGTCGCTCGGGGGTGTTCAGCGGCTTGGGCTTGAGGGAGAAGTCGCGCAACCGGTAGAAGTCCCCGGCGAGTTCGGCGTGGTCCTCGGTCCAGATCTTGCGCAGGGCGCGGATGAACTCCTCCGAGCGCCGGTAGCGTTCGTCGTGTTCGAGCCAGGGTTCGCCCAGGGCGGTGAACTCGCCCTTGAACCAGCCGCTGACGACGTTGACGGCGAAGCGGCCGTCCGACAGGTGGTCGGCGGTGGCGCCGAGTTTGGCGAGGACACCCGGGTGCCACAGGCCGGGGTGCACGGCGGCGATGACCTTCAGCCGCTGGGTGGCGAGCAGCAGGGCGAGGCTGAAGCTGACCGACTCGTGCTGGTACTCCGCGCCGTAACTGGCCATGTAGCGGACCTGGCTGAGGGCGTAGTCGAAGCCGTTGTTCTCGGCGAGGACGGCGAGTTCGCGGTTGTAGGCGTAGCCCCAGTCGGTGCGCTGCTCGATGGCGCTGGTGACCAGGCCGCCGCTGACGTTCGGGACCCAGTAGGCGAAGCGGACGGGAGTGGACCCACTGGACGGCGGGGACACGGGCATGGAGAACTCCTGGCAGGCGAATGCCGCGCGGGCAGGACGAACGAGTTCCGCGGAATTCAGGCGCGCTGGATCGGCGTTTCCGGGGAAGCCGTCGTCACGACGGAAATGAGTCGGGGACCGGAATTCACGGAAGGAAGTCGCAGAGGGAGCGGGTGGCAGGGTTTCCCTGGGTGCGCTCAGACCCGACAGCGACAGCAGGCGCTGGACACACGCGCGAGGTCGACATGGCGTCGCCGCGTGAGGTCCTGTCGCTTCATGCCGTCGATCGAACCAGGCAGGAGTCCGGCCGGTCAAGAATGCCCGGACGGGATTTCACATGATGGCAGTCGGTATTCACGAGGTTGTGACAGGGATTCCCTTGAACCCGGTCCTCGGGAGAGCGCAGTCTCCTGTGCGTGCGTATCGAACAGCTCGAATACATCACGGCCGTCACCCGGCTCGGTTCGCTGCGGCGCGCGGCCGAGGAACTGCATCTGTCCCAGCCGGCGCTCAGCGAGACCGTCCGCAATCTGGAGCGTGAGCTCGGTGTGGATCTGCTGGAGCGCAAGCGGTCCGGAGCGAAGATCAGCGACGAGGGCCGGGAACTGCTGCCGCACATCATGAGCGTGCTGGACGCGGTCGACCGGCTGCGCGGCGCGGCCGGGGACCAGCACCGCATCAGCCGCATGGTGCGGCTCGGCACGGTGAACACGGCCACCGTGCCGCTGGTCGTCCCGACCGTGCGTGAGTTCCGGGCCTCGCATCCGGTCACCCAGGTGGAGTTGGTCGGCGCGCAGGAGGCGGACATCCACCGCGGGCTGTTGGAGGGCGCTTTCGATCTGGGACTGGTGAACTACCTCCGGGGCGACGACATGCCGCCCGGCTTCGAAACGACGGAGCTGCTGTGCGGCCGGCCGGTGGTGTGTGTGCGTCCGGACAGTCCGCTGGCGGCCCTGGAAGCGGTGGACACCGACAGCCTCCTGAGCGAGCCGCTGGTCGTGATGCGGTCCGGCTATGTCATGCACCGCTTCGTGCACCGGCTGCTACGCGGCCGGACCCCGTCCTTCTCGTACTCCACCGACGGTGCGGAGATGGGCAAGCTGATGGTGGCCGAGGGCCTGGGGGCCACGGTGCTGCCGGACTTCAGCGTCGTCGGCGACCCTCTGGAACGACGGGGCGCGATCACCGTGCGACCGCTCGCGGGGGTTGCGACCGACGTGCTGCTGGTGTTGCAGCGCCGCCCCTCCGGCTCTGTTCCGCGGGCGGTCCGCGACCTGCACGAGCTCTTCGTGCGCAACGCCCGTGCGTACCGCGCCCCTTCATGGGACTGACGCAGGGATCCTCCCGTGCTCATCGTCATGGGCGGCCTGCCCGGAACCTTGGCGAGACCAGGCCCACCGCCCGGTTCGGTGCGGTCCGCCCGCCGGGCGGCGGATGCCGTCCCGGCGCCTGCCCCGCACGTCGCAGCGCGCGGAGGGTCGGCACCGTGGCCCGTGCCCTGTGGGACGGCTGGGAGGACGGCGCCGTCGCCGGCTCCGCGGTCGCGCCCGCCTGGCCGACGTCCGGCGCCGTACACCCGGTGCGCCACGAGGGGCCGCGGTTCGACGTCGACCTGGTTCCGGCCTTGCCGCGCAGCGCCCGGGGTCACCCCGTGATCTTCCAGGCAGGTGACTGCGGCGAGGGACGCGACTTCGCCGCCCGCAACGCCGACGTCATCTTCTGCGCGCACGGCACCGACTTCGACGACGCGGCGGCCTTCGCCGACGGCGTCCGGCGCCGGCTGCGGGCGGGCGCCCCGAGGACGATCTGCGGATCCTGCCCGGTCGTCGGCGAGAACGACGGCTTCACCATCCTGCCCTACCTCATCCGCGACGGCCTCGACGACACCGTCGACCTGCTCGTGCCGGAACCACAGGAACGCGGGGTCTACCGCACCGGGTACACCGGCACCACGCTCCGCGAACGCCTCGGTCCGCGCGAACCACTCCCCCACCGGTCCGCGCCGGACCGGCGGCAGGCGGGCTGGGCCTCGGACGGGCCTTCGTGCACATGACCGACAGGAACCCGTACACATGACTGACAAGAAGCTGTCACACACGGACCGGAATGCGGGTCCGACCAGCGCCCGTTCTGACTGACATGACTGTTGGAGTAGCGCTCAACGCGTCCGACGCGCCGAACCAGGTCGACGCCACCGTTCAACTGGCCCGCGAGGCAGCGCAGTTCGGTCTCGCGTCGGCCTGGTTCGGCCAGACCTTCGGCGCGGACTCACCCCAGCTCGCGGCGATCGTCGGGCGCGAAGTGCCGGGACTGCACGTCGGCACCTCCGCGATCCCCGTCTTCGGCCGGCACCCGCTGCTGGTCTCCAGTCAGGCCCAGACCGCCCAGGCCGCCACGCACGGCCGCTACCACCTCGGTCTGGCCCTGGGCACGAAGCTCCTGACGGAGGCCGGCTTCGGCCTGCCCTTCGAACGCCCCATCGCCCGCCTGCGTGAATTCCTCACCGCGCTGCGTCAGTTGACCGAGACGGGCACAGCCGACTTCCACGGTGAACTGCTCACCGCCGCCACCCCGGTCCCGGCGCGGGTGCCGGGCGCCGAGAACGGCGTCCCCCTGCTGGTCGCCGCGATGGGGCCGCAGGCGCTGCGGGTCAGCGGTGAGCTGGCGGACGGGATCCTGCCCTACCTGGCGGGACCACGCGCCCTGGCCGACCACATCGTCCCGGCCCTGACCGCCGCCGCCGAGGCCGCCGGCCGCCCCTCGCCCCGGATCGTGGCCCTCGTGCCGGGCGTGGTCACCGACGACGTCGACGCGGCGCGGGCCAAGGCCACCGAGGATCTCGCGTTCTACGAACAGATCCCGTCCTATGCCCGGGTCATCGAACTCTCCGGCGGCCGGCGGGCCGCCGACCTGGCCGTGATCGGCGACGAGAAGACCGTCGAGGCCGAGGTGCGCCGTTACCGCGACGCCGGCGCCACCGAGGTCGTGTTCTCGGGCACCGAGATCGCCGGAGAGGCCGACCGCCGGCGCACCTGGCGGCTCCTCGGCGACCTGGCCCGCTGAACACGCCGGTCGTACCGGTCCCCCCGCACCCCCGTGACGAAGGAGAACCCATGACCACCGAGGCCACCACAACGGACCGTGACGCCTTCACCGAGAGCTGGCTGGACTGGTACCGCGCCCAGGAGGCCCGGCTCGCCGCCCCGCACGGGTTCCTGGCGATCACCGGCCTGCACTGGCTCGACGACCGGCCGCAGCGCTTCCCCGACGCGCCCGGTACGTGGCGCACCGGCCCCGAGGGCGTCGTCGTGGACCTCGACGACGGCGAGGAACTGGTCGTCGACGGAACGCCGGTGCGCGGTGCGCACCACTTCGGCGTGATTCCCGAGCGCGGCGGCGTCGACGCCGTCTGGAAGGACGCCGTCATCGAGGTCGCCAGGCGCGGCGGGCACGACATCGTGCGCCCCCGGCACCCGGACGCACCGCTGCGCACCGCCTTCACCGGAACGCCCGCCTACTCCCCCGACCCGCGCTGGGCGGTGACGGGCCGCTACATCCCCTTCGACACGCCACGGCCGACCACCGTGGGCGCCGCGGTCGAGGGCCTTGAGCACGTGTACGACGCCCCGGGCAGGGTCGAGTTCGAGCTGGACGGGCGCCCGCTGTCGCTGACCGCGTTCCCCGGCCGTGGCGGCCGGCTGATGGTGCTGTTCACCGACGCGACCTCCGGGGTCACCACCTACGCCGCCAACCGATCCCTGACCCTGGAGCCGCCCGCCGCCGACGGTACGGTCGTCCTGGACTTCAACCGTGCCGCGAACCTGCCGTGCGCCTACACGGACCTGGCCACCTGCCCGCTGCCCCCGGCCGAGAACCGGCTGCCGGTGGCGATCGAGGCCGGCCAGAAGATCCCCCGCGAGCGCGGCGGTTCCTGAGGCCCGACGCTCACGATGCGCGGGCCCCGCGTGGCCGCCCCCACCGCACCGGTCAGCTCGCGGAGCCAGGGCCGGGCGGGATGTGGACCGTCATGATCAGGTGGCAGGTCCCGGTGCCCGCGCCACGGTAGGTGTGCGGGGCGTCGCCGTCGAAGGTGGCCGTCTGCCCGGCCTCGACGGGATGCTCGGTGCCGTCGACGACGAGCACCATCCGGCCGGCGGTGACGCTGACCGTCTCCACGACGCCGGGCTGGTGCGGATGGCTGGGATACTCCTCCCCCGGTTCCAGCCGCCAGCGCCAGACCTCGACCGGGGCCGGTCCGGAGGTGGTGAGCATGAGCCGTGCCTCGCCGCCCTTCTCCCCTGCCCACAGGGGCATGACGGAGTCGGCGGACACCACCCGGACACGGCCCTCGGCAGGGCCTTCCATCAGCGCGGACACCGAGATGCCGAGGGTGTCGGCGAGGCGGACCAGGGTGGCGAAGTTCGGATTGCCCTGGGCCTTCTCCAGGGCGACCAGGGCGCCCTTGCTGACTTTGGCGCGGCGGCCGAGTTCGTCCAGGGACAGTCCGGCGCGGGTACGGGCCGCGCGGACGTTGTGCGCGAGCGTCCGCAACGCCGCCTCGGTCTCGGCCATCGCCATCACCCTTCCGGCAGTGGATCAGTGCACTGCACCGCGCGGTCGTTCGGTTGACGAATCCCGGTCGGTGCGCTGTACGGTGTAGTCGTTCCACTGATAGTAAGGGATGTCCCCGTGATCGCTCTGCTGCTGGCCCTGGGCAGCTCCCTGGCCTACGGGTGCGCCGACTTCCTCGGCGGGCTCGGCGCACGCAAGGCCCACGTCCTGCGCACCGTGATGATCGCCGCCCCGGCCTCACTCACGGTGGAGTTCCTGCTGTGGCCCTTCCTCGGCGCCTCCTTCGCTCCCGCCACCCTCGCCTGGGGCGCGGCGTCCGGCGTCGCGTCGGCGATCGCGTTCGTCCTGCTCTACCGCACGCTGGCGATCGGCCCGATGAACGTCCTGTCCCCTGTCACCGCGCTGGTCTCGGCGATGCTGCCGGTCGGCGTGGGGCTGTCGCAGGGCGAGCACCTGGGGACGGCCGGACTGATCGGCCTGCCGCTGGCGCTGGTGGCCGTGGTGCTGGTCAGCGCGGGACACGGCGCCGGCGGCGCCCGCCCCTCGCGCACCGCGCTGCTGCTGGCCTTCGGCGCCGGGGCCGCCATCGCCCTGCAACTGGTCTTCCTGCACCAGGCGCCCTCCGACAGCGGCGTCGGCCCGCTGATCACCGGCCGCGCCGTGTCCTCCGCCGTCACCCTGGCCGCGGTCGGGCTGCTCTTCCGGCGGCTCGGGCCGCAGAAGCCGGCGTACGCGATGTCGGCGACGGCCGGCGTGCTCGACTCGATCGCCAACCTGCTGTTCCTGCTCGCCGCACGCGGCGGCGACCTCGCCGTCGTCGCCGTGATCATCGCCCTGTACCCGGCCGGCACCGTCCTGCTCGCCCGCACCGTCCTCGCCGAGCGGATCCACCGCGGGCAGCTGATCGGTCTGGGCACCGCCGCCGTCGCCGTCGGCCTCCTCGCCCTCGTCTGACCTCCCGCACCTCCGCGCCGGAAGGACCCGCGCATGTTCATCCACCCCTGGGACGCCGCCCTGGACGACGCCGAGTGGCAGACCTGGATCGCCGCCGGCCACGACTTCGGCGTCCTCAGCGTCAACGGCCCGCCCGGCCGGGCGCCCGTCGTCGTACCCACCCACTTCGCCGTCGACGGCGGCACCTTGCTGGTCCACCTCGCCCGGCCCAACCCGGTCTGGAAGGCGATCGAGGCCGACCCGAACGTCACCTTCACCGTCACCGGCGCCTACGCCTTCATCCCCGGCCCCTGGCGCGCCCAGCCCGGCATCCCGCCCACCGACGGCGTTCCGACCAGCTACTACGCGGCCGTCCAGTTCACCTGCCGGGCCACGGTCGTCGAGGACCCCGAGGCCAAGGCCGAGCTGCTGCGCCGCCAGATGGCCCACTTCCAGCCCGAGGGGGACCACGCCCCCATCGACCCCGACCGGCCGCCCTACGGACGGATGCTGTCCGGCATCCGCGGCCTGCGCCTGGACGTCACCGAGGTCCGCGCGAAGTTCAAGTACGACGACCACAAACCCGTCGAGCAGCGCGCCGGCACCGCCCGCCGGCTCACCGAGCGCGGCACCGGCCTGGACGCGCCGACCGCGGCCCAGCAGCGGCGCCGCCTGGACCGTATCGGCCCCTGGAAGTCCTGACCCCCGCCGTACCAGCCCGCCCTTCCGGAACGGATCCCTCACGATGACCACCTTCCGCCTCAGCCCCGCCGTGGCCGACGCCTTCCCCGACACCCTCATCGCCGTCGTCACCGCCACCGGACTGCGCTGCCGCGAACCCTGGCCCGCGACCGCCGCCGCCCTTGAGGAGCTGGAGCGACAGCTCGCCGACGGCGCCTGGCGGCCCGCCGACGAGAGCGACCCGCGCATCGAGGCGTGGCACACCGCCTACCGCTCCTTCGGCACCAACCCGCGCCGTGTCCGGCCCAGCGTCGACGCCCTCGGCCGCCGGTTCGCCAAGAAGGGCACGCTGCCCCGTATCAACCCGGCCGTCGACTCCTACAACGCCGTCTCCGTCCGCCACGGCCTGCCCGCCGGCGCCTTCGACCTCGACCACGTCACCGGCGACGTCGACATCCGCTACGCCGACGGCGGCGAGACCTTCACCCCGCTCGGCGAACCCGACACCACCGAACACGCCAAGGCCGGCGAGATCGTCTACACCGACACCACCGACGTACTGACCCGTCACTGGAACCACCGGGACGCCCACCGCACCCGCGTCACCGAGGACTCCACCCGCGTCGCCTTCGTCCTCGAAACCCTCCACGCCACCCGCGACGGACACCTCCTCAAGTCCGCCGCCGGCGAACTGCTCGACCTGCTGGCCGCACACACCGACCGGACCCAGGTACACCACCTCACCCGCGAACACCCCCGGGCCACCGTCTGATGTCCGGTCGGTCACGGCGCACCGGAGCGAGGACGCCGACGGTGACGAGGAGCGCGGCGAGCAGTTGTACGCGACGGGGACCGACCGGTGACCGGCGGCCCGCCCGCAGGACGGCAGGGCACGGGGGCGTGGATCGGCCTCGCCGCCTCGGTCGGCGCTGAACCCGCCCGTGCCCGGCCCACGACACGAGAGGACACCCGTACATGACCCCGGAGCAGTGGGAGACCATCGGCCGCCTGGTCGACTGGCTCGACAGGGAGAACGGCCGCGACGCGCACGAGCGGGCGTTGCGCCTGATCAAGCTCACGGAGGAGGTCGGCGAGGTCGGGCAGGCGTACGTCGGTCTGACCGGGCAGAACCCCCGTAAGGGCGTGACCCACACGTCGGCCGACGTCGCCGACGAGCTGTGCGACGTGATCGTCACCGCCGCCGTGGCGCTGCACAGCTTCAGCCGCGACCCGGCCGCCACGTTCGCCGCGAAGCTGGACGCGATCACCGCCCGCACCTTCGGCCCCCCGCCCACCACGCGGTGACCCCTCCGAACGAGGTGCGGGGCCGGGGCAGTTCCGCCCCTCCAGGTCCACCCCCGCGTGCCGTTCAGGGGCGGGCGGCCGCGTAGAGGACGTCGCGCAGTCCGGGCACGCTCTCGCGGTCCTTGCGCCACACGAGACGCAGGCTGAGGTCGGGCACGGGGAGGGCCAACTCGACGAGGGTGCCGGTACGGAGGCTGTCGCTGACGGCGAAGCGGGGCAGCAGGGTGACACCGAGGCCGTGTTCGGCCCAGGCGCGCATCACGGGGACACCGCCGGCTCGGACGCGTCGGGGACCCGTGCCGAGGAGGTGCTGCCCGGCCAGCCAGAAGGAGCATTCCGGGACGTTGACCAGGAGCCGCTCGCCGTCGAGGTCGGTGGGGGTCACCGCGGGGCGGGCGGCCAGGCAGTGGGTCGGGGCCGCGACGAGCGCCAGGGGCACGGGGTCGAGGTCGAGGAAGGCCAGGGGTTCGGCGGGGGCGGGGAAGCCGAGCCCGCCGAGGGCGTCCCCGGCGTCCAGGAGGAGGGCCGCGTCCAGGCGCCCGTCCGCGACGTCCGCGAGAAGCCCTTGGCGGGTGCGGTCGGAACGGACGTCGACCGTGATGTCGGGGCGGCGTTCGGCCAACCGTGCGAGGACGAGGGGAACGTGGGAGCCCGCGAGGGTTTCCAGGGCGCCGAGCCGTAGCCGCAGGCGCTCGCCGCGGACATCGTGGACGGCTCGTTCGGCGGTGTCGAGCAGCGTGCGTGCCCAGCCGCGCAGCCGCTCCCCGGCCGGGGTCGGGTCCATGCCTCGGGGACCGCGCGTGAACAAGGGGACGCCGAGGCCGGCTTCGAGGGTGCGGATCTGCTGCGAGACGGAGGAGGGGGCGAGACCGAGGGCGACGGCGGCGTCCGTGACCGTCCGGTGCCGGATCACGGCCTCGAAGGTGGCGAGTTGGCGTAGTTCCACGTAGGCGCCCAACACCGTTGGAGCATACGGAAATTCCGAACGCGGCGTGCGGCCGCGCCGGTGGAGCGGCCCGCCCGGTCGGACCGAAGGTGGGCGGCGTGACCGATCTCGCTGCTCACCGGAGGCTTCCTCTTCCATGACTGTGGTGAATTCCAAGACCGCGGTGGACCCTGGCGCGCCCACGCCGCCCGCGTCCCCGTCCCGGGCGAGGCGCGCGGGCGCGCTGACCGGCGTGTCGCTGGGCTATTTCATGGTGCTGCTCGACACCACCGTGCTGTCCGTCGCCGAACCCGATCTGGCCGCGTCGCTGCATACGTCGATGGCCGGCCTCCAGTGGGCCACCACCGGGTACACCGTGGTGTTCGCGGCTCTGCTGCTGTCGGCGGGGGCGGCGGCCGACCGGTTCGGCGCCGACCGGGTGTTCCGTACCGGCGCGGCCGTGTTCGCGCTCGCGTCCCTGCTCAGCTCCCTGGCCCCGGACCTGGGTGCGCTGCTGGTCCTGCGGGCGGTGTCCGGGGCGGCGGCAGCCGCCTGTGTTCCGGCCTCGATGGCACTGATCGCCCGTCTCTACCCGCAGCCCGCGGCACGGGCCCGCGCGATCTCGGTGTGGGCCGCGGTCAGCGGGGCGGCCGTCGCGGCCGGCCCGATCGCCGGCGGCGCCCTGGTGGAGGCGGCCGGATGGCGGGCGGTGTTCCTGGTCAACGTGCCCCTCGGGCTGCTGGTACTGGCCCTGACCTGGGGACGGGCGGTGCGCTGCCCACGCGGCGCCCACCGCGTCGACTGGCCGGCCCAGGCCGCGGCTGTCGTGGTGCTGGCGCTGCTCACGGATGTCCTGATCGCCGCCGGCGCGGGCGCATGGATGCACACCGCGTGGTCGGCGGGCGGGCTCGGGGTCGCGGTGACGGTGTTCGCCCTGCTCGAACGGCGCAGCCAGGCCCCGGTCGTGAACCGGACGCTGCTGCGGTCGGCACCGGTACGGGCCGGGCTGATGGCGGGCGCGGTCACCAACTTCGCCCTGTCCGGCGCCCTGTTCGTGCTGCCCCTGCTGCTCCAGCGCGAACGTCACCTGAGCGCCCTGGAGACGGGCCTGGCCTTCCTGCCGCTGACCGTGCCCTTCGCCGCGAATCCGCCACTGACCGGCAGGATCGTCGCCCGCACCGGCCCACGGCCCCCGATCGTGGCCGGCCTGGCCCTCCTGACCGCCGGAGGCACGGTCCTGGCCGGCACGGTCCTCGCCGAAGGCGCCTACGGCTGGCTCGCGGCGGGCCTGCTCCTCACCGGCTTCGGCATCTCCTTCATCCTGCCGGCCCTCGCCGCCGCCGTCATCGGCGCCGCCCCGCCCGGCACGGCCGGCTCGGTCGGCGGCCTGCTCAACGCCGTCCGCCAGACCGGCGCCACCCTCGGTGTCGCCCTCATGGGCGCCGCCGCGACCGCCGGCACGGGATGGGCACTGCTGCTGTCGGCCGGCCTGTGCGCCCTCGCCTGGCCGGCCTTCGCGCTGACGCCCGGGGGTACGACCCGGTGATCAGCGGCCCCGACGAGCGCGTGACCCCTCCACCCGTTGGCTGTCGGTCCGGCAGGTCGTCCGGCGTGGGCGGTGCCCGCACCCGCAGCGGCCGGAATACGCACCAGCCGTCGGCGGTTGCAGCGGAACATGCCCCATCCCCAGGAGCCGCCCGGCGGCATACACCCGCTGCTTGCCGGGCGTTTCAGCCCCTACCGGTTCGATCCGTCCGCGGTCGTCGACGACCACGCGCTCGGGCTGCTGCTGGAAGCCGCGCGGTGGGCACCGTCAGCGGGCAACTCCCAGCCGTGGGGCTTCTTCGTCGGCAGGCCGGGTGAGCCGGAGCACGACCGGCTGCTCCCTCACCTCGCGCCGAGCTCGGCCCGCTGGGCGACGGACGCGGGCCTGCTCGTCGTCACGCTGACGCGCCGGCACGTCGACGACACGGGGCTGCTGTACTCGGAGTTCGCGGACCACGACCTCGGCCAGGCCGTCGCCCACATGACGGTTCAGGCCCAGGCCATGGGACTGGCCGCGCACCAGTTCCGGGCCTTCGACCTGGAAGGGCTCACCAAGGAGCTGGACCCGAACCCGGGCTGGGCGGTCGTCTCGATGGTCGCGATCGGCAAGGCGGCCGGCGGACCTCCGCAGGGCCGGGAGCGGCGCGGTGTCGCGGACCTGCGCTCCGCGCCCTGGTCATCGGCGGAGTAACCGCCGGGGCGTGGTTCGTTCCAGCCCGCGCCGGTGCCGCGGAAGGGCCATGAGCCGACCGTGATCAGCCGAACAGCTGGGAACCGAGCGGTCGTTGGCGGTCGAAGCCGGGGAGGATCAGGAACGTCGCGCTCGCGGTCGTGGTGGTGAAGGACAGCAGTGCGTCGGAGGTCTCCATGTGCGTGAGGGTGGCGGTGAAGGTCCGCAGGTCGTTCTGGAAACTGATGAAGAGCAGGCCGGGGGCGGGCTGGTCGGTGCTGTAGGAGCGGCGGAGCATGAGGCCGACCCCGACCACGGTGGCGTGCGCCCTGCGCACGTGGGCGTCCGCGGGGACGAGATAGCGCCCGTCCGGTGTCTTGGCCCCGAGTGCCGGGCCCGAGGCCGCGGTGCCGCCGGAGAGGGGGACGCCGCTGGCCCGGCGCCGCCCGAAGACCGCTTCCTGTTCGGCCACGGACAGGGCGGCGAACCGCGGCAGGTCGAGTTCCATGCGCCGCAGTACGGCCAGGGTGCCGCCGGCGACCGAGGGGGGCCCGGCCAGCCACAGGTCGCGTTCCTGTTCGGCGGCCGTGTGCGGACCCACGATGCCGTCGATGAAACCGAGCGGGTTGCGCGGCGCGGTGAGGCCGTCGCCGACGGACACGTTCGCACCGCGGCGTGCGGACTGCCGCCAGCGCTCGCGGACGCGGTCACCGGCGTGGTCCAGGAGCGCGGCGGCGACGACCGGCAGGAGCAGCGCGTCGCTGGCGCAGATCTGGATCAGCAGGTCACCGCCGCGTGCGTGCGGGGCGATCCGCTCGCGGGAGAATCGCGGGAGGTCGGCCGCGCCGGGCAGCGAGGCACCGGCCGTGCGCACCAGCCGGGGGCCCACGCCGACGGTCACGGTGAGGTCGCCCGGCGGTAGGCCCAGCAGCCGCGTGTCGGTCCCCGCTGTGAGTGCGCGGACGGCCTGGCCGAGTTCGGCCAGTAACGGGCCGGGAGCCGCGGTGGGGTCGAGGTCGGCCACCACGGCGAGCAGGTTGGGCTGGGCCGGCTGGGGAAGCGTGATGCCTGCCTGATGGCGGCCCGTCGCCGGAACCGGCATCGGCGTGGCCCCCGCGGCGGGGGCGTGCCGGCCCGGCCGGGCGGAGTCCGATGTGCACCCGGCGGTCAGACCGGCGGCCATCATGGCGCCGGTGACGTCGAGGAACGTGCGGCGTGACGGGTGGTGATCGGCTCGGCGCATGGGGTGCAGAGTGCCACACCCGGATCGTGGGTGCAGGTCAACCTCACGATTCTGGCGTGGAATTGGGCGTCATGCCAGACTGGGATCATGCCTCGATTAGCTCTTCGCGTGTTGGCGGCGGTAGTGGGCACGCTGACACTGGTGGCAGGCTGCGGCGGCGACGGCGACGGCGGATCAAGCAAAGGCCGGCGTCCGGCCGGTGCGCATGTGACGATCCGCGTGCCTGCCGACGCCCCGACGATCTCGGACGCGGTGTCCTTGGCCCGGCCCGGTGACCTGGTGCTGGTCTCGCCGGGCGTGTACCACGAGTCGGTGAAGATCGACACGGAGCGCATCACCCTTCGCGGTCTGTCCCGGGACAAGGTCGTCATCGACGGGCGGCTGCGGCAGCCGAACGGCGTCGTCGTCTCGGCGCCCGGGGTGGCCGTGGAGAACCTGACCGTACGCAACAACACGCAGAACGGGGTCCTGGTCACCGGTTCGGCGAAGGCCGCCGCCGGCCTGCCGGGGGGAAGCGGCGGCTACGACACCGGCGACGAGCCCGTCACCTTCCTGAAGTCGTTCCTGGTCTCCCATGTGACCGCGACCCGCAACGGCCTGTACGGCATCTACGCGTTCTCCGCCCAGAACGGTGTCATCGAGCACTCGTACGCGTCGGGCGGCGCCGACTCGGGGTTCTACGTCGGCCAGTGCAAGCCCTGCAACATCGTGGTGCGGGACAACGTCGCCGAACTCAACGCGGTCGGTTACGAAGGCACCAACGCCAGCGAGCACATGTACGTGGTCGGCAACCGCCTGGTCGGCAACCGGGTCGGAATGACCACCAACTCCGACCACCAGGAGAAACTGCTCCCGCAGAAGGGCTCCGTCATCGCGGGGAACCTGATCGCCGCCAACCAGCAGACGGCCACCCCGGAGCAGGCCGACGGCGGGTGGGGCACCGGCATCGGCATCGACGGCGGCAGCGACAACCGGTTCCTCCGCAACCGCATCGCCGACAACAGCAACGCCGGGCTGGTCATCACCGCGACCGCCGACCTCCCTCCGGTCGGCAACCGGATCGTGGGCAACACGTTCACCGGCAACGGCGTCGACGTCGGCTGGACGTTCCCCACCGCCACGCGGGGGCGGGGCAACTGCCTGCGGGGCAACGATCTGCGCACCACGGTGCCCGCCCGGCTCGCGACGACCGCGGCCTGCCCGTCTCCGGCCGGGTCGTCCTCGCCGGCCGGCAGGTGGGCGGCGCCGACGGCGCCCGGTGGTATCCCGTTCACCGAGGTCGCGGCGCCTGCTCCGCAGCCGCAGTTCCCCGGCGCCGCCACCGCGGGCCCCACCGTCGTCCCGCCCGTCCCGGCCCTGCCGAGGACGGAGGGCATCCGGGTGCCGCCGACGTCCCTGCTCGCCGCGAACGCGCGGGTGCGGACGTCCTGAACGACGGCTACCGGGCCGGGGTGGTTCCGGGTAGCGGCTCGACCGGCACGTATGTGTGGGTGTCGAAATCGATGACGACCGGCTCCGGCTGCGATGCCACGCTGACGCGGACCCGGTACATGGTGCCGTCGGAGCCGATCCAGTAGCGCACGTTGCCCGCCGTACCGGAGCGGTCGGGCGAGGACGGCCCGGTCATGACGTCGACCCGGTGCCCGTCCACCTGCTCCCGCCCCCACCAGGCGGCGCCGTTCTGCGGCAGCAGTTCGGCGTTGTCCGGCCGGTCCCCGCCGAGACCGAGCGCGATGGACAGGGAGGTGTCCAGCGCGCTGCCGGACGCCAGCAGCCCACGCTCGTACCAGCCGGAACGGGGCGGCGACGCGGGTGCGTGCGCCGGGGCGTCCGTCATCGGGCGCACGTGCACCGAGGTGGGCGTCCACTGGATCAGCCCGTCGCTGGACCGGTCGCGCCCGGTGCCGTGCACCACGCCGTACCCCACCTTGTGCCGGTAGTCGACGGACCCGGTGACGGTGAGCCCGCCGGCGGTGCCCGGCACGGTGATGGTCACCGCGCGGCCCCGCGCCTGGTAGTTGCGGAATCGCGTGATCGCCAGCCGACTCGCCTCGTCCGTCGTCAGCGAGCGCGGACCCTCGGCGCCGGAGCCGCTGTCGGCGATCAGGAACGCGGCCACAGCGGCCACGGCGACGGCCACGACACCTATGACGGCCGCGCCCCGGCGCGACCGCGGCCACCGGCGCCGGCCGGACGGACGGCCGGGTGGTGCTTGCCGGGTCCTCGGGCTCCGCACGCGGTTCGACGCTGACACTCTCCGCTTCCTCCTTTCCCTCACCTGCCGTCCGGCCGCCGCGGGCTCGCGGCGGCCGGACGGCAGTCCGGTGGCGGACCACGCCAAGGCCGGCCCTCGCGGACCGGCCGAGACGTGATCCGCCCGTCCGCGCCGTCCGGATCACGGACGGGCGGATCAGCGTGGTGCGGTGCGCTCAGTGTTGCCGGGCGCGACGATGCCGGGCCGCGAACGCGATGACCACGCCCGCACCCACCAGCAGACCGACGAGACCGATCATCTCCGCCACACCGGACGTACCGGTGTTCGCCATCGATCCCCCGCCGCCACCGGCCGGGGCCGGGTGGTTGGCAGGCGGCGCGGGCGACGGCGGCGTGGAGGCCCCGGGCGGCGTCGGAGTCGGTTTCGATGAGGACGTCGGCGTCGGAGTGGGAGTCGGCGTCGGGGTCGGCGCCTTCTTCCAGATGTACACCCCGGCGTCGATCGTGTGGTCGACCCCGCCCGGCTTCTCCGGCGCCGTGACGGGCGCGTAGCCGTTGCACAACGGTCCGCGGGTCGGCGGGGTCACGTTGGAGTCGTGCGCACGGTCGGCACCGGCCCGCGGGAGCGTGAACCTCAGTCGGCTCGCCGGGGGCTGCTCGGGCACCTGGCTGGTGTCCGCGGTGCACACGTCGAACTGCACCGTGTACTTCGCGCCCGGTGTGAGCTCGTACTCGGCGCCGACACCACCGAAGTAGTACTCGCCGGCGGCGTTGGTCTTCGTCGTGGCGACCTGTTTGCCGTCCTTGTCCAGCAGGTTGATCGTCGCCCCCGGCAGCAGCACGTGCCCCGGGTCCTGGATCCCGTTGTGGTCGCCGTCGAACCACACGACGTTGCCGATCTGGATCGGCGCGTTCGCCGCGGCGTACGCGATGTCGCCGAGCCCGCCGGCCTTGCCGAACCCGCCTTGTGCCTGGCTGACGAACTGGAAGCCGTTGGCGGTCGGGTTGTTGCCCGGGCCTTCACCGGTCGTGATGTGGTGGTACCCGGTCCCCGAGGTCGCGACGTTGACGACCGGGTCGAACTCCGTGCTGACGACCCACTGCTGCTGCGGGATGTAGGCCACCGACCCCAGCGCGGTCTCCTGGTGTGCGCCTGCGTAGGAGTCGCCCGGGAAGTACTCGACGACACCGGCGGGCTGGCCGCCGCTGTTGGCGGGGGTGGCGTGGTTGGGGCAGTTCCCGGTGCCTTCCCACTGGTACTCACCGGTGGGAGTGGCGCAGACCATGGTGATGTCACCACCGGACATGCCGTTCTCCGCCGTGTCGTTCCCCGGTCGGGGGTCCAGACCTCCCCAACTGAGCACGTCCATGAACCGGTCGCGGAAGCCCAGGATCATCGACCCGTCGCGGCCGAAGGCGAGGGAGGACAGCTCCGGCTGCGGGTCGATGAAGACGTTGCCCGCCTTCCGGTCGTCCCACGTGGCCAGGCTGGTGTTCCACGGGTTCCAGTGGGTGGCCTTGTCGCCGGATCCGAAGACGCTGCCGCGTTCGTACGTGAGCGGGTGGCTCAGTACGGTGGTGAACCGCTTGCCGTCGTAGGTGGAGACGTAGGCCTTCAGGTCCGCGCGCTGCTGCGTGCTCTCCGCGCTGCACACGCCGCCCACGTACAGCGTGTTGTCGTGGACCTGGAGACCGAACGGCCGCCAGTCGTCGGCGCTCGCGCACCCCGGGTCCGGGATCGGGACCGTCGCCTTGGGCGCCGCGGCGGTGGTCCCTGTGGCGTCGAAGCTCACCAGGCTGCGGGTCCGCAGGTTCACCGCGTACAGCGTGGAGCCGTCCTCCGACAGGGCCAGGCCACCGATGCTCTCCTTGCCCGGTGCGTCGGTGAACCCGGCGTCCTTGATCATGTTGGCGGTGTCGTGCGCCGTCACCGTGGCGTCGGGAACGCGCGCGAACAACTGCGGCGCGCCCGAGCCGTTGACCGGCACCGTGTAGATCGCGCCTCCGCCCTGCGGGCCGTACGGGGCGTACCGGCGGGCGAACGCGCTCTGGAACAGCCGGGTCCGCTGCGTGTCGTACGCCAATCCGAACGTCGTGCCCACCTGGTCCTGCGTGGCCAGCGTGTCCGGGCACGCCACATCGGTGGGACACGTGCCCCGGACCTTCGTCCCGAACGCCACCAGGGCCCGGTTGTCGGTGCTGTTGGCGCCGCTGTGGACCGGCACGAAGTACCGCGAGTCCGGCAGCGCGTAGTCGGCCGGATCCCACACCCCCGTCACCACGGAGGCGTTCTTCCCGTCCGACACGTCCACGAACGACGTGAAGCTGTCGAAGTGGTTCTCGCTCGTCGACGCGGGCGCCGCCCGCAGATGGCCGTTGTACGGCGCCGGGACGCTGACGTCGACGCGGTACCGGCCGCCGCTCAGCACGGCCGACGGCGACACCACGACCTTTCCGGTGGCGTCCGTGACGCCGGTGACGACGTGTCCCTCGGGGTCGGAGATCTTCACCTTCATGCCCCGCTGCGGCACGTCCATCGTCGTGTTGATCACGCCGGTGCCGAAGAAGTCGCGCAGCACCTGAACCGTCAGCGTGCCGTCGGCGGCCGAGGCGGAGGCCGGTCCAGCCGTCGCCCCCACGGCGCCGCCTGCCAGCAGAAGAACGGATAACGCTATGCGCGCCGGCGGCTCCGCGAGCCTCCAGGGTAACCGGCGCGAGTCTCTGCCGATTCGGTTCACGGCATCACACTCCACACTTCTCTCGTCGTGGAAACGAAGGGAACGGCACGGAAGAAAAAAATGGCCCACTGCTGTTGCGTGGACCGCTTCGCGGTGATCATATGAGGAAATTGTGGGTGAGTTGTAAGCGCCGTCGGCCAGGAAGAGCGAACGCGCGTTCACGACCTCGGGCGGAACCGCCCCGCGTTGTGTGTCTTTCCAGCTCAATCACGATGCCTTCGCCCCCACCCCCACCTCGCCGACCGCCGTCGCGTGCAGCGCGCGATATCCTATCCCCGGAGTCTCACCGCCACCACCAGAACCCCGGAACCCCTCGCATCCATCGGAACCCGCGATATTTTCCGAGCGCCCGGAGAATGGCAACCGGAAAAATGTTCGGCGGCCAAGTGATGGCCGAATCCGGTCCATTCGACGATCTCGACGGCGAGGGCGACTTCGGCGCGGTGGGGGGCGGCCCCGGACGGTCATGGCGTGTCGCCGGCCCAGTCGAAGCGGGTCGGGTCGCCGGGGCGCGGGTCGTACATCGCCCGGCCGCCGGCGCCGAACCGCCCCAGCTCGGTGGGCAGCGCGGCGCCCGCGCCGACTTCGTCGTGCGTCCAGCCGGTGATGTCGAGCAGCAGGCCGTCCAGCGGCCCGCCGACCAGTTCGGCGTAGCGCCGGTCCGGCCGCGGGCCGGGATGGTCGTGGTCGGCGCCGTAGACCCGGCGACGTAGCAGCTGCTCCTCGAAACGGTCCATCCCTTCAGCCTCGCATCCGCCACTGACAGCGCGGGCTCGCCGACGTCGACTGCGGTAGTACGGGCCCCGGTTGCCGTCGGTTCTGGTCGGGCCGGTGCGTCCCTGGCCGTCTCCGCGGGTCCACGACGGTTCGGTGAGCGCCGAACCGTTCGGCCCGTAGCGTGCGGAGTCCTGCGCGGGAGACGCCCGCGCCGATGACGCCGGAGGCGCCTCATGACGGAGACGGACCTGAAGCAGCAGCTCGTCGAGCGGTTCCGGGAGGTCAACGGCGACCATCCGATGACCGATGCGGATGACGTGTACGTCAGCACGCAGTTCATCGCCCTGGAGGACCTGTGCGCGGTCCATGGCCGGGAGGCCGATGCGGTCCGCCGGCTGATGCTGGAGCGGCTTCTGCCGCTTCCGGGGTATCTGCGCTCCGACGGTGCCGAGATGGTGCCGGCCGACCTGTTCGCCCTCGCCGACGAGGCCGGCGGCGTGGACCGGCTCGAAGCGTGGTTCACCGCTCACTGGGCCGACCCGGTCACCGGTGAGGCGGAGTGGGACGCGTATCTCAGCGGACAGTACGTGTGCCTGCACTCGGTGACCCCGGCCACCATCCAGCGCAAGGACTACCTGACGACCGCGATCGGTGCCGCGGCGAAGGAACTGGACGCCGGTTCGGCGCGGTGCCCTGACCGGCTGCACGCTCTGGTCGACGAACTCGACGCCCTGGAACCGGCGTTCACCGCCTATGACCGCCTCCGGTTCGGCGGGCCCACGTCCCGGGACACCTGCGTCGACGCCATGCGCGCCCGCTTCCCGCGCCGGTGACCGGGAAGCGATCGGGTCGGGAACCGTCGTGCGGCAGAGACGGACAGCCCTTGCCCCAGGGACGAGAACCTCCCGCTGGACAGACCTCTCATCTCAGCGCCGGCGGTCGGCCGCTGATGTGGCCAGTTCGGCCAGTTGGTCGCCGCCCGGCAGGCCGGCGAGTTCGGCGCGTGCTTGTTCGGCGCGGGAGGATGCCATCCGCGCCGCCTTGGCGAGGGCGCCGGTGCGCGTCAGGACGGCGAGGATGTCCCGGTGCGCGGTGACCGGGTCGGTGCCGCCGCGGAACACGGTGGTCAGGCGGTTCCGGTCGGCCTCGTCAGCGGCTTCGTAGGCGAGCAGGACGGGCAGAGTGGGTTGGAGGTTGGCGACGTCGCTGGTGGCCGTCTTGCCGGTGACCTGGTCCTCGGCGGTGTACGGGAGCAGGTCGTCACGGATCTGGAAGGCCATGCCGAGCTGTTCGCCGTACCGGCGCAGGGCCTGGTGCTGCCGCGGGGCCGCTCCGGCCAGGATCGCCCCGGCCTGGCAGGCGGCGCCGGTCAGCGCGGCGGTCTTGGCTCGCATGATGCTCAGGGCGGTCGGCACTCCGCAGGTGAGGTCGCCGCGGATCTCCGTCTCGCGCATGAGCCCCTGACACATGTGGCGCAGGGCCTCGACGGTAACCCGTGCCGCTCGCACCACGCGCTCGGCGGGGCCGGCGCTGAGCAGGGCCGCTATTCCGGCCATCGACAGTCCGTCGCCTGCCACCAGGGCTTCGGCGAGGCCGTACTGCTCAACCGTGGATGCCCGCCCGCGGCGTACCGGGTCCTGGTCGACGATGTCGTCGTGGACGAGGCTGGCGACGTGCAGACATTCGAGGCCGGCCGCGAACGCCAGCACCTGGTCGGCGGTGCCGCCGACGGCCTTGGCCGACTCCACGCACAGGACGGGGCGCAGGAGCTTGCCCGGCGGGAACAGCGCGTCCAGACAGGCCAACTCCAGCATGCTGTCGCCGGTGCCCACCCAGCGAAGCAGCTCGGCCTCCAGCAACGGAACGTACGTGTCGCCGGTGGGGGTCGCAGCGAGAGACATGGCGCGTCCTTTCACAGGTCAGCGGGGATCACGGCGCGCATGAAGGGGCGGCACACGTGGAGCAGCGTGCCCAGGGGTGGCCGCACCGGCCGGTGGAGGACGTCCTGGCCCGCGGCCAGCACCGCGGCGATGATCAGGGCCATGTACGCACGGAGGGCGCTCACGGGACCGTGGCCGTGGTCCACTTCAGCGGCCCTGTGCAGTTGCTCGGTGACCCGCTCGGCCTCGAACGCGATGAGGTCGGCCACCGCCGGTGTCCAGCGTCTCGCCTTGATGTCCCCGGCGCGCACTCCGAACCGGTCGAAGTCCTCCAACGGCAGGTAGAGGCGCCCGTCATCGAGGTCCTCCGACAGGTCGCGCAGCACATCCGTCAACTGTGCGAAGACGGCGAGTTCGCGTACCAGCGGCTCGTTCGCGGGTTCGGTCACGGCGCCCGTCACCCGGTAGAACGCGATCATCGGGCCACCGGTCATCCGCACGCACCACCGGCGCAGTTCCCCGAAGGTGGCGAAGTCGCGGAAGTCGAGGTCCCGCTGCATCGCGCTGAACATGTCCTCGACCACCGACAGCGGGATGCCGAAGGTGCGGTAGGTGTGGACGGTGGCGTGCAGCACGGGGTCGGGGGAGCCACCGGCGGCGAAGGCCGCCCAGGTGGCCTCGACGAATTCGGTGAAGCGGCGCCGGCGGTCTTCGACCGGGCCGCTGTCCACGAGGAGATCGGCACGGCACCCGTGCGCCAGCAGTGCCGCCGCGTGCGGTCGCGTGGCCGCGGGGGAGCTGCGCAGGCCGTGCCAGCGTGCGGTCCCTCCGTCGACGCCGGCCAACTCCCGTGCGCAGACCGTGTAGCAGTGCCGAAGGACGGGATCAGTGACACCAGCCGCGTCCAGCCACCGCCGTACCAGCATCTGTGAACCCTTTCTGCTCTACCGGCTCCCTTCCGGGGCCGGGGCTTCGCTCTGCGATGAGGGTGCGCATCCCTCGTGGGCCCCTCGTGAGCCCGGTCACCGGGGCGTCGTCACCGGGAGGCCGACGTGGCCCCGGCCGGGCGCGCGGGTTGCCGCTGCCTGAGCGGCCAAGGCAGACGGAAGGGCGGCCGTGTGGTCAGGGCGTTCCTGGTACGGCGGCAGAAGGCGAGCAGGCCCAGGAGCGCGGCGCCGGCGAACCACAGGAGCTGCACCCCCAGATCGCCGGGCAGGGATGTGTGGGTGAAGCCGGCGGCGGTGGCGGCCTGCATGGTGCCGTAGGTGGGCAGGAGTTGCACGGCCGCGCTCTTGGTGCCGCCGCTGGCCAGGGGGCTTTGCAGGCCGACGTCGACGAGGCTGGTCATGACCAGGGCGAACATGCCCTCCACCTCCCGGCGCAGCAGGGAGCCGAAGACGACGCCGAGCGCACCGTAGGTCATGGCTCCGCAGAACAGGGCCGCGGCGAGCTGCACGGGCTGGCGCGGGCTCCAGGTGGCGCAGATCACCGCGGTGGCGTAGGCGGCGATGGTGCCGGAGGCCAGGGTGAGCGAGGTGGTCTTGGCCAGGACGAGATGGATGCGGGGGTAGCCAGCCATGGCCAGGCGGCGGTCGAAGCGGCCCCCGTTGAACGTGACGGCGAACATCATGAACCCGGTGATCAGGGTGACGGCGTTGAGGGCACCGGTGATCTGGGTGATCTGGTTGCCCGCGGGTTCCAGGAGCCGGCCGGTGGCGCGCAGCCTGAAGGCCACCGTCCTGCTGGGGATGACGGCGTGAGCCAGGCTGATCCAGGAGGGGATGAACAGGGCGACCAGGACCGTGGCGAGCCTGTTGCGGGCGTGCTCGATCAGGTCGAAGCGCGCTGCGGTGACGAACAGACGCAGGTGTCGCCTCACGTCGGCACCGCCGTCCCGGGGTGCAGGACACCGTCCTGGAGCCGCCACAACTCGTCCAGGCGATCGGCGTCATAGGCCAGGTGCGAGACGACGAGGACGGAGCGGCCCGCGTCACGCAACCGTGCCGCCAAGTCCCAGAAGCGCTGGTAGGTGTCCCAGTCGAACCCCTGGTAGGGCTCGTCCAGCAGCAGCACCTGCGGGTCGTGCATCAGCGCCAGGGTCAGGTTCAGCTTCTGACGGGTCCCGCCACTGAGCAGACCGGCGCGCTCGTCGGCGTACTCGGTCAACCGCAGCACGTCCATGACCTCCCCGGCGTGCCGCAGATCCGGCAGTCCCCGCGCGACGCGGAAGAACTCCAGATGCTGTCGCACGGTGAGAGCGTCGTTGACCACCGCGTCCTGGGGGCAGTAGCCGAAACGGCCTCCATGACGGAGCGTGCCCCGCTGCGGGCGCAGTTCGCCGGACAGGATCTTCAACAGCGTCGACTTGCCCGCGCCGTTCTCCCCGACGATCCCGGCCAGCACACCAGGCCGCAGCACGAGGTCCACGCCTCGCAGCACCTCACGACGACCGTACGCGTGACGCACACCCCTGACCTCCACCGCACCCCCAAGCCCGCAGACCGTGCGACGCACTGGCTGCCGGCCACTCACCGTCACGGCCAGACTAGGCATCCCATATGCTCAAAAGCGCGGCCAGGAAGGCCAGTTAGCTCGCACGGGTGAAGGCCGCGTCGTAAACGCGGCTCCTGGCAGTGGTCCGGAAACGGTGGGCGACAGCCGGGTCGCCGGACCGCGCCTACGGGGAGTGCCGGGTGTCAGCGGTCCGTCGGCGGGTCCTCCTCGCGTGGTGGGTGCGGGCGGAGGGAGGGAAGCGTCAGTTGCCACCAGTCGGTCAGGCGGTCGGTGACGACGGCCGTGCCTTCGAGCGCCTCGGTGAGGGCGCACAGGCCGAAGAACGCGCGCACCAGGGTCCGGGCCGTGCGGGCGGGGCGGATGTGCGCGTACAGATGGCCGGCGAGCCGGGCCTGCGCGAGCAGTCGGGTGGCGGCGGCGGTCCACAGCGCGAAGGGGTCGGGAAGGGGTGCGTTGATGGTGGCGCGCTCGGCCCACAGTCGGGCGCCGGCACGCGTCACCGGGTCCTCGGCGAGGGCACGGGCGATGTCGTAGCTGAGGGCGACGAGCCGTTCGACCGGGGGGACCGCCTCGTCCGCGTAGCGTGCGGCGAGCTGTGACCAGGTGGCGAACCGGTCCTGGACGACGGCGACGGCGATGCCCTCCTTGCCGGCGTAGTGGAAATAGACGGCGCCGCTGGTCCGGCCCGACCGGGCGCTCATGTCGTTGACGCTGGTGGCCGCGTAACCCTGTTCGGCGAAGAGCTGGGCAGCCGCTTCCAGCAGTGATCTACGGGTTTCCTTCGCCCGTTCCTGCAACGTCCCGTCCGCCCTCGCTCGGTTCTTCGACCGGCACGAATTTAGTGCGCCAGCGTACGCCTGGCGCAGAATAGGTCACACTCGCGCGGTAATTACGCATTTCTTTCGAAAGGGAACGCGGCCGAGTGGTATAGGGCGTCGGTTCATGCAGAGTGCCGTACGGCCGCGCGTGTGTGTCAACTGGTGCGTGGTGACAGTGGTGTTGACGATGCCGATCGCCCACCGCCCGATCTGGCCGCCGCACGGCCATACGCCCGGATCCCGGTGCCGTCGAGTCACTGAAAAGAGTTATTGCCCGATTTGCCGGGACGGAAATAACGTAGCCGTCACTATCTTTCCGATTCCTCTGGATGGTCGGAAATGTCGTACGCCATGCGTGCGGACACCTAGGAGGCCCCCGTGAGCACCACGGCCCGCGATCTTCTCGAATGGTCGCCCGAAGCCGTCGTCTTCGACTGCGACGGCACCCTGATGGACAGCGAACGCCACTGGCAGGAAGCCCGCAACCGGGCCTTCCGGGAGTACGGGCTCCAGCCACCGCCCGGGTTCGCGGAGCAGGCCACGGGCCTGTACTACGAGGACTGCGGCCGGCTGATGGCGCAGTCCGTGCGCAAGCCGGAACTGGCGGAGGGCCTGACGGCCGCGCTCCTCGACCACTTCCTGGAGCTCGTCACCGACGATCCGGTGACGATGCCGGGCGCGACACGGCTCGTCCGGCTGCTGGCCGCCCGGCTGCCGCTGGCGGTGGCCAGCAACTGCCCGAGAGTGGTGGTGGAAGGCAGCCTGCAACGGGCCGGGCTGCTCACGCGCTTCCAGCACATCGTCGTCCCCGACACCGGGGACCGCCTGCGTCCCAAGCCGCACCCGGACCTCTACGCCCAGGCGGCCCGGCTTTGCGGTGTCCGCCCCCACCGGGCGCTGGCCGTAGAGGACTCCCTGACCGGCGTGGAAGCGGCCCGCCGCGCCGGACTGCGGGTCCTGGGCGTCGGCCCCCGGCCGCCGGGCGACGGCGCCACCCGGGCCGACTGGTGGTTACCGTCGCTGGACGCCCCCGAACTGCTGGCCTGGGCCGACTCCTGCGACACCCCCGGGGCGGCGCCGGAACCCTAGGTCCTGTCGTCAAACTCCCGTCGTCCGCCCGGAGGGCGGGCCGCGCGGCGTCAGGTGCGTGCTCTCGGCGTGCCGGGCCCTGACCCTCGTACTGGATGTACTTGGGTCGGGGCCCGGTGCGGCGAGAGTGCGTGCATGGCGTCGCGCGGCAGACGGGAGTTTGACGACAGGGCCTAGTGCCGGCCAGAGGTGGACCCGCGCGTGAGACCGGTGCCCGGAGGAATGTCAGGATAGGGGCATGACGACCAAGGTCTACTTCGATATCACCATCAACGACGAGCCCGCCGGGCGGATCGTCTTCAACCTGTTCGACGACGTGGTTCCCAGGACGGCGGAGAACTTCCGCGCCCTCGCGACCGGCGAGAAGGGCTTCGGTTACGCGGGCTCCTCCTTCCACCGTGTCATCCCCAACTTCATGCTTCAGGGCGGTGACTTCACCCGGGGCGACGGCACCGGCGGCAAGAGCATCTACGGCGAGAAGTTCGCCGACGAGAACTTCACCCTCAAGCACGACCGGCCGGGCCTGCTGTCCATGGCCAACGCCGGCCCGAACACCAATGGCTCGCAGTTCTTCGTCACGACCATCGTGACCGACTGGCTCGACGGCAAGCACGTGGTGTTCGGCGAGGTCGCCGACGCCGAGAGCATGGAACTCGTCAAGAGGATCGAGGCGCTCGGCTCCTCCCCCAGCGGCCGTACCTCCGCGAAGATCACCATCGCCGAGTCCGGCCAGCTCTGACCCTTCCGCCCGGGGCTGCCGAGGGTCGCTCGCGCGACACGTCCTCGGCAGCCCCGGCGGGCCGTCCCCGGGCGCCGGCCGGTACGCCCCGGCGCGATGGTGTCCTCACAGGGACCCGCACAGCCGCCGGGCGTCGAGGAGCGCGGCGTGCACGTTGCGGTGGGCCACCGCGTCACCGATGCGGAACAGCTGGTAGGTCCCGCCCTCATGGGTCACCCGGTCCTGTGGCCGGCCCTCGGCCAGCGCGGTCACGTCGGTCTCGCCGAGGTTGCGGGAGCCCGCCCGCAGCCGGTGGTACAGGTCGTCGGCCGGGATGGTGCCGTGTTCGACGACGACCTGGTCGACCGTCCGCTCGCACACCGCGTCGGTGTAGGCATTGGCCAGCGTGGCCACCAGTGCGCCGCCCTCGCGGCGGACCGCGCGCAGGAGATGGTCCGGGGTCAGCACCGTGCCGTGTGCGTACAGGGCGCGCAGGTAGTCCGGGTAGAGGGTGCCGGTCACATCGGCGCCGACCGTCCGGTCGGGGGTGACGAGCTCCACGTGCGCGCCGGCGGTGGCCAGGTGTTCGGCCGCGGTCAGTGCCTGCTCCCCGCCGTGGTCGTCGAAGATCAGTACCCGGTGGCCGGGCCGGGGCCTGCGGCCGAGTACGTCCCAGGTCGAGTCGACCAGTTCCTCCCCGCTCTGGCCCACGGCGGTGTTCGGGAGGCCGCCGGTGGCCACCACCACGACGTCGGGCCGCAGCGCGAGGACGTCGGCGGGCTCCGCGAGGCAGCCGCGGCGGACGGTCACCCCCAGGTGCTCCACCTCCTTGGCCAGCCAGTGGACGATGCCGGCCTTCTCGGCGTGCCGTGGGGTGCGGGCGGCGAGGATCACCTGCCCGCCGAGCCGGTCGGCGGCTTCCAGCAGCGTGACCTGGTGACCGCGTGCCGCGCAGACGCGGGCGGCCTCCAGTCCCGCCGGACCGCCGCCGACCACGACCACCCGCTTGCCGGCCGGTGCCGGGCCGACCAGTTGCGGGATCACCTCTTCCCGGCCGGTGGCGGGGTTGTGCAGGCAGAAGGTCTCGACGCGGGAGGCGCAGTAGGTGGCGCCGACGCAGGGGCGGATGCGCTCCTCCTGTCCGGCGAGGAGTTTGGCCACGATGTGCGGGTCCGCGATGTGCGCCCGGGTCATGCCGACCATGTCGGCATGACCGCCGTCGATGGCGTGCCGGGCGGTGGGCAGGTCGGCGATCCGGCCGGCGTGGAAGATCGGAATGCCGCCGGCCGCCTCGCGGATCGCCGCCGCCACCGGGAGGTGGGCGCCCAGCGGCCGGCCGAAGACGGGGATGACGTCGGCCAGTTCGCGGTCGGTGTTGCCGGAGCCGTAGACGACGGACAGGAAGTCGAGCTTGCCGGTTCCGGCCATGGCCGTGGCGATGTCGGCGCAGTCGGCGGCGGTGAGGCCGTCGGCCACGCCCTCGTCGCCGGGGACGCGCATGCCGACGACGAAGTCGTCGCCGACCTGTCCGCGGACCTCTTCGAGCACCATGAGGCCGAAGCGCAGCCGGTTGCGCAGGGTTCCGCCGAACTCGTCCGTGCGGTGGTTGGTGCGCGGCGACCAGAACTGGTCGATCAGGTGGCCGGCCATGGCCGCGATCTCGATGCCGTCCAGGCCGCCCTCGCGTGCCCTTCGCGCGGCCGTGCCGTAGGCCTTGACGATCCGGTCGATGTCGAAGTGCTCGATCTGCTTGGGGAAGCTGCGGTGGGCCCGCTCGCGCACCGGGGACGGGCCGAGGGCGGGCAGCCACTGGTCGATGTCCCACTTGGAGCGCCGGCCCAGGTGGGTGAGCTGGATCATGATGGCGGTCCCGTGCCGGTGCACCCGGTCGGCGATGGAGCGGTAGAACGGCAGGATGGCGTCTTCCCCGGCGTTGATCTGGTCGAAGACGTTGGCGGAGTCCGCCGCGACGTTGCTCGAACCGCCGATGATCGTCAGGGCGATGCCGCCCTTGGCCTTCTCCTCGTGGTACAGCTCGTACCGCAGGCCCGGCACGCCGCCGTCGAGGTAGCCGGACGGCGCGTGCCCGGTGCTGTAGATCCGGTTCTTGAGGATCAGGTTGTTGATCCGCAGGGGTTGCAGGACGGGGTCGTTGTCACGCACGGGGCTGGACTCCTTCACCGGATCGAGGGGGAATGGGTGCGGGGTCAGGGCAGGCGTACGGCCTGGCCGGTGTGGGCGCTGGTACGGGCGGCGTCCAGCACGGTGGCGGTCTCCACCGCGTCCCATGGGTCGACGGGCACCGCACCGGTGCCGCGGACCGCCGCGGCGAAGGCGGGGTAGAACAGGTCCCACGCGCCGCGCGCGGACGGCACGGGCTCGGCGTGCGCTCCGCGCAGCACCTGTCCCCAGTGGTCTTCGGGCTCGGTCCCCCAGCGGTCGCCCTCCGACGCCGGGCGGGCGCCCGCGACCAGCAGCGCCTCCTGCCCGTCCGTCCGGTCGACGACGTAGGTGCCCGAGGTGCCGGTGGCCCGGAAGCGCGGGCCCGGGGCACCCTGGCGCCAGCTTCCCCACAGGTGTGACTGCACGCCGTTGTGGTGCGTCAGCGTGAGGAAGACGTCGTCGTCGAGGCCGCCTTCGTCGTCGCGGTGGTGCGTCTGCGCGTACACCCGCTGGACGGGCCCGGACAGCACGAGGGCCTGGTCGACCAGATGACTGCCGAAGTCGAGCAGGGTGCCGCCGCCCGCGGCGGGCGGGCCCGGCTCGGGCGCGAAGCGTTCGAACCGTGACTCGAACCGGATCAGCGTGCCCAGCCTCCCGTCGTCGACCAGCTGCCGCAGCGTGCGGAAGTCCGAGTCCCAGCGCCGGTTCTGATAGACCGTCAGCGGGACACCGAGCCGCTCCGCCAGCCGTACGGTCTCCCGCGCCGACTCCGCGTCGAGCGCGAACGGCTTGTCGCAGACCACCGCCAGGCCCAGCTCCAGGGCCTGCCGCACCAATGCCACGTGGGTGGCCGCCGGCGTGGAGATCGCGACCGCCTCGGCGCCGGCCCGGGCCAGCTCGTCGAGCGAGGCGTACGTCGGCCGGTCCAGGTCGCGGGCGACCTGGGCGCGGCGCTCGGGCGAAGTGGTGACCACCCCGAGGAGCGCGCAGTCCCGCGCGGAGGCGATCAGCGGCGCGTGGAAGTACCGGCCGCCGAAGCCGTAACCGACCAGACCGATGCGTACGGGCGTGGTCATGTGTCGTCCTTCCTGTGGTGGGGCGGTGGTCAGCGGAAGCGGCCGGGCCTGAACGCGGCCAGCAGCGGGCTGCGCTCTCCGGTGGTGATCTCGTCGGCGAGCAGTTCGCCGGCGATGAGGGCGAGGGTCGCGCCGCTGTGCGTGAACGCGACGAACAGGCCCGGGACCTCGTCGAGTTCGCCGAGGACCGGCTCACCGTCGCCGGGGATCGGCTTGCGGCCCACGCCGTAGGAGTCCAGCTCCAGCCGCGGACCGCCGGCCAGCACCGCCGTCGCCTCGCGCAGCAACTGCTCGACGGTGGAGTCCTTGACCTCGTAGCTGCCGTCCCCGTGGTCGACCACCTCGGCCGCCGAGGCGTCGGAGTCCATCACCAGCGCCCCGCCCGGTGCGGGCCGCAGCGCCACCCGCGGGGTGTTCAGCGTGGCGCGCAGGGCCGTGTCGACCGGCTTGGTGCGCACCAGCAGCGCCTGCGGCGTCGCGTCCGGGATCCGGACCCCGTAGGGGCGCACCATGCGCGGTACGTCGGCGCCCGTCGCCAGCAGGACCGCGTCGACGTCGATCCGCTCCCCCGTGCCCGTGCGCACCGCGACCGCCCGGCCGCCTTCGACCACCACGTCGGCGGCACCGCCCCCGGCGCGGATCACACCGCCGGCCTCGGTGAACGCACCGGCGAGGTGCCGGACGAGCGCGACCAGGTCCACCCAGCCCTCACCGGGGTTGAAGATGGCGCCCTCCTCGGGGACCGCGGCCGGGTTCACGCCGGGCGCCCACCGCGGGACCTCCTCCCGGGCCAGCCACTCGGCGTCGTAGCCGTTGCCCCGCATGTGCTCGAACGCCGCGCGGTGCGAATCCTCGCCCGGCGCCGCCCAGGTCAATCCGCCGTCGAACCTCAGGAAGTCGGAGGACGGGACGCGGGTGGCGAAGGTGCGGTAGCGGTCGATGCCCAGGACCCGCAGACGGTGGTACGCCTCGGAGCGCATGCCGCCGAAGGAGTTGAGCCAGGACAACGAGCGGCCCGAGGCCCCGTCGGCCAGTTCGGACTCGGTGACCAGGACGACCTGTGCTCCGCGGAGGGCGAGCCGCGTCGCGGTCGCCACCCCGATGACACCGCCGCCCAGGACGGCGACGCGGGGGCGGGAAAGGGAAGTACGCATGGAGAAACCTCTCGGTGTTCCGGACAAGGACATGGACGAGGCGCCCGGGGGCGCGACGCTTGCTTCGTGGGTCGGGTGCGGTGCCCCGGAGGTGTTCCGACCGACGACGCGGGTGCGGTGGATCGGCCGGGGGTCACGGTACGGGGATCGGCCGGGGGCGGAATGCGGTGGATCAGCCGGGGTCAGGGTGCGGTGCATCAGCCGGGGTCAGGGAGCGGTGGATCAGCCGAAAGCCGCAGTACGGGGATCGGCCGGGGTCGGAGTGGCTCAGCCGGAATGCTCGCGCACGCCGTGGCTGTGCTCGGCGGTGCTGGAGCGGACGACCAGTTCGGTCGGCAGCACGATCCGCTCGGCCGGGCGGTCGTCGCCCTTGATCCGCTCGAAGAGGCGCACCGCGGCGGCGCGGCCCATGTCCAGCGGTGACTGGGCCACCACGGTGAGCGGCGGATCGACGAGCGTGGTCCAGTCCAGGTCGTCGAAGCCGACCAGGGAGACGTCCGCGGGGATCGCCAGTCCACGCCGGCGTGCCGCCATGAACAGGCCCTGCGTGGTGACGTTGTCGGTGGCGAAGACGGCCGTGGGCGGCTGCGGCTGCGTCAGCAGGGCCTCCGCCCTCCGCTGGGCCTGTGCCGCGTCGCTGAGCGGCGTGTACTGGATCAGCTCGGCCGAGGAGGTCGCCCGGTGGTCGTCCACGGCCGCCAGGTAGCCCCGGATACGGTCGATGGACGGGCGGGCGGCGCCCCGGACCGTCAGCCGTCCGGTGCCGGTCCGCGCCGCCAGTTCCGGGCCCTCCGCGGGGTCGACGCACGCGAGCAGACCGACCCTGCGGTGGCCGAGGCCGAGCAGGTGCGCGACCGCCTCGTACGCCGCCGCCTCGTTGTCGATCACCACGCTGTCCGCTGCGAGCGCACCGATGTGCCGGTCGAGCAGGACGATCGGCACGCCCAGTTCCATCGCCCGCTCCAGGTGGGCGACGTCGGTGACCGAGGTCGGCGCCACGACGATGCCCTCGACCTGCTTGTCCAGCAGGACGCTGACCGCGGCGCGCTCCACCTCCAGCCGGTCGTCGCTGTTGGCGAGGATGGGCTCGTAGCCCTGTTCGCGGGCCACGTCGCAGATGCCGCGCATCGCGGTGGCGAAGTAGGGGTTGGAGATGTCGGCGCCGACGAAGCCGATGCTGCGCGTGCCGCCGGAGCGCATGCTGCGCGCCACGGCGTTGGGTGAGTACCCGAGCCGTTCCGCGGCCGCCTGCACCTGCTCGCGCAGGTCGTCCCTGACCCGGCCGTAGTTGCCCAGCGCCCGGCCGGCCGTGGCCACCGAGACACCCGCCTCGCGGGCCACGTCGGCCACCGTCGGACGCCTGCGCCCCGGCGCGGCTCCCGTGCCGGCCGACATCACAGCACCTGCGACAGGAAGGTCTTCAGCCGCGGCGAGGAGGGCGCGTCGAAGATCTGCTCGGGCGGCCCGGACTCCACCACGACTCCCGCGTCCATGAACACCACCGTATCGGCGACCTTCCGGGCGAACCCCATCTCATGGGTCACCACGACCATGGTCATGCCGCCCCGGGCCAAGTCTGCCATCAATTGGAGGATGCCCTTGACCAGTTCGGGGTCGAGCGCGCTGGTGACCTCGTCGAAGAGCATCACCTGCGGCTCCATGGCCAGGGCCCGCGCGATGGCGACCCGCTGCTGCTGACCGCCGGACAGCTGGGTCGGACGGTGTCCCGCGCGGTCGGCCAGGCCCACGTCCCGCAACCGCTGCCGGGCGATGGCCTCCGCCTGTTCCTGCGGCATCTTCTTCACGTGCCGCAGCGCGAGCATGATGTTCTGCGCCGCGGTCTTGTGCGGGAACAGGTTGAAGTGCTGGAAGACCATGCCGACCCGCTGGCGCAGCACGTTGATGTCCATCGTCGAGGTGTCCTCGCCGCCCAGCAGGATCCGGCCCGCCGAGCGGGTCTCCAGCCCGTTCAGACAGCGCAGCAGCGTCGACTTGCCCGAACCCGACGGGCCGATGACGCACACCACCTCGCCGGCCGGGGCGAGGAGGTCCGCGCCGCGCAGGACCTCGACCGGCCCGAACCTCATCCGCACGTCGCGGGCTTCGAGCGACGTCCCCTCGTAGCGGTGCGAGGGGGAGGGGACCACCACATCCGGCGTCGTCATACCAGCGCCTCTTTCGGGTCGACGAGGGACGGCTCGTCGGTTGCCGGGGCCGGACGGGAGCCTTCGCGCAGCCGCCGGTCGATGGAGTTGACCAAGTGGGTCAGCGGGACGGTCAGCAGCAGGTAGCACAGTCCCGTGGCCAGCAGCGGGGAGAGGTTGCCCGTCGTCATCGCGTCGTCCTGACCGATGCGGAACAGCTCCCGCTGGCTGGTGACCAGGCCCAGGAAGTACACCAGGCTGGAGTCCTTGATGATGGCGATGAACTGGTTGACCATGGCCGGCAGGACCCTGCGCACGCCCTGCGGGACCACCACCAGGCGCAGCGCCTGGCCGTGGGTGAGCCCGAGGGCCCGGCACGCCTCCCCCTGGCCCTTGTCCACGCTCTGGATGCCCGAGCGGAAGATCTCGCCGATGTACGCACCCGACATCAGGCTCATCGCCAGGATGGCCACCGGGTACGGCGAGGTCAGCCAGCTGACCTGCGCGGAGAACACCCCTTCGCCGACGATGAGGATGGTCAGGGCCGCGGGCAGGCCCCGGAAGAGGTCGGTGTAGACCCGGGCGGGCAGACGCAGCCACCAGCGGTGCGACAGGCCCATGACCGCCAGGACCATGCCGACGACGCTGCCCAGCAGCGCGGAGGTCACCGCGAGGACCAGGGTGTTGCGCAGCCCGTAGGTGAGCAGGTCCGGCAGCACCTGGCCGATCAATTGCCAGTCGAAGAAGTTGTGCAGGAACGCGTTCATGGCTACCCCTTGGGGGTGTAGGGGGGCAGCTGGCTGCCGGTGGGCACCGGGTCCTGCGGGAAGTACTTCTTGTACAGCTTCAGCCAGGTGCCGTCGTCGACCAACTGCTTGAGCGCGCCGTCGAGTTCGCCGGTCAGCTCGGTGTTGCCCTTGCGTACCGCCCAGCCGGCGGGGAAGTCGGTGGCCGGGAGGGTGATGGGCTGCTTCAGGTGCAGGTCCGGGTACTTCTTGACGATGCCGAGGTTGGGCCCGAAGTCGTTGAAGAACCCGGCGACCCGGTTGTTCTTCAGCGCCAGGTCGGCGGAGTTGTCGTCGGGGAACCGGACGATGTCCGCGCCCGGCAGGAACGTGCCGGCGTTGGCGTCCTCGATGGACCCCTGCAACACGGCGATCCGCTTGCCCTTCACGCTCGCGACGGAGGAGGTGATCCCGCTGTCCGGCTTGGTCAGGACGCCGAAGTAGCCGGCGAGATAGCCGTCGGAGAAGTCGACCATCTTCTTGCGCGGCTCGGTGATGCCGATCGCGGCGGCGGCCACGTCGAACTGCCGGTTGCTGACCGCCGGCAGCAGCGCCGAGAAGTCCAGGGACACGATCTGCGGCTCCAGCTTGAGCTTGCGCGCGGCTGCCGAGATGAGATCGACCTCGAAGCCGGTCAGCTTGCCGTTCTCCTCGTAGGCGTAGGGCTTCATGTTGTTCGAGGTACCGATCTTCAGTACGCCCGCTCGGCCGACCCCTTGCGCCTGCCCGGCGGAGCCCGCCCCAGCGGACGTCCCCCCGGAACCGCAACCGGTCACCGCGAGCAGCAGCACGGCCACCGCGGCAACCCCTCTCTTCGCTGGACGGGCCTTCCCCATAACTCCTCCATGCATGCCGGGACACTCGCGCGTGTGCTTGAGGTCCGGATCCGACTGACCGACCCGGACGAGAGGACAGGTGGGGCAGCTGCCGACGAAGCCGAAGCGATGACACGTGCAGCACGCCCCTCCACTGCGAGAGAACGTTCTCTCGCTGCGGAGTGAGAGAACGTTCTCACCGGCCGTCGTGAGCGTCAATACCTTCGACCGGAAACCCGGGAACCGGGGGGCGCCGCCAGAGCCGCACGCGACCGGTGCCGCGCTCACCGACGGGCGGCTCGCGCGACCACCGCGGGCGGCAGGAAACGGTTCCGTCACCGCGGGCCAGTGCCTCGTCGAGATGTGAGCGGTCCCCGATCACCTCGTAGGCGGAGCCTCCTGTGCCATGCCCCCCTCTCATCACCGGTTGGCTCCTGGCCTGGACCTCGGCGTCGACGTCGCGGTCAAGGAGCTCTACCTCCCACCGGCACCTCCTGCACGACCTGGTCTTCGACGACGGCAAACCCTGGATGCTCATGCGCCTGGTCACCGGGCACTCGCTCCTCGAACCCCTGGACAGGCGCGGCCCGTTGTCGGTGGCGGAGGCGACGCGCGCGGCCCGTCATCCGCTGTCGGCGCTCCAGGCCGCGCACCGGGAAGAGAGCATCGTCCGCGACGTGAAGCCCGCCAACGTGTCCGGTCAGCGGCCAGTTCTCCCTGGGTGCCACCCTCTACCAGGCTGCCGAGGCGTCTCGCCGTTCCGCCGGGACAGCCGGACCGCGACGCTCACGGCATCCTGAAAGAGCGGGGCGAGACGAAGGAGCGGGGACCTGAGGCACGTCGGAGAGGACGTCCCGCATCGACGCCACCCTCGCCGCCCGGGAACGCGCGGCCCTGAAGGGCGTCGGCCTGGCCGCGGTGAAGGGCACCGGCAAGGGCGGGCGGATCGCCGTGCGGGACGTCTACGCCGCCGAGCGGACCATGTCGGGCCACCAGGCGCCGGCCTGGCTGTTCGTCGCCGTACTCGCCGTACTCGCCGTACTCGCCCTCGTCTTCGGCCTCAAGATCATCGGCGTCGCCGAGAAGGAGGACACGTCGAACACGGGCTCCCAGCCGGCCTCCACGTACACTCCCCGCGCCCCACCTGCCGCGGAATCCCACGACGTCTCGGACCCGGCCACCGAGGAGGCGGAGCCGGATCCCACCCCGGCCCGGCCTGCCGGGTGGCGACCGGCACGCTCCGGAGACGCATCGACCTGATCCCCGACCCGGTCGCCAGCGACACCGTCGACCCGGCCGTCGACGCCCACCAGGACCTGGCATCCGGCCCGGACCGCGCCGCGTCCGACGCGGACGACCCGGACGTACGCTCGGCCGTCAGCGCCCTCGCCGCCGACGCCAGGACGATGGGCGCGAGCCTCAGGGACCCGGGCGACTCCGGTTTCCACGCGGCGCGGGACGAGACGTCCTCGGACCTGGAGGACCCGAGCAGCGCCTGCGAGGGCTCGTCGAAGTCCTGAGGAAGTCCTGAGCACGGGGAGCGCCGCCGAGGGGTGACCATGGGCCCCGCCCCTGCGCACGACGGGCGCCGGGCGCGGTCAGGGCGACCCGTGGATCACTCGTCCGACGCTCCGCCGCCAGGTGATCTCGCCGTCGTGCCATGCGTCGGTGGGGCTGAGGCCGGCGGCAGCGGCGACGGCGGCGGATGCCCGGTGTTTGGGGTGGATGTGGGCGATGACGGTGTGCACCGGCTGCGAGCCGAGCCAGTCGACGAGTTCCCGGGCCGCTTCGGTGGCGATGCCCCGCCCCTGCCACGGGGTCCCCACCACCCAGGCGATCTCGGCGACGGGGCCCTGGCCGGAGGGGCTGACCGTGGCCTGGACGGTGCCCGTCAGACAGGATTCCGCACGGAGCCGGATCACCCAGTTCAGCCAGGACACGGTGGGGTCGGGAGAGCCCGCGGCGAGGCGCTGGTAGCGCGAGCGCAGGGCCCCCGGGGTGTCCGGAGTGCCGCCGATGAAGGTGTGCAGGGCCGGGTCGGACAGCACCGCGGCCATCTCCTCGGCGTGCTCGACGCGCAGGGGCAGCAGGTCCAGCCGTCCGGTGCCGAGGGCGCGGGCCGCGAGGGCGCTCACGCCGCGACCGCCTCGGGGTGTCCGACGAGCCGTCCGTGTCGGAAGCGGGCTCCGGCACGGACGGGTGCGACGCGGTGCGGCGCGTGCGCGATCTGCCGGCTCCGGTGACGGCCGCGGCCCGCCAGACGCCGCCCCTGGTCGTCGCGCTCATCGGCCGACTCGGCTCCACGAGTGGTGACTTCGGCCTCCAGCACGGCCCGCGTCCGCCGTGGGCCGTCCCGAACAGTCCCGGCCAGCGGCGAACCGCCGCGCGGCGCCGTACCGTCCTCGTCGACCAGCGTACGCATCGGCGTGCCTTCCCGACCGACGCGGCGACGTCGGCCTTGTTCGATGACCTGTCGATCGGTCCGTCGGAAAGGTACACCTCGAAGGGGCCGGGGCCGGACGGCCTGATGTGACCGGGGACGGCCGGGCGCATCAGGCCCGCACGGGCCGGGTCCGGGACCTCAGATACGGCTCAGAGTGTCGACCAGGTCGGCGGCGACCTGCCTGTCGATGGCCGCCGGCACCGCCTGTACGCCGGATTCGAGTGAGGGGCTGTGGCCGGTGGCGATCGCGGCGAGGCTGCGCGCCTGGAGGGTCAGACCGAGGTCCATGGCCTCGATCGGATTGCCCTTGGCCGCCGTCAGGTTGATCATCTTCGTGTCCGCGAGGATCACGATCTCGCGGCCGTCGCGCAGTCGGTGCACGGCGCGCTCCTGTCCGCTGGGCCCGGAGCGGTGTACGGAGACGGTGTGTTCGGCGAGCGCGTTCGCGTCCACTTCCCAGGGCATGTGTCCGACCCCGGCGACGACGGTGCCGTCCCGCAGCGCCCCGACCTCCGCGGCACCGATGACGCCGGGATGGCCGGTGGCCAGGAAGAGCAGTTGCGTGCGGGGCAGCAGGTCGACGAGTGCGCCGACCCGGTGGCCTGCCATCACGGCCTCCAGCGCACGGTAGGGGTCCGTGTCGGCGACCGTCACGCGGGCGCCGAGGCGGGCGAGCGTGTCCGCGACACCGCGTCCGCAGGGGCCGTAGCCGACGACGGTGGCACGGGCTCCCGGGATCATGAGGTTGGTGGCGTTCATGAAGCCCTGGACGACGCTCTGGCCGACACCGAACTCGTTCTCGACCAGCAGTTTGAGGCGGCTGTCATTGATGACGATCACGGGGAAGTCCGGCCGGCGGTCCCAGGAGCGGATGCGCAGGCCCCCGGTGGTCGTCTCCTCCGTGGCGCCGACGAGTCCGGGCAGGCCGCCACGGGCGAGGACACCCTCGATGAGATCGGCGCCGTTGTCGAGGATGAGGTCGGGCTGTGCGTCCAGGACGCGCGCGATGTTCTCGCGGTGCCGGGCGAGGTCGTCGGAGCGGTGGCCGACGACGGTGACGCCGTAGTCGCGCAGCGCGTCCGCGGTGTCCTCCTGCGTGGTGCCGGGAGACCCGGTGAGGACGATCTCGGCGCCGGCCTGGGCGAGGTAGCCGACCAGCACGGCGGTCTTGGGTTCGATGTGCAGGCAGATGCCGATGCGGCGGCCGGCGAACGCGGACGCGTGCGTCCGCATCGTGGCCGCCAGCATCGGCATGTGGCGGGCGGCCCACTGGGTGCCGTCGTGCGGGACCGGGCAGCGGGCAGGGGTGAGCTGGGACATGGCGAACTTCCTTGGCCGAGAGGGAGGGAGACAGGGCACCTCTGGTGCCGTGGAGCCGGGTCGAGGGCACACCTGTCCCCTCGACGCGGAGCCTCTTGTCAGCCGTAGAAATCGCTGCGGAAGGAGTGGTCACCGAAGATCCACAGGTGGCGGCTCGCCTGACTCGTGTTCATCGGTGACCTCCTCTCTGTGCGGGGCGACGTGGGGAAACTACTCCTCCGGGTGGGCAAGTTATTCGCATAACCCCATGCGGGCAAGAGGTGCCCGACAGGGAGCCCTCCCGAGCTCGGTGCCCCGGCGCCCCGCGGCCCGCTACGCGTCGGCGCCGTCGGGCACCAGGAGAACGGGGATGCCGCTGACGTGTGTCACGGCGTCGCTCACCCGGGGTGTGAACCAGGCGGTGAACATGTTCCGCTTGTGCGGGGTGATCACCAGCAGGTCCGCGCCGAGGTCCCGAACCGTCCCGGTGATGATGCCGGGCACCTCGCCGACCGTCCCTGCCGCGAGGTGTCCTTCGGAGCGGACTCCGGCGTCGGCGACCGACCTGACCGCGATGTCGAGGACCTGCTGCGCCGCACCGGTGTCCTCCAGGCGCACGACGGTCTGGTGCTCGATGTCCGTGACGGCGATGTGGAGCACGTGCACGACGCCGCCCGAGAGCTGCGCCAGACGGGTGGCCGTGCGCAGGGCGGCCGTGTCGCCCGCGCTGGAATCGACGGCGACCACGATGTTCTTGAACATGTGTCACTCCTTCGGGAGTCGAGGTGTTCTGGGAAGTTGCGATGTTCTGGGAGGAGAAGAGGCCGCGGCGCTCACGCGAGCGGCATGAGTCCGGCAGGGAACGATCGGCGCGCGGCCGGCGTCAGGGCGTGGCGACGGGGTTCGCACCGGTCGCGGTCGCCACGTCGGGGGTGGGGAAGTGTGGCAGCACCGTCTCGGCGAGTTCCCGGAGGACCTCCTCGACGGGACGGTCGCCGGGCCGCAGGTTGAAGGAGACGTGGTTGACGCCGAGCCTGCCCATCTCCCGCAGGTGGTCGACCAGGGCCTCGCGCCCGGTGCGCAGGCCGAGCCGGATCGCCGTCGCGGCGACGGCCGGGTCCTCGGTGAGGTCCAGTTGCATCGGGGTGAGGTACGGCTTGGGGGCCCCGGCGGTGAGCTGCTGCCACTCGCGGGTCTTCAGCCGCAGGGCGCCCAGGGGGCGGGGGTAGTTGAGGGAGGCGTCGGCGTTGCGCGAGATCCACTCCGCGGACTGCTGCGCGTGCCCCGCGATGGCGAGGGGAACGGTCCGGCCCGTCGGCTTGGGCAGCACATCGAGGTTGCGATCGGCGCCGAGTCCGATGTCGGGCAGGCTGATGCCCTGCCCGCTCGCACGGGTGGCCCAGGCCTCGCGCAGGATCTCCACGCCCTTGCGGAACGTGGCACCGCGAGCCTCGAAGTCCTCGCCGAACAGGGGGTACTCCACCGGCCGGTCGCCGCTGGCCAGCCCGAGAACGAACCGGCCGCCGGAGAGGACGTCCACGGTGGCCGCCGCCTTCGCGACGAGCAGCGGCTGCCGCAGCGGCAGCACGATGGCGCCGGTCCCGAGCACGGCCCGCTCGGTGACGGCTGCGAGGTGACCCAGGTGGGTGAAGGCCTCGAAGACGGAGCCGGCGTCGCCGAACTGCTCGGGGTCGTACAGGGGCACGTCCCGCACCCACAGGGCCGCGAAGCCCAGGGTGTCGGCGAGGCGCGCCAGTTCGGCGTGCCGGGTCAGGTCGGGGACGCCGAAGGGACGGCCGGCGGCCCGGTCGGCGCGCAGGCGCGTGTGGCCCCAGTCGTTGTCGAGGGGGAGCTCAAGGCCCAGGGTGGGCAGACCCGCGGGGTTCACGAGCCGCTCCAGGGCAGTGGGAGTCGGGGACATCGGAGGGACACCTTTCGAGGTCGGTACGGCGGCATGTGCGGGCGGGTCCGCCCGCCGCGTCGGCGCGGTCCGGGACGGTCCGTGCGGGACGGTGCCAAGTGCTCCGCCCGGGTCGGCCAAGGGGGACCAGGGTCTTTCGTTCGGATCAGCCCGGCATGATCCGAACGAGAGGCCCTAGTGGAGGGTGTCCGGGTGCGGACCGGTGCGCAGACCGCGGTCGAGGGCGGCGATCGCGGCCATCTCCTCGTCCGACAGCGTGAAGTCGAAGACGTCGAGGTTCTCACGCATGCGGGCGGGCGTCACGGACTTGGGGATGGCGATGGTGCCGAGCTGGAGGTGCCAGCGCAGGACGACCTGTGCGGGCGACTTGCCGTGCCGCGCGGCGATGGCGGTGATCGCCTCGTCACCGAGGACGGCACCCTGCGCCAGCGGACTCCACGCCTCGGTGGCGATACCGAGGTCGGCGTGCAGGGCGCGCAGCTCGCTCTGCTGGAGGCCGGGGTGCAGCTCGATCTGGTTGACCACCGGCACCAGGTCGGCGCCGTCCAGCAGCCGCTCCAGGTGCGCCGGCTGGAAGTTGGAGACGCCCGCGGCCCTGATCCGTCCGTCGGCGGCCAGCTTCTCGATGGCCTTCCATGACTCCCGGTACAGGTCACGGGCCGGGGTCGGCCAGTGGATCAGGTAGAGGTCCACGTAGTCCAGTCCCAGCCTCTCCAGGCCGGCGTCGAAGGCCTTGAGCGTGGCGTCGTACCCCTGGTCGGCGTTCCACAGCTTGGTCGTGACGAACAGGTCGCCGCGGGGGATGCCGGAGCCGGCGAGGGCCTTGCCGACCCCGGATTCGTTGCCGTAGATGGCGGCGGTGTCGATGGAGCGGTAGCCGGCCTCCAGAGCGGCCGAGACGGCCGCGGCCGTCTCGGCGTCGGGGACCTGGAAGACGCCGAAGCCGAGCTGGGGGATCTCGACGCCGTTGTGGAGCGTGACGGTGGGGACGGGGGTGGTCATGCGGGGAGTTCCTTGCGTGGTGACGGGTGGTGCCGGCAGGGCCCCTCCGGTGCGGTCGGAGTCCGCCCTGACCTGCCGTGGTGCGGGCCCGGCCGATCCGTGCCGGTGGTCGGGCGCCGGGTCGGCACTGCCGGCCGGGATGTCCTCGGGCGAGGGGTGTCCTCGGGCGAGGGGTGTCCTCGGGCGAGGGATGTCCTCAGGCGAGGGTGCCGAGTGCCGTGGCGGCGAACCCGTGGTCCTGCTCGGGGGTGCCGCCGCCGACACCGATCGCACCGATGAGGCGGCCGTCGCGGTGGACGGGCAGGCCGCCGGCGATGAACAGCAGTGGCCGGTCGAGGGCGGTGGGCAGGGTGTGGAACGGGCCGCCGGGCTTGACGAGGTCGACGAGGTCGGCGGTCGGGGCGTTGAGCTGGAGCGCGGTGTACGCCTTGCGGGTGCTGGTCTCCCCGGAGATCAGCACGGCGCGGTCGTCGCGGCGGAAGGCGATGAGGTGACCGCCGGCGTCGAGCACGGTGACGCTGACGGTGACCCCGGCCGCCCCCGCGGCACGGCGGACGGCGGTGATCAGGGCCTCCGCGTCCTGGGTGGTCAGGGGGGCGACGGTGGCGGGGGTGCTCATGGTGTGGTGCTCGCTTCGTTCGGGGTGTCGGGTCCGGTCCGGCCGGGTGGGGGGCGCGGTGGCCGGGTGGGTGGGGCGCGGTGGCCGGGTGGGGGGTCAGTGGCCGGCTGGGGGAATCAGTGGCCGGGGGGCAGTGGCCGGGTGGGTGGGGAGTCAGTGCCGGGGGGCTGGGGCCAGTGGCCGGGGCGTCAGTGGCCGATCGGGGTGCTGGTCCGCTGAGCCTGCGGGTGCGGGGCGCTGTCGGAGGCCCGGCGTGTACGGCGGTCGAGGAACGCCGCGAGGAAGGACAGCAGCAGGGCTGTGCCGGAGAGCAGGGCGCCGACCCAGTTCGGCGAGGTGTAGCCGAGGCCGGCCGCGATCACCACACCGCCGAGCCAGGCGGCCAGCGCGTTGCCGAGGTTGAAGGCGCCGATGTTGGCGGCCGAGGCCAGGGTCGGGGCGGCCGAGGCCTGGTCGAGGACCCACTTCTGCAACGGGGGCACCGTGGCGAAGCCGAGCGCGCCGATCAGGGTGAGCGTGATGGCGGCGAGGACCTTGTTGTGGGCGGTCGCGGTGAACAGCAGCAGTACCGCGGCCAGGGCCGCCAGGGTGGTGAAGAGCATCGGCATCAGGGCCCGGTCGGCGAACTTGCCGCCGAGCAGGTTGCCGAGGAACATGCCGACGCCGAACAGGACGAGCAGCCAGGTCACGGCGCCCTCTGTGTAGCCCGCCACCTGGGTCATCATCGGAGTGATGTAGGTGATGGCCGCGAAGACACCGCCGTAGCCGAGGACGGTCATCGCCATGGCGAGCCAGACCTGGACGTTCCTGAAGGCGGCGAATTCGGCACGGACGTTCCCGGCCCTGGGCTTGCCCTGCTCGGGGACGAGCTTGGCGACGCCGAGGAGTCCGACGGCGCCGAGGGCGGCGACGAGGGTGAAGGTGAGGCGCCAGCCGGCGACCTGTCCGATGTAGGTGCCGCCGGGGACGCCGACGATGTTGGCGATGGTCAGGCCCATGAACATCAGGGAGATGGCGGAGGCCTTCTTCTCGGGGGCGACCAGGTCGGCGGCGACCACGGAGCCGATGCCGAAGAACGCGCCGTGCGCGAGGGAGGCGATGACCCGGCCGATGAGCATGAGGCCGAAGCTCGGGGCGGCGGCCGAGAGGGCATTGCCCACGATGAACAGGCCCATGAGGAACATGAGCATCTTCTTGCGGGACACCCTGGTGCCGAGCACGGTGAGCAGCGGGGCACCGATGACGACGCCGAGCGCGTAGCCGGACACCAGCCAGCCGGCGGTGGGGATGCTGACACCGAAGTCGTCCGCGACCTGGGGCAGCACGCCCATGATCACGAATTCGGTGGTGCCGATCCCGAAGGCCCCGATGGCCAGGGCCAGGAGCGCGAGAGGCATGGGGAGAGACCTTCCGAGCGATTGCATGGAACGCTTACGTGCGACCACAATAGTTGCAGACGCTGCATATGCGCAAGCGCGGTGTGCCGGTGCTTGCAATAGAAGTTGTACGCAAGTATGCTGGCCCACGACTGGCCCGCCGCCGAAGGAGGCTCTTGTGACCGCCACCGCCCCAGCGCTCTCCGTCCTGGCTCAGGGCTGGTGCGCCCTCTCCCTGCTGCACGGCAAGATCGAGACACACCTCGAACGCGCCCTGGAAACCGGTCACGGTCTGAGCGCCCGCGAGTACGCGCTGCTCGACGTGCTCAGCCGGCAGCACGACGGAGACGGAGGGCACTTGCAGATGAAACAGGTCGCCGACGCCGTCGTCCTCAGCCAGAGCGCCACCACGCGCCTGGTCACCCGCCTGGAGGACCGCGGACTGCTGTCCCGCTACCTGTGCCCCACCGACCGCCGCGGGATCTACACCAACGTCACCGACGCCGGTACGGAACTGCTTGAGGCAGCGCGCCCCACTCACGACACCGCCCTGCGGGCGGCGCTCGCCGAAGCAGCTCAGGACGACAGGCTCGAACCGCTGGTCCGGGCGTTGCAGTCGTCGCCCACCCCGATCGCGGTCGCCGCCTGAAAGGAGCACGTCCGCCCATGAAAGCCATGGCACTGCGCCGGTACGGTCGTACCGAAGACCTCGAATGGACAGAGCTGCCGGACCCGAAAGTGGCACCCGGCGAAGTCCTCGTCCGTGTGAAGGCCGCCGGGGTCAACCCGGTCGACTGGAAGCTCGCCGAAGGGCGGCTCGACGCCGTCATGGAGACCGGATTCCCGCTGATTCCCGGCTGGGACGTGGCCGGCGTCGTCGAGCGAGTGGGATTCGACGTCACCGAGTTCGCCCCCGGCGACGAGGTCTACGGCTACATCCGCAAGGACTGGGCCCAGTTCGGCGCCTATGCCGAGCTGGTCTCCGCGCACGTGCGCCTGCTGGCCCCCAAGCCCGCCGCGCTCACCTGGGAGGAGGCCGCGGGCGTCCCCCTCGCGGGGCTCACCGCCTACCAGGCCGTTCGGCGCACCGGCCTCCAGCCGGGCGAGACGGTGCTGGTTCACGGCGCGGCCGGGGGTGTCGGCTCGTTCGGAGTCCAGATCGCCACCGCCCTCGGGGCGCGGGTCATCGCGACGGCGAGCGAGCGCAACCACGATTTCCTCCGTTCCCTGGGCGCCGTCCCCGTGGCCTACGGGGACGGCCTGCGTGAGCGTGTCCGTGAGCTGGCCCCCCAAGGGGTGGACGCCGCCGTGGACTTCGCCGGGCACGACGCGGTGGACGTCTCGCTCGACCTGCTCGACGACCCCGGACGGCTGGCCTCCGTCGTCGACCCGGAAGCCGCCGCCAAGGGCGGGCACTACGTATGGGTGCGGCCGGACCGGGCCGATCTCACCGCCCTGGCCGCCCTGGCCGACGACGGCCGGCTGACCGTCCATCTCGACCGCGTACTGCCCCTCCACGAGGCCGCGGAAGCGTGGCGCATCAGCCAGGGCGGTCACACCAGGGGAAAGCTCGTCCTGTCGGTCCCCGGGCGCTGAACGGCCCCGGCCCCTGTGCGAAGGAGCACGTCATGACCACACCCACCCCATCGGATCACCGTCGTCCGCAGGAGGTGTTCGCCGACCACGGTGCGCGTCTGGGGTCGGGAGATCTCGACCGCGTCGCCGCCAATTACGCCGAGGACGCCGTGTTCATCACACCGTCCGGCACCCTGCACGGCCGCGAAGGGGTCAAAGAGGCGATCGGCAAGCTGCTGGCCGATCTCCCGGATGCCGACTGGGACCTGAAGCCGCAGTTCGCGGGCGACGTACTGTTCCTCGAATGGTCCGCGGCCAGCCCGGCCGGGCGCCGCGTGGAAGACGGCGTCGACACCTTCGTCTTCCGCGACGGGCTCATCCAGGCGCAGACCGTCCGCTACACGCTGCTCGCTGATCGCTGAACGGCCCGGGAGCCGGTTACTGACCAGCGGTCCGGCGGCACCACGGACGGGCCGTACGGACATGGTGATGCCGTCAGCGAAAGAGCCGGCCGGCCGGTGGATGCCGGGGAACCGTCGGTCACGTGGTCCCCGGCGCGGTCGCCGCTCTCGTCCGTGCCGCACACCTCAGTCCACGGCCCGCCTACCTCTGCGCCGGCGTCACGGGAGAACCGGCCGCCGACGGCGCCGGGCCACGGGGCGACCGCGCAGGAGATGAAGGTCCCCGGACTCGGCATCAGCTCCCGGGCGGCCCTGCGCGACGCGCTCACCTCCCCGCGTCAGGCACGGGCTGGTGGAACACACCATCCTCGATCCTGCCCTTCAGCAGGCGTCCGAGCTCGGCGGAGAAGGTCAGCAGCCCGGTCAGCGGCCGGTGCTGGATGACGGCGCGGGTGATCCTGCCCGCGCCGTCGCGCACGAGGATGGTGGAGCCCAGCAGCTCGGTGCCGCCGAAGGCCGTTGCCTCCCACTCCAGGTAGGTGCGGTCGCCGTCGCGTGTCTCGTGGGTGAAGACGAGGGACTCGTACACCTTGCTCGCGGTCGCCATGACCAGAGCGACCTTCTCCCGTCCCCGGACCGGCCGGCGCAGTACGGACGCTTCCAGCAGGACGTCGGCGGCGAAGGCCTCGGCGAAGCCGTCCTCCTCCTGGGCGGCGAACGCCCGTGTCCACGAGCCGCCCTCCACTCCGGGTGCCGTGATCGCGTTCCGCGCCCCAGCCGTGCCACTCATCTCCCAGCCTCCTGACCTCGGGCTTGCCCACCCCTGTCGACGGACAGAGCCGAACCCGTTTCTCGTCTGGTGATCCTGCCAGTTGTCATGGCCGAAGGCGATAGCGAGAAAGAGTCAAAGGGTCTACGGTTATTACGACCGAGTTCTTCCGCGGTCCGACGAGAGGACGTACGCGCCATGAGTTCACGTCTGCACTACGAGGTGCTGGTCACGCCGGGCGCACCGCGGGCCGGGGCGAAGACCCTGCCGACGGGGGAGCCGATCGTGTCCTCCCCGGTGTCCACCGTCCTCGTGTACGGCGAGGAGGAGGCCGTGCTGATCGATCCGCCGTTCCTGGACTTCCAGATCGCGCAGGTGCGCGACTGGGTGGCCGCCTCGGGCAAGCGCGTGCGGTACGTCTTCTCCACCCACGGCCACGGCGATCACTGGTTCGGCACCGCGGCGCTGCTCCCCGGCTTCCCCGGGGCGCGGGTCCACGCGACGCCGGGAACGATCGAGGTCATGCACCAGCAGGCCGTCCAGGGGCGGGCGCGGATGTGGGACCTCGACTTCCCCGGCATGATCCCGCCGTCGCCGGTGCTGGCCGAGCCCGTCCCCGAGGAGGGGTTGCTGCTGGAGGGGGAGGAGCTGCGCGTCATCGACGTGGGTCACACGGACACGGACGCGACGTCCGTGCTGCACGTGCCCTCGATCGGCCTGGTGGTGGCGGGCGACGCCGTGTACAACGGCGTGCACCAGTACGTCCTCGAAGGCGCGGACGGCGGACTGCGGTCCTGGCTGTCGGCACTGGACACCATCGAAGGGCTCGCGCCCGCACATGTGGTCGCCGGCCACAAGAACGCGGAACTGCCCGACGACCCGGCCGCGATCGCGAGCACCCGGTCGTACCTGCGCGATGTCGTCCGGCTCCTGGAGCAGAAGCCGGACGCCCGTGACTTCTACGAGGAGATGCTGCGGCTGCACCCGGACCGCCTCAACCCAGGCCCGGTCTGGTACGGAGCCCTGGGACTGCTCGGTTCCTGAGCCGGAGAGGACGCATCCATGGACATCGACTCCCGCACGCTGGACGCGAAGTCGGCGTACAAGCTGCTGATCGGCAGCATCATTCCCCGGCCCATCGCATGGATCAGCACGCTGTCGGCGGATGGGGTGGGCAACCTGGCGCCCGTCTCGTTCTTCACCTGCGTCGGCCGCAAGCCGCCCAAGGTCTCCCTGTCCCTGCAGTCCAAGTCCGACGGCGTGACGCTCAAGGACAGCTTCCGCAACATCCGTGACACGGGGGAATTCGTCACGAACCTCGCGACACTGCCGCAGGTCCTGCCCATGCACCGCAGCGCTGCCGAGTTCGAGCCGGACGTGGACGAGTTCGACGCGGTGGACGTGGAGAAGGAGCCGTCCGCGCTCGTCGCTCCGCCACGTGTCAAGGGCGCGCCCATCGCCCTCGAATGCACGGTCGACCGGATCTTCTCCTCGCCCGACGGCCTCGACCACGTGGTGTGGGGCGAGGTGGTGAACTTCCACGTGCGTGACGACATCCACGTCAACGGACGCATCGACTTCGGCGCCCTCGCGCCCGTCGGGCGTCTGGCGGCCGAGTACACCGTGGTGGACAACGCCTTCGTCCCCCCGCTGGCCGAGGAGGTCCTGAGGGAGCGGTCGGGGCGCCGGATGAGGCGGATCGACGGCAGGGGCGAAGAGTACTCGGCCGTGGAGAGCGCCGGCTGGTCGCCTTCGGGAGCGGTTGCCGAATGAGTGCGGTGTCGCCGGCGGAAGACGAACGGAACGGAGACGACATGCCCCGGCAGCGGACCGTGTCCGTCCCCGCCGAGGGCGGGATCTCGCTGGACGGCGTCCTGTACGTGCCCGAGGGCGAGGGGCCGCACCCGGCGGTCACGATGGCGCACGGCTTCGGGGGCACCTTCGAACAGGGCCTGCGCCCCTTCGCCGAGCTCTTCGCGGCCCGCGGGTTCGCCGTCCTGCTCCACGACCACCGCGGCTTCGGCCGGAGCGGCGGAGAGCCGCGGCACGACGTCGACCCGTGGCGGCAGATCGCCGACTGGCGCCGGGTCATCAGCTTCCTGGAGGCCCAGCCCGAAGTGGACGGCGAGCGCATCGGCCTGTGGGGGACCAGTTACGCCGGCGGCCACGCGCTGGTGCTCGGCGCCACCGACCGGAGGCTCAGGGCGGTGGTGGCGCAGGTTCCGACCATCAGCGGTTACGAGCAGGGACTGCGCCGCGTCCCTCCTGACGAGGTCGCGGCCGTGGAGGAGGTCTTCGCCGAGGACGAGCGCGCGCAGGCGAGGGGGGACGCGCCGCGGCGGCAGAAGATCGTGAGCGACGACCCGGACGAGCCCGCCTCGTACCACATGCCGGACGCCGTCGGCTTCTACCTGGCGGAACGGCCCGGGAACGTGTGGCGCAACGAGATCACCGTGCGCTCCAACCGGGCGGCGCGCATGTACGAACCCGGTGTCTGGGCGCCCCGGGTGTCGCCCACGCCCCTCCTCATGGTCGTGGCCGGGAAGGACACCGTGACGCTCACCGACCAGGCGCTCGCGGCCTACGAACGCGCGCTGGAACCCAAGCGGCTCGTCCTCGTCCCGGGTGGTCACTTCGACGCCTACACCAGAGGGTTCGACCTCGCGGGCGGCGCCGCCGCGGACTGGTTCGAGACACATCTCAAGCACGTCCCGTGAGGACCGGGAAGCCGGCTGCGACGGCTGTCGGCGAGCCGGTACAGTCTGGGCGGATTTCCCGGAAGAGGGGTGCGGGTGACGGCCGGCCGTCACCCGCGGTGCGAGGAGACGGTTGATTCCCATGGAAGCCATCTGGCAGGCGACCGAGCGGTACGGCCTCGCGTCGGCTCCCGGTGCCCTGGCCCTGGTCCAGGACCTGCTGAACACCGTGTCCGCCGGCCGCCCGCGCGAGGCCGACCTGCTGGCGGACGTGTCCCTCGCCCAGGGCTGGCTGGACGCGGCCCGGGACGCCTGGACGGCCACCACGGGCCGAGCGGTCCCCGAGGTGCGCCTGGAGGAAGAGGACGTCGTCCGGCTGCGCGATGTGCGGCGGGCGGTGCGCGACAGCATGACGCCGCCGGGCGGGAGCACGGAGCGGCCCGGTGAGGACTCCCCTGTCCCGGTGCTGGAGACGGCGACTGTCGCGCTGGAGTTCGCCGCCGACGGAACGGTCACCGCCGCACCGCGCGGCGGAGGCTCCGGATATCTCGTCGCGATGCTGCTCCTGGCCCTGTGGCAGGCCCAGTCGGACGGGGAGCGACGGCGCCTGAAGCTGTGCCGCAACCCGCGGTGCTCCGTCGCCTTCTACGACCGTTCCCGCAACAACAGCGGGGTCTGGCACGACGTGCGCACCTGCGGCAACGCGGCGAACCTGCGCGCCTTCCGGGCACGGGCGAGCACCACCGGCGCCGACCGGACCTGACGCCGTCGGACCGCCCGGCGCGCCCGGTCCCGCCGCCCGGAGCCGAACCGGGCCCGGCCTCCTGCGCGCCGCCCGTCGCCGGGCGGTCACCGCGCTTGCCGTTGGTCGAGTGCGGCCAGGGCGTCACGCAGCGCCGCGCGGGAGGTGATGCCGAGTTTCGGGAAGACCCGGTACAGGTGGGCCCCGGCCGTGCGCGGGGAGATGTTGAGCCTGCGTCCGATCTCCTTGTTCGACAGCCCGCCGGCCGCCAGTTCGGCGATCCGGCGTTCCTGCGCGCTCATCGGCACGGCCGCCCCGCCCTCCGGTACCGGGACACCGACGCCGGCGGCGCGCAGCTCTTCGCGCGCCCGCTTCGCCCACAACGGCGCCTTGAGACGGTGCTCGAACAGGTCCAGGGCCACGCCGAGGTGGACGCGGGAAGCGGTGTAGTCCCGGCGCCGGCGCAACCATTCGCCGTAGAGGAGACGGAGCCGTGCGTACTCATAGGCCCACAGGGACGCGTCCGGTACGGCGAGCGCGGCCTCGTAGAGCTCTCCGGCGTCCTCGTCCGCCGCGGCGACCGCGGCGGCCACCGCGAGGATGATCTCGTGGTGCGGCGATATGGCACCGAGACGGGCTTGCCGGCCTGCCTCGACGTGGGCCCGCGCGTCGGCGGTCCGCCCGGTGCGCACCGCCGACTCCACCAGGTCGAGGAAGACCCGCTGCACGTGCGGGTAGTAGGCGGGGAGCTGACCGGGCGGGGTCAGCGACACCGCCTGCTGGTAGGCCTCTTCGAAGTCGCCGCGGCCCATGGCGGTGGTGACGCGGGTTTCGGCGACCGCCGCCAGCAGCAGCCGGACCCTTCTCGGCCCCGCCCACGCGGTGATGGCGTCGCCGTGCCTGCGCAGCGCCTCCTCGTCACCCCGTCCGGCGGCCACGGAGGCCAGTCCGTAGGTGAACATCATGTGGGTGAAGTTGTATTCGTGCTCCGCGGCATCGCCGGTTCCCTCGGTGGCGATGACCAGGGTGGTGTCCCAGTCACCCCTCATGAACGCGTCGTGGGCGCGGGCGAGCAGCACGAACCGCTGGCTGTCGTAGGCCGCCTGGCCCACGAAGTCCCGCCACACGTTGTCGTAGTAGCTGAAGGCGTCGAGGTACAGAGCGGTGTAGATCAGCCAGTTGACCCGCCAGAACGGTGTGTGCGGTGACAGCGCGGCCGTCGCACGGTCGAGCCGTTCCCGCACGTCATGCGCCGTGCGTGCCGGATCGGCGACGCAGTCGAAACACATGCGCGCGATGTCTGACACCCGGTCAAGCACCCGCTCCACGGGGGGCCACAGGTCCGGACGGTTCGCCCACACGGCCGAGTTGAGCAGTACGTAGAAGGCGTCGTCGTAGGCGGCCAGATCGTCGGGACGGGTGCTGTAGGGCGCCTCGTTCAGCGCGGGCAGCAACGTGTGGAACACCGCGTCGACGTCGCCGTCCCGGTGGAACAGCACGTAGGCGGCGGCAGCCGCGCCTCGCAGGGTTTCCGCCGACCCGGCGGTGACCAGTTCGCTGGCCGTCGCCAGCTGACCGCTGACGCCGGCGGCGAACGCCGCTTCGTCCAGCCGCCGGGCCCGAGCCTTCCCGTCGGGGCTGAGCTCGGCCGCCCGGCGGAAGGCCGCCGCGGCCTCGGTGGCACCGCCGCGGGCCAGAGCCCGCTGGGCGGCCCGGGTGAGCTCCAGCGCGACCGCTTCGTCGGGGCCCTCCGCGGCGTGGGCCAGGTGCCAGGCACGACGTTCGGACGTGTCGTCCATGACCGCGGCCAGGGCCCGGTGCGCGGCCTTGCGCCGCCCGCTCGGCGACATGTGCACCAGGCAGGACCGTGCCATGGGGTGGCGGAAGGACACACGGTCCTCCATGTGGTCGATCCGCAGCAGTCCGCTGCGCTCGCCGTCCTCAAGGAGGGTGTCGTCCCACGGTTCGCCGGCGGCGCGCAGCGCCGCCCGGATCTGCCGCACATTGCCCCTGCGCTGCCCGTCCAGCGCGACCAGCAGCAGGAAGAAGCGCGTGGCCGGGGTGAGGAGCAGCACCCGGTCGGCGAACACGCTCTCCAGGCGTGAGCTGAGCGGAAGGTTGGCCGGGAGCGGCTCACGGCCCTGGCGTTGTGCCGGCTTGAGTTGTTCCGGCAGCTCTATCAGCGCCAGCGGGTTTCCCTCGGCCTCGTCGAGGATCCGCTGCCGGGCGGACTCCGCGAGGCCGGGATGGCTCCGTTCGAGCAACATCCGCGCGTCCTGGGGCTTGAGCGGGGGCACGGCGAGCACAGGCAGCCCGGTGGGGTCGACGAAGCCGCTCCACCCACTGCGGGCCGCCATGACGAACGCGACCCGGCAGCCGCCCAGTCGGCGGGCCACGAACATCAGGACCTCGGCGCTGGACCGGTCGATCCAGTGGACGTCGTCCACCACGACGCACAGGGGCTCTCTTCCGGCCGCCGCCTGCAACAGAGCCAGGGCCGCCGCGGAGATCGCGAAGCGGCCGGGTGCGGAGCCCTGGCGGATGGACAGCGCCTGTTCCAGCACTCCGGCCTGGAAGGCGGGGATGCCGGGCAACTGGTCCAGCAGCGGGTACAGGAGCTGGTGCAGGGCGGAGAAGGCGAGGTCCTCTTCCGCCTCCACACCGACCACCCGCAGCACGTGCGCTCCGTTGGCCCGTGCGGCGGTCGCCACGGCGTCCAGCAGCACGGTCTTCCCGACCCCCGGGTCGCCCAGCAGCAGCAGCGCCTCGCCCTCGGCCTTCCCCGCGTCCAGGACCGCTTCGAGAGCACGCAGTTCGGACGTGCGACCCACCAGCGACACAACTCCTCCAACGCCGGCGCGCCACGTGCGCTCCGCCGGCAGGGGAATCCTCGCAAACCGGGGGCCGCGCACGCATCGGTCACCTGACTGGTTTCGAGCACGGAGCCCGGTGACGGAGCGCTCAGCGCAGGAACGCCAGCACGTCCCGCGCGAACTCGGTGTGGTGCTGGAAGAGGAAACCGTGACCCGAGTCCGGGTAGGTCTTCAGCCGGGCGTCCGGCAGCAGCCCCGCCAGCAGGCGGGACGTCGCCGGCGGCACCACCAGGTCGCTGTCGCCCCCGGCCACGAACACGGGGTTGCCGATGGCCACGAGCCGTGGGAGGGCCGCGTGGTCGGGGACGCCCCACTCGACCACGGCCTCGTACTGTGCCGCTCGGGCCGCCGCGGTGACCGGGAGGTCCCTGCCTCGCTCGCGTTCCATGTAACGGCCGACGAACTCCAGGCCGCCGCGCTGGCTCGTCGCGGTGTGGTGGAAGAAGACGTAGAGGTAGTCCTGGATGCCGAGCCGCTCGGAACTGACGTGGTCCAGTACGTCGTCCGGGTAACCGTGGATGCCGGGGCCGCCCCTGGGGGCGGTGGCGGCGAGCACCAGGCGGCGGACCGTGCGAGGGCGGAGCAGGGCCAGCTCCTGTGCGGTGAAGCCGCCCATCGAATACCCCAGCACGTCCGCCTGCGGCAGCCCGAGCGCCGTCAGGAAGGCGAGCGTGTCCACGGCCAGGTCCCGGACGGTGCGGCACGCCTGACCGGTGCTGAGGCCCACTCCCGCGTTGTCGAAGGTGATGACGTCGCGTTCGGCGGCCAGGGCATCGACGAGCGCCGGGTCCCAGCTGTCCAGCGTGCCCCGGAAGTGCTGGAGCAGCAGGAGCGGCGGGGAGCCGGTGGGGCCGCAGCGGCGGTACGCGTACCGCACGCCGTTGGCCGCATCGACCACCTGGTTGGGGGCGTCGACGTACATGGGGTTCCTCATCATGGGGTGCGAAGACCACGGACGCCGTCGAGTCTGCCGCCCTGAGCCGTCGTCGCCATAGGGCATTTGACCGTAGGCCGCCCGGCGCCGGCATCGGCATCGGCATCGGCGGGGAGGGCCCCGCGTGCCGCACCGAAGGCGCGGGGACCGCCGGACGGGCCCGCCCCCTATGCCCTGTCGTCGAACTCCCGTCTGCCGCGCGACGCCATGCGCGGCGGACGGGAGTCTGGCGGGGGCTGTGGTGGGGGCGGCTGGAGCGATCACGCATCCCGGTCGCGCCCAGTTGCCGGTAGCGGCTCGCCCAGCGGGTGGCGGTGGTGTGGCTGACAGACACGAGGGCCTCCTGGCGGTCGGTGCAGACTTCGCAATCCACACCGAACCCAGAAGGCCCTCACCTCTTCAAGCACCCAGCACGCATGTCACCAACGTCCCGGGACAGCACGCCTAGGCGATCTCGTCGACGTGGTCCTCCACCCAGGTCCGCAGCTGGGCGAGCGGCTGGGCCACGCTGCGGCCCAGGTCCGTGAGCGCGTATTCCACGTGCAGGGGCACCGCGGGGTAGATGGTCCGGTCCACGAACCCCTTCTCCTCCAGGCGGCGGAGCGTGGAGGTGAGCACCTTGGGGCTGACGCCCTCCAGGCGCCGCTGTAGCGCCCCGAAGCGCTGCGGTCCCTCCTCCATCGCCCCGATCGCCAGCGCCGACCACTTGTTGGCCAGCAGGTCCAGCACCTCGCGGCAGGGGCACTGGGCCGCGTAGACGTCGTGGTGGTCGTGTCGTTCGGATGCGCATGTCGTCGCCAACGGTCGCGTCCCTCCGCTCGTGGATCGGCCTCTACCAGGTCACTTCCCAAAGGGAAGTAGGTTCCGTTGAAAGTTACTACCTCCCCCGGGCTACGTTATCGCCGCAGCCAGCCCCTACGGCACCAACAGGAGCGAGAGATGAGTGAGATCCCCACCACCATGCCGGCGGTCGCCTACCGCAAGAGCCTTCCCGTGGACGACACGGAGAGCCTGGTCGACGTCACGCTGCCGGTGCCGCGGCCCGGCTCCCGCGACCTGCTCGTACGGGTGGAGGCCGTCGCGGTCAACCCGGTGGACTACAAGGTGCGGCAGAACAACGACCCGGGCGGCGAGCCCAAGGTCCTCGGGTGGGACGCCGCGGGTACGGTCGTCGCCGTCGGCGACGAGGTGGAGGCGTTCGAGGTCGGCGACGAGGTCTTCTACGCCGGAGCCATCGACCGGCCCGGTGCCAACGCCCTCTTCCACACCGTGGACGAGCGCATCGTCGGCCACAAGCCGGCCACCCTCTCCTTCGCCGAGGCGGCGGCCCTGCCGCTGACGTCGCTCACCGCGTGGGAGGGCCTCTTCGAGCACCTCGGCCTGCGCGAGGGCGCCCTGGAGAAGACCGGCACCCTGCTGGTCACCGCCGCCGCGGGCGGTGTCGGTGCCATGGTGGCCCAGCTGGCGCGCGCCCTGACCAGCCTGACGGTGATCGGTACCGCCTCCCGCCCGGAGACCGCCGAGTTCGCCCGCCGCATGGGGGTGTCCCATGTCGTCGATCACCGCAGGCCCCTGCCCCCGCAGGTGGCCGAGGTGGCACCGGGCGGGGTGGACTTCGTCTTCAGCACCGCCGGCACGGACCGGAACCTCGCCGCCTACGCGGACATCCTCAAGCCGCTCGGACGGCTCGTCGCCATCGACGACTTCGGCCCCGTCGAGATCGGCGTGCTCAAGTCCAAGAGCATTTCGTTCCACTGGGAGTTCATGTTCACCCGCTCGCTCCACCAGACGCCCGACCAGGCGGTGCAGCGGCACATCCTCGACCAGGTCGCCCGCCTGGTCGACGCGGGAATCCTCACCACCACCGCCACCACCGACCTCGGCACGATCAACGCCGAGCACCTGCGCGAGGCGCACCGCGTCCTGGAATCGGGCAAGGCCATCGGCAAGATCACGATGACCGGCTTCTGAGCACGATCCCGCACGGCCGGCCCACCGGGCTCCGTCTGGGCGGAACGGCAACGGGGTCGTCCGGCAGAGCGGCCGGCGGGCGCCGTCCCCAGCGGCACAGCGGCCGGGCGTCGTCCCGGCGCCGCAGCGGTCGGGCGTCGTCCCGGCGCCGCAGCGGTCGGGCGTCGTCCCGGCGCAGTGGGCGTGTGGCGGTAGCCGACCGGTGCGCAGGCGCCGCCAGACGGCGGTGCGACGCGCCCGGCCCACGACGGGGGACGGGCGCCGCGGCCGGCACGCACGGCCGGGCAGCGGGGTCCGAACGGACCCCACTAAGTCTCCACAAACGGCGGCCATGCTGGTCGGGCCGGCAGCGAGAGGCCCGACCACCGGGTCGGCCACGCGACCGGCGGACCGCTCGGACGAGCCCGTGACCCGTCGGCGCACCCATCCAGTCCCCGCCACCGTCACGGTCCGCCAAGGAGACGTGATGGCCCCAGTGACGTACCGGACCGCCCCCACCCGGGTCACCGACGCGGACGGCGGTGACCGTCACACCGAGGTACGCACCGAGGACAGCGGGACGGCGACGCGTTCCGCCGACCGGACGGCACTTCCACGGCAGCGTCGCCACCCCCGGCGCCGACCGGACGCCGCGCGTGGACCGCTCCGGGCTGCTCCGCAGGCGCGACCCGGCGTCGTGATCGCCGGTGGGACGCCGGCCGCGCACGCGCCGCCGCGGGTTCCGTCGCCGGCGCGGTGACGCCACACATACAGACAACGCGGCGCCTCCAGGGTGCCGGGGGCCGCCCCGATCGCGGGCGGCCCGGACGAGAAAGGCAGCGGGACATGGACACCATCTCAGCGGAGTCATCCGGGTCGTTCGCCCTCGGCGGTGAGTTCGTGGTCAACCGACTCGGTTACGGGACCATGCAGTTGACGGGTCCCGGAGTGTGGGGCCCCTTCCCCGACCCGGACAGGGGTGTGCGTGTCCTGCGCCGCGCCGTGGAGCTGGGCGTGACCCTGTTCGACACCGCCGACTCCTACGGACCCGAGACGGCCGAGGAGCTCCTGCGCGAGGCGCTGCACCCGTACCCGGAGAACCTGGTCATCGCCACCAAGGCCGGGTTCACCCGGCCCGGCCCCGGCGAGTGGCGGATGAACGGCCGGCCCGACCACCTGCGCCGGCAGGCGGAGTCCAGCCTGCGCAGGCTGGGTCTGGAGCGCATTCCGCTGTTCCAGCTTCACCGCGTCGACCCCTCGGTGCCCTTCGAGGACCAGATCGGGACCCTGAGGGAACTGCGCGACGAGGGCAAGATCGCCCATGTCGGGCTCTCCGAGGTCGGCGTCGAGGAACTGGAGCGGGCCCGCGCCATCGTGCCCGTCGCCTCCGTGCAGAACCTGTACAACCTCGCCCAGCGCGACTCCGAGGCCGTCCTGGAGTACGCCGAGGCGAACGGCATCGCGTTCCTGCCGTGGTTCCCGCTGGCCACCGGGCAGCTCGCCCGGCCGGGCGGTCCGCTCGCCCGTGTCGCCGCCCGGCTGGGTGCCTCACCCTCCCAGGTGGCGCTGGCCTGGCTGCTGCACCGCTCGCCCGTCGTCCTGCCGATCCCCGGCACGTCGTCGGTCGAGCACCTGGAGGAGAACGTGGCGGCTGCCGCGCTGAAGCTGACGCAGGCCGACTACGAGGCCCTGGGCAACCCGTTCGCCCGGGGCTGAGAGCCCCCACCCGAAGCCGGCGCCCGCGGAACCGCGCCGCGCGGCTTCGCCATGCGAACAGGCCGACCGGCCGGTTCCTCACGACGCGTCACCGTCGAACGACGTGACGCCCTTCCCAGGGGTGGGAGGCACGCGGCCTCCCTCTCCCCCGAGCACTCACTTGCACAGGAGCTTCCATGTCCGAATCGTCCTCCGCCCGCCCGTCCGTCGCCGTCGCCTACCACTCCGGCTACGGACACACGGCCGTGCTCGCCGAAGCGGTCCGCCGCGGGGCCGAGCAGGCCGGCGCCGACGTGGTCTTCGTGGACGTGACCGCCGTGTCCGACGAACAGTGGCAGGGGCTGGACCACGCCGACGCGATCGTCTTCGGATCGCCCACCTACATGGGCGGCGCCTCGGCCGGCTTCCACGCCTTCGCCGAAGCGACCAGTGGCCGCTGGGCCGAGGGGCGGTGGGCGGACAAGCTGGCGGCGGGATTCACCAACTCGGCCTCCAAGAGCGGCGACAAGAACAACACCCTCGCGTTCTTCGCCGCCTTCGCCGCCCAGCACCGGATGCTCTGGGTCAGCCTGGGCCTTGCTCCGGGCTGGAACTCCACCAGCGCCTCCGAACACGACCTGAACCGCCTCGGCTTCTGGAGCGGAGCGGGCGCGCAGACGCCGATGGACGGCGGGACGGACACCGTCCACGGCGCGGACATCGCCACGGCCGAGCACCTGGGCGCGCGCGTGGCCCGGCAGGCGGCTGTGATCAGCGCCGGACGCCGGGCGCTCGCCGCCGCGGTCTGAGCGCCGGTGTGACCTCGCGGGTCGGCACCCGCCCGACCCGTCCGGAACGAGCGGCCCGAGGAGACGCCGTGAAGCTGTCTTCAGTCCCTTCCTCACACCAGACCCCGGCGTCCTCCTCGGACCCGGCTCCGCCCTCCGGGCGCGGCCGGCCGCTGGCCACCGCCGGCGTGGTGATCGCCTCGATCGCCGTCGCCTTCGGAGCCGGCGCCGGCAGCCCGCTCTTCGTGCTCTACCAGCGCGAGTGGGGCTTTCCCGCCTGGCAGCTCACCACGGCGTTCACCGTGTACGCGGTGACGCTGCTGGCCACCCTGCTCGTGGCCGGTTCCGTATCGGACCACATCGGCCGCCGGCCGGTGCTGGTCGGCGCCATGCTCCTGTTGCTGGTCACCAGCGCGCTGTTCCTGGCCGCCGACGGCATCGGCTGGATCATCGCCGCGCGGGCCGTGCAGGGCATGGCCACGGGAGCGGCCACCAGTACGTTCACGGCGGCGATCATCGAGCTCGCCGCCCCGCGGCACCGGCCGGTCATGACGGTGCTGACCAGCGCCGCGCCGGTGGGCGGACTGGCCCTCGGAGCCCTCTTCGCGGGCGTCGCCGTCCAGTACAGCACCCACCCGACGGCCGTCGTGTTCCTCGGCCTGACGGTGGTCCTCCTCTACGGCATCGCCTCCGTGCTGGCCGCCCCGGAGACGGCGGACCGGCACCCCGGTGTGCTGGCCTCGCTGCGCCCGAGGCTGAGCGTCGCCCGGACGGCCCGCGGATGGTTCTGGTCCCTGGCCCCCCTGGTCGCCGCCGGCTGGATGTTCTCCGGCCTCTTCCTCGGCCTGGCGCCGTCCTTCGACGCGTCGGTCTTCGGCATCCGCGACGCGGCGGTGAACGGTGCGATCGTCGCCGTCCAGCCGATGGCGGCGGCGGTGGCGGGCATCGGCTTCGGCCGGCTGTCCGCCGGGCGGGCCACTCGCATCGGCGCGCTCCTGGTGTTCGCCGGCGCCGTCCTGACGGTCACCGGCGTCGTGACCGCCAGGCTGCCGCTCGTCGTGGTCGGCGCGCTGCTGGGCGGCTCCGGGCAGGGTGCGGCGTTCGGCTCCTCGCTGCGCATACTGGGCCCGCTCGCGGACAACGCGAGCCGGGGCGGCCTCTTCGCCGCGGTCTACCTCGTCGCCTACACGGCGTACGGCGCGCCGGTCCTCGTAGCGGGCATCGCCAGCGACTTCGTACCGCTGACCGCCACCGTCGCCGTCTACGGCCTGGTCGTGGCCCTTCTCGCCGCGAGCGCGATGCTCTCGCTGGCCCTGCGGTCACGCCGACGACCGCGCGCGGCTCGCCCAGGGGGTCTGACAGGCCGCGGGCACGTGTGAGCGTGTCCGACACGTGCGCGGGCGGCGGGCGTACGCAGGGCCGCCGGCAAGGGCTCCGACCGCCACCGGGCCCACGGTCGAGGGAACGCACGACGGGCCGGAGCACGGCTGACCGGCTCACCGGCCGGCGTGGCCATCGTCCCGCTCGACCTGCTGGAGGGCGCCACCCGACGCGCCGCGCCGACGACCGCCGACGGCTCCGGCCACCAAGCACCGTGACGCGCTGGGCGCGCCGGATGCCCCCTCCCGTGGCGCCCGTTCACCGACCGGGCCGGGCGGGTGGGGCGCGCCGAAGGGCGGACCCGGGCCACGGGGTCCGCGTCATGGTGCCTCGGCGGCGGTCACGGGCTCGGCGGACACCTCACCGGCCGCGACGGGAAGCGTCGCGGCCGGTGAGGTGTCGGTGCTCCCGTCGGCCTGGGAGGGACTTCAGTCGACGGAGAAGCGGGCGGTGACGACCGCCCGGGCCAGCGTGTGGCCCGAGAGGTTGAAGCCGAGGAACGCCGGCGGAACGCCGTGGTCGAGGCCCAGGGTCTCCACGTCCACGGCGTGTACGGCGATGTAGTAGGTGTGTTCGCCGCTGCCGGCGGGCGGGGCGGCTCCCACGTACCGCTTCAGGCCGGCGTCGTTGGCGAGCTGCCAGGCCTTCTCCGGCAGCCCGGCGCCCGACTCGTCGCCGGCCCCGGCGGGCAGTTCGCCGACCGTGGCCGGGATGTCGGCGACGGCCCAGTGCCAGAAACCGCTGCCGGTCGGGGCGCTGGGGTCGTAGACGGTGACGGCGAAACTCCGGGTCTCCTCGGGGAAGCCCGACCAGCTCAGCTGGGGCGAGGTGTCGGTGCCGCCGGCGCCGAAGACACCGCTCGCCTGAGGAAGCGCGAGCCTTCCGCCGTCGGTGAAGTCGGTACTGGTGAGCGTGAAGGAGGGAACTTCCGCGATGAGGTCGTACGGGGTGGACATGCGATTCCTCTCGGTGTGCGCGGTGACCCGGAGGGTGGGCACGCGCTCCGGCCCGGCCGGCCGGCGTCGGACGTGTGTCGCGGTCGCCGCGACTGACCTCCATCGTCGTGAGCGGACCGGGAGCGGTGATCCGTCGATTGACTGACGCGGACGGAGAGGTGACGTATGCGGCCTTCGCAGGCGTTCGCACGCCGGAGGAGGTGGGGGTCGCGGTGGGAGGGGATCAGACCGCGACCGTCTTGTACTCGACGTACTGGGTCAGGCCGGTCGCGCCGAACTCCCTGCCGATGCCGCTGCTCTTGAACCCTCCGAAGGGGGCGTCGAAGGAGAACGGCGCGCCGTTGACGGAGAAGGTGCCGGTGCGGATGCGCCGGGCGATCTCCAGGGCGCGGCCCTCGTCGGCCGTCCACACGCCGCCGCCGAGGCCGTACGGGGAGTCGTTGGCGATGCGGACCGCGTGGTCGTCGTCGTCGAACGGGATGACCACGAGCACCGGGCCGAAGATCTCCTCCTGTGCGATGCGCATGGAGTTGTCGACGTCGGCGAAGAGGGTGGGGGTGACGTAGTAGCCGTCCTCCAGACCGGCGGGGACCTCGGGGCCGCCGGTGACGAGCCGGGCGCCCTCGCGGATTCCCGTCTCGATGTACGACCGCACGCGCTCCTGCTGGTCCGCCCTGACCATCGGCCCGATGAAGGTGGCGGGGTCGGAGGGATCGCCGACGGTCAGCGACTCGACGAGGTCCTTCAGCCTGGCCACGGCCTCGTCGTAGCGGCTGCGGTGCACGAGGATCCGAGTGTGCGCGACGCAGGCTTCGGCGTTGTTGGCGAAGGAGAGGAACTTCAGGCCCTCCGCCATGGCGTCGAGGTCGGCGTCCTCCAGCACGACGGCGGCGGACTTGCCGCCGAGCTCCAGGCTCACCCGCTTGAGCTGCCGGCCGGCGATGGCCGCGATGGTGCGTCCGGCGCCCGTCGAACCGGTGAACGCGATCTTGTCGATGCCGGGGTGGGAGATGAGGTACTCGCTGGTGGCGCGGTCGGCCGGCAGGATGCTGACCACGCCCTCCGGCACGCCCGCTGCGGTGAGGATCTCCCCCAGCAGCAGCGTGACGAGGGCGTTCTCGGGCGATGTCTTGAGCACGACGGTGCAGCCCGCCAGGAGGGCGGGGACGATCTTGACGAGCGCGGACTGGTGCGGGGCGTTCCAGGGGATGACGGCCGCTACGACACCGACCGGTTCGCGGCGTACCAGGACGCGGCCCGGGGTGCCGTCGGTCCGCGGCAGTTCCTCCTCCCACGGCAGGACGGCCGCGGCACGCAGGAAGGCGTCGGTCTGCTGGGGCAGGGCGGCGGCGGTCCAGCCGGTGAACCAGCGCGCGCTGCCGTTCTCGGCGGTGGTGAGGTCCGCGATCTCCTCGGTGCGCTTGGCGTAGAGGTCGTTGAAGCGGGCGATGACGTTCTGGCGTTCGGCCGGGGACAGGCGCGGCCAGGGACCTTCGTCGAAGGCCTTGCGGGCGGCGTCGACGGCGAGGTCCACATCGGGCTTCGTGGCCTCGGCGGCCAGCCCGACCAGGGACCGGTCGTGCGGGGAGCGGACCTCCAGCAGGTCCTTCTTGGCGGGCTCGGTCCAGCGTCCGCCGATGTACAGCTTGTCGTAAGTGATCACTGAGAGTCCTTCTCGCGAGACTGTCGCCGGTAGGCGGGAACATTAAGAGAACAGCGTTCTCTTAGTCAAGAGAACGGTGTTTCGTTAAGTTTGATTCCCGCGGCGGATGCCCGTCCGACCTGGGCATGTACATGCCGCCATGGCTGAAAAGTGCCGTATAGTACGGTTGATCGACTTGCGGCGAGCGCATGTCGCAACACATCGGTACGGGTGGATACGTGATTGGGCGGGAAACCGAGTTCGAGCAGTTGACCGCCCTCGTCGATGCCGCGCGGGAGGGCCACGGCGCCTCGGCGCTCGTGCACGGGGAAGCGGGTATCGGGAAGAGCAGGCTGGCGTCCGCGGTCGTCGAAGCCGCGTCCTCAGCAGGCTTCGCGGTTCTCTCCTGCCATGGCATCCGTGACGCCGGCGCGGCCGGTTTCGAGGGGCTGCACGAACTGCTGCTGCCCCTGCTCGACCGTATCGACGCTCTGCCGCCGCGCCAGCGCATGGCCCTCAAGGTGGCGTTCGGGGCGGAGGGGGAACCGGCGGACCGGTTCATCACCGGGCTCGCCGCCTTCGGGCTGCTGGAGGAAGCCGCGGCACGAGGCCCCCTCGTGCTGCTGGTCGAGGACCTGCACTGGCTCGACCGGTCGACGGCCGACGTCGTCGCCTTCCTCGCGGCCCGCATGAGCGTCATGCCGGCACTGCTCCTGGCCACCAGCCGGACCGACCGCGTCTACCCCGACCGCAAACTGCACTTCAAGCACCACGTGTATGTGACCCCGCTCGGGCACGAGGACGCGCTGAAGCTGGTCGCCCTGCACGCGCCCGCGCTGACGCTGCCGCAACGCCGCCGTCTGGTCGAGCGCGCGCTGGGCAACCCGCTCGCCCTGACCGAATGGTCGGCCAACCCGTCCTGGGTCGAAGGGTCGCCTTCCGCCCACGGGGGCCGGGTTCCGATGGGCAGGCGGCTGGAGGACTCGTTCCTGGCCGAGGTCGCCCTGTTGCCGCCGGCGACGCAGCAGGCCCTCCTCGTCGCCGCCGCGGCGGAGGACGCGAGCAGCTACGAAGTGCTCGCGGCGGCCCGCAACCTGGGCCTGGAGCAAGGCGATTTCGCGCCGGCCGAGAAGTTCGGACTGCTCACCCTCACCCGTGGCACGTACAAGTTCCGGCACCCGTTGGTGGGTTCGGCCGTGTACGACAACGCCGACTTCGGCGCGCGGGCGCGCGTGCACACCGAGCTGGCGGCGGTCGTCGTCGATGCCGCACGCGCCGTCCAGCACCGGGCCGCGGCGGTCGCCGGCTGGGACGAGGACGTCGCCGCCGAACTCGAAGCACTCGCCGTGACGGCCGGCCGGCGGGGTGCGCGGAGCGAAGCCGCCGCCGCCTGGCGACGCGCGGCGACGCTGACCCCGGTCGCGGCGGACCGGGCGCGACGCACGGTGATGGCAGCGGAGATGGCCCGGCAGGCGGGCTCGACGGCGGACGCCGTCGCGCTGCTCACCGAGGCGAAACCGATCGTCGAGGACGAAGCGTCGACGGTGCAGTTCGCTCGTACCGAATGGATGCTCGCCGGCACCAGCTCGACACTCCTGGGGCGCGGCGGCGACGAACTCGTCGCGATGTCGCGCAGACTCAGCGATCCGGCCGACCGGATCGAGGTCCTCACCTGGGCCGCGGTGCGCAGCTACCTCCGCCAGGACACCTCTTCGGACCTCGCGGCAGCCGTCGCGGACGAGCTGCGGCGAGCCGACGCCGCCACCGGGCCGCAGCAGGTGCTCCGGGGCATCGGCCTGGCCCTGGTCAGCCCGGCGGACCGGATCAGCTCCGTCGAGAAGGCGCTGTCGTTCATGCAGCGGGAGGCCCGCGAGGCGTACGCGACACTGCTGAACTGCCTCGCGTTCGCCGTCGAGGACACCCACGACCTCCCCCTCGCCGACCGCGTCTGGGGCGCCGGGGTCGACATGTTCCACCAGGCGGCACGGGCCGGCGACGTGGCGGTGGCCCTCTCCGGACGCAGCACCGTCCGCGTGACCGCCAACACGATCGCCGCCGGCCTCACCGACGCGGAACTCGCACTGCGCCTCAGCTACGACCTGGATCTGCCGGTGGTCGGGGCCCTGGCCGCCGCGAACATCGCACGCGCACGTGCGTGGCGCGGCGAACACGAGCCGGCGACCGCCGCCCTGAACACCTGTGCCGAACTGTCCGGGCCCACCCCGGCCCCCCGGGTGGCGGCGGTGGCGTCCTGGGCGTCCGCCCAGGTGGCGGCGAACGAGGGCCGCGCCGACGAGGCGGTCGCCCACTTGCTGGCATGCGTCGAGCACCCGCCCATCGGCGTGTGGGCGGGCGGCGACATCGCCGACACGGCCGTGCGAGCCGGCCGGCCGGAGCTGGTGGGAGGCTGGCTCGACATGGCTACGGCCGCCCTCGCGTCCGGCGACTCCGGCCATCTCGCGATGCTCGTCGAACGGTCGCGGGCCCTGCTGGCGCGGGGCAGCGAGGCACGCGGTCACTTCGAGCGGGCGATAGAACGCGGTGAGGGAACCACCGCGTTCCTCGACCTGGCCAAGACCCGGTTGTTCTTCGGCGAGTGGCTGCGCCGGGAACGCCGCATCGTGGAGGCGCGCAGCCACCTGTCCGCGGCGCTGCACGTCTTCGAGTCACACCACGCGGCACCGCTCGTCCGGCGGACGGCACGGGAGCTGGGCGCCGCCGGCAGTGATGTGCAGCGACCCCAACCAGGCCCGGCCCTCGACGCCGGCACCGTGCTCACCGCGCAGGAACTGCACGTCGCCCGGCTGGCCGCCCAGGGGTACACGAACAGGCAGATCGCCGACCAGCTGTACCTCTCCCACCGCACTGTCGGAGCGCATCTGTACAAGGTCTACGCGAAGTTGCAGATCAACCGGCGCTCGCAGCTCGCCGCCGCCCTCGCGTCCGACACGCTCGACTGACGCGCGGCACGGCCCACGACCGCCGGGGCCCCAGGTACGGCCGGGGCACCGGCCGCCCCGCGGGTGCCGGCTCTACGCCAGGCGTGCGCCGCCGTCGACGTGCAGCACCGTTCCGGTGACGTACGGGTTGTCCATGGCGAAGAGCACCGCCTTGACGACGTCGTCCGCGGTGCCGACGCGCCGTGCGGGGTTGGTGTCGGCGATCCGCCGGAGGAATCCCGGCTTGGCGTCACCGAGCTTGTCCCAGGCGCCGCTGTCGACGATGCCGGGGGACACGGCGTTCACGCGCAGCGGGGCGATCTCGACGGCCAGGGCCTGGACGAGGAAGGCCAGGGCGCCGTTGGTGGTCGCCATGACCGTGCGCTCGGGCGCCGGGCGCCAGGCGGCCACCCCGGAGAAGAAGGTGAAGGAACCGCCCTCGCGTGCCTGGCCGGCCAGGTGCTTGGCCAGGAACAGCGGACCGATCACCTTCGCCGCGAAGGCCCGCCGGACGTCGGCCGGGTCGAGTGCGGCCAGCGGCCCGTTGGCGGGCACCGCCGCCGTCGACACCAGGTGGTCGAAGGGGCCGGTCTCGTCCGCCAACCGCGCGGCGGACGCGTCGTCGGTGATGTCGAACTCCACGGTGCGCCACGGGCCGGTCAGTTCACCGGCCGTCTCCTTCAGCTTGCCGAGGTCCGGTCCGGCGAGGACCAGTTCGGCGCCCTCGGCCGAGGCCGTGCGTGCGAGCTGCCGTCCGATCGCGGAGCCGGCTCCGATGACGACGATGCGCTGTCCGGAACGTTCCTGCGTGGTCACGTGGATCTCCTTGGGTGAAGCGCCGTGGCGCGGCCGATGGGGCACGGCCGTCACTCTTCTCCCCCGCACACCGATGAGGCCAATGATTGTTTTCGTCGCTCCCCATAAGCTGCGTTCATGGCGTTGCCTTCACGCCGTTCCGTTCACGACGTGCCCTTCACGGCGCACGGACAGCTCACCGTCCGCGCTACCGGCTTCCCCCCTTGCGCAGGCGTCCGGCGACGTGCGCGGGCATCAGCGGGGCGTGTTCCCCGAGGGTCTCCAGGAAGGACGAGGTGACCGGGTCCGGGCTGGTACGGGTGTATCCGGTCAGCTGCCGGCGCAGGGGCGGGTCGGGACGCAGGAACGCGCCGGCGAAATGCGGCGGGATGCTGTTGGCGGGCACGAGCGTGGGCCCGAGCCCGGCCGCCGCGTACCCGATGGCCGACGCGGCCTGCTCGGTGCGCACCGCGACCCGGGGCCGGAAACCGGCGGCGCCGCAGGCCCGTTCGAGGATGTCGGAGAGGCCGCTGTCGGGGGTGAAGTGCACCCACTCCCGCTCGGCGAGGTCGGACAGCCGGACGTCCGGCGCGCGGTCGGAGAGCGCCACCGGGTCGTCGGACCCGGTGACGACCAGGAACTCCTCGGCGCCGATGTGCCGGGCGGTGCCCTCCCAGTCCTCCGGCAGCGGTCCCACGGCGACGTCGGCCTGGCCCGCGGCCATGGCCTGCGCCAGCTCGTCGCTCCGCCGGTGTTCGAACAACCGGATGCGCACGCCGGGGTGCTTGCGGCGCCACAGTCCCAGGACGGGGGGCAGCACGCCGGAGCTGACCGAGTAGAGCGTGGCCAGGTGCAGTTCCCCGGTGGACACGCCGGCGGCGCGGCGGGCGGAGACGGTGGCCCGGCCGGCCTCGGCCAGCGCGGCGCGGGCGTGGGGCAGCATCGACCGGCCGGCCGGGGTGAGCCGCACGCCGCGCGGCAGCCGTTCCAGCAACGGCCCGCCGACCTCCCGCTCCAGCGCCTGGAACTGGTGGGAGAGTCCGGGCTGGGTGACGTTGAGGCTTTCCGCGGCGCGGGTGAACGACCCCTCGTCCACGATGGCCACCAGGTACTCCAGCTGTCGCAATGTCGCCATGCTCTCAGCTTATAGAAAGAATGCCAAAGAGTTCTTGGACTTATGACCGGCTGCCGGAGCACGATGAGCGTGTGCCGGGGGAGCGGACGGCCCGAAGGGGTCGGAAGACTCCGGACACCCGGTCGTACATGGCGGAGTTTCCGCAGCTCAGGCCCCTATGTCCAAGGAGTCATCATGTCCACCCGCCGCTCGGATCCGACCATCACCGTGGGCAACGTCGCCCTGTCGTTCCACCGTGCCGCCGCCGCGGTCACGCGCCGCGTCCTGGAGGCCCACGGGCACCGGGTGGACAGCGTGGAGGCACCGCACGAGCAGTTGTTCCGGCTCCAGGAGGAGGGCGGCATCGACGTCCTGGTCTCCGCGTGGCTGCCCTCCAGCCACGACACGTATCTCTCCCGCTACCGGGACCGGGTCCGGGTGCTGACGCCGCACTACCGGCCGTACTGCGTGTGGGCGGTGCCGCCCTACGTCCCCGAGGACGAGGTGCGGGAGGTCGCCGACCTGACGCGGCGGGAGGTGGCCGAGCGGATGACGAAGGCCGTCGACGGCATCAACCCGGGCGCCGGCATCAGCCGCTTCTCCGCCCGGATGGTGCACGCGTACGGTCTGGACGAGCTCGGCTACACCTTCACCCCGGGCACCGAGTCGGGATTCCTGTCCCGGGTGGAGCGCGGCATCGCCGCACGGGAGTGGTTCGTCGTCCCGCTGTGGCGCCCGCAGTACCTCAACCGCCTCTACGGCCTGCGCCCCCTTCAGGAGCCCAAGGGTTTGCTGGGCAGCGTGGACGACGCCAGTCCGGTCGTCCGGCTCGACGCGCTGGACCACCTGCACCCCGACGCGGTCGCCCGGCTGGACAGCCTGCACCTGGGCAACGACGGTGTCGAGGAGATCGACGCCCTGATCAATGTGGACGGCCTCACACCGTTGCGGGCCGCCGACCGCTACCTCGCCAAGCACGGCCACACCCTGACGGCGTGACCCGCCCGGCGACGACGCGGCGGCACGCCCGTACACGACGACTTACCCGTTCGAGCAGCACACGGAAAGCGAAGATCCTCCCATGAACAAGACCACCATGCGGGCCGTCGGCTACCGCGAGAGCCTCCCCGTCAGCGACCCGCGGAGCCTGGTCGACGTGGAACTGCCCGTCCCCGAGCCCGGCCCGCACGACCTGCTGGTGAAGGTCGAGGCCGTGGCGGTCAACCCCGTCGACTACAAGATCCGGCAGAGCAACGACCCGGGCGGTGTGACCAAGGTGCTCGGCTGGGACGCGGCGGGCACTGTGGTCGCGGTCGGCGAGAAGGTCGAGACGTTCAAGGCGGGCGACGAGGTGTACTACGCCGGCGCTCTGGACCGGGCCGGCGCCAACGCCGAGTACCACACGGTCGACGAGCGCATCGTGGCCCTCAAGCCCGCCACGTTGTCCTTCACACAGGCCGCGGCCCTGCCGCTGACCTCGCTGACCGCCTGGGAGGGGCTGTTCGAGCACCTCGGCCTGGAGAACGGCGGACTGAACCAGGACGGCGCCCTGCTGATCACCGCCGCGGCCGGGGGCGTCGGTTCCATCACGGCCCAGCTGGCCCGCGCCCTGACCAGTCTGACCGTCATCGGCACCGCCTCCCGGCCGGAGACCGTCGAGTTCGCCACCCGCATGGGTGTGCGGCACATCGTGGACCACCGCGAGCCGCTGGCCCCCCAGATCGCCGAGGTGGCCCCGGACGGCCTGACACACGTGTTCAGCACCGCCAACACCGACGGCAACCTCGGCGCCTACGCGGAAGCCCTGCGACCCTTCGGCAGGATCGTCGCCATCGACGACTTCGACTCCCTGCCCATCGGCGTACTGAAGGCCAAGAGCATCTCCTACCACTGGGAGTTCATGTTCACCCGCTCCCTGTTCCAGACTCCCGACCAGGACCGGCAGCGGCACATCCTGACCCAGATCGCCCGCCTGGTGGACGCGGGCATCATCACCACCACCGCCGTGAAGGACCTCGGCAGGATCGACGCGGCGAACCTCCGCGAGGCGCACCGCGTCATGGAGTCCGGCACCGCCATCGGCAAGATCACCCTCACCGGCTTCTGAGCCGCCCCCGCACACCGGCCGCGCAACACTGCCCCCAGGCGCCCATTACCTGCGTTCACGGGCATCGGCGACCGGAATCACGTGTCCGGCCGGCCCGCGGTGAGGACAGTTGTTCCGGACCGCGGCCGGCCATGCGCGGCCCGCGCGGACGCGCACGGCCGCTTCCGGCCCCAGGGCCACCCGACGACTTACGGAGAACGCCATGACCCACCCCGAGAACGGACCCGTCGTCCTCATCGCGCGCATGCAGGCGCGCCCCGGCAAGGAGCAGGAACTGCGGGACGCGCTGCCCGCTCTGGTGGCCGCCACCCGGCAGGAGGACGGTTGCCTCACCTACGTGCCGCACCAGGGCCTGGACGACCCCGGGCTGCTGGTGATGCACGAGGTGTGGCAGAGCGAGGAGCATCTGCGCGCCCACTCGGACAGCGACCACCTGCGGCGGTTCGCGGAGCTCGCGAAGACGCTGACGGTGGGGGGCGTCCGGATCGAGCGGCTGACCGAGCTGGCCGTGTAGCGGGGGCGTCCGGGCCGGCTCACCGGGCCGGGATCGGGTCCCGAACCGCGGGGCGCTAGCGTTGCTCACCGTTCGCGCCCCGCCCGGGGCGCACCGAGGTTGGGACCCCGATGTTCACCAGTGTTCTTCTGATCGAGCAGCAGCTGTCGGCGGCGGACGTCAAGTTCGTCACCACGCTCCACGACGACGAGACGTTCTTCGTCGTCCTCATGCAGCCACGGGGCTCCGAGAACCGGCTGCTGCGCGCTCTGGACGACATCGCGCTCGGTGAACTGGAGCAGGCTGTCCACGAAGGCGGGGAGCCGGAGGGCGAGGAAGCACGGGAGCAGGCCGCCCTGGCACTGGAGCACTCGGTCCAGAGCCTGCGGGCGGCCGGCAGCGAGTGTGTCGGGCAACTGGTCGGCGGCCACCCCCTGACCCTGCTGCGATCGGTGGTCGAGCAGACGCATGCCGACGAGGTGATCGTCCTGACCGCACCGCATCTCGTGGAGGAACTCCTCCACCTCGACTGGGCCGGCCGGGCCCGTCACACGGTGGGCGTTCCCGTACTGAAGCTGTACGCACGCGACGACGAGAGGTGACGAGCCGCGCGCACACCTGCCCGCGCGTCAGTCGGACGACCGATGCCTGGACGCGTCACCGGTGACATGCTCCGAACGGCTCGGCCCCCACCCGGGCCGGCGCGCACCACGGCGGTGCGGCGGAGGAAAGGAAATCCACCATGACCAGCGCGTCCACGGCTTCGGCACCGATCGGTCTCGTTCTCATCGACACGGTCAACGAGATCTTCTCCGAGGAGGGGAAGGGATATCCCGGCTTCAAGGCCGAGTTCGAGCGGATCGGCACCCTGGGCAACCTGCGCCGCCTGCTCGCCGGGTTCCGGGACAACGGCTGTCCCGCGTTCTTCTCGCCGATGTCGTACACCGACGAGGAGTACGCGAACTGGCGGCACAAGTCCGGCATCCACCACATGATGTTCGACAACCGCATGTTCGAGGCGGGTAGTTGGGGTGCCGAGTTCCACCCCGACCTCACACCCGGTCCGAACGACGTGACCATCGCCCCGCACAAGAACCTCGATGTCTTCGCGACGACCGATCTCGACATCCAGTTGAAGCGGCGTGGTGTCGAACACGTCGTCGTGGCCGGCATGATCGGCACGATGTGCGTGGAATCGACGGCGCGCAGCGCCATGGAACGCGGATACCGGGTGACCCTGGTCCCGGACGCCACGGCCCCCGACGGCGGACCGGACTCCTACGAGCAGATGCTGCGGCGCTACGCGCTGATCGCGCACGAGGTGCTGACCACCGACGAACTGCTGGCGACGCGACCGTTCCACAGCCGCTGACCCGGTGCGCCGGGGCCGTCGCCGTGGCGGGACCAGCGGTCAGTCCGCCTCCGGCTCCCTGCCGCCGGTCCGGAAGACGGCGGTGACGGCCTTGCCTTCGAGCGCCGGACGGGTGTGCCAGGAGTCGGCGAGGGCAGCGACGAGGTGCAGGCCCCGGCCGGACTCGGCCAGCGGGTCCGCCTCGGCCACGCGCGGCCAGCTCGTCGTCCCGCCCTTGTCGAAGACCGTCAGCAAGGTGGCGTTCCGGTCGTGGTGGAGCATCAGGCCCCGGACACCGGCCGTGTGGGCGGCCGCGTTCGCCACCAGCTCGGTGACGACGAGGAGCGCGTCCGGCAGCCTCGCTCCGAGGAACTCCGAGCAGGTGTTGCGTACCGCCTCCCGAGCCCGCTGCTCCGCCCGGCCGGAGCCGGCGAGGCTGATCACCCGACAGGCGCCCGCGGAGGGCCGCGCCTCCATCGGCACGCCTTCCCGGTCAGGGCTGAGTGTTCTGTTCACGATCGGTGTCCTCCCACGCAAGAACCGCTGTTCAGGCCAACCGATGTGCCGAGTTGGATATTCCAACTAACGGATCGGCCACGTGAGTTGTCCGACGGGCGGGACGGTCGCGCGCGTTGAGGCAGAAGGGTTGCCCCAACGGCTCGCCCCGTCTCCCCGTCCGCCGTTTCCGAGCCCGGCGGCAGCAGGATGAGGGGTGGCGGGTCGTGGGCGACCCGCGAGGAGGGGAACGCGGCAGCGCCCGTTCCCCTCCACCCGCGACCCATGCGAGAGGAACAACGATGGCGTCCTTGGCCCATGCCGTACACGTCAGTCCGATGCAGCCGCTGGCGCCGACCGCCCTGCCTCCCCGGCCGGACGGCGGCCCGCTGCTGTGGTCCCCGCTGACCACGACCCTCGTCTACGGCCCCCGCGAAGCCGTCCTGGTGGACCCGGGGCTGACCACGGAGCAGGGGGCCGCCGTAGCGAAGTGGGCCGCCGGTTTCGACCGTACGATCACCGGCGTCTACGTCACGCACGCGCACGGCGACCACTGGTACGCGACGGCGCCCGTGCGGGAGCGGTTCCCGGAGCTGAAGGTGTGGGCCACGGCCGAGACGGTCGCGGAGATGGAGCGGACCACCCCCGGCGGCCGGCCGGCCCCGTTCTGGGGAGCGGCGTTCCCCGGCCTGATCGGCGAGACCCCGCTCATCGCCGAGGCCGTCCCGGAAGGCGGCCTCCAGGTGGACGGGCAGCCGCTCGTCCCCCATGCCGCCGGGCACACCGACACCGATCACACGACGTTCCTGCACGTGCCGTCCCTGGACCTGGTCGTCGGCGGCGACGTCATCTACAACCAGGTGCACCAGTACCTCTCCGAGGCCGGCGCCCACGGCATCGACAGCTGGCTCGGCGCGATCGACGCCGTGGCCGCCCTCAACCCGACCACCGTCGTGGCCGGGCACAAGAATCCCGAGCGTGACGATCCGGCGTCCGTCATCGACGAGACCCGCGCCTACCTGCGTGCGGCCACGGAGGTCTTCGCCGCCGCCGGCAGCCGGGCGGAGTACTTCGAGGCGATGACACAGAGGTTCCCGGCGTGGCTGAACCCGAGCATCGCGTGGCTGACCGCGGTGGGGCGCTGGGCCGAGTGAGCAAGGTGTGAGGCATGCGACGGGGCCGTGCCGCCGGTGGCGACCGGCGCCGGGGGCGGCCCCTCGCCCCGGCGGACCGGCGTCCGAGGCTCTTGCCGGCGCCCTCCGGCCGAGAGAAGCGGCCTAACGTCGGACGGAGGGGGGAACGGTGTACGTGTTCACCAGGGAGACGATCAGTCCCCCCTCGTCCAGTTCGGCGGTCTCGACACCCGCGACGACGCCGAGGCGTCCGTCGGGAGTGCGGAACGAGGCCGCCCACTCGGCCCGCAGCGTGCCGTCCGGGTCGACCGTGGTCTGCCACAGGTGCCGGGAATCGGCGAACATCGTGATGAACCGACGGTAGAAGCCGAGGATCGCCGGGAAGCCCGTCACCGGCGTTCCGGCGATGTCGACCGTGGCATCCGGGGCGAAGATGTTCGCCAGTTCTGTTTCCAGGATCGCCGGATCCGTCACGACTCGGTCGGCCAGGCCGACGTAGCGGTCGAGAACGGTGGTGGGCGGTGTGGACATCTGCTCTCCCTTTCCCGAGCGCTCAGGTCGCGGGCCCGTACTCGCGGTCGAACTCCTCCTCCGGCACCCCGTTGGCCCGGGCCGCACGTCGTACGAGGTCGGGCGCGAGCAGTGTCGCCGGATGCGCGAGCATGAAGCTGACGTCGCGGAATGCCTCGACCACCCGGCTGTCGTGCACCGCCGCGGCCATGACGTGCCGCATCGCCCAGGCGGTGCGCCGCTGTGGGGCGGTGTCCGGGCGCCCGGCCAGGCCCAAGCGCGCGGCGTCCGCGGTCGCCGACGTCTGCCACGCGGCGGCGGCCACCACGTGTTGCAGGGCGAAGAAGTGCCGGGCGGGGGCGTCGAGGTCCGGCGCACCGCGCAGGTACTCCGACAGGCAGGACGCGTGCAACATCGCGGAACTCATGCCCTGGCCGTAGACGGGGTTGAACGACGCCACCGCCTCCCCGGTCACCACCAGACGGGCGGGGAAGCGATCGAGGGCCTCGAAGTGGCGCCAGCGGTTGTCGGGGTGCCGGAAGGGTACGGGTCCACCGGTCGGCCGGCCCTTCACGGCTTCCCGGTAGACCGGTGGCAGTCCGGCGCACCTGGCCCGGAAGCCCTCGACGTCCGACACCTGCGGATCGTCGCCGTAGGAGGCGAGCATCACGGCCCATCGCCGGTCCTCGACGGCGTTCACCGCGGCCCCGGCGAACCGCTCGGACCCGGACCGCGGGCCGTAGCGCGTGATGCCGCTGAGCGGGCCGGTCCAGTCGGGTGAGCGCTCGAAATGAGCCGTGACGTAACGGACGTCGACGTCGAGCCGTTCCATCCGCGGCCGGGGCCACTCCCCCGCCTGAAGCCAGTCGGCCATCCGGCTGCCGCGCCCGGTGGCGTCCACGAAGAAGTCGCCGGCCCGGACGGCCTCGCCCGTGCCGGTCGAATACCGCACCGCCGCGACGCGTTGACCGTCGTAGACCAGGCCCGTGGCGCGGCCGGTGACCGGCTCGACGTTCGGCAGGCCGAGGGTGCGCTCGCGTATCAGTCCTTCGAGGAAGGGCCGGGTGCAGATGAGGAAGCCCACGTTGGGCGTGCCGACCTGCTGGACCCCGTCCACGTACGACACGCTCCGGTCCGGGCCCGGCAGCACCGCTCCCCGGGCCTCGGCCTGGCGCGTGGCTCCGGGATACCACCGCTCCAACTGCCGCAACCCGCCGGGCATCAGGGTGTGGACCTGGGAGCCCTGCGGCACACCGGGGCGTGGGGCGCTGCCCGTGTCCCCTTCCCCCGCATCGGGGTCGATCACGACGACGCGCTCCGCGTGGTCGGAGAGGACCCTGGCGGCGAACAGTCCCCCGATTCCCGCGCCCAGTACATGCACGGTGCCGAACAGGACGGGGGTCTCCGCGGGCGCCCCGGCGGCACTGAGGCGCTGGAACACGGCGATGGGTGAGGGTGGCACGCTCTTCTCCAGGTCGGTCGGGGGCTCCGCGTCGACGTACGTATCACCGGCGGGACGGGTCGCCGACTCGCCGGACCGGTGCTCACTCGAAGCGGTAGTCGGACAGGTCGACGGAGACGATCAGCGGCTCCGGCGCCGGGGTGTTGTCCGGCTGACGCGGGTAGATCCGCAGCTTGGACGGCAGCGTGATCCCCTGGACCTGCACCGGGTCGATGAGGTAGCGGGCCGCGGGGTTGCTGCCCTGGATGTCCACCTCGTAGTCGTGCCGGACGAGAAGTCCGCTCCCGTCGAAGTAGTACGTCTGGACCGCGCTGTGCGTCGCGATGGTGTCCGGGAAGACGACCCGCAGGCGCCGCCACTCCTCACCGTTCTCCTGCCACGGCTCGATCTCCTCGCTCGTCACGCCCGGCTGTTTGAGGAGGAAGGGCGACGTGAGGTAGGTCCACATCGTGTACCCGCTGAAGTACGCGACCTGCGCGTCGCTCCAGGGCGTCTCCATCTCATAGCCCGCGAACGACGTGCGGGGCTCGTCCAGTTCCTCGACCACCGCGCCGTCCGGGGTCTCGATCGTGACCCGGTCCGGTGTGAACACGGAGTGGTTCCGGGTCGGCGCGAACGGCCAGTGGGACACCCGCTCACGTGTGAGGTCGACCCGCACATGGCAGTCCTCCAGGACTGTGGGCTTGCCCTTGAGGCCCCACAGGACACCGCCCTGGTGCAGCCTGGCGGTCAGCGAGGAGAAACGGCTGAACCGCTCCAGCCCGCCATGCGCCTCGATGGCCAGTTCGACGAGATCACTCATGCTCGTACTCCTCGTGGTTGCTGTCGCCCGGGTGGGGTTGCCCGCCCCACTGTGCGGGGGCCCGTCGGCGTCGGCATCCGCTACATGACTTAGTGGTTCGCGTTCGGAGGTCCTTCGGGGGTTGGTCATGTAGCTGGCGCGGCGGAGGTTTCTTCCTGGTGATCGACAGTGTGCCGGTCGAGTCCGGCCAGCGGGTCGTCCGCCAGGTCCGCACGGTGTCCAGGTGCAGTCCCGTCTCGCGATGTGCGCGCGCACCCGGGCTTGGCAAACATGCGCAGCACGCAACCTTGGCGACCCGGGCGCCTTAATAACCAACTGGTCATTACGGCGGGAGAGTCGTATCCTTCTAATGACCGCATGGTCATTAGAGCCCGGCGGCGCATCTACTCGTCAGGAGATGAGACGGCATGTCCGAAGACAGGGAGCCCGCGCGTCACCAGGTGGTCATCGTCGGCGGCGGCCCCGTCGGCCTGTGGACCGCTCACGAACTGGCCCTCGCGGGCGTACGTCCCCTCGTCCTGGAGCAGGGCGAGCACCGCAGCCCGCATTCCAAGGCCCTGGGCGTGCATCCCCGCACGATCGAGGTACTGGCGATGCGCGGTCGCCACGAGGAGATCCTGGCAGGCGGCCGGCCCATGCCGGCGTGGCATTTCGGCATGCTGGACAACCGCCTGGACTTCCGGGAGCTGCCCACACCCTTCCCCTTCATGCTGGCCTTCCCGCAGTCGGCCACCGAGGAGCTGCTGGAGCGGTACGCGGTCGAGTCGGGCGCGGAAGTCCGGCGGGGTCACGAGGTGGTCTCCCTGACCCAGGACGACACGGCCGTCACCCTCCAGGTCCGGGGCCCCGCCGGCACCTACGAGGTGACCGCCCGGTACGTCGTCGGCGCCGACGGCACCCGCAGCACCGTGCGCCGCCAAGCGGGCATCGGCTTCCCGGGCACCGAGACCTCCGCCTACGGATACCTCGGCGAGGTCGTGCTGGACAGTCCGCCGCCCGCCGGGTTCCAGGCCCTTAACGAGGCCGGGCGCCTCCTGGTGGTGCCGCTGCCGCACGGCAGGTACCGCGTCACCGGGTACGACCCGCTCCACCAGCACCGCGATCCGCTCACACTGGACGAACTCCGGGACGCCGCACGGCGCATCGCCGGCACCGACTTCGGCATGCGCGACCCGTCGTGGCTGACCCGGTTCGGCAACGCGACGCGCCTTGCCGCCTCCTACCGCACCGGCCGGGTGCTGCTGGCCGGGGACGCCGCGCACAGCCACTTCCCCGCGGGCGGGGTCGGTCTCAACGTCGGGCTCCAGGACGCCATGAACCTCGGCTGGAAGCTCGCCGCCGTCGCACAGGGCAGGGCCGGCTCGGAGCTGCTCGACACCTACCACTTCGAACGGCACGCGGTGGGCGAGGAACTCGCGGAGCACACGCTGGCGCAGAGCGCGCTGATCACCGGCCTCACCCCGGACGTCACCGCGCTGCGGTCCCTGCTGAGCGACGCGATCGCCGAGGCGCCGGACTTCTCCAGGATGCTCGCCGGCAAGCTGTCGGGACTCGACACGGCCTACCCGCCGGCCGACGCGGACGCCCATCCCCTCACCGGCGTCCGGGCCTACGACCCCGAGGGCGAGGGCATCCTCCCGCTGCTGCACGACGGCCGTCCGGTGCTGCTGGCCATGGGTGACGCCCCGGTCCCGGGAGAGGTGGCCGAACGGGCGGCGACGGCCGGCGTCTCGGTCCACCGCAGCCGGCTCTCCACCACCGGCGGGGACCACTGGGCCGGCGTGAGCGCAGCACTGCTGCGGCCCGACGGACACGTGTGGTGGGCGACGGAACAGCCCGCCGCCACCGCCGGCTTCGCCGGTGAGACGGTCAAGGCCCTGGACACCCTGCCCGCGCGGTTCTGAGGCGGTCGGGGCCCGCCGGGGGAGGTGGTGAGGGGCGGGAATGCGCCACGGGGTGGTGGTGTTGAGGGAACTGTCTGACATGTTCGAGTCAACGGGCTCGGGCGGTTGGCGGAAGGAGTCCCTCATGGCACGCAGCACCACACGCCCCGTCGTCAAGCTGAAGTCGACGGCCGGCACCGGTGTCACCTACGTGACCCGCAAGAACCGTCTGAACGACCCCGACCGGCTGGTCCTGCGCAAGTACGACCCGGTGGCCGGCGCGCACGTTCTCTTCCGCGAGGAGCGCTGAATCCCCTCGCACCCCGACCCCGAAGAACGCACTCCCTGCGAGGAGGAACACCCCATGAGGAACGGCATCCACCCCGTCTCCCGCCCCGTCGTCTTCCGTGACCGCGCGGCAGGCTTCCAGCTGCTCACCCGCTCCACCATCGACACGGAGCGGACGGTCGAGTGGGAGGACGGCAGCACATACCCGGTCGTCGACGTGGAGATCTCGTCGGCGAGCCACCCGTTCTACACCGGCACCTCGCGCGTCGTGGACACCGCGGGCCGCGTGGAACGCTTCCAGCGGCGCTACGGCCGCACCACCGCCGACCGCCACTGACGCCCCGCCTCCACGGCCCGGCACCGCACCCGCGGTGCCGGGCCGTTCCCGTGCCCGCGCGTACGCCTGCCCGAAGCGGCGACCACGCGGCGCGAACCCGTCAGTCGTTTGACCGATGCCCCGATTCGGCCACCGCCGCAGGCTCACTCCAGGTGTTTGTAACGGACACGTGAACGGGGCCTCGCGCCGAGCCCCTCGCGTGCGAGCGTCCAAGGAGAGCAGTGGCCACCAAACGCGACATGGTCGTGCGCCCCGCGCACGACCTCGGCGGACTGCCGGCCGGGCCGGTCGTCCAGTCGGACCACGAGATGACCCCCTTCGAGAAGAGCTGCCACGCGCTGCTCAACGTCCTCGCCGAGCACAAGCTCGTCAACACGGAGGAGAAGCGCCGCGGGGTGGAGGACCTCGGTGCGCAGCTCGTCGGTGAACTCACCTACTACGAGAGGTGGGCCGTCTCGGCGTCCAAGGTGCTGATCGAGAAGGGCGTCATCACCTCGGAGGAACTGGGCGCCAAGATGAACGAGATCCGGGCCCGGCTGGCGGAGGCCGCCGCGTGAGCGCCCGCTTCGCCAAGGACCAGAAGGTGCGCATCGCCGACCGCGACGCACCCGGACACGTACGGACCCCGGTCTACGTCCGCGGCAAGGAGGGCCGGATCGAGCGCGTCCTCCCCCGCTTCCTCAATCCGGAGCGCGAGGCGTACGGCGTCAACGAGGGCACCGACGTGCGGCTGTACCGGGTCCGCATCGAGCAGTCCGCCCTCTGGCCCGACTACGACGGGGCCGCGGACGACGTCCTCGAACTGGAGATATACGAGCACTGGCTGGAGCCGGTCGACCACTCCCCCACCCAAGGAGCCTGACCCCGTGACGACCACGCACGACCCCGCGAACGGCATCGTCGACCACGGCGACCACACGCACGGCGGCCCCGGTGCCGCGGACCCGCACGCACCCATCGAGAACACCGCCGGGGAACCGGACTACTTCGACGTCCTCCAGCAGGCCATCCGTGAACTGCTCGTGGAGAAGGGCCTGATCTCCGCCGACGAGGTGCGCGCCATGGTGGAGACGCTCGACGCGCACCGGCCCGCGCTCGGCTCCGCGCTGGTCGCCCGGGCGTGGACCGACCCGGCCTTCAAGGAACGCCTCCTCGCCGACGGCACCGCCGCCATCGAGGAGTTCGGCATCGACAACTACGACGGCACCCGGCTGATCGTGCTGGAGCAGACGCCCGACGTGCACAACCTGGTCGTGTGCACCCTCTGCTCGTGCTACCCGCGCCCGGTCCTGGGCCTGCCGCCGGACTGGTACAAGAGCCGCCCCTACCGTGCCCGTGCCGTGCGTGAACCGCGCGCCCTGCTGCGGGAGTTCGGCACCGAGGTACCGGACGGGGTGACCATCCGCGTCCACGACAGCAACGCGAACATGCGCTACCTGGTGCTGCCGATGCGTCCCGCCGGGACCGAGGGCATGAGCGAGGAGGAACTCGCCTCCCTCGTCACCCGGGACACCATGATCGGCGTCACCACGCCCCGGCTGCCGTGACCGGGGCCCTGCCGGGGCCGGGCGCGGCGGCGGACACCCCGGTTCCGCACGCCGCGCCCGGCGGCGAACCGTACGAGCCGCCGCGGGGCCTGGAGACACAGGCCGCCGGTGCGCGGTGGGTGGTGCTCGGCCGTCCGGTGTCGTCGTACCTCGCGGAGGCGCTGGGCTCGGCCTGGCTGGTCCTGGCCGCTCTCACCGCCGTCTCCTTCACGATGCGGGCCGACGGGAGATACCTGTCCTCGTGGCCGCTGACCGCACGCCTGGCCGTGGTGGGACTCGCGGTCGGCGGCAGTGTCGCGGCGTTCTCCCTCACCCCGCCGGGCAAGGAGTCCGGTGCCCATCTCAACCCGGCGATCAGCCTCTTCATGACCCTCCGGGGCGTGCTGGGCGTCACCGATCTGGTCGCCTACAGCGCCTTCCAGCTCGGTGGTTCGGTACTCGGGGTGCTCGCCGCCCGCGGGATCTGGGGCGAGAGGGTCACCGCGGTCCACGACGGGCTGATCCAGCCCGGTCCCGGCTGGGACGACCCCGTCGTCGTGGTGCTCGGCGAGTCGCTGAGCACCGCCGTCCTGCTGTGGGTGCTGGCGGCCATGACAGCCAGGCCCCGGCCGCGGTCGACGCCGTGGGTGGTCGGCGCCGTCATCTGGGCGCTGATCACCACGACCGGTTCCCGGACGGGTGCCGGCTTCAATCCGGCGCGCAACTTCGGACCGCACGTCGTCTCGGGTGACTACCACCTGTTCTGGGCCTACATGTCGGCGCCCCTGGCCGGAGCCCTGGTGGCCGCGGCGGCGCTGACCCTGTTCGGGCCGGGCACGGCCTGGACCAACAAGGTGTGCTGTGAGCGCGACATCCACCGCTACCACCAGTTCCGGCCGCGTCCGCGGCACCGTCTCACCTCTTCCCCCCGGTGATCCCATGTCCCACCCCATGAACGGCGCGGACAGCGAGGACGTGCGCCGGCAGGCCCGGTCCGTGGTCGCCGCGCTGGGCCTCGACGGCACCCCGCTGGCGCCCGGCCTGGTCTTCTCCCTGCTGCGCGCGGGATTCGGCGTGCAGACCGAGGCGCTGACCGGCGGAGTGGAGGTCCGCGCCTGCCCGGAGCACTACGGGCCCGGGTCCCTCCTGATCAGCTGGGCCCCGCACGAGGCGGCGTACACACCACTCGACCCACGCGTCACCCAGGTGGAGGGCATCATGACCGACGCCCTGCTGAACACCGTACGGGCGCTGGGGTTCACCGCGGAGCGCCTCGGCGTGTCCTACTCGGTGCTGGTGCGGGTCAGGAGTGCCGATGCTCCGAGCTGACGTGACGGGCAGGTTCGTCAGGGAGCACCGGAGCACGGTCGCCCTGGTCTCGGTCATCGTCGTCACGACCGTGTGCGCCTTCGCGGTGCTCGCCTGTGCGGTGCCCGCGCACCGGTTCTCGGTCGGCACACAGGTCTTCGGCACGGGGCTGGGCGTCACGGCGTACGTGCTCGGCGCCCGGCACGCCTTCGACGCCGACCACATCGCCGCGATCGACACCACCACCCGCCGGTTCCTGGCCGAGGGGCGGCCGTCGGCCGACCTGGGCTTCTGGTTCGCCCTGGGACATTCCTCGGTCGTCGTCGCGCTGAGCCTGCTGACAGCCGTCGGCGCCCGACTGGCGACCCGGCTGACCGACGACTCGTCCGCCGCCCACCGCATCCTGTCCGTGCTCGGTACGTCCGTCTCGGGGGTGTTCCTGTGCCTGGTGGGCGTGCTCAACCTGCTGGCGCTGCGCCGCATCGCCGCCGTCTACCGGTCGGCGCGCGGAGGGGCGTACGACGAGGAGCGGCTGGAGCAGGTCCTCGACGAGCGGGGGCTGTTCTCCCGCCTGCTGCGCCGTCTCACCTCGTCGACGACACGTCCCTGGCACATGTTCCCCCTCGGCCTGCTCTTCGGGCTCGGCTTCGACACCGCCACCGAGGTGTCGCTGCTCGTCCTGTCGGGTGCCGGTGCCACCTCGGGCGTCCCGTGGTACGCGCTGATGCTCCTGCCGCTGCTCTTCACGTGCGGCATGAGTCTCTTCGACACCCTCGACGGCGCCTTCATGTCCGCCGCGTACCGGTGGGCCTTCGTCCATCCGCTGCGGCGCATCCACTACAACCTCACCACCACCGGCCTGTCGGCCGCGGCGGCGCTGCTGGTCGGAGCCGTGAACCTGATGACGTTGCTGCGCAGCAGGGTGCCCGCGGTGGAGCGGGCCGTGCCCTGGCCGGCCGGCGTTGACCTCGACGGTGTCGGCTACCTGATCGGCGGTCTCTTCCTCGCGGCCTGGATCGGCTCCTTCCTCTACTGGAGGGCCGCCGGCCGGTCCGGCGGCCTGACGTTGCCTGACAGGTCACCGGATACCGGCCATGAGGGCAGGTCGGCTGCGTCGGTCTTGTGAGCCGGCGCCGGGAGCTGCCACGCTCGTGGGGCCGGTCCGGGCGCGCCCGCCGTGGACCGGCGGGCGGAGTGGCCGGTCCGGCGTGTCCCCGGATGCCGGGCCGGCCGCCCGCGGCGCTCCGCACCCGAGGCTTCCGGCCCGGACAGCCGAGCGCTGAGGCCGCCTACTGTGCGGCATCCCGTGAGTTCCCCGGGCCCGGTGAGGGCCCACAGTGACCTTCTGCCATTCTGCTTGCCATGTCCGCACGCGATCGAAGGCTGCCCCGGCACCGTGCCTGGCCCCTGACCACCACCGACATCGAGGAGGGTCTCGGCCCGTACATGGCCCGGGTCACGGACCTGCGGTTCCTCACCGGACATGACAGCGGGACCATCGTCCTGGGAGCAGCGTGGATCGCTCCCGCAACTACGGCCGCGGCATCCACTCGGACGTGGTCGGCTTCCGCGTGGAAGTCCACCCCGTCGATGCCACTGAACGTGCTGCCACCCGCGCTGTTCTCCGAGCGCAGGCGCTCCCGCAACTCCACGAATGGATCACGCGGGCGATCGCCGCCGACGAGACCTGGCAACTGACTCCCCACCAGCACTACTGGCGGCTCGCCGACGGCCACCTCACTCACCGCGACGAAGCCTGAGTCCGGGTCCGGACGACGCGCGCACCCGTTGACCTCGCTGATGCGGAGCCTCTGCGAAAATCGCGTTGGCGGGCCACGGCGGGCGTTGCTAGCCTTCCGGAGGCCGTGCGAGAGAGCCAGGAGGTGGTACCCGTGAACGTATCGACATGGGTGCTCCCCTCCGGGGTCACGGTCGGGCGGTAGATCGTCCGGGAGCGCCGTTTCACGCGCACTCCCGAAAGGCACGACCGTGCACGTCACTTCCGAACAGCGCCTCGACGACGGCGTCGTAGAGCGCGCATTCCTCCTCGGCGAGATCCCCGGCACCCTGTGGACGCCCGGATCCGCACCGGCCCCGCTGGTCCTGATGGCCCACAACAACGGCCTGCCCAAGGCGGACCCCCGGCTCGTGGCCCGGGCCCGGTACACCGCGGCACGCGGCTACGCGGTGGCCACCATCGACGCCGCCGGGTGCGGTGACCGTCCCCGTTCCGCCGCCGCCGAGCAGGCCCGTGCCGACCTCCGGCGGGCGATGCGGGCCGGCGAGCCGACCGAAGAGATCCTGGAGTCCCTCGTCGGCCCGTTGGTCGAGAACGCGGTCCCGGAATGGCGGACCACGCTGGACGCCCTCCTCGAACTGCCCGAGATCTGCGGTCCGGTCGGGTACTCCGGAGGCTGGGCCGCCCTCGGCATCCGGCTGGCGGTGGCCGAGCCGCGCATCGCGGCCGCAGGCCTCTTCGCCGGCGGGTACGTGCCCCGAGCCCAGCGCGAGGAGGCCCGGCAGGTCACCATCCCGCTGCTGTTCCTGCTGCAATGGGACGACGAGGGGAACCCCCGGCAACGGGCCCTGGACCTGTTCGACGCCTTCGGCAGCGAGGAGAAGACACTGCACGCCAATCCGGGCGGGCACACCGGCACCCCGTGGTTCGAACTGGAGGACGGCTGCCGGTTCCTGGACCGGCACCTGAAGTGAGGCCGGGCCGTCCGGTGGGCGGCAGACGGTAGGCGGTGCCGGCCGGGATGCCGTCGTCGAGGAGGCCGGCCCTCCTCGACGACGGCATCCTGGCCACCGGTGCGAGGGCCGTACGGGTCATCGGGGGAGCTGGATCTCCCGCTTCAGGATCTTGCCGGTGGATCCCTTCGGCAGGGAGGGGAGGAACCAGATCTCCCGGGGGTACTTGTACGGGGCGACACGCGCCTTCACGAAGGAGCGCACTTCCTCCTCCGTGACCCGGGCGTCCGGCACGAGGACGACGGCCGCGGCGACCTCCTCGCCGAGGGACGCGTGCGGGACGCCGACCACGGCCGCCTCCAGGATGTCCGGGTGTTGGTAGAGCACGTCCTCCACCTCCCGCGGGTAGACGTTGTACCCACCCCGGATGATCATGTCCTTCTTCCGGTCGACGATGAAGAAGTAACCGTCGTCGTCCTGCCGGGCCAGGTCGCCGCTGCGGAACCACCCGTCCGGGATCGCCTCGGCCGTGTCCTCGGGCCGGTTCCAGTACCCGGCCATGACGTTGTGGCCCCGGATGGCGATCTCACCGACCTCGCCGGCCGGCACGTCGTGTCCGGCCTCGTCCACCAGACGCACCTCGACCCCTGGATCGGGGTGCCGGTCGAGCCGGCCTTGCGCGGCCGGTCGAGGTGGTTGAAGGTGGCCACCGGTGAGGTCTCCGACAGACCGTAGCCCTCCCCCACCGCGCAGCCGAAGCGCTTCTCGAATCCGTGCAGCACCTCGGTCGGCAGGGGGGCTCCGCCCGAGACACACACCCTCAGTGCACCCGCCTCGGGGCCGGTGGTGACCGGGGGCTCGTGCAGCAGCGCGTTGTACATCGTGGGCACGGCGACGAAGATGGTCACCCCGAACTCGCCCAGCATGGACAGGACTGGGGCCGCGTCGAAGCGGGGTACGAGCACGAGGCAGGCGCCCCGGCGGACCGCCGAGTTCATGCTGCCGGTCTGGCCGAACGCGTGGAAGAGCGGCAGGCACGCCATCATGACGTCCTGGTCGGTGATCCGGACGACGTGGTCGGCCAGGATCTCGGCGTTCCGGCCCAGGTTGCCGTGGGTCAGCGCGGCGCCCTTCGGCGTCCCGGTCGTCCCGGAGGTGTACAGGAGCGCGGCGAGGTCACCGTCGTCCCGGGGCGACGGCGTCGCGATCGGTGCCTGTTCACCGGCCGGCGTCGGCACCGCGCCGACCGCGGTCACCGGCACACCCGTCTCGGCCGCTGCTGCCGCCGCCGCCTCCTGTGCGACGTCCTCGTACACGAACAGGCGGGCCGCACCCGAGTCGGTCAGGCAGTGCCGGATCTCCCGCTCCTTGAGCAGCGGGTTCATCGGGACGACGACTCCGCCGGCGCGCAGGATGCCGTAGTAGAGCGCCACGAACGCCGGGACGTTGGGCAGCATCACGCACACCCGGTCACCGTCCGCCAGTCCTTCCGCCCGGAGCGTCCCCGCGACCCGGGAGGCAGCGGTGTCCAGCTCCGCGTACGTCATCACGATGTCGCCGAACCGGAGTGCGGGGTGATCGGGGTGGAGCCGCGCCGTCGTCGACAGGTTCTCCGCGATGTTCGGCATATGTCCTCCTGCTCAACGGCCCGGTGGCAACCCGGCGTCGGTGTCCGTGAGTTCGGCGGGGCACGGCGAGCACTGCACGGCCGCCACACATGTACTCGGAGCAACATAGCAGTGGTCCACAGACACATGCCGTGCTGTCCGGGGCGGCACGCGTGTGCGCCGTACCGCACCGGGGCGGTTCACTTCCCCCGCAACGGCGAGCCGAACGGGACGACTTGCTTCACCTCTGGTCCCTCGCGGACCGGTGCCTTCGGCGATTGCCCTACTCTGGCATACCGCGTCCGGCAGCTCCGGTGATGAGCGCTCGGGCCCCTCCTTCAGCGGAAGAGTTGATCAGCGTGGCTGTGTTCCATGACCACTCCCGTGCCCGGACGGACGATGTGCGGGCGGCATACCGGCATTGCGAGGAAGTGACGCGCAACGAGGCGAAGAACTTCAGTTACGGTCTCCGGCTGTTGCCGGGCCCCAAGCGGCGTGCCATGTCGGCGATCTACGCGTTGGCGCGCCGGGTGGACGACATAGGCGACGGTGACCTGGAGACACGGCGCAAGACGGAACTGCTCGGGCGCGTCGGCTCGATGGTGGACGGGCTGATATCGGGGCACGCCGGTCCCGAGGACGCGGATGACCCGGTCCGCCTGGCGCTCGCGGACGCGGCCCGGCGCTTCCCGATCCCCTTGGAGGCGTTCCACGAACTGATCGCCGGCGTCACGATGGACGTCGAGCAGAGGGATTACAAGAGCTTCGCCGACCTCCTCTCCTACTGCCGGTGTGTCGCCGGCTCCATCGGGAGACTGTCGCTCGGGGTCTTCGGTTGCGCGGACCCCGACCGGGGACGGGAGTACGCCGACACCCTGGGACTGGCGTTGCAGATCACCAACATTCTCCGGGACGTCCGCGAGGACGCCGCCATGGGCAGACGCTATCTGCCCGCCGAGGACGTCGAACACTTCGCCTGTGACAAGGCCGATTTCACGACGGGTTCCGTCCCCGCCGACGCGGAGTTCGACGGTCTCGTCAGGTTCGAGGCGGGCAGGGCGCGTGCGTTGTTCGAGGAGGGCTTCCGGTTGCTGCCGCTGCTCGACCGTCGCAGCCGGGCGTGCGTCGGCGCGATGGCGGGCATCTACCGGGGACTGCTCGACATCATCGAGAGGGAGCCCGCGGCCGTGCTGGCCGGCCGGGTCTCCCTGAGCACGGAGCAGAAGTCACGGTTGGCGCTCGCGGCCCTGCTGGGACGTGTGCGCTGACGTTCGCCGTGACAGGAGAGCCGGCCGGCGGCGTACGGTGATCAGCGCCGTGCGAGTTCGTCCACCAGGTCGTCCAGGCCCAGGGAGCCCTGCGACAGGGCCGCCGCCGTGTGCCGGGCCCTGAGCTCGAAGGAGCCGCCGTTGCGCTCGCGGGCCTTCTCCCGGCCCGGCAGCCAGGCCCGCTCGCCGAGCTTGCAGCCGAGCGCCTGGCCGGGCAGCGACAGATAGCGGGTGAACTCGCTCTCCGTGAACTTATGCATGCCGATGCCGACGATGACCCGGGCGGCCCGCGTCATCTGGAACGGCCACTTGGGGCAGGCCGAGGAGGCGGACGTGTCCGCCGCCGTGCTGCGATTCGTACACGACCAGAAGAAGGAGAACCAGCGATGAGGACCACCCTGCCGATCGGCCTGGGCGAGCGGACCGAGATCGAGGCCTACGCGGACTTCGTGACCGGCGCGCCGCCGTCCCTGCGCGACGCGCTGGGCATCGCCTCCCGGCGGTTCGGCCCGGTGCTCGCGGTGGCGGTCCGGGAGAACCCCAGCCGCTTCTTCGACCGGGCCGGCGGGTTCGGTGCGGAGCAGCCGGTCACGGCGGACGCCGTCGCGGAGGTGTGCGACTTCTACCGTGAACAGGGGGTCGCGCAGGGCTCGTTGATGATCGCTCCCGCGGTGTTGCCGCGGGACTGGGCCGCGACCGCCGCACGGTTCGGCCTCACCGAGGGGAATCGTTTCGTCAAGGTGGGGTGCGACACGGAGAGCGCGCTGGCCGCCGCCGACGGTGTCGCGGCGCTCGAACCCGGTCTGCGTGTCGGCCCGGTCCAGCCCGAGCAGGCGCACGAGTGGGCCACGGTCATGATGACCACCTTCGGTTTCACCAAGCCGGCCGCCCTGATCGACATGGCCGCGTCGTGCGTCGGCAGGCCCGGCTGGCGGCAGTACGCCGTCTGGGAGGACGAGCGGATCATCGCGGTCGCGAGCGTCTTCCTGAACGGTGAATGCGCCGACATGTTCGGCGCCGCGACCCTGCCGGAAGGGCGCCGTCGCGGCGCCCAGTCCGCACTGCTCACCGTCCGCGCACGGGCCGCCCGGGAGGCGGGCTGCCGATGGCTCGTCGCCGAGACCGGCGCGGAGGGCCCCGGCGACCACAACACATCCCTGCACAACATGCTGCGCGCCGGTTTCGAGCGGCTGTACGAACGGGTCACCTGGGTCTGGCACGCCGGGGCCACCTCGGCCCCGTGACGTCCAGGGCGGCTCTGGCGCACGTGTCCGTGCCCGCCACGGTGCTTCCGTCAGCCGTCAGCCGTCACCGTCCCCGGCCCCCTGCCCGGCGGGCGCGTCCCCGGTGCCGGAGCTCCCGTGGAGCAGGGCTTCGAGGGAGGCGGTGAGGTCCGCGGTCAGTTCTTCCGCGCTCATCTCCGCCAGGGCTCCGGCGCGTACGACGTACCGGCTGAACGTGACACCGACCAGCAAGGCCGCGACGAACGGCAGCCGGTGCCGCAGGTCGTGCTCGTCCAGGAGCCGGCGGTACACCTCGTCGGTGCGTTCCTGCATGGCCACGTACAGGGCGGCGGCGCTCCCGGTGTCGTCGGCGGCGCTGCGCAGCAGCGCCACGAACGTGTCGTTGCCGTCGGCGCTCTCCATGCGGTGCACGTAGCCACGGGCGATGCGGGCCGCGAGTGGCTCCCGGGTGTCCTCGGCCAGGGCGTCGATGTCCCGGGTGCCCGGGACAGCCGCGAGGAACAGGCTCTCCTTGCTGCCGAAATGGCGCAGCACCGAGCCGTGGGTGACGCCGGCGCGCCGGGCGATGTCCCGCAGGGTGGCCCGGTGGTAGCCGCGCTCGGCGAAGGCCTGTGAGGCGGCCTCCAGAATGGCCCGCCGGTGCAGTTCCGGGTTGCGCGTACGGCGGGGCGGCGCGGGCGGGTCGGTGTCGGGTGCGGCCATGGGCCGAGCCTACCGTCGCGGTCTTCCCCGTCACCGTCGCCGGCCGCTCCCCGCCGGTTCAGGGCAGTTCCGTGAGGGTCCCGAGGCGGGCGAGCGGTGGGCTGCCGGGCAGCTCGATGCGTGAGTGCACCCGCCCGCGTTCGAAGTCCTCCAGGTGGAGAACCCTGGTACCGCGCCGCTCCCGCCAGGATGTGAGGTAGACGTGCGGACGGACCTCGGCCACCGTGGTGGTCACGGTTTCGGTGTGCCCGTCCGGCAGAACGCCCCCTCCGTCGACGACGGTGAGGGCCATCGTCGCATCGGCGACGTAGTGCATCACGAAGGTGAGGATGCCGAGGTCCACGAAGTAGCGGTGGCCGTTCTGCCGGTGTGACATGTCGCGCCCTTCAGCAACGTTCGCGTCGATACGGCCGACCCTTCCTCCTTTCCGCCGCCCGGGCATCCGTCATCCGACCGAAGCGCCGCGGCCGGTCCGTCCCGGTCGGTCCGCCGTGCGGACCGGGAGCGCGAGCAGGCCACGCGAGCGCATGGAGGGGCGCCGGCGCAGGTCCTGCGGGGGGACGGCGAGGGAGAGGCCGGGGAAGCGGTCGAAGAGCGCGGTGAGCGCGATGCCCGTCTCCATCCGGGCCAGCGGAGCGCCGAGGCAGTAGTGGATGCCGTGTCCCAGTGCCAGGTGGCCGGTGGCATCACGGCCGAGGTCCAGCCGGTCGGGGTCGGTGAAGCGGCGCGGGTCGCGGTGCGCGGCGGCGAGCGACAGCAGGACCGTCTCGCCGGCCGGGACGGTGGCCCCGCCGATGACGATGTCCTCGGTGGGGAAGCGGCGGATCGCCAGGGGCACCGGACCGTCGTAGCGCGCCAGTTCCTCGACCGCCCGGTCCAGCAGGCCGGCATCGGCCCGCAGCGCCGCCAACTGGTCCGGGTGGGCGAGCAGTGCCGCGACCGCGTTGCCGATCAGGTGCACCGTGTTCTCGTACCCCGCGACGAGGATGAGGAAGGCCAGCGACATCAGCTCGTCCTCGCTGAGCCGGTCCTCCTCGTCGCGCACGGCGATCAGGGCGGACAGCAGATCGTCGGCCGGACGGGTCCGCTTGTCGGCGATCAGCCGGGTGAAGAAGGACAGCAGCCGGCCGACGGCCTCCCTGGCCCGTTCCGGCCGCGTCGGGTCGGGTGCGACCAGGGCGTCGGTCCAGGCACGGAAGTCGGGGCGCTGGGCCTGGGGCACGCCGAGGAGATCGCAGATGACGGTGATCGGCAGCGGGGCGGCGTAGGACGGGATCAGATCGGCCTCGTCCTGTCCCGCCAGGGAGTCGAGCAGCCGGTCCGCGGCGCGCCGGATCGGCACCCGGAGCCCTTCGACGTGCCGGGGGGTGAACACCTTGGTCACCATGCGCCGGATACGTGTGTGATCCGGCGGGTCCATGTTCAGGAGGTTGGCGTCCAGCGCGGGCGGCAGGGCCATGCCCCGGTAGCCGCCCGGCGTCGCGTTGCGCTTGTCCAGGGACAGCCGGGGATCGGCGAGCGCCCGGCGGACGTCGTCGTAGCGTGTGACCAGCCAGGCGGGAAGGCCGTCCGTGCCGGTGATCCGGTGGACCGGTCCCTCCTCACGCAGCCGGCCGTAGACGGCGTAGGGGTCCTGGAACAGCTCAGCGGAATCAACGACGGGTTCCGAAGGAGAAGTTGGGTCGGGGTTGCTCATTCCGACAGCTAAGCAGACAGGGTGACCGGGTGCGCCGAGCACCCTTCGCGGACGGGCGGATTCCCGGCCCGGTGCGGATGTCGGGAGCGCGTCCGCAGGGGACGGCTGTGGCACGGGACGGCTGTTGAGGGCCTCCGGGTGCGGCACGGGACGGCCCGGACGCAGGGGCTCGCCGGCTGTCGCGGACAGCGCGACCCGTCCGGCCGTGGTGAGCCGTGGTGAGTCTCCGCACCCCTGCCGGCCGCCGCCCCGCCGTGGCGGCTGGACGTCCTGGGCAGCGGCCCTCGCCCCTTGAGACGCCGTCGGCGCTTCGAGAGGCGGATCGGCCTCGGCGGCAACGCCAGCGTCGGGCCGTGCACGCCCTCCCCCACGGATCCGGTGCGTGCGCAGTCTCGCCGCTCTTCGTGCGGGCTCTGGGCATCCTGAGGACCGCTCGGCCCGATCGGGCAGCGTTGCGGCCTTGTCGCGCACCCCGCGCACCCCGCGTACCCCGCCCACCCCACAGCCCACCGGCCTGCCTGCCTGCGGACGGGGGGCGACCGGTCTGTCCGGTTCGGGAGATTCACCCGGAAGCGGCAGGTGAGACCGGTTTGACAGAATGAAAATGACCGACCATATTGAAGTGGTGCGCCGCACACCGAGCGTTCATCGACGGGGCTTGGGGGGAGTGCCGTGATCAAGCGGTCCAGCCGAGCCCACCCGCACGAATCCGGCCGCCGGGAGATCCCCTCGTGGCCGGCCGGCCGGTACGCGTACGGGGACGGGGGCACCGGCACCCCCTCGGTTGTCATCCGTCGGCGTAGCCCGGAACCGGCGGAGGCGGAAGCCCAGCGCGACGCTCGGCATGTTCCCTCGACCCCACAGCCCGCCCCGCTGACGTTTCCCACAACGTCTCGGCGAACGACCTACGAGCAGCACACAGAAGACACGAGCCGACCACGACCGGGCCGGCGCCACTGAACGGTGCGGGAAGCGGTGGCCGGAGAACGGAGTCGGGGCGGCGAGGAGAGAGGCACGATGACAGGGTTGTCGCGCGAGTCAGCTGATCACGCCATCCAGTTCTCCGTCCTGGGACCGGTGCGGGTCTGGCGGGGCGGCGGCGAGCTGCTGCTCGGCCCGAAGCAGCAGCGCCTCATCCTCGCCGTGCTCCTGGCGCGTGCCGGGCGGCCCGTCTCGATGCACGAGTTCGTCGACCTGCTGTGGGACGGTGATCCGCCGTCGAGTGCGACCAACGCGGTGCACCGGTACGTCGGAGCACTGCGCCGGCTCCTGGAACCGGGCCTGCCCGCCAGGTCGCCCGGCCGGTGGCTCGCCCGGCAGGCGGGCGGGTACCTGCTGCGCGTCGATGCCGACTGCCTCGACCTGCTGAACTTCCGGGCCCTGGTCGACCAGGCGCGGCAGGCGGACGCGGCGGGCGACCCGACGGGCTCCGTGGGTCTGTTCACCACCGCTCTGGACCTGTGGCAGGGGCGGTGCGCGGCGGATCTGGAACCGGTCAGCAGCACCCGTCCCGCCTTCGTCATGCTGGAGCACGAATACGTGTCGGTGGTGTGCGAGGCAGCGGACACGGCGCTGCGCTGCCGTCGTGCCGAGGCGGTGCTGTTGCCGTTGCGGCGGGCCGCGGAGCGCAATCCGCTGGACGAGGCGCTGCTGGCGCGCCTGCTGCTCGTGCTCGCTTCGGACGGCAAGCAGGCCGAGGCCCTTGCGATGTACGAGGAGATCCGGCTGCGGCTGGCGGAGGAGCTGAGTGTGGACCCCGGCGCGGAGCTGCGGGCCGCTCACGAGCGGATTCTGCGGCACCGCTTCGACGCCGGCGCGCCCGCGGAGGCGGAGGAGGACGAAGGAGCCGCCTACGGCCCACCGGTTCCGGCCGGTTCCATGCCGTCCCCCGCACCCTCGCCGAGGACGGCGCGGCCGGCCCAGTTGCCTCCGGGCCTGCCGGGATTCACGGGACGTGAGGACGCGCTCGCGCAGGCCCGAGCCCTGGCCGCACGGGGTGGCGGTGCGTTGCGGGTGCTGGCCGTCGACGGCATCCCCGGCATCGGCAAGACCGCTCTGGCCGTGCACTTCGCCCACCAGGTCGCCTCCGACTTCCCCGACGGACAGCTCTACGCCGACCTGCGCGGCTTCGCCCCCGACGGCAAACCCGCCGACCCCGCCGACATCCTCCAGGGCTTCCTCGACGCCCTGGGCGTCGCCCCCCAGCGCATCCCCACCTCGCCCGACACCCGCTCCGCGCTCTACCGCAGCGTCCTGGCCGACCGCCGGGTACTCGTCGTCCTCGACAACGCACGCGACCTGGCCCAGATCAGACCGCTGCTGCCCGGCACCGGCAACTGCATGGTCATCGTCACCAGCCGCAGCCGCCTGACCGCACTGGCCGCCGCCCACGGAGCACACCTGCTCACCCTGGACGTCCCCTCCCCCGCCGAAGCGACCAACGCGTTTCTCGAACGCGTCCGCACCAGCCGCCCCGACGCCACCGCCCGCGAGGTCCGCCCGCTCGTCGAACGCTGCGGCCGCCTCCCCCTCGCCGTCGCCATCGTCGCCGCCCGAGCCGCCGCATACCCCGAGCGCACCCTCCACGACATCGACCTCGAACTGTCCACCACCGACCACAGCCTGGACGGCTTCAGCGACGACAACCTCGACAACGACGTACGAGGCGTCTTCTCCTGGTCCTACCGCACACTCGGCCCCCAGGCCGCACACCTCTTCCGGCTGCTCCCTCTGCACCCCGGACCCGACGTCACCGCCGCCGCACTCGCCAGCATGGCCGGCATCAGCCCGCACGAAGCGGTCCAGGCCATGGGCGAACTCGTACGGGCCAGACTGCTGACCGTGCGCGCACGCAACCGTTACCGGGCCCACGACCTGATCCTCGCGTACGCCGCCGAACTGGCCGCCCAGTACGAGCGGGACCGTCCGGCCGTCCGGTCCCGCATGTACGACCACTACCGCCAGACCGCGCACGCCGCGAACCTCCTGCTGCGGCCCGGACCTCAGCCGGCCGCCCCCGCGGCGCCCCTGCCGTCCGTGACCCCGGAGCCGCTGGCTGACACCGCCACGGCGACAGCCTGGTACACACGGGAGCGGGCGGTACTGCGTTCGGTGGTGGAGGCCGCCGCCGCACACGGCGACAGCCGGATGGCGTGGGAACTCGCCGTGACCTTGCAGATGTGCCAGCAGCGCATGGGGTGGTGGCACGACTGGGCCGCCACCATGCGGGCCGCCCTGGCAGCGGCCCGCAAGGCCGAGGACGCGGAGGGCATGGCGCGGACCCACCACGGTCTGGCCGGCGCCCTGCACTCCCTCGGTGACCTGCCCGGTGCGCTGCGCCACCTGGAACGGGCGCGTCGCCGCTTCGAACAACTGCGCTCCACCACCGACTTGGCACACGTCCTGGGGAACATCGGCGTCGTGTACAGCTCCCGGGAGGACCATGTCCGGGCCCTGCGTCATATGGAGGCGGCCCTGGATCTGCTGTGCGGACCCGAGCCACGCCATCTCAGGGCCGCAACCCTTTCGGACACCGCCATGACGCGTGTGAAACTCGGTGATCCGGAGGGGGCCCTGCGGCTCGCGCGCACCGCTGTCGTGATGTTCCGCGACTTGCGTGACCTCAACGGGGAGGGACTGACCCTGACGATCATCGGGCAGGTGTTCCGCCGGCGACGCGACTACGCCCGGTCGGCCTCGTACTACGAACGGGGCATCGAACTGATGCGGCTGGCCGGCAACCGGGGGAACGTGGCGGAGGAGCTGATGGCACTCGGCGACGTGCGGCTCGACGCCCGGGACGTTGCGGGAGCCCGGCGGGCCTGGACCGACGCCCTCAGGAGCCTGGACGATCCGGAACTGCCGCTGGCGGCCCGGGCCAGGGAGAAACTCGCGCTGCTGGACACGGTCGAGGAGCAGCGGGAAGCGGCATCGGTCATTTGACTACCCGGAGGTTCCCGGGCCGTGCCGGGCCCGCCGCCGGCGGCCCCGGTGACGCGTCGACGGACCGGAGTACGTCCTCGTCGGCGGGAAACACCCGGAGCACCGCGAGGGGCTGACCATGTATGCCTACCTGCCGCGCGGGCCGCGATGCGGGCCGGGGCCCAAGAGATAAGTCGTTAGACAGATTCGGCCATGCCCGCTGTCGGGGGACGGTGAGTGCGTCGCCGGCGGTGCGGGACCCTCGCACCGCCCCCACACCCGAAAGGACACCACCATGCCCTACATCACCGTCGGCCGGGAGAACACCACCGACATCGACCTGTACTACGAGGACCACGGCACCGGCCGCCCGGTCGTCCTCATCCACGGCTTCCCCCTCGACGGACACTCCTGGGAAAAGCAGACCACCGCCCTCCTCCACGCCGGCTACCGCGTCATCACCTACGACCGCCGCGGCTTCGGCCAGTCCAGCCAGCCCACCACCGGCTACGACTACGACACCTTCGCCGCCGACCTCAACACCCTCCTGGAAACCCTCGACCTCCACGGCGTCACCCTCGTCGGCTTCTCCATGGGCACCGGAGAAGTCGGCCGCTACCTCGGCACCTACGGCTCCGCCCGCATCGCCAAGGCCGCCTTCCTCGCCTCCCTCGAACCCTTCCTCCTCAAAACCGACGACAACCCCACCGGCGCCGGCGACCACGCCTTCTTCCAGAACATCTCCGACACCGCCAAGAACGACCGCTACGCCTACTACACCGACTTCTACCGCGACTTCTACAACCTCGACGAAAACCTCGGCACCCGCATCAGCGAAGAAGCCGTCCGCAACAGCTGGAACGTCGCCACCAACGGCAGCGCCCACGCCGCCTGGGCCGCCCCCCTCACCTGGCCCACCGACTTCCGCAACGACATCCCCAAGATCGACGTCCCCGCCCTCATCCTCCACGGCACCGCCGACAACATCCTCCCCATCGACTCCACCGCCCGCCCCTTCCACAAGGCCCTCCCCCACGCCGACTACGTCGAGATCGACGGCGCCCCCCACGGCCTGCTCTGGACCCACGCCGAAGAAGTCAACAACGCCCTCCTCACCTTCCTCGCCAAGTAGTCACCGCCGATGCCACGGTGGTCCACTCCGCGATCCGGCGGTGCGGGCCACCCGGGCACAGCGCCACGTCGTCCGGAGGCGGCGCGGGCGGACGGGGCACACCTGCCTGGTCTGTCGTCGACCACGTCGAATGACAGATGTCAAGGACGCCACATGTGTCTAGGTTGGAACGGTCTCGCTGCCCGGGCCCCCGATCCGCCCGGTCGTGCGGGCCCGTGGGCGGCCCGCGGCCTCGGTGCCGGACGGGAAGGCCATCGAACGAACCGGAGATGCGGCATGAAGCCGGACATCCACCTCTGCGGCGCCGTGAGCGCGCCCCCGTTCCGCGACGGCGGTGCGGCACGCCACGGAGAGGACTGCCCGTTCCCGCCCGCCGGCGGCGAGGGGCCCGCGCCGACCCGTGTGCCGGCTGTCCCCCGTCGACGGCGGGCCTCCGAGCCGAAGGCGGGAACGAGCCGATGACGACCACTTCTCCCCCGTACCGGGGCGCGCGGGCCGGCACGGCTCCGCGTTCCTCGGGGTCGGGCAGCGCCCGGCCCGCCGAGCCGGTCGGCAGGGGCGGTGACCTCGACACCTGCCGGCGCGCCCTCGGCCGGGCCGCGCAGGGCCGGGGTGCCGCGGTGGTGGTGCGGGGCGAGGCCGGAACGGGCAAGAGCACGCTTCTGGGGAGCGTCGCGGACCGGGCGGCCGGCAGCGGGTGGCGGGTCCTGCGCGTGTCGGGCCGCGACACACGCGCCAGGGGCGCCTTCGGCGCGTTCGAACCCCTGGCCGATGAACTGCTCGCGCTGGCCGTCGGACTGCCGGACCTGCTGCGCACGGCTCTGCGGAGGGCACTGGCGGGAGACGCGGCCCCGGACGCGCTGTCCACGTACGCGGCGCTGAGGCAGGTGCTGGCGTCCGCGGCACAGCGCGGTCCCGTCCTGCTGGTCGTCGACGACTGCCATCTGCTCGACACCGCCTCGGCCCGCGCCGTCACGTTCGTCACCAACCGTCTGCCGGGCACGGCCGTCGCCGTACTGGCGGCCACGGCGGACGATGTCCGCGACCCCTTCGACGGGTGCGAGATCACGGAGGTCTCGCTGACCGGTCTGGACCAGCACCGGGCCGGGCGCCTGCTGACGGCCCGTCACCAGGACCTCGCCGCGGTGGTGCGCGCCGCGGTGATCTCGGCCGCGCAGGGCAATCCGCTGGCGCTGCTCAGCCTTTCCGACGCGCTGACCCCGGCGCAGCGCGACGGCGGTACGCCCCTTCCCGACCCCCTGCCGGCGGGCCCGCTGCTGGACGGCAGGCTGGGCGGACTGTTCCGGTCGCTGCCGCTTCCCACCCGCGATCTCCTGGCCCTCCTCGCCCTGACCGAGGCGGGCATGAGCACGGTGGATCTCACGCACGCGGCGGAGCGGCTCGGCACGGGGCTGGACGCCCTCGACCCGGCGGAGAAGGCGGGGCTCGTCCGCGGTGACCGCACGGTGCGCTTCACGCGCCGCTTCTTCCGGGCTCTGGCGTACTCCACGGCGTCACCGGCCGCGCGACGGCGGGCCCACACCGCGTGGACGAACCTCGGCCTGGCACGGTGGGCGTCGGCGGGCGGCGGAGCGCATGCCGCCCGGGGCACCGACGGGGACGCGTCCTTCGACCGGTTCGCCCGGGCGGCGGCGGCCCGGGGCCAGTGGAGCGCCGCCCTGCGCGCGTGGCAGCGGGCCGCCGACGCCGGCTCGGACCCGGCGGGCCGTTCCCGCGGGTACGCGGCGGCGGCGACCATGGCCCTGCGCTGTGGCCGCCCAGGGCTGGCGATGGCGTTGAGTCGTCAGGCGCAAGGAGCCCGGGAGCCGGCGCTGGCCCGCACCGTCAGCATGGTCCAGGCGAGCGCGGGGTTCGACACCGCCTTCACCGCCGACACGAACCGGGCCTCCCTCTCCGCTGCCCTGACGCACGGCCAGGTGCTGGGGTGCGACGGGCGTGACTGGGCCGCCTTCCAGTTGGCCCTGCTCGGCTCGCTGACCCACCGGCCCGGACCGGCACGCCAGGCACTGGACTGGCTGGGCGCGCAGCCGGTGCCCAGCGCGGCGCTGCGCACGGCCGTACTCGCCCACCTGGACCCGGTGGGCCGGCTCCATGAGATCAGGTCGGGTCTGGCCGAGGCCACCGGTCCCCTGGCCGCGGGGGTCGCCCGCTCGAACGCGCGGGAACTGACCTGGCTGGCGGACGCGGCGTGGCGCATCGACGACCTCGCGCTCAGCGAACACCTGACGGCGACCGCCCTGCGACGCGGCAGGCCCGAGGACCGTACCCATCTCTCCCATGCCTCCGCCCTCCGGGTCGCGCTGATGGTGGCGGCCGGGCGGTGGTCGGAGGTGCGCGCCGTGGTGCCGGCGCTGCTGCGGGAGGCCGAGCGCGAGGGCCTGACCCGGTACGGCGTCTCGCTCAAGGCCCAACTGCTCCTGGCCTACGCCTTCCAGGGGCGCGCCGAGCAGGCGGGCGAACTGCTGGCGGACGTCCGCCGGTGGGCCCGTGCGTACGACTCCCCCCACCATGGCCAGATCGCGTCCTACGCCGCGTACCTGCTCGCCGAGTCCGGCGCCGTCACGGCCGGCGGCGGGAGCCACGCACCGCTGCCGCCCGGTCCGGTGAGCGACGTGATGGCGCGCCATGCCTACGTGGACACCGTACGCGCCGCCCTGGCCCGCGGCCGGACGGCACTGGCCCGAGCCCAGGCCGCGCGTGCGTCGCTGCATGGTCTCGAAGGGTTCTCGGCGGACATGCGGCTCGCGGTCCGTCACGCCCGGGCGCTCCTGGCCGCCCACGACGGCCGGGACGACACGGGGCAGCTGTTCCGCGCCGCCGCCGAGGCGGCCACGGCCGCCTCCCGGCCCTTCGCCCGTGGCAGGCTCGCCCTGGACCACGGGATGTGGTTGAAGCGGCAACGGGAGATGGCCGGGGCGCGCAGTCAACTGCGGTTCGCCCACGACCTGTTCACCCGGCTGGGAGCCGCGCCCTGGCAGGAGTCCGCGCGTGCCGAACTGCGGGCGGTGGGGGTGCGCCTCCCCGGTCCGGGCTCTATCGCGCAGGCGGACCCCGGGCGGCCCGCCCTGACCGCACACGAACTGCGCATCGTCCGGATGGCCGCCCGCGGGCTGTCCAACCAGGAGATCGCGGACCAGCTGGCCATCTCGCCACGGACGGTGGCTTCCCATCTGTACAAGGTGTTTCCGCGGCTGGGCATCAGCTCCCGCCGGGAACTCGACCGCGCATTGCAGGAACTCGGTGATCACACATGACACGAAGTGCCGTCAAGGCACCGCTGCGGGAGCGTCCGGGTCCGGCCGGCCGGTTCCGTCTGACGTCCGTGCCGGACGCGCCGGCGATGAGGGCCCTGGGAGGCGGCGAGGACCGGGACGTCCTGCCGGTGACGCTCACCCTGACGGCGAGCGACGTGCTCACGGAGGAGGGCGCTCAGGCCTACCTCCGGGGGGCGTCGGGTGTGCGGGTGGTGCCCTGGGAGGACCGGCACGGTGCCGACGTCGCCCTGGTGCTGACGCACAAGGTCTCCCTGGCGACGCTCACACGTGTCGAGGAGGTCGCGGGGGCGGCCCAGGGGCGGGGAGTGCCGGTGCTGCTGGTGGTGGACTCGATCAGCGAACGGCACCTGCTGTACGCGGTCGACCGCGGTGTGGTGGGTGTGCTGCTGCGCGGCGAGGTCGGTTACGCCGACATCGTGCGGGCGAGCCGCAGGGCCCTGCAAGGGGAGTCGCCGCTGCCGCCCACCCTGGTGCGCGCCCTGGTCGAGCGGCTGCGCTCGCTGCCGGGGCACCAGCCGGGCTCGTCCGACCTGTCCGCGCGGGAGGTGGACGTCCTGCGGCTGCTGGCCGAGGGGTTGAGCACCGCGGAGGTGGCCGGACGCCTCAACTACTCGGAACGCACGATCAAGAACGTGCTGCACGACGTCATCACCCGGCTGGGCCTGCGCAACCGGACGCAGGCGGTGGCCTACGCCATCCGCAACGGCGCACTGTGAGAGCGGTACCGGGGGCCGATGGCCGCCGAGGCACGCCGCCGAACGCGGCGCGGCCCCGTCTCCAGCGGGCCCGGGAGCTGTTCGGCGCGCTCGGCGCGACCGCGTGGGAGCGGCGCGCGGCCTCCGAGCTGCTGGCCGCGGGCGAGGCGGTGGACACGTCCCGCCCCGCGTGGGCCGAGAGGTACGACCTGACGCCCCGCGAGGCCGAGGTGACCCGCCTCGCGGCCGAGGGGCTGTCGAACCAGCGGATCGGCTGGCAGCTGGGAATGAGCCATCGCACGGTCGCGAGCCATCTGTCACGTGTCTTCGCCAAGACGGGTGTGAGCTCGCGCAAGCACCTGCCCGCGGCACTCCGCGCCTGACGCGCGCGGGAACACGTCACATCGCCACCTTGACAGGCAAGGTTCGATGAAGAAACCTTGAGCTCCGGAAAGTGTACCCCCAGGCACCTGGGCGTCGCCGCTCCCCGAGCGGGCCGTGATCCGGTGCGGGGCCGTCGCGGAAGCGGGAAACACGTATGACCGACTGGCACAAGACAGCGTGCAGCCTCTGTTACGTCAACTGCGGTCTTGAGGTCGCGATCGACCAGCGCGCGATCACCCGGGTCCGCGGCGACAAGGAGAACCCGCGCACCCGGGGGTACCTCTGCCAGAAGCCGCAGCGGCTGACGTGGTACGGCGACCACCCGGACCGTCTGACCACCCCGCTGCGCCGCCGCCCCGACGGCGGCCACGAGCCCGTGGACTGGGACACCGCGCTGACCGAGATCGCCGGGCGCCTGCGGGACATCCGGGACACCACCGGGCCAGGAGGCCCCGGCGCCCTCGCCTACGTCGGCGGCGGCGGTCAGGGCAACCACTCCGGTGGCGCGTACGGGAACGCGCTGATGAGCTGGATGAACTCCACGCGGTTCTTCGGCGCCCTGTCGCAGGAGAAGACCGGGGACTTCTGGGTCAACGGCAAACTGTTCGGGGGGCAGGTCTGCCACACGTCCGAGGGCGTCGAGGAGTGCGACCTGCTGGTGGCGATCGGCTGCAACCCCTGGCAGGCACACGGTTTCAACCGTGCCCGCACCGAGGTGAACGGCATCAAGAACGACCCCGGCCGGAAGATGATCGTCATCGATCCGCGCCGTACCGAGACGGCGGACATGGCCGACGTCCACCTGCCGTTGCGGCCCGGAACCGACGCCTACCTGCTGGGCGCGATCCTCGCCCTGGTCGTGCGGCGCGGGGGCGCGGACGAGGCGTTCCTGCGGGACCACACCGAGGGCTACGAAGAGGTCGCCGACGCCCTGCTGCGCATCCCCGTCGCCGAGTGGATCGCCCACGCCGAGGTGGAGTGGTCGGACGTGGAGCGGGCCGTGGAGCTGATCCTGGCCGCGCGGGCGATGACCGTCCGCGTCGAACTGGGTGTCCAGCAGGGGCGCAACTCCACGCTCAACAGCTACCTGGAGAAGCTGCTGTACCTGGTCACCGGGCACTTCGGCCGGCCGGGCACCAACGCCCTGCACTCCTGGCTGATCCCGCTGTGGAAGGAGTCCCACGGGGAGCGCTCGCAGATCACCGGGTTCGAGTACATCGGCGGGTACCTGCCCATGAACACCCTGGCCGAGGAGGTCCTCGCCGACCATCCGCACCGGGCCCGTGCCGTCTGGGTGGACTCGTCCAACCCGGCCAACACCGCGGCGGACACGGCGTCCGTCGAGCGGGCCCTCGCGGAGTGCGAACTGTCGGTGGTCGTCGACATCGCCTACACGGAGACGGCGGCGCTGGCCGAGTACGTCCTGCCCGCGGCCTCGCAGCACGAGAAGTGGGAGTGGGCGTTCTTCGACTTCGAGTGGCCGACGAACTACTTCCAGCTCCGTCGGCCGCTGTTCGCCCCGCTGCCGGGCACCCTGGTGGAGGCCGAGATCTACACCCGGCTCCTGGAGAAGCTCGGCGCCCTGCCGGACCGGGCGGAGCTCGACCGGCTCACGGAGCTGGCCCGCACCGACCGGCCGAACCTGCTGCGGCACGCCGCCGCCACCCTGCGCAAGGCTCCGGGCATCGCCCCCGCGCTGCTGTACCGCACGCTGGGCCGAACACTGCCCGAGGGCGCGGCCTCCGCGGCGGTCCTGTGGCCCGGCTGCCACACGGCCGCGCGCCGGCTGGGGCCCGCCGTCCAACGGGCGCTGGGCACCGAGGCGTCCGGGACCGCGCTCGGCGAGGAACTCTTCGACCGCGTCCTGCGGTCACCGAGTGGTCTCGCCTTCAGCGAGCACCGGTACGACGAGGTGTGGAGCCTGATGCGCAGCGAACGCGTCACGCTCGCCGTGCCGGAACTGCTCGCCTGGCTCACGTCCCTGGACCCGGCCGCCGACCGCCGTGACCCCGACTTCCCGCTGTCCCTGGTCAACGGTCAGCGCCGCAGCCACAACGCCAACCAGATCCTGCGGCCGCCCGCGTGGCGCAAGAGCGACCCGGACGGCGCGCTGCGCGCCCGCTCCGAGGACCTGTCCGCCGCCGGTGTCGCCCCGGGCGACTGGGTGGCCGTGGTGTCGAGGACCGGCCGCCTGGTCGCGCGGGCCGAGGCCGACGAGACGCTGCGGGCCGGGCAGGTGGCCCTGCCGCACGGTTTCGGGATGTCGGTCCCCGACGGCCGCGGTGGGCGTGTCACCCATGGCCCGCGGATCAACCTGCTCACCGACGCCGCCGACCGCGACCCGATCGCCGGCACACCGCACCACAAGGACATGCCGGTACGACTGGAGCGGCCGACGCCCGAGGAACGGGAGACCGCCCAGCGGGACAGCGACCGCGTGCACGCGCTGATGCGCACCTGACCGGCGGCGGAGACGGCGGCCCCGAGCATGGCACTGGTCCCAACTTCCGCGCCTGGGGAGCGAGTCCGGAAACACCGGCATACGCTGCACCTCATGGACCTGCGGGGCCGGAACGAGACAGACGGCGGCCCCCACGCGACGGCGTACCGGCGGGAGGAACTCGGCGAGGACGTCGTAGCACTGGCCGGGGCGCTCGGCACTCGACCGCACCTGGCCGGCCACTCCATGGGCGGCCGGATCGCCCGGGGCGCCGCGCTCGCCGCCCCTCGGCGTTCGCGTCCCTGACGCTGCCGTCCCCGGGGCCGAAGCCGCTCACCGGGGCGCTCACCACGATGACGATGGAGCAAGTGGGGCAGGTCATGCGACACCTGCGTCCCGAGCGGGCCGTGTCGTCCGGCGCCGAGGAGCGGCGCGCGCTGGCTGCGCACCAGCCGCACCCCACTACTGGCCACCGGACGGAACCTGCTGGACGAACCCGACCGGACCGCGGAGCCGGCCGGGCTGAGCGGGCTCGCGGTGCGCGTGCTGCACGGCGAGCAGGGAGGACACCTGGGCGCCGTCCCTGCTCGCCGACACGGCACGTCGGCTGGGCCCGGCACACCGTCCTGGCGGACACCGGGCACTCGCCGCACGTGGAGCGCCCCCGGGCGACGGCGCGGGCGATGGCGGGCTTCCGGGACGGCGTACCGGTCACGGCGCCACCGCGGTGAGCGAGGCGCTACCCCGCTCGCCGGTGACCCCGCCGCCGGTCAGGCGTCCGTGGGCGGCACGGTGTCGGGGCGCAGCCAGGGGGACGCGAAGTCCACGTCCTCGTGGCCCAGTCCGTGGGGTTCGTCGGTGTAGAACCGCAGCCGGACACCGTCGGGGTCGGGGACCACCAGGAGGTGGCCGACCAGGGCGACGATGACCGGTGAGTGCGGCACGCCGAGCGTGTCGAGGTGACGGATCCAGCCGTCGAGTTCCGCCCGGCCCGTCACCGTGAAGGTCAGCGGGTCGAAGCCGGCCAGCCGTCCGGCGGTCGCCGGGTCGAGACGCAGTTCCACGGGCACGTCCACACCGGGGACGTCGAGGATGACGGCGAACAGCTCCCCGTCCTGGGTGACGTGGTCGAACTCCTCAAGGCGGCGCGCGCCCAGGACGGAGCCGTACCAGGCGATGCTCCGCTCCAGATCGGACACGGGAATCTTGATGTGGTGCAGGCCCCGTACCACGGGTCGGGCGGACATACGGAACACACTCCTCGGATCTGCGTACGCCACTGCGACGGGCACCACCGAACATACTCCTCGTACATGTGGAACCGTTCGTGCACCCGAACTGTCCTCGCGTGCACATGTGCGCCGCGGGAGTCCCCCACGCGAGGCGATCCGTGGCCGCCCGGTGGCATTCTTCGGGCATGGCAACCTCATTCCCCGAGATCGGTGATCGTCCCGACGATCTCGCCACCGCCGCCGAAGTGCGCCTGGACGACGGTCAGCTCGCCCGGGCCACCCGGTACGCGACCTGCGAGGAGGTCCGGGCGGGGGACGTCCTCTACCAGGTGGAGGACGATTCGGTCGACCTCTTCCTGTGCGGGACGGCGACGCTGGAGGCGATCATTCCGTCCTCGGAGGGCGGTGACGGGCACCTCTTCATGACGCACGGCCCCGGCCAGTTCGCCGGCGAACTCAACCTGCTCACCGGGCAGCGGCGCGGGCTGACCGTACGCGTCGCGACCGGCGGCACGGTCCACCGGGTGCGGCCGGCGGCCTTCCGCCGGCTGATGGCCCAGGAGACCGAACTCTCCGACCTGCTCCTGCGCGCGATCCTCGCCCGGCGCCGGCTGCTGCGCCAGGCGACGGAGCAGACGCTGCGGATCGTCGGCGACTCCGGCTCGGCGGCGGGCCTGGCCATGCGCACCTTCCTGGACCGTCAGGGCGTGCCCCACCGGTGGCTGGACAGCGACTCCCCGCAGGGCGCGGACGCGCTGCGCTCGTCCGGTCTCAGCGAGGAGGACCTGCCCGCGGCACTGACCTCACGCGAGGCGACGCCCCGTGTGACGCCAGGCGTGCTGAGCCAGCAGCTCAACCTCGCCTACCGCCGCACCGGACGCGGCTCGGCCGACCTCACCGTCGTGGGAGCCGGGCCGGCGGGGCTGGCGGCCGCGGTGTACGGCGCCTCCGAGGGCCTTCAGACGGTGCTGCTGGACGGAGTGGCCGTCGGCGGCCAGGCCGCCACGAGCGCGCGTATCGAGAACTACCTCGGTTTCCCCTTCGGGCTCAGCGGAGCCGATCTGACCGCGCGTGCCGCCGTGCAGGCGCTGAAATTCGGTGTGCACCTCGCCAGTCCGTGCGGTGTCGTCGGACTGAGCACCGAGGGCCCCGACCACGTCGTGACCCTGACGGACGGAACCCGCGTCGAGACGCGGGCGGTGATCATCGCCACCGGAGCGGAGTACCGGGCGCTCCCCCTCGACGGCTGGGCGGAACTGACCGGCTGCGGCATCTACTACGCGGCCACCGACCTGGAGGCCCAGGCGGTGGCCGGCCGGCCGGTCGCGGTGGTCGGCGGCGCCAACTCCGCGGGACAGGCCGCCCTGCACCTGGCCCGGTACGCCTCCGAGGTCACCCTGGTGGTACGGGGACCCGATCTCGGCGCTCGCATGTCCGCGTACCTCGTGGAACGCATCCTGAACGATCCGCGGATCACGGTGCTCACCGGCACCGAGGTGACGGCGCTGCACGGCAGGCCCCACCTGGACGGTGTGTCCCTGACCACCCGGGCCGAGGGCACCGGGGCACGCCGTATCGCGTGCACAGGCCTGTTCTGCTTCATCGGGGCCCGGCCGGCGACGACATGGCTCAGTGGAGTGGTCCTGGACTCGGACGGGTTCGTGCCGACGGACCGGCAGTTGCCGGCGGGGGACCTCGGACCCCGCTGGAAGGAACTGGGGCGTGAGCCGCTGCCGTACGAGACCAGCGTGCCCGGCGTGTTCGCGGCCGGTGACGTGCGTCTGGCCTCGATGAAGCGTGTCGCCGCCGCCGTCGGTGACGGCGCCAGCGCCGTCCGTTCGGTCCACCAGTACCTCGCGACGATCTGAGACGGAAACGTTCATGAGCAAGCGACCGCGCGACGGCGACATCGTCCACATCGGCGCCGCGGAGCGCCTGCGGCTCGCGTACGGCACACCGGTCCTGACGCACGAGCGGGAAGTCCGCCTGACCCGCACCGCCGCACCGGACGACTGCGCCCCGGCGTGGTGGCGCAGTGCGTGCAGCGCGTAGTGCCGCCGGGACTCGACCGTTCCGGGTCCGGGACCACCGGCGGCACGGCCGTCACGTGCCGCCGGCCTCGTCGAAGGCCTTGAGCGCGTCGCGCAGGGCGGCGCGGGAGGTGATGCCCAGCTTGGGGAACACCCGGTAGAGGTGGGCGCCGGCGGTGCGGGGCGAGATGTTGAGCTGCCGGCCGATCTCCTTGTTGGACAGGCCGCTCGCCGCGAGTTCCGCGATACGACGCTCCTGCGCGCTCATCTTCACGCCGGTCCTGGCGTCGGCGATCCCGACGCCCACGCCGGCCGCGCGGAGCTCGTCCCGCGCGCGCTGCGCCCAGAGCGGAGCCTTCAACTGCTGCTCGAACAGTTCCAGTGCCAGGCTCAGCTGGACGCGCGCGGCCGTGTACTCCCGGCGCCGGCGGAGCCACTCTCCGTACCAGAGCCGGACCCGGGCGTGATCGAAGGGCCACAGGGAGGCGTCCGGCACCGCGAGGGCCGCCTCGTACAGCGCGCCCGCCTCCTCGTCGGGCGCGGCGACGGCGGCAGCCGCGGCGAGGATGAGCTCGTGGTGCGGCGAGATGGCGTCCAGACGCGCCTTCCGGCCCGCCTCGACGTGTGCGCGGGCCGCCCCGGTCCGGCCGGTGCGCATCGCCGACTCCACCAGGTCCAGGAACACGCGCGAGAAGTGCGGGAAGTGCGAGGGCAGTTCTCCCGGCGGGGTCAGCGTGGAGGTCAGCAGGTAGGCCTCCTCGAAGTCCCCGCGGCCGACCGCGGCGCGGGCCCAGGTCTCGTTCACCGTGGACATCAGCAGTTGCATGCGTCGCGGCTGGGCCCACGCGGTGATCGTGTCGCAGTGGCGGCGCAGCGCTTCCTCGTCCCCGCGGCCGGACGCGACCATGGCCAGTCCGTACGTGAAGATGATGTGGATGAGGTGGTACTCGTGCTCGGTGGCGTCCGCGAAGCCCTGGGACGCGATCGCCTGGACCTTGTCCCACTCACCCCGCATGAACGCCTCGTGGGTCCTGGCCACCACGCCGAAGCGCAGGCTGTCGTACGCGCTGTGCCCGACGGCCTCCCGCCACACGCCGTCGTAGTAGGTGAAGCAGTCAAGGTACATGGCCGTGTAGATCAGCCAGTTGACGCGCCACAGGGGCGTCTCGGGAGACAGCGCGGCCGTCGCCCTGTCCAGCCGCTCCCGCACGTCATGAGCGGTCCGCGCCGGATCGGCGACGCAGTCGAAGCACATGCGCGCGGGCTCGGAGATCTGGTCGAGCGCGCGGTACACGGGTGGCCACAGTTCCGCACGGCCTCCCCACACCGCCGCGTTGAGCAGGACGTAGAACGCGTCGTCGAACGCGTCCACGTCCGTCGGGGCGGTGCTCGCGCGCGCCGCCTCCATGGCAGAGGGCAGGATGCGGTAGACCGCGTCGATGTCTCCCTCCCGGTGGAACTGCACGTAGCCGGCGGCCGCCGCGCCGCGCAGTGATTCCGTGGTCTGGCCGGCCAGTTCGTGAGCCGTGCCCAGGAGGCCGGCGATACCGGCGGCGAACGCGGCCTGCTCCAGGCGGCGGACGCGTTCGGTGGGGTCCTGGCTGAGTTCGGCGGCTCGGCGGTACGCCGTGGCGGCCTCCGCGGCGCCGCCACGGGCCATGGCCCGCTCCGCGGCGCGGGTGAGTTCGACGGCGACCGCCTCGTCGGGGTCGTCCGCCGCGTGGGCGAGGTGCAGGGCGCGCCGCTCCGGCTCCGTCTTCAGGACCTCGGCGAGGGCCCGGTGCGCGGCCCTGCGGCGTCCGGCCGGGGACATGTGCACCACACAGGAGCGGACCAGGGGATGCCGGAAGGTGACCTGCTCCGCGACGTGGTCGACGCGGACCAGTCCGGTGCGCTCGCCCGTCTCCAGCAGGCCGTCGTCCCACTCCTCGCTCCCTACGCCGAAGGCCGCCCGGATGTCCCCCAGATTGCCGGGGCGCTCTCCGTCCAGGGCCGTCAGCAGCAGGGCGAACCGTGTCACGGAGCCGAGCCGCCGGACGCGGTCGGCGAACACGCTCTCCAGCCGGCTGTTCAGCGGCAGGTTCGCCGGCAGGGCTTCGACACCGTCCCGCTGGGCGTCGGTGAGCTGGCTCGGCAGCTCCACCAGGGCGAGCGGGTTGCCTTCGGACTCGTCCAGCAGGCGCCGCCTGGTCGTCTCGGCCAGCCCCGGGTGACTGCTGTCGAGCAGCACCAGCGCGTCGGGGACGGGCAGCGGACCCACGTCGATCACCCGCAGGCCCGTGGGGTCGAGGAAGCCGTGCGCTCCGCTGCGCGCGGCCATGACGAAGGCCGCGCGGCAACTGCTGAGCCTGCGGGTGATGAACGTCAGCACCTCGGCGCTGGAGCGGTCGATCCAGTGCACGTCGTCCACCACCACGCACAGTGGCCGCAGCTTGGACGCGGCCTGGAGGAGCGCCAGCGCCGCCGCCGAGATGGCGAAGCGTCCCGGCGCCGAGCCCTCGCGGATGGAGAGCGCCTGTTCCAGCACAACGCTCTGGAAGGCCGGGAGCCCCGCGAGGTGGTCGAACAGCGGATAGAGGAGCTGGTGCAGCGCGGAGAACGCGAGTTCCTGTTCGCTCTCGACCCCGACGACCTGGAGCACGCGCAGCCCGCCCGCCCGGGCCTGGGCGGTCGCGGCGTCCAGCAGCGCGGTCTTCCCCACCCCGGGGTCGCCCTGCAACAGCAGCGCCGCTCCTTCTCTCTCCGCCTCGACCAGCAGTGCTTCCAGGGCATGCAACTCGGACGTACGGCCCACCAGCGACAACGTTCCTCCCACGCCGGAGGGCGGTTGCCCCTGCCGGCGCTCATATGGTGGCTGCCGGCGGGCGGGGGACGCATCTGTCGGTCGACTGGTATCGGCCGGGTTTCAGGGCGCTTCGGCCAGGAAGGCCAGCACGTCCCGCGCGACCTCCTCGTGGTGCTGGAACAGGAAGCCGTGGCCGGAGTCGGGGTACGTTCTCACCCGTGCGTCGGGCAGCAGGCCCGCGAGCAGACGGGACGCGCCGGGCGGGATGACGAAGTCGTTGTCCCCGTGCACCACGAGCGCGGGTTGCCTGATCGCGGAGAGCCTTCGCAGGGCGCCGTGTTCCGGGACGCCCCACTCGGTCATCGCCTGGTACTGCGCCTGCCTGGCCGCTCGGCCGGCCGGCAGGTCCCGGTCGTGCTCCCGCTCGATGTACCTGCCCAGGAACTCCAGCCCGCTGCGCTGACTGGACTCGGTGTGGTTGAAGAAGGCATACAGGTAGTCCTCCAGGCTCGGCTGGTCGACGTCCGCGCGGGCGAAGACGTCGTCCGGCCGGCCGGGGACGCCCGGGCCGCCGCGCGGGGCGGTGGCCGCCAGCACCAGGCGGCGGACGGCGGCGGGGCGCAGCAGGGCCAGTTCCTGGGCCGTGTAACCCCCCATCGAGAATCCCAGCAGGTCCGCCTGCCGTACCCCGATGGCGGTCATGAAGGCCAGGGTGTCCACGGCCGTCTCCGCGATGGTGCGGGGAGTGCGGCCGGTGCTCAGGCCGACCCCGGCGTTGTCGAAGGCGATCACGTCGCGTTCCGTCGCCAGGGCGTTGACCAGTGCCGGGTCCCAGCTGTCCAGGGTGCCGCGGAAGTGGTGGAGCATGAGCAGCGGCGGCTGTGAGCCGGAGGGGCCGCAGCGCCGATAGGCGTATCTGACGCCGTTGGCGGCGTCGACGACGTGGTTCGGTGCGTCGGTGTACATGTCGGGTCCTTCGCCGGGGTCCTGCTTCCCGCTCGGATGGGAGCAACGCATGCCGTCGAGTGTGACCACGGGCCGGGTCCGGGGCATCGGGCATTTGACCATGCGGGAAGGCGTGACCGGAACGAGATCCCGGGTTCAGACGGGCGGCAGCAGGCTCTCGGTGAGGGTGGCCCAGTCCAGGAGCGCGCCCTCGCTGCCGGAGGGGACCATGGCATAGGTGTCTTCCAGCCATCGGCGCAGCACGGTCAGGTCGGCCGCGAACGTCGCGTGCCCGTGCGGGCTCTCCAGCCTCAGGTGGAGCGACGGCCGCCCGCCCGGCCCCGTGGAGGGCCACACCTTGCAGTCGCCCTCACCGCTGAGCCGGTCGGTGCCGGCGCTCAGCAGGTCCCGGCCGACCACCCAGGTCACGCGGGTCTCCGCGGTCACGAGGAGGTCCATGCGCACCGCGAACGGGTCGTCGACGCTGTAGCCGAACCGGCAGTCGATGCCGGCGTGTCCCGGGGGCACCGGCCGGAACTGGAGGGTGGTGAGGAGTTCGAGGGTGCCCAGGGGGTTGCCGTGGGCGCGATCGGAAGGGTGTGCGTGCTCGGTCATCTGGTCAGCGTCCTCTCTGTCGGTCTCGGGTCCGGTTCGACGGCGGCGGCTCCGGGGGCACGCGCCGAAGTGCCGCGCGGGCCGCGCGTGTCCTGATGGCCCGCCGTTCCTGCTCGCTGAGGCCGCCCCATACGCCCGCCTCCTCGTGGTGGTCGAGGGCCCAGGCCCGGCACGTGCGGACGACCGGGCATCGCCGGCAGACGGCCTTGGCCTCCTCGATCTGCCCGAGCGCCGGTCCTGCCTCGCCGACCGGGAAGAACAGCTCCGGGTCCTCGAACCGGCACATCGCGTACCGCTGCCAGGCCGCAGAGGTCCCCCCGGACCGCGCCCACCGGTCCGGAGCCGGAAGGGCGCGCCGGCTCCCGGGGCCGGGCGGACCCCACGACGGGAGTGCCGTAGGGGCGGGCCACGACCGTGCCCCGTCGAACGCGTCCATCGCCACCTCCGCGACGAGCCTGTGTTTCCCACCAGCCTTTCGGACCGGCGCGTGGCGGGCATCCGTCGTGTGACTGACCGCTTGGCGCAGAGCGATGCCCTGGCGTGCGCCGGGTGCCGGCACCAATGCCCGGAAGGCGGGACGTACGGACGTCCCGTGACCCGGACGTCGGCGTGCCGCCCTCTGGGAAGGCACAGTCAGTCGACTGATGGATCGCGGGGTGAGGGCTCCTAACCTGAACGAGGCCGCGGCCACTGACCGTTCGACGGCCGCCCGTGCGCGTATCCGTGCCCCAAGTGGTTCCGTACACAACAGACCGAGGCAGGTCGGAAGTGACAGACTCCTCCCCCGTCACCCTGGCGGATCTCCAGGTGACGCGTTCCGAGCCCGACATCGACCTACGACTGCTGCGGGCGTTCCTGGCCGTCGCCGGGGAAGGTCACTTCGGTCGGGCCGCGGACCGTCTCATGGTCGCGCAGTCGGCGTTGAGCAGGCAGGTGCAGCAACTCGAACGCCTGCTGGGGGCGACCCTGTTCACCCGCACGTCCCGGGGCGCCCGGCTGACCGGTGTGGGACGGCTCATACTGCCGCACGCCGAACAGGCCGTCGCCCAGAACCGCCGCCTCGTCCGCATGGCGAGATCGGCGGCAGGTCGGTACGGAGCGCGCACGTTGACGATCTCCGCTCCCCTGCCCAGTCCTCCCGGCGGCCTGCTGGCCGAGGCGGTGCGTCATTTCCGTGCCACGCACCCGGACGTGCAGGTCTCGGTCGTGGGACTGGACGACGGAGATGTCGCCGCCGCACTGCGGGACGGCCGCATCGACGCGGCTCTCACCTGGGGCGGGGACCCGTACGCCGATCACGGGCAGGTACTGCTCGAAGAGGGCGCCAGCGCACTCGTGAGCCGGCACCACGCCTGGGCCGGGGCGGCGGAGATGCCCCTGGCCGCGCTGACCGAGGACCCGTTCCTCTTCCCGGTGCGAGAACGCGGGCACTGCTGGGACTCGCTGAACGAGCTGGCCGCCGCCGCACAGGTTCGGCTGACTCCCGTGCCCACGGCCCCCTCCGCCGTTTTGGACCTGGTGGCGGCGGGCCTGGGGGTGTCCGTGGTACCGGCGTCCTTCGGCTTCGCCGGCTACACGGACGTGGCCTTCGTACCGCTGCCCGGTCTGCACCACCGGATGAGCGTCGTGCGGCACGGCGGTGACGGCTCCGCCGTCGCCGAGGCCTTCGTGGCGTCCTGCCGGTCCGCGGCGGCCGGGCTGAGCGCCGCGCACCCCGGGATCTGGAGACAACCCGCAGTGTTCCGGCCACGTTGACGGGAGCCCGGGTTTGCGCCGACGCGGGACATCGCGGATCGTGTCCACGGCAGGGCGGCGGCGGTCCGCGCGGACGGGTTGTGGAATGAATCTGGAATGCACCCCCTCTTTCTGCGGAAATTCTTGATTTTCTCTGGAAGGGCCGTTTCCGGAGCGTTGTTGACTTCCCGACGAAAAGGAAGAACCCGGACCCTCGGGTATTCCGTGATAGCTTCCGAACAATTGTGAGGAGCCGGGGAGGAACAATGATCCGTGGACGCGTGGAAGAGGACCCACTGGACGGGATCATCGGGCGCGAGCCGGAGATATCGCGTGTCCTGCGAGGCCTTTTCCCGAATCGGGCCGAGGACGCGGGCGCCCTCCTCCTCGTCGGTGAGCCCGGCATGGGCAAGACCGCACTGCTGCACGCCGTGGCCGCGGAGGCGGGCCAACGCGGGACCGTCCTCCGCTGCGCGGGCAGCCAGGCCGAGCGAACGCTCGCGTACGGCGCCCTGCACCAGTTGCTGAGACCCGTCCTGAACCACCTGCCCGAGCTGCCGGCTCCGCAGGGCGCCGCCCTCTCCCGCGCCCTCGGCATGCGGCACGCGGCTGCCCGTACCGCCGACGCGGAAGGCGGTGACGAGCGGCTGCTCGTCGGACTCGCGTCCCTGAACCTGCTGCTGGCGTCGGCGAGCCACCGCCCGGTCACGATCTTCGTGGACGACCTCCAGTGGCTGGACGACGCCTCCCTGGAGACCCTGCTGTTCGTCGCGCGACGCACAGCCGGCGAACCGGTGGGTCTGCTGGCGGCGGTACGCGGCGACGGCGTGTCCGGACCCGGGTGGCCCGACTTCGAGCCGGTGCCGCTCGGTCCCTTGTCCGGGGAAGCGGCCGGACGCCTGCTGGACGCGCAGCCCGTGGTTCCCCGGGGCCGCGTGCGCGGGCAGGTGCTGCGGCTGGCGGCGGGGAATCCGCTGGCCCTTATGGAGTTGGCGCGGGATGCCGAGGAGCGGGGATTCCCGGGGTGGGACACGGCGGTGGGGGCGGGATTCTCGCTGCCGGCCCGGCTGGAGAAGGCGTTCGCGGAACGGTTGGACGGATTGCCGGAGGCCACACGCCGGGTGCTGTTGTTCGCGGCGGCCGCGGACGGACCGGACATGAGGGCGGCGCTGTCGGCGGCGGCGTCGGTGCCGGGTGGCGCGGCCGAGGCGTGGGCGGCCGCGGAGGACGCGGGACTGGTGCGTCTGGTGAGCGGGAGGGTCGAGTTCCGGCAGCCGCTCATGCGGTCCGCGGTGTACGCGACCGCGTCGTTCGCGGAGCGTCGCGAGGTGCATCTGCGGCTGGCCGACGGGCTGGACGGAGATCCCGACCGGCGGGCCTGGCACCGGGCCGCGGCGTCCCTGGCGCCGGACGAGTCCGTCGCGGGCGCGCTGGTGGAGACGGCGGACCGGGCACGTCGGCGGGGCGGCTACCGCGTGGCGGCCGCGGCGTTGGAGCGCGCGGCACAGTTGAGCGAACGGGGATGGTCGCGGGCGCGGCGGCTGCTGGACGCGTCCGATCTCGCCGTGCACGCGGGCGAGCCGTGGTGGGTCGAGGCGCTGACGGGCGAGGTGGCCGCGGCGACGGACGACCCCGGGATGCTGGCCGAGGCGGCGTTGCGGAGAGGCTGGGCGCTGGCGGCGACCGGCCGGCAGAAGGCCGCGCTCTCCCAACTGCTGCCGCTGGCCGCCGACATGATGGACGCCTCACCGGTGACGGCGCTGGACGCGGTCAGTCACAGCGCGGTGGTGCTGTACTGCAGCGGTGACGAGGTCTTCCGCCGCCAGGCGCAGGAGTTGCTGGCACGTGTCCCGGGCGAGGTGGGCAGCGCGTACGAACAGGTGTGGGCACGCGCCTGCTGCGATCCCTTCGGCGACCGTCGCGGTGCGCTGGCGGCACTGCATCGCGCCGCGGCCGAGGCGGACGGCGTGCCCGGACGGCTGAGCGTGCTGGGCGGCGCGGCGTGGATCCTGGACGAGACGGCGCTCGGGGTGCGGTTGCTGAGTGCGGTGATGGAACGTCTCCGGACGGTGACGACCGCGGGCTCCAGCGCCATGGTGGGACAGACGCTGGCGCTGGCACAGTTCGACGCCGGTGCCTGGGAGGCGGCGTGCGAGTCCGCTGAGGACGCGCGGCGGGTGGCGGAGGAGAACGGGCTGGAGGCGGCGGCCTGGGTGGCCGTGTACGTCAGCGCGATGGTGCTGGCCCTGCGCGGGGAGGACGCCCGGGGGCTGATGGCGCGGGCCGTGCGGGGGCTCGACATGTCGGAGAGCCGGGCGCTGGGTGTGCGCATGGCGATGGTGCGTGCGGCGGTGGCCGCCGCCGAGGGTGACCACGCGCTGGAGTTCGAGTTGTTGCGGGGGCTGTTCACGGCGGGGCCCGACCCGCGGCCGGTGCACTACCACTGCTCCCTCTACGGCGTGGGGGACCTGGCGGCCGCTGCCGTCCGGGTGGGGCGGCCGGAAGAAGCGGTCGAGGCGGTCGACGCGGTCGAGCGGTGGGTCGGCGAGGGGATGTCGCCGCGGCTGCGGCTGATCGTCGGACGGGCGCGGGCGTTGCTGTGCGAGGGGGAGGAGGCGGAGGAGCTGTTCCGTACGGTCGTGGGGGACCCGGTCGGAGAGCAGTGGCCGTTCGAGCGGGCGGTGGTGTCGCTGGAGTTCGGTGAGTGGCTGCGCCGCAGGCGCCGGATGAGCGAGGCGCGGGCCGAACTGGCGCGGGCGCTGACGGTGTTCGAGCGGCTCAAGGCGCATCCGTGGGTGGAGCGGACGGCCGGGGAGCTGCGCGCCTGCGGGGTACCCGTGCGGGACGCGGAGGGGCATCCGGGGTCGGTGGAGCGCCTGACCCCTCAGCAGTTGCAGATCGCGCGGCTGGCGGCGGCGGGGCTCACCAATCGGCAGATCGGCGAGCGGCTGCTGCTGTCCGCCCGGACCGTGGGCTTCCACCTGTACCAGGCGTTCCCCAAGCTGGGGGTCAGCAGCCGGACACAGCTCCGCGACGCGCTCAGCCGCGCCCAGAGCCCGCGGGAGGGGACACCGGACCACGCGTCCGGCACCGTGAGCAGGCCGGCTGCGCGCCCCGTCGCCGGTCCCGACGAGACCCCGTCACGGCTGGTGAGCCGGCGGTAGTGCGCACATGTGAAGGCGGCCGGCGCCACGGTGACACGTGTGCGTCTGCGGAACAAGTGACCGGGCACTGACCGGACTTGGGCTCGGCTATGATCGCGCACATGCACTCCACCGACGCAACCCCGCCCTCACACCTGTCCGAGCCGGGACCGGCCCGATGAGAATCAGCGTCGTGGGTGGGGGCATAGCCGGCCTGACCTGCGCCCTGAGCCTGCACGCCGCCGGGTTCCGGCCGCGGGTCCGGGAGGCGGCGCGGACCATCGAGGCCGTCGGCGTGGGGATCAACCTGCTGCCGCACGCCGTCCGGGAACTCGCCGAACTCGGCCTGGCCGACGAACTCGCCGCCATCGCGCTGCCCCCGCGGCGGCTGAGCTACCACGACCGGACCGGCGCACCCGTGTGGGAGGAGCCGCTCGGACGCGCGGCCGGTTACGCCTGGCCGCAGTACTCCGTGCACCGGGGGCGGCTGCACATGATGCTGCTGGCGGCGGTGCGCGAGCGCCTGGGGCCGGACGCCGTCCGCACCGGCCTGCTGTTCCAGCGCTTCGAGGAGACGGCCGGCGGCATCCGGACCCGCTTCCTGGACCGGACGAGCGGTGAGCCGACGACGGAGGACGCCGACCTGTTGATCGGTTCCGACGGCATCGACTCCGCCGTCCGCGCCCAGCTGTACCCCGGTGAAGGGCCCTCCCACTGGAACGGCGTCCACATGTGGCGCGGGATCGCGCGGTTCCCGCACATCCTCGACGGCCGTTCGATCGTGGTGGCCGGCGGCACACCCGGCGAGAAGTTCGTCGCCTATCCGATCGACGATCCGGCGACCGAGGGCGGCGAAGCCCTGATGAACTGGGTGCTGGAGGTGCGGCACGCACGCTCCGCCGACGCGCTGGACCGCTCGAACCGCCGCATCACCCCGGCCGAGGCCCGCGCCGGCCTGGCGGACTGGAGCCTGCCCTGGATCGACCTGGAGGCGCTGGCCGAGCGGTCCTCGGCTGTCTTCGAGTACCCCATGCTCGACCGGGACCCGTTGCCGCGGTGGAGCTTCGGACGGGTCACCCTGCTCGGCGACGCCGCACACCCGATGTTCCCGATGGGCATGAACGGCGGGTCCCAGTCCATCGTCGACGGCCGGGTGCTCGCCTGGTGCCTGGCCCGGGAGAGCGACCCCGACGCCGCGCTGCGCCGCTACGACGAGATGCGCCGCCCGCTGGTCAACGCGATCGTGCTGGGCAACCGGGAGCTGGGACCGGAGGCGATCATCGCACGCGCCGCGGAGCACGGGGGTCCCCTGCCCGCCGACGAGGCCGAGAAGATCGCACGTGGCTACAAGGAGCTGACCCAGGCGGAGGTGGCCCAGGTCAACGGCCATGCGTCATGGACGGTCCCGGGTCACCTCACCGACGGCTTCCGGCCGAGCCGGTAAGTCGATCGACGGATCACCCAGGACGGGGGGAAGGGAAGAATCGGGGTCGAGGCGTCCCGTTGCCGCGTCGGGCCCGCGTCAGGTGACGTTCGTCGTCACCCGGCCGCGTCCGACGCGCCACGGCCAGGCCGCACAACCCCCGATGAACCAGGAGACACACCCATGGGAACCGACCAGCGCATCCTGCACCGGATCACCGAGATGGCGGACGAGGAACGCAGACTCCGGGACGCCCTCGCCACGGCCGGCGCGGACCGCGCCGTGGAGCGCGACCGACTCGGCGCGCTCGAACGGGAGTTGGACCAGTGCTGGGACCTGCTGCGGCAGCGGCGGGCCAGGGCCGAGTTCGGCGAGGACCCCGACGGGGCCCACGTGCGGCCGCAGTCCCAGGTGGAGAACTACCAGTCCTGACCGGGCCGTGGCACACGGCGGGACGCGCGAGGCCGGCGCGGACCGCGCGGTGTATCCGGAAGTTGGGTCGCTTGAGTCCCTGATGCCCCGTCCGGACGCCTGTGACGTGCACGATTGCCGGGCACGCCGACAGCGACCGAAGAGTTCCGGTCGCTGCCGGCGAGGCGAGGCCGGGAGCGGCGCGGCTGCTCAGTCCACCCAGGAGGCGAACAGCGCGTTAAGTCCCTCCGCCATGGTCGGGTGCGCGATCATCCCGTCCCGCAGACGGGTGAACGGCATCTCGGCCCACATGGCCGTCTGCACCACGGACAGCACCTCCGCCGATTCCGGGCCGAGCAGGGCGGCACCGAGGATCTGCTCGGTGTCCCGGTCGACGACCGCCTTCCACAGCCCCCGCGTGTCCCGCAGTGTGCGCGCCCTCGGGATGGCCTTGACCGGCAGTTTCGCGACCCTGATGGGACGGCCCGTGGCGCGGGCCTGCTCCTCGGTGAGGCCGACGCGGGCGAGTTCCGGGTCGGTGAACAGGTTCCAGGGCACCAGCCGGCCGGCCGTACTGCGGGCACCGCCGGCGATGTTGGCCTTGACGATGCGGTAGTCGTCCAGCGACACGTGGGTGAACTGCGGGCTGCCGGCCACGTCGCCCACCGCCCAGGTGTGCGGGGCGTCGGTCGCGAGCCGGTCGTCCACCCGTACGAACCCGCGGTCGTCGGTCCGCACCCCCGCCGCCTCCAGGCCGAGGTCGCGCGTGACGGGGTCCCGGCCGGTCGCCGCGAGGATGTCGTCGGCGGTCAGGGTCCGCCCGTCCTCCAGCAGCACCCGCACCGTCTGCCGCTCCCGGACCACTTCCTTCACCGTGACGTCGGCGATGAGTTCGACGCCGTCCTCCCGGAGGTATTCCGCCAGGGCCGTGGCGATGTCCCGGTCCTCGCTCCGCAGCAGGTGGGGGCCGCGTTCCAGGACCGTCACCCGGCTGCCGAACGCGGCGAACATGTGGGCGAACTCCAGTCCCACGTAACCGCCGCCGAGGACCAGGAGCCGGTCCGGGACACGGCGCAGGTCCATGATGCTCTCGCTGGTCAGCGGCTCCGCCTCGGCGAGTCCGGGGATGGCCGCGATGTGCGGCGTCGTCCCCGTGTTGATCACCACGTCGGTGCCGCGTACGACCCGGCGGCCTCCGTCGTTGAGGTGGATCTCCACCGTGCGCTCCGCCACGAAACGCGCGGTGCCCAGGACGAAGTCCATGCCGCTGTCCAGGAACTGCCGGTGGTTGAGCTCGACCATGTCGGAGACGACACCGTCCTTGTGCGCGCGCAGCAGCTCCAGGTCCACCCGGGGCGTGCCCAGCCGCAGCCCCAGCGACTCGGCGCTGCCGGCCCTGCGGGCCAGCCGGGCACTGGTCACCAGCGTCTTGGTGGGGATACAGGCGACGTTGATACAGGTGCCGCCGATCATGCCCCGCTCCACCATGACCACCCTGCCGCCGGCCCGCGCGGTGTCCATGGCGAGCGTCTTGCCGGCCTTGCCGCCACCCACCACCAGCAGGTCCACGTCTTCCACGAGTTCCTCCGCAGCGTTCATTCCCTCTCCGTCCTCCTCGGCCGTGCACAAGTGGTGGGCGGGGCGGCCGGCGCGTCACACACCGGCCGCCCGGGTCCAGGTTCGCCGCTCTGACAGGTGGACGCATCAGTCGAATGACTAGCCACACCGTGGCGCGATGCGGGAAACCCTCGCCGCCCGGCCGTGACGGGGCGCGGAACGGCGGACACCGGGGGCGGGGCGACACGCCCGCGGGACCGTCCCCGGACGCAGGTCGCGGGGTCGTCACGGGCGGTGCGGCGGCTTTGGCGGCGGGCGGCCGGGTTCCGTTCACCGCGGTGAGTCAACCGACTGATGACCGTCGAGCGGCCCGGACCTAGCGTTTCGGCGTGGCCGCCGGACGGAGCACCACCTCGATGGAGGGGTACGGCGGCGCGCAGGCGGCGGACCCGCTGCCGGAACGCCGTCCGGACGGTGAAAGGAGGACGCCTCGATGCCCGTGACACCGCGTCGACGCATCGGCGAAGAACAGAGGCCGGCACAAGCGGTGCGTTTCACACTGCTGGGTCCGGTGCGGGCCTGGCGGGCCGGGGAGGAACTCCCGCTCGGCCCGCGCCAGCAACGCCTGCTCCTCGCCGCGCTGCTGGCGGGCGCGGGACGGCCCGTCCCGCTGACGGAACTCATCGGCCTGCTGTGGGACGGCGACCCACCGGTCAGCGCGGTGAACGCGGTCCACCGGTACGTCGGCTCGCTGCGGCGGCTGCTCGAACCGGGCCTGCCGATCAGGTCGTCGGGCCGGTGGCTCGTCCGGCAGGCAGGGAGCTACCTGCTGCGTGTCGACGCGGACGGTCTGGACCTGCTCCGGTTCCGCGACCTCGTCCGGCGGGCCCGCGCCGCGACCGCCACGGGCGACCTTCCGGCGGCCGTCGACAGGTATCTGGAGGCGCTGGACCTGTGGCAGGGCCACTGCGCGGAGGACCTGGGCGCTGTCGCCTCGGTGCACCCGGCCTTCGCCATGGTGGAACACGAATACGCTCCGGTCGTGTGCGAGGCGGCCACCGCGGCCCTGCGCTGCGGCCGGGCCGGCTCCGTCCTGCTGACCGTGCGACAGGCCGCCGACCGCTGCCCGCTCGACGAGGCGCTCCAGGCGTCCCTGCTGCTCGTGCTGGCCGCGGACGGCAAGCAGGCAGAGGCGATCATGCTGTACCAGACCATCAGGGCCCGGTTGTCGGACGAACTGGGGGTCGATCCCGGGGCGGAGCTGCGGGCCGCTCACCAGAGCGTCCTGCGCGGCAGCCCGGCGGAGCCCCGGGGGCCGGCGTCCACCGGGTCCGCCGCACCGCCCGCGGCACCGCTCCCGCGCTCCCGGCCGCCGTGGATCGAGCCGGCCCAGCTACCGCCGGACCTGCCCTTCTTCACCGGACGGGAGCTTGCCCTCGACCAGGCGCTGGACACCGCGCACCGGGTCGGCGCCGGCCTGCGGGTCCTGGCCGTCGACGGCATCCCCGGGGTCGGCAAGACGGCGCTGGCGGTCCACTTCGCCCACCGCGTGGCGGGGGACTTCCCCGACGGGCAGCTCTACACGGATCTGGGCGGCTTCGCCGCACACGGCGACCCCGCGGATCCGGGCGAGGTGCTGCACGGGTTCCTGGAGGCCCTGGGCGTGGACCGGCACCGCATCCCCGCTTCCCTGGAGGCCAGGTCGGCCCTCTACCGCAGCGTCCTGTCCGGGCGTCGCGTGCTCGTGGTGCTCGACAACGCGCTCGACGCGGACCAGGTACGACCGCTGCTGCCCGGAACCTCCGAGTGCATGGTCGTGGTGACCGGCCGCAGCCGGCTGATCGGTCTGGCCGCCGCACACGGAGCACGGCTGCTCTCCCTGGACCTGCCCTCGGTGGCCGAGGCGACGGCGTGCTTCCTCCGACGTGTCGGCCCCGCGCGGACCGACGTCGGCGTGGCCGTCGTCGAGGAGATCGTGGCGCGCTGCGGCCGGCTGCCGCTCGCCCTGGCTCTCGTCGCCGCCCGCGCGGCGAGCCGCCCCGAGCAGCCGCTGACCCGGCTGGCCGCCGAACTGGCCGCCGCGCAGGGCAGCCTCGGCGGCTTCGACGAGGAGGACAGCGCGAACGCCGTACGCGGTGTCTTCTCCTGGTCCTACCGGACGCTCGGTGCCGAGGCCAAGCGGGTCTTCCGTCTGCTGCCCCGGCACCGGGCCCGCGACGTCGGCACGGCCGGCCTGGCGAGCGCGGCCGGTATCTCGCGGGACGCGGCGGCCACGGCTGTCGGGGAACTGGTGCGCGCCCGCCTGCTGGACATCCGGGGTCGTGACCGGTACGGCGCGCACGACCTGGTGCTGGCCTACGCGGCCGAGCTCCACCGTGCCGGGGAAGCGGACCGTTCGGCCGCTCCGCGGCGCTCGTACGTCCACTCCCGTCGGTCCGCGCGGCCCGTGGCGCGGCCGGTGCCCGGCCGGGCCGACGCACACCTGGAGGAATGGGCCTTCTGAACACACCTCGTGCGGCGAGGGTGTGCGGGCGGGCCGGTCGCCGTACCGCCCCGTCGGCCGTACGGCGCGGCGCGCGGCCGGAGACGGCCCACACCCGCCGGCTCACCGGCACGGGCGACGAGCCAGGGGCGCCCCCGGGGGGAGGGAGCGCCTGGCGTGAGCCCGTCTCACCGACGGGCCCGCGCGGGCCGCCACGGGCCAACCTGGTACCGCCCCGCCGACCGTACGGCGCGGCGCGCGGCCGGAGACGGCCCACACCCGCCGGCTCGCCGGCACGGGCGACGAGCCAGGGGCGCCCGGGGAGGGAGCGCCTGGCGTGAGCCCGTCTCACCGACGGGCCCGCTCGGGCCGCCACGGGCCAACCTGGTACCGTCCAGGCGGCGTTCGCCGTGGGGAAGCACCGCGGGCTCACCGGCCGTGGCAGCCTGTCCTGACGGCGCCCGGCCGGCCACGACCCCTGTTGCATGCAGAGCCTGACCGGCGCGTCCAAGACGGATTCGTCATCGGACGGTGCCGGTACGGCATGCCTTCCCGGTGCGCCGGACCCCCGCGGCGGCACAAGCACGTCGGTTGCCGAGCCCACCACGGCCCCTGTCAGAAAGAGCAGCCCGCTGTGAACACGTATGAGGCGGACGCGTTGCCGGCCGTCACCGAGCCGGACATCGACCCGAGGCTGCTGCGCGCCTTTCTCGCCGTGGCCAGGGAGGGGCACTTCGGGCATGCCGCCGCTGGCCTGGGCATCGCCCAGCCCGCACTCAGCAGGCAGGTGCGCCGGCTGGAACGTCTGCTGGGGACCGACCTGCTGGTCCGCACACCTCGGGGTGCCGAACTCACCGAGGCCGGCCGGACGGTCGTACCGGAGGCGGAACGCGCCCTGGCGTACAACCGGCGCCTCGTACGGGCCGCCCGGTCCACGGCCGACGCCGGACCCGCCCTCCTGACGGTCTCGGCCCCCATGCCCAGCCCACCGGGCGGGCTGCTCGCCGAAGCGGTACGCCGTCTGTGGTCCGGCCGCACGCGGGTGTCGGTCGTGGAGCTGCAGGACGGGCAGCAGGCGGCGGCTCTCGCCGACGGGCGGGTCGACGCCGTCCTCACCTGGGATCCACCGGTGGCGGACGGGCTGGCCTGCGAGGCACTGGTGGAGGAGCGCACCAGCGCGCTCCTGGCCCAGGGGCATCCCGGTGCCGCGACGGAGCCGATGTCGCTCGCGGCGCTGGGCGCGCAAGCCGTGCTGTTTCCGGTGCGCGAGCGCAGCCACTGCTGGGCCCAGCTGGACGCCGCGGCAGCGGCCGAGGGGGTGGGCATCACCCCGGTGCCCACGGCGCCCTCGGCGGTCGCCGACCTGGTGGCGGCCGGCCTGGGGGTCTCCGCCGTACCGGGGTCGTTCCGGTTCGCCGGGTATCCGGGCGTGACGTTCGTGCCGCTGGAGCGGCTGTCCGGCACGATGAGCGTGGTCTGGCGGCGCGACGACGACTCCCGGGCCGTGGCCGGTTTCGTGGCGGCCTGTCGCGACGCCGCCCGGTCCCTGGCCGCCGCGCACGGGGACGTCTGGCGGCTCCCGGAGGCGACCGGTCCCCTCGTCCGGCGCGCGGGGAGCGGCCCGGAAGCGCCCCCCGTCGTCTGACCCGTTCCCCGCGCCGGGTCCGGCCCGCCGGGCGCCGTCCCGCCGCGGAGAGGGCCGCCCTCGGCACATCCGCCCGGTGGGGTGAACACCGGGCCGGCTGCCGCCTGCCCCCTGCCCCGTACGGCGTCCGCTGCCCACACCCCGCCCGGCCGCCCCGCACGGTCGGGCGAGGACACCCACCGTCCGGTCAAGGCACCCCACCGTCCGGTCAAGACACGCACCACAAAGTTTCCACTCCCCATTCCGCATGCTGTTCCGGAGTCAGCGCGTGGCCCGATCCGAAACGGACGGCGAGCCCGCGGAAGGCCGCCCCGGCTGCACCACCCCCAGATTCCCATCCCGTTCCGGCAGGGAGAGACATGTCCGCTGTTACCCACCACACGGCTCCTACGCAGTTCGTCGAGGCCGACGGTGTCCGCTACGCCTACCGCCGGCTCGGCTCCGGCGGCGAGGTCCCCCTCGTCATGCTCCAGCACTTCACCGGCAACCTCGACAACTGGGACCCCGCGCTCGTCGACGCACTCGCCGCCGAACGCGAGGTCATCCTGGTCGACTACCCCGGCGTCGCCTCCTCCACCGGCCCCTTCGCCACGACCATCGCGCAGATGGCACAGCAGATCATCACCTTCACCGCCGCCCTCGGCCTGGAGCGGATCGACCTGCTCGGCTTCTCCATCGGCGGCTTCGCCGCCCAGGACATCGCGCTGGTCAGGCCCCGCCTGGTCCGCCGTCTCGTCCTCGCCGGGACCGGCCCCAAGGGTGCCCCGGGCATGCACGGCTGGCGCAAGGACATCGAGACGCACGCCCGCGCCGAGGTGCCCACCGGCGAGGACCTGCTCTACATCTTCTTCGCCCACACCGAGACCAGCCAGGCCAAGGGCGTGGAGTTCCTCGGCCGGTTCACGGCCCGCACCGAGGGCCGGGACGTGCCCAGCAGCATCGCCTCGCGTGACGCCCAGTACGACGCCGTACTGAAGTGGGGCATCCCGGACCACTCCGCCTTGCAGCGCCTCACCGGCATCCAGTGCCCCACGCTCATCATCCAGGGCGACGACGACCTGATGATCCCCACGAAGAACAGCTACCTGATGGCCGGTCTGATCCCGGACGCGCAGATCCGGATCTACCCCGACGCCGCCCACGCCTCGCTGTTCCAGTACCCCGCCGAAGCCGCCAAGGACGTCAACGCCTTCCTCGGCTGATCCCCGCCCCGTCATCAGGAGAACACCATGTCCGACCTGCTCAGCACCATCTTCGACGCCTACGGCGGGCGCTCCCGTTGGGAAGAGGCCAGCCGGATCACCGCGCGCCAGTTCTTCGGCGGCGCCCTGTGGGGCATGAAGGGCCACCCCGGCGCCCTCAACGACGTCGACGTCACCGTCGACCTGCGCCGCGAGTACGTCACCCAGAAGCCGTTCTTCCACCCCGACCACCACACGGTGTTCTCCGCCGACCGCGTGGCCGTGGAGGACTCCGACGGCAACGTGGTCGAGGAACTGACCGATCCGCGGGCGTCCTTCGCCGGCCACGACCTGATGACCCCGTGGACGAGGCTCCAGCTCGCCTACTTCTCCGGCAGTGCCATGTGGACGTACCTCGCCGAGCCGCTCTCGCTGACCTACCCCGGCGTGCGGACGGAGGAGATCGGTCCGTGGACGGAGGACGGGGAGAAGTTCCGGCGCCTGCACATCACCTTCCCCGACAGCATCGCGACCCTCAGCACCGAGCAGACCGTCTACGTCGACGCACAGGGTCTGATCCGCCGGCGCGACTACAGCGTGGAGATCGCCGGCAACACCCCCGCCGCGCACTACGTCTCCGGCCACCAGGAAGTCTCCGGCCTGGTCATCCCCACCACACGGATGATCTACAGCCGCGACGCCGAGGGCCACAAGATCCCCGAGCCGCTCGTCGTCTCGGTCCGGCTCGAAAACGTCGCGGTGTCCTGACCCGCACGGCGCACCCGCGCCGCGGTGGCCCCGGCCGAGACGGGCGCCACCGCGGCGGACCGGTGCACGGCGGCGTACCCCGCACCGAGCCGCACAGCCCCGGAACCGCCCGGCCGCCCGAACGGCCTCGCCCCCACCACGACCCGTCCGACCAGGAGAACCCTGCGACATGACCACCACCATGCGCGCCGTCGCCTACCGCGCGTCCCTGCCGGTCACCGACGACGAGAGCCTCCTCGACGTCAAGCTGCCCGTGCCCGAACCCGGCCCCCGGGACCTGCTCGTCCAGGTCGAGGCCGTCGCCGTCAACCCGGTCGACCCCAAGGTCCGCAAGAACCAGGATCCGCAGGGCCGTGAGCGGGTGCTGGGCTGGGACGCCGCCGGAACGGTCGTCGCGACCGGCTCCCAAGTGGAGAACTTCAAGCCCGGTGACGAGGTGTACTACTCCGGAGCACTCGACCGGCCGGGTGCCAACTCCGAGTACCACGTCGTCGACGAGCGCATCGTCGCCCTGAAGCCGACGACGCTGACCTTCACCGAGGCGGCTTCGCTGCCACTGACCTCGCTCACCGCCTGGGAGGGCCTGTTCGAGCGGATCGGGCTGCACCACGACCTGATCGGCGAGACGGGCTCACTGCTGGTGACGGCGGCCGGCGGCGGTGTCGGAGCCGTCGTCAGCCAACTGGCCCGCGCGCTCACCGACCTGACGGTGATCGGGACGGCGTCCCGCCCGGAGACGGTCGACTTCGCCCGCCGCATGGGCGCCCACCACATCGTGGACCATCACCAGGCACTGCTGCCGCAGCTCGCCGAGGTGGCCCCGAACGGCATCGACCACGTCTTCAGCACCGCCGGGACCCACCGCAACCTGGCCGTCTACGCCGAGGCCCTCAACCCGTTCGGGCAGATCGTCGCGATCGACGACGTCGAGGACCTGCCCATCGGCCTGCTGATGCCGAAGAGCATCGGCTTCCACTGGGAGTTCATGTTCACCCGTTCCCTGTTCCGGACGGCGGACATGGACCGGCAGGGCAAGATCCTCACCCAGGTGGCGCGCCTGGTGGACGCCGGCGTCATGGTCAGCACCGCGACCAGGGACCTGGGCCCCGTCAACGCGGCGAACCTGCGGGAGGCCCACGGCATCATGGAATCCGGCACGGCCATCGGCAAGATCACCCTCACCGGCTTCTGAAACAGCCGGAGGACGGGGCGCCGCGGGCCCCGGTGCTGACGGTTCGGGCAGGAGAGTTGCACGTTGGTGCCTCGTCCACGGCGGACCCGGGTGTCATGAGGTCATATGGGGGAACGTGAGCGAAGCGGCTTCGGACACATGGGGCGTGCTTTCCGCAAGCGCCGCCGGAAAGGGACTCGTGACGACGTGAACATCGTGATCGAAGCTGGGGTGACGGCGGGCATCGCAGAGGACGGGGCGCTCACGTTGCTGTCGCCCCAGGGCGCTCCCCACTTCTACGCGCCCGAGGCCAGCGCCATGTGGATTGCCCTGCGGCAGCACGGTGGGAACGTCCGGGCCGCCGCCGCGGTGCTCGGGAGCGCCTGGAACGCCGACGTCTCGGCGGTCGGCCGGCTCCTCCGGAAGCAGGTGACCGACTGGCAGCGGGCCGGACTGGTCAAGGCGTCTCCCACCCCCGTCCACGCTTCCTGACCGGGACGGGCTGAGGCGTCAGGCACGCCTCAGCCCGGCATCGTGGGCGCCTGTGGGCCGGCTCAGCCCTGCGCGGTGCCCACGTCCCGGAGCGCGGCCAGGACTCCGGGGAACATACGAGCCTTGGTGGTACCGAGGGCGTCACCGGCCTTGGCCGCGTGCGCCGCGGCGATCTCCAGCGCTGTGCCGCGCACGGCGTCCTCGGCGACCGCGCGGTCGGCGATGTGAGCGGCTTCGGCCTCCGCACCGCCGTACCGGCGGCTGGTGAGCATGGCCTCTCGGGCGATCCGCGGGGCCAGACGGGCCTGGACCAGGGCGGCCATGCCACGGGGGAACGGCATGCCCATGCCCGCTTCGGGCAGGCACCAGTAACCGCGGTCGGCGCGCATCACGCGGAAGTCGTGCGCGAGGGAGAAGATCGCTCCGGCACCGAAGGCGTGTCCCTGTACGGCGGCCACGGTGATCACCGGCAGGCAGAGCAGGCGCGCGAAGAGGCCGTGGACGCGCACGGTGAACTCGTGGCGCTCCTCCTCATGGGCGGACAGCCGGTCCAGGTCCAGGCCGTTGCTGTAGAACCTGCCCCTCCCGGTGGTGACGAGGGCGCGCGGGCCCTCAGCCTCTTCCACCTCCTCCAGGGCGGCGTCCACGGCGGTGACCCAGTCACGGTCGACGCGGTTCTCGCCGCCACCGAGGTCGAGGACGAACACGTCGTTCTGCCGGTCGAGTACGGGCATGTCGGCTCCTTGGGAGATGACTGGTCACATGACTGATGGCGGCGCCGGGACGATCGGACAGGGTTGGTCAGGACACCAACGGCAGGACCGAGCAGGGCGCTCAGACCCTGGCCGGTCCGCACACGTATTTGGAGCGGGCTATGTCCACATGGACCTCGGACCGGTTCGGCCCCGTGGCCGTCCTGACGTTCACCAGGGAACCCGGCAACTTCATGGACTTCGCCTCCATGGTGCAACTCGGCTCCCTGCTGGAGGACTTGGGCCGGCGTACCGACGAGGTGAAGGTCGTCATGCTGACGAGCGGGCTGGACGACAGGTTCATCGACCACGCCGAGCTGTCCGATCTGGCCCGGGCGGGTGCGGGACAGGCGAGCGAGGAGGAACTCGGCTCGTGGTCGCGTGCGCTGCGCCTGCTGGAGGAGATCCCCCAGCCCACCATCGCGGCCGTCGACGGTCTGGCCTCCGGCGGGGGCAATGAGATCGCCCTGGCGTGCACCCTGCGGGTCGCTTCCCCGCGCTCCCGCTTCCAGCAGCCGGAAGTGGCCGTCGGCATCATCCCGGGTGGTGGGGGAAGTGTCCGGCTGCCCCGGCTGATCGGCCCCGGCCGCGCGGCCGAGGCGATCCTCACGGGACGGCTGGTCTTCGCCGAGGAGGCGCTGCGGGTCGGGTGGGTGAACACCGTCCTGACGGGCACCGACTTCCCGCAGGAGGCGTTGCGCTGGGCCGGGTCCATCGCCGGGAACCCGGGGCCCGCCCTGCACGCGGCGAAGCACTCCGTCGTGGCCGGTTCGCGCCTCGCGTTCGGCGAGGCGGTCACGACGGAGCGGCGCCTCTTCGGAGAACTCACCGCGGGCAACGACGCGCTCACGTCCGGGTCCTAGCCTGCGCTCAGGGTGCGGTGACGACCTGCCCCGCCCAGGACAGGCCGCCCCCGAAGGCGAAGAGCAGAACCGGTGCGCCGGGCGGCAGTTCGCCGCGTTCGACCAGCTTCGACAACGCGAGCGGGACGGACGCGGCGGAGGTGTTGCCGGAGTCGACGACGTCGCGGGCGAGCACGACGTCGTCGCGCAGGCCGAGTTGCCGGGCCAGCGACTCGATGATCCGCAGGTTGGCCTGGTGGGTGACCACGCCGGCGAGGTCGGTGGTGGCGATCCCGGCTCGCTCGCACGCTTCCCGGGCGAGTGCGGGCAACTCGCTGGTGGCCCAGCGGAAGACGGTCTGGCCTTCCTGGGCGAACCGGGGCTGCCAGGAGTCCACCAGCCGCACCGCGTCGCCCCGCGCCGGATCGGACCCCCAGGCGACCGGGCCGATGCCCCCGCCGGCCTGGTCCGTCCGGCTGACCACGGCGGCGCCGGCACCGTCACCCAGCAGGATGCAGGTGCTGCGGTCGGTCCAGTCCACGAGGTCCGACATCTTCTCGGCGCCGATGACGAGGGCGTGCCGGGCGGCGCCGGCCCGGATCGCGTGGTCGGCGCAGGCGAGGGCGGTGCAGAAGCCCGCGCAGGCGTTGTTGAGGTCGAAGCAGACGGGCGACGGGATGTCCAGGCGGGCGGCGACCTGCGCGGCGATGGACGGGCTGCGGTCGATGGCCGAGCAGGTCGCGACCGTGACCATGCCGATCTCGGCGGCGTCGAGCCCGGAGGCGACGAGCGCCTTGCCCGCCGCCGCAGCCGCCATGTCGGTGACGGACTCGTCCTCGGCCGCGATCCGGCGGGTGACGATCCCGGTGCGCTGCCGTATCCAGGCATCGCTGGTGTCGACGAGGCGTTCCATATCGGTGTTGGTCAGCACTCGGGACGGCTGGTGGTGCCCCAGGGCGACGACACGGGATGCGGGCAAGAGGCTCTCCCTCGTACGGGCTGCGCGGTGGGTCCGGCGGACCGGGTGGAATATAGCAACCGATCGGTCGGAAGCTAAATGGCGGTACGGCTACGATGGGCGGTCATGAGCCCCCGCAAGTCCGTCGCCGAGACCCAGCACACCCGGCAGCGCATCGTCGAGCGCAGTCTGGCCATCGCTTCCGTCGAGGGACTGGAGGGGCTGACCATCGGCCGGCTCGCGAACGAACTGGGCATGAGCAAGGCAGGCGTCCTCGGGCACTTCGGCACCAAGGTGAGTCTCCAACTCGCCGTCGTCGACGCCGCCGCGACCGCGTTCACCGAGGAGGTGCCGCGCCGCGTAGGGGACGTGCGGCCGGGGTTGCCGTACCTGCGCGCGGTGTGCGAGGCGTGGGTGTCATACCTGGAACGGCGATCCCTGCCCGGTGGCTGCTTCTTCACGGCGGCGGCGGCGGAGTTCGACGGCCGCAGCGGACCGGTCCACGACGCCGTCACCGCGCTGAACGCGCTGTGGCAGCGCGATCTGCGTGTGCACGTCCGGCGCGCGGTCACCGCGGGGGACCTGCCCTCGGACACCGATCCGGACCAGTTGGTGTACGAGCTGATGGGCGTCATGCTGGCCCTCAACCACTTCTTGCAGCTCCAGCACGACGAGGCCGCGCCCGCCCGCGCCCGCCGCGCATTCCGGCGGCTCCTCGGCACCTGATCAAGAGGGCCCCGCGGCGGCCCCTCCGCACCTGATCCCCTGCCGAGGGGCCCTCTCCCACGCCCGCCGCCCGCCCCCCGCCGGACCGGGGACACTGTTGGCGAATCCAGTCCGCTGAGCCGAGGCACGATCGCCGTCACGCCATCTATGCCAAGATTCGAGGGTGGAGATGACCGACGTCACGCGTGCGATCGCGACTGCGACTTCGGTCGCCGCATCGCTCGACCTGCCGGCCAACGACGCAATCGTTCTCCACAACTCGAACAAGCTGGCACTGCGGCTGACGCCATGCGACGTCTTCGCCCGTGTCGCCCCTGTGGGACAAGAGGTTGCACAGTTCGAAGTCGAGCTCGCTCAGAGGCTCGCCGAAGTCGGATGCCCGGTGTGTCCCTTGGAGCCTCGGACGGACCCGCGTGTGTACACGCGCGATGGCTTCGCAGTGACGCTGTGGACCTACTACGAGCCCGTGACCCCTCACACCTCACCAGCCGACTACGCCAAGGCGCTGGAGCGGCTGCACGCCGGCATGCGCAAGGTCGATGCGCCGAGCCCGAGGTTCACGGACCGGATCACGGAGGCGGAAGAAGTCGTCGCCGACCCGGATCGCTCGCCGGAGCTCGCCGACGCGGACCGCGTTCTCCTCAGCGGCAGGCTCGCAAGCCTGCGGCGAACGATCGACGACCGCGGCGCCGTGGAGCAGCTGCTCCACGGCGAGCCGCATCCAGGCAATGTGCTCAGCACGACGGACGGCCCGTTGTTCATCGACCTTGAGACGTGCTGCCGTGGACCCGTCGAGTTCGATCTCGCCCATGTTCCCGAGGCGGTCTGCGAGCACTATCCAAGCGTTGACCAAGGGCTGCTGGACGAGTGTCGGCAGCTCGTTATCGCGATGGTCGCCGCGTGGCGTTGGGAGCTTGGCGACCAGTTTCCGAACGGGAGGCGATTCGGAGAGGAACTCCTGCGCTTGCTCCGAGAGGGTCCTCCTTGGCCGACACTCGACACAGTTTCGCCGTGAGCTGGTGCTGTAGCCGGGCTTCGGCCAGGCCGCGATAGCGACATCGTCGCAGGCCGAAGCATCGGACGCCCCGAGAGATCGTGCCTTCGACACCGGCCCGGTCTGCGTACTGCTCTTTCCAGCCCTGGGTGTCTTCCTGGGCTCGTGCCTTGAGAACCGAGTGGTCGAACCCTCGCTTTCCCCTACTCGGGCCCGACGAAGTCCGCGTCCGAGAACAGCTCGCCCAGCTCGTCACGGATCCGTATCGCCAGGCTGCCCTCCCATGCCTGGAACGGGGCGGGATACGTTCACGGGTTTGAGGACCTGAGGACCACCGAGTGTGTCCTGACTGAAGGCACACGCCCGCACCTGCCGGCAGCGGCCGTCCACGGCGGGTATCTCATTCGCGCCAACCCGCTAAGTGGTGCACCCACACCACTTATGGTTATGCTGACCGGCACCGGGACGGCGGACGGCCGCCCGGGTCCCCTGAGAGAGGCAGACAGCCATGAGTGGCTCGCGGATCGACGAACTCGCTTTCTTCCTGGGCGTCTGGGACGCGCCGGGGCAGTTCCACGCCACCCCCTTCGGCCCGCGCAAGCCGATCGAGATGAAGGTGACCGGTTCCGGTGAACTCGCCCCGCACTATCTGCGGCTCAGCACCGAGGAGCAGCCCACCGCGGACAACCCGAGCCCGCTGCGGGCCACATACGTGTGGGGATTCGACGCCGCTTCCGACGAGTTCGTCGCGGACTGGTTCGACAGCAACGGCGGCCGGGCCCGGCAGCGGTCCTCGGGCTGGCAGGGCGACACCCTGGTGTTCGCGGGCACCATGACGATGAACGGTGCGTCCGTTCCGCTGCGCGACACCTTCACCCGGCTGGGGTCCGACACGTATCACCACATCGGCGAGATCGACCTCGGCCAGGGCTGGATACCGGTGGACGAGGAGACGGCGACCAGGCTCACCCCGTCCGCCTCCTGAACCGTGGACACCGCCCCGGAAGGAGAGGCATGAGCGCGCAGGACCCGGGGATGGACGTCGGCATCGCGTCACTGGCCGACTTCCAGCCCCGTACGGTCGACGGCCGTTCCGTGACCGCCGGCGACCGGCACGGCCGGCTGGTCGACCTCGGCGTCACCGCCGACCGGCTCGGACTCGACCACTTCGGCGTCGGCGAGCACCACAGCGAGGACTTCGCCGTCTCCTCACCGGCCGTGGTGCTGGCCGCCGTCGCGGCCCGGACCTCCCGCATCAGGCTCACCAGTTCGGTCAGCACCCTCAGCGCACTCGACCCCGTGCGGCTGTACGAGGACTTCGCCACGCTCGACCTCGTCAGCTCGGGCCGTGCGGAGATCACCGTGGGGCGCAGTGCGCACCCGGAGCCGTTCGAACTGTTCGGCGTTCCCCTGAGCCATTACGACCAGGTCTTCGCGGAGAAACTGGGACTCCTGCTGCGCGTCCGCGGTGAACCGCGGGTGACCTGGCACGGACGGTTCCGGTCCCCGCTGACCGAGGCCGCCGTCGTGCCCCGGGCACGGCAGAATCCCCTGCCGCTGTGGATCGGGGTCGGGGGAACTCCCGCCAGCGCCGAACGCGCCGGACGACTCGGGCTGCCCATGATGCTCGGGTACATCGGCGGCCCTCTGGAGCGCCTGGCCCACCTCGGCGCCGTCTACCGGGCGGCGGGCGAGGCGGAAGGGCACGGCCACCGGCTGCGCCTCGGCGTGGGGGTGCACTTCTTCAGTGCCGACGACACCGCCACCGCCCTCGACACCTACCCGTACTACCGGGATTTCCTGCGGCCCAAGCGGCCCGGGGGAAGCGGCTTCACCGTCTCACCGGAGCAGTTCCGGGCGGGCGTGGGCCCGGCCGGGCACCTCCTGATCGGCACACCCGAAAGCATCACCGAGAAGGCGACCGCCCTCTATGAGGCGGTCCGTTTCGACCGTCTCCAGGCTCTCGTGGACTGGGGCGGCCTGCCCGGCGACGCGGTCGCCTCGTCCGTCGGGCAACTGGCCACCGCGGTCGCGCCCGCACTGCGCCGGCTCGCGGTTGCGGCAGCCCGGTCGCAGCCCGGTGCGGCACGAGGATGACGGCCGTGCACGGGGACCGGGCGGACCGGACCCGTTCCCCGCCTGGCGGACAACCGTAAGCTGTCGGACCGTGCCACCCACCGACAACACCTCACCACTCCGGCAGCTCCGCGCCGACGCACAGGCCAACCGTGCCAAGATCCTCGCAGCCGCGGCCGAGCTGTACACGACGCGCGGCCTGGACGTCTCGCTCAACGAGATCGCGCGGCGTGCCGGAGTGGGCATCGCCACCCTGCAACGCAACTTCGCCGGGCGCGAGGAACTCGTCGCCGCGGTCTTCACGCCCCGGGTCCGCGCGTACGCCGACGCCGTGGACCGGGCCCTGGAAGAGCCCGATCCCTGGGCGGGCTTCCGCGGGTACGTCGAGCACGTCGCCGCTCTTCAGTGCGAGGACCAGGGACTGGCCGTCGTACTGAACACGACGTTCCCGACCTCGGCGGAACTCGAAGCCCACCGGCGCCGTGCGATGCGCGGATTCACCCGTCTGGTCCGGCGTGCCAAAGAGGCCGGGGTCCTGCGCCCCGACTTCTCCCCGCACGATCTTCCGCTGCTGCTGCTCGCCAACGCCGGCGTCGTCATGGGCAGCGGGTCCAACGCGGACAAGGCGTCCCGCCGGCTGGTCGCGTTCGTCCTGCGCGCCTGCGCCATGACGGACGACGAACCGCTGCCGCCGGGGCCGCCCGCCCGTAGCCTGCTGCGCACCCTCGACCCACCCGTGCCACCGGCTTCCCGCCGCTGACGCCACCGCTCGGCACGGACGCCACCATTCGGCACGTGGCCGGCATGGTGACCGCGGCACCGCCGACGGACGGCCGGCCGCCGGCCAGGAACCGTCCTGGCCGGCGGCCGGCGACGTTGCGGCGGCTGTCTCACGCGGCCACGGCGCCGCCGGACTGGAGGGCGCTGTAGTGCTGGAGATACATGCCGAGGGTGGGTGAGTGTTCCGCCATGAGCCCCATGAACCCTTCGACGGTCGCCAGGTTCTCATAGGTGCCCTGGAGCTCGGACGCCACGGACAGCCACGTCACCGGCACTGCTCCGGCCTGCACCAGACGCTGGACGGCCGCGTCGTGAATCTCCCGGGTCTCACCGGCGACGGCGTCGACCACGACATGGACGTCGTACCCCCGATCCAGCCCCGACATGGCGGTCTGCAACACACACCCTTCCGTCATCAGACCCGACAGCAGCAGCTTGCGGCGCCCGGTCGCGGCTACGGCGTCGGCGAAGCGCTCGGTGGCGAAGGCGTCGAAGTTGCCTCCCCTCACGACGACTTCCCTGTCGCCCAGCACCTGCTTGAGCCGGTCGAACAGCGGCCTCGAGGGAGCGGAGTCGGCTCCGTTGGTCACCACGAGAGGCAGATCGTAGATCACCGCGGTCTTCGCGAGAGCGACGGCGTTGTTGACGTGATCGGCCAGGTTGTGTGAGCGGAACAGGTTGGCGAAGCCCACAGCGTGGTCGATCATCGCGACGACGACTTCCTCGGCCTTGAGGACAGGCATGACGGTTCCCCTTCTGCTGATTGCCGATGTGCCCGTCCGACACGTGTCGACGGGCATGGGCACAACCGCCACGCTACGCACCCAGATAATCCGAGACAAGAACTTCTGACATGAGAAGATTCGAGGTGAGAAGTTTTTGTGTGGGAACGTCCGCCTTCGGAACACTGTTACGATCGGGCCATGGCACCCTCGACGTCCGCCGCGCAGACCAGCGGTGAGCATCCCTTCGCCACCGACCTCAACTGGCTGCTGCACCGGGTCGCGGCCGGTCTCGGCAGCGCACAGGACGAGGTGGCCCGCCGGCACGGCCTCGGGGTGCGCGACTACGTCGTCCTGCGCACAGTCGCCGAGGGCACGCCCACCAGCCAGCTCGCCCTCGGCAAGGACCTCGGGCTGGACAAGACCACGCTCACGGCGGTGCTCGACCGTCTGGAGGGCGCCGGTCTCGTCGTCCGGCGCCCGTCCGCGAGCGACCGGCGCACACGTGTGTGTGAGGCGACCGAGAGCGGCCGGGACCTGGCGGACCGCGCGGCGAAGGAAATCGCGCTCACCGAGCGGGAGCTGCTGGCGGCCCTGAAGCCGCAGGAGCGGCGGCTCCTGGTCACGCTGCTGCGGGACCTGGCCTTCGGACCCTTCGCCGACGCCGCGCCCGTTACCGGTTCCTGCATCTGACCTTCCGGCGGGACCACCCCGGCCGGTCGCGGCCTCACATGTTGATCATGTGGCCGGCCAGGCCGTGGACGGCCTCCTTGACCGACTCGCCGAGCGTGGGGTGCGCGTGCACGTTGCGGGCGACCTCGTGGACGGTCAGGTCCCACTGCTGGGCCAGCGTCAGCTCCGGCAGCAGTTCGGCCACTTCCCCGCCGATGAGGTGCGCGCCCAGCAGCTCGCCGTGCGTGCCGTCGCTGATGATCTTGACGAAGCCCGCGGGGTCCCCGAGGCCCTGTGCCTTGCCGTTGGCGGTGAACGGGAACTTCGCCACCCGCACGTCGAAGCCGCGCTCCCGCGCCTGCGCCTCCGTCCACCCGAAGCTCGCGATCTGGGGCTTGCAGAACGTGACGCGCGGGATCATGACGTAGTCGAGTTCCATCGTCTCCGCCCCGCCGATGGTCTCCGCCGCCACGATGCCCATCGACTCGGCGGCGTGCGCCAGCATCAGCCTGGCCGTGACGTCACCGATCGCGAAGATGTGGGGGACGTTGGTGCGCAGCCGGCCGTCCACGTCGATGGCGCCCCGTTCGGTGAGCCGTACCCCCGTGTTCTCCAGGCCGTAGCCGGTCACGTTCGGCTGGAAACCGAGGGCCTGGAGCACCTTGTCGGCTTCCAGGACCTGCTGCTGCCCGCCGCGGGTGACGGTGACCCGTACCCTGCCGGCCTCCTCCGCGATGGCGTCCACCCGCGTGGAGGTGAGCACCTCGATGCCGAGCCGCCGGTACCACCGTGCCAGCTCGGCGGAGATCCCTTCGTCCTCCAGCGGGACCGGGCGGTCCGCGAACTCCACGATGGTCACGCGGACGCCGTAGTTGTGCAGCACGTACGCGAACTCGACGCCGATCGCGCCGGCGCCCGCGATGATCACGCTGTCCGGCAGCTCCTCGGCGAGGATCTGCTCCTCGAAGGTCACCACGCGCTCGCTCAGCCGGGTGCCGGGCAGCAGCTTCGCGGTGGCGCCGGTGGCGATGACGCAGTGGTCGAAGGTGACCGTCTCCGCGTTGCCGTCGGCGCTCGTCACCCTCAGGGTGTGCGCGTCGGTGAAGTGACCGCGCCCGTCGTACTGCGTGATCTTGTTCTTCCGCATCAGGAAGTTGACGCCCTTGGCGCGGCCGTCGGCGACCTTCCGGCTCCGCCGGAACGCCTCGCCGTAGTCGAACCGCACCCGGCCGTCGACCTCGATGCCGAAGGTCTTGGCCTCGCGGGTGAAGATGTGCGCGAGTTCGGCGTTGCGCAGCAGCGCCTTGGCCGGGATGCAGCCCACGTTCAGGCACACCCCGCCCCAGTAGCGCTCCTCGACGACCGCGGTACGCAAGCCCAGTTGGGCCGACCGGACGGCGGCCGTGTATCCGCCCGGACCGGCCCCCAGGACGACGACGTCGTAGTGTGCGCCCATGGTCAGCCGGCCCTCCGGCTCGATACGGCCGACGGCACGGGGGTGACCTCGAAGGATGTCGTGTGCTCGCCGTGACGGGCGGCGGTGCCGCCGCGGGGGTGGACGTGGGGCTGGCTGCGCATGGAGGTGTTCCCGATTCTGGACGTGTGCGGTACGGATGGGTCGCGCAGGCGGGCGTGGGCCGCGTGACAAGCCCGGATCGCCCGCTGGGCGAGGGCCGTCAGCGGCCGAGGAAGGCGTTCACCTCTGCGGCGAACTCGGCCGGGTACTGGAAGAGGAACCCGTGACCGGCGTCCGGGTAGATGCTCAGCTTCGCGTTGGGCAGGTGTTCGGCCAGCAGGTAGGTGTTCTTGGTGGGGACCATCTCGTCGTTGTCGCCGTTGGCCACCAGGACCGGCTGCTGAATGGACTCCAGACGCTGCAAACGCGAGTCGTCCCGCACACCCCACGCGGAGATGGCGGTCAACTGAGCGTCACGGACGGCCAGGTCGGGCGCGGTGTCCCGCTCGGCGGTGCGCAGGCCCAGCCGCTTGAGGAACTCCACGCCCTTGGCCTGGCTGGACGCGCTCTTCTCGAAGAAGAGGGTGAGCAGGTTCGCGGCGGAGGGGGCGTCGTCGAAGGCTGCCTCACGAATGGCGCCCGCCGTGTACTGGTGGATGTCCCGGCCGCCCCGGGGCGCCGTACCGGCCAGGACCAGCCGGCGTACCTGCCACGGGCGGAAGAGGGTGATCTCCTGCGCGATGAAGCCGCCGAGGGAGAAGCCGAGCAGGTCGAAGCGGCGCAGTTCGATGGCGTCCAGGAAGGCGATCGCGTTGTGCGCCATCTCCTCGACGGTGTTCGGAGTGGCCCCGGTGGAACCGCCGACCCCGGCGAGATCCACCAGGATGACCTCCCTCTCGGAGGCGAGAGCGTCGACGAGTTCGGGATCCCAGTTGTCGAGGTTGGCGCGGAAGTGGACCAGGCAGACCACCGGCAGACCGCTCGCGTTGGGGCGGCCGAAGCGGCGGTAGCGGTAGGTGACACCGTCGGCGGCCTCGACATGGAGGTTGGGCGTCGTGATCTGGCTGTGGGTGGCTTCGGTGGCCATGGTGAGCGCCTTTCAGCACGGGTGGGCGGACTGGGGAGGTCGGGCGGGACCGCGCGGGCCGGCGTCCGGCGGCCCGGCGCGCGCCCGCCGGTGCGCGGGGCTCCGGGTACGGCCCTTGGACATGCGGTCCGCGGGTGTGTGGCTCGCAGGTATGCGTCCTGTTGCGTGGCAGCGAAGGTGTCCGGACTAGTCGCGGGGACCGAGGCGCTCGCCCATGTTCAGTTCCAGGTCGTAGATGGCCTCGGGGCTCGCCTTCGCCGACAGTTGCAGGCGCTGCTGGACGAAGTCCCGGGCGAGCAGCCCGGCGAAGCGCTGGTGGGTGGCCGCCAGATCGTCGGGGCTGTGCAGCGGGGCCTCCTCGTTGACGATCTCCTTGACCGCTCGGAGGGCGTCGGTGTCGAAGGAGGCGATCCGCCGCGCGAACCGGTCGACGACCGCGTCCAGTTCGGCGTCGGGGACGGCACGGTTGACCCAGCCGTACAGCGCGGCCGTGTCGGCGTCGTAGTCCTCACCGGAGGTGATGATCTCCAGGGCCCGGGACCGTCCGGTGAGCTGCACCAGGCGCTGGATGCCGCCGCAGCCGGGGATGATCCCCGTACCGATCTCCAGCTGGCCGAGCACGGCCTTCTCCCGGCTGGCGAACCGCACGTCGAGCGTGGTCAGGAACTCGTTGCCGATGCCACGCGCACGGCCCCGCAGGGAACCCACCGTGATGAAGGGGGCGTTGCCGAGGCGGCCGATGATGTCGAACCAGGCCGGCATGCCCTCCCCGAACTCCGCGACCCTGCCCAGGTTCAGGTGTGCCATGAAGAAGTCGGGAACGGCGCTGTCGAAGACGACCACCTTGACGTCGTCGTCCGCCTCCAGCCGGTCGACGATCTTCCCGAGAGCGGACTCCACCTCGGGCTCGTAGAGGTTCAGGGGAGGGTTGTCGAAGGTGACCCTCCAGTATCCAGGGCTCTGCTGTTCGGCACGCACAGGGGCATGCGTGGAGGAGGTTGCGGTGTTCGACATGGAGAAGTCCCGGTTCGTAGAGTGCACGCGAGAAGTGGCACACCGGCCCTGTCGCAGAAGACCGGTCGACTGACCGTGACATTACGGCCGTCGGCGTGCCGGGGGCGGGTGCCGGACGCCCATGGTGCCCGATAGGGCACACATCTCTCACTGCACCGGCCGAGGTGTCAGTCATTCCTCGCCCGCCGGCAGTCGTTCGACGGAAGCGGGCAGCTCCCTTCCGCGCTGGACTGTCCTCATATGTCGACCCCGGCGCGGACGCGGGACCTCACGCTTCGCTGCCCCTGCGCCCGATACAGGACCTCACCGTGACACCTGATGCGCTGACAGCCCCTTCCACCGGTACGGCCGGACCCGCGGGCCACCGGATCCGCACCCGTTCGGGCCGGATGACCGTGACCCGGCGAGCCGAGGCGGCGGACCTCGCGGCGGTGAACGCCATGCACGGCCGCTGTTCCCCGCAGACACTCTTCAGCCGTTACCAGACGGGGCGTTCCGCCCTGCGGGAGCACGAGTGGGCCCGTCTGACCCGGCAGGGTGTGAGCTGGGTGACGAGCCCGGTGCACCGTCCCGACGTGGTCGTAGCCACCACCCACCTGGTGCACGACGGTGCCGAAGGCCGCGGTGAGCTGGCCTTACTCGTGGAGGACGGCTGGCAGGACGTGGGGCTCGGCACGGCGCTGGCGTGTTGGACGCTGTCCCAGGCGCCGTTCTTCGGCGTCCGGGAGGCGGTGGTCGTGACGACGCGTGACAACCGCCGTATGACCGCCATCTGCACCTCGCTCGGCGCACACGTCGAGCCCGCGGAAGCCCTGGGCGGCACGCGGGACGGCACGGAAGACGGCGGTGACATCGTCCACTTCGTGCTGGCCGTGCCCGAGGAGGCCACGCCCCGGCGTGTGCGTGGCACATGCGGCCATGCTTCGGCCTGACGCAGTCCGCCGGTGTGACCGCGGCACCGTCCCCGGCCCCACGCCCGGTGTGTCATGGGCGGGGCGGCGCAAGGGCGGTGGCGCGCACGCCAGGGCGGTCGCTGAGGTCACTTGGGCGGCGAGGTCCGTACTCCGTGTGCGCGGGTGATCAGGTACTGGAGCGGTGCTTCGGCGTACGGGCCGTCACCGGCGATCAGACGGGCCGCGTGCCCACCCAGGTCCTCGGCACTGAACCAGCCGGGGTCGTCCGCCCCGATGGCCGCCCTCGGACGGGTGCGAAGGGGACCGATGACGAGTTCGTAGACCCTCGGGCCCGAGCCGTCCCGCTCGGCGGTGAGGGAACGCACCAGGGCGATTGACCGTCACCAGAGCGGACATCCCTTCAACGGCCCTCCGGAGGACCTCCCTTCCCAGCCCGCGATGCCGATCCGGCATCGCGCGATGCGAAAGTGATCCTGGACGTCCGGCGGGGCCGCTGATGGAATGTGTGCGGGCGAGCGCCTGTGCCGCCACCGATTCTCCGGGGCACGACCCGCCCCGGAGGCGGCCTCCCCCGGCCCAGGTGTCTCGCCACAGATCTGGGGCGGGGAGGCTCGCCGGCCGCGCCTGCCCGTTGGGGAATCCGCGAACATGACGACCAGCGCCCACCACGGCCCGCCGCCGGCAGCGCTCCGACGTGCCCGGATCGAAGCCCTGGTGGCCGAGCACCGAGCCGTGCTCGTCGCCCGTGCCGAGACGTGGGTGGGCGACCACGATGCGGCCGAGGACATCGCGCAGGAAGTCCTGGTCCGTGCCTGGCGGCACATCGACATGCTGCCCATCGGGCGCGACGCGGTGCGCGGTTGGCTCCTGAGGGCGGCACGCGGTCTTGTCGTCGACGGGTGGCCCGGTCCGTTCACCGGGTACGAGATCGTCACCGCCGAGAGCCGCGATGTCCCGGAGGCCGACCGCGCCGAAAGTGTGCTGGCGTCCGTGGTGGCACACGCGCTGCTGCACACCCTGAGTCACGAGCTCCGGGAAGTGCTCGTCCACACCTGCATGTACGGATTCACGGTGCGGGAGACCGCTCAACGCCTCGGCGTCCCTGCCGGAACGGTCACGTCACGCCGGTCCCGGGCACTGCGCACACTCCGTCAGCAAGAGCGCTCCCGTGCGCTTCTGGCGGGCGACTGGCCACTCCTCGGACCATCCGCCTGTCCGGCTGGGGAGACGTGAGCGCCTCCTAACGGGCCGTCCGACGGGGCGCGGACCAGATGTCCGGACGTGCACGGATCACCGAGGCGGCCGCGGCCCTGCGCGCCGCCACGAAGGCCGTCACCGCCGGTGACCGCTCCGACTGGCGCCACATCACACTGGTGCGTACCGACAGGCCCGGCAGCCGTACGAAGGACAGCGCGCGGGAGCCGTTCAGGCTCAGGGAGGCCGGCACCGCCGAGCACCCCAGTCCGCCGGGTCCCGCAGGAGGCTCCAGCAGTGCCGGCGCTCGTGGACGGGGAAGAGGAACGGTTCCTCCGCCAGGACCGACAGCGGCATGTGCCCCGGTGCTGAGCGGATGCCCGGCGGTGACCAGCCCGCAGAGCGGCTCCTCGGTCAGAGGTTCGCTGGTCAGATCCGCCGACCGGGGTTCCCCCCAGGTCAGCACGGCGTCCACGCGGTGCCCCGCCAGGGCGCCCGGCTGTTCGTCGTCGGAGACGTCGAGTACGGCGATCCGCGCGTCGCGCCGGCCGTCCCGGAAGCGCCGGATGGCTTCGGCCGGCGGCCCCGCCCGCAGGGGTGGGTGACGGGGCCGCCACGGTCACCTCCGACCGGGCCGCACCGGCGTACGCGCGGGCGGTGAGCAGCAGTCGGGCGTTCTGGGCGAGCGCGTTCTCCGCAAGTCCGCGGCGCGGTGATCGTCGACCGCGGTCATCGGCGACCTCATGGACCGGCGTGCAGGGCGAGGGGCCGCGCGGGGGCGGGACGGGCCCCCGTGCGGCGGTGCGGGTCAGGCGGACAGGAAGCGGTTGATCTCGTGGGCGAAGTCGTCGGGGTGCTGGAAGAGGAAGCCGTGCCCGGCGTCGCTGTAGAGGATCACCTTGGCGTGGGGGAGTTTCTGCGACATCGCGTAGGTGGCGTAGGCGTGGATCATCACGTCGTGGGCGCCGTTGGCGACCAGGACCGGCAGGGTCAGTTCCTCCTGCCGGTGCCAGTAGCCCTTGAAGGAGCCGATGGCACCGAGCTGGCCGCGCACCGCCTGCGGGCCGACGACCGCCTGGGAGTCCTTCAGCCGGTGCTCCAGGCGCTCAAGGGAGGCCAGGCCCGCGGCCGTCGCCTCCTTCGTCTCGGGGAAGAAGAGGTGGAGGAAGTCCTCGGCGGCGTTGACCGGCTTCGCCATGATCTGCCGGGTGCGGGCCGAGGGCGGCGGCAGGTCCGGCACACCGCCGGCCGAGCTGCCCGCCACCACCAGGTGCCGGACGATGTCGGGGGCCGCCAGTGCCACGCCCTGGGCGACCATGCCGCCCATCGACCAGCCCAGGACGTCGATGTCCGTCAGGCCGAGGGCGTGGATGAAGGCCAGGGAGCCCTCCACCATGTCCTCGATGGAGGCGGGCGCGTCGCCGGTGGACAGGTTGATGCCCCGGTTGTCGAAGACGATGACCTCGCGTTCGGCGGCCAGCGGTTCCAGGAAGGCCGGGTCCCAGTGGTCGAGGGTGCCGCGGAACCGCATGTGCATCACCAGGGGACGGCCGCCCGCCCGGCCGAACCTGCGGTAGGCGAAACGCTCCCCCTCGGGCCCCTCGACGTAACGGGTCTCGGCCGCATCGGCCGCATATGCAGACATGTTCAGGACTCCTGTTCAGAAAGGACGGCGCCCTGTCGGAGCGCCGGTCGGGCTGCGGCGAGGCGGCAGTGCGTACGCCGCCGTCAGATGCCGATGACCATGCGGAACCGTGCCTCACCGCGCAGCATCCGGTCGTAGGCCGCCTGCACGTCGGTCAGCGACGTGTGCTCCACCATCGGCGCCACGTCGTGTGCCTGGGCGAAGGCCAGGTTCTGCTCGTTCTCCGCGGCGGTTCCGGTGAGGGAGCCGGACACCTGCACCGCCTCGAAGATCAGTTGGCGGGGCGCGACACGGACCGGCTCCGGCGACACCCCCACCAGGACCAGCCGGCCCCTGCGGGCCAGGCCGGCGAGCAGCGGGCTCACGTCCCCGCCCGCCGCGGTGCCCAGCACCATCCGGGCGCCACCGAGCTTGGTCAACTCCTCCGCGGCGTCCGATGCCTTGCTGTCGACGTAGTGGTGCGCGCCCAGCCGGAGGGCCAGTTCCTCCTTGTCGGCCCCGCGTGCGATCGCGACCACGCGCAGCGCCAGGGCCCGCGCGTACTGAAGGGCCAGGTGTCCCAGGCCGCCGATGCCCTGCACGGCCACCAGATCACCGGCCACCAGGCCGCCCGGCTGCCGCACGTTGCCGACCAGGGCGTTGTACACGGTGAACCCCGCGCACAGCAGCGGCGCGACCCGGGCCGCGCTCATCTCCTCCGGCACGGCCACCAAGCCGGTCTGCCGGGCGTACATGTACTCGGCGTAACCGCCGTCGACATGCACACCCGTGTACGGCTGGTCGGTGCAGCCGACGAAGTCGCCCAGCCGGCATGCCGCGCACACCCCGCAGTGCCCGCCCAGGAAGCCCACGCCCACCCGGTCGCCCACGCTCCACCCCGTGACGCCTTCGCCCAGGGCGTCGACGCGGCCGACGACCTCGTGCCCGGGTACCCGGCCGGTCTCCCCCTCGTCGTGCGGATGCACGACGATCGAGTCGCTGTGGCAGATGCCGCACGCCTCCACCCGGATACGCACCTGACCCGGGCCGGGCGGGACCAGCTCCCGCTCGGTGGGACGCAGACCCCCGTCAGGGGCGACCTCCACTGCGCGATACGTGGTCATCAGCAACTCCATGTGAGGAAAGGCGAGTGTGCGCGGAACGCGCATGGTCCGTGTGGTCCCACCGGCCGACGGCCCCAGCCTGGCGTGCGGCAGTGGAATGTTTGTGGCCACGCTCTTGACCGCGGGCCTGCGGAGCAGGGGGCCGAGGGGGGGTGACTTGACTTTCCCAAGACGACCGGACACATTCATGGCGGGAGGAGCAAGGACCAGACCGCGAGGCCGTCCGCAGCGGAGAGTCCAGCTCAGGACGCGGAGGGGAGGAGACATGTCCGGCGGCACGTCGACGTGTCTCGCCCCGCCGCTCCTCGCTGCCCGGGCCGCAGCCGGCCGCATCTCCTGGCACAGGGCGTACGCCGCACAGCCGACGGTGGCCGAGTACGGCCGTGACCTGCGGCGAGCAGATGGTCAGCGGCGCCGCGCCGGCCGGCACCGGCCCCACCGTGACCGGTGTGAGGACGCCCGGTTCCGTGGCTGTCGCCAAAGCGGTGGCCGATGACGTCGGACCAGGTGCGTCGCGAGCCCACCCCTGACTCTGCCGCACGGCACCGTCGTCGCTCGGCCGGCCGCGACCGCCGCCCGGTTCCACTGTTTCGCGGACGCGCCGGCCGTCCCGCCACGTACCGCCGAGGAGCGGAGAACATGCCACAGATCAGTGTCCGGGAACGACTGGTCGACAACGCAGAGGACGTCTTCCGCCGCAAGGGGTTCACCGGTGCGAGCATCCAGGACGTCACCGAGGCGGCAGGTGTGCCGAAGGGGTCCTTCTACAACCACTTCCGCAGTAAGCAGGACCTCGCCGTGGAGATCGTCCTGCGCTACGCGCGTGCCACCGACCACTCGTCCCTGGAGGGTCATGGCCCCGCTCTGGAACGCCTGCGGGGACACCTGACCGCGCAGGTCGAGCGTATCCGCGGCTCCGGAATCGAGTTCGGGTGCCTGCTCGGCACGTTGGCCAGTGACGGCGCCAACGCCGGCGAGAGGGTCCGTGAGGCGGTCCGGGAGGCCCTGGACGGCTGGACGGACGCGATGACCGCCACGATCGCGGACGGTCAGGCCTCAGGCGAGATCACCAGCGCCTGGTCCGCCGCCGCCCTGGCCGCCTTCCTGCTCGACCTCTTCGAAGGCGCGGCGCTGCGGGCCAGGACAGCGGCCGATCACACGCACTTCGCGGAGGAGATGAGCATCGCCCTCGAAGCGCTGCGCCCCTGACGACCGAGACGCACGACGACGTACGCCGTACCGCAGGAGCACGGCACGGCGACGCGTGGAACGGGACGAGAACGAGACGGGGGTGGGAACGGGGACAAGCGGCGGGACCGATCGCTCCGTCACCCCAAGAACGCGGCTGTCACGCCTTGATGGCGTTGAGGGCCAGGTTGAGGGAGCGCATGGCCGCGTCCTCGTCCCGGGTCGCCTTGCCACGCAGGCCCGCGCCCTCGAACGCGTCGATCAGGAAGGCGGCGAGGTCACTCGCGGGTTCCTGGGATGTGATCTCCCCGGACCGCTGGCCCTCCTCGATCACCGGAGCCAGTACGCCGACCCACGCGGCGAGGCTGCGGCGAACGACCGTCCCGACCTCGTCGCCGACCGTGGGTCCCTCGCTCGCCATGGTCATCAGCAGGCATCCGTACTCGACGCCGGTGGAGCTGGTACGCGAGGCCTGGGCGGCGAAGTGCGCGCGCAGCCGCTCCACCGCCGAGAGGCCCTCGCCGGCGAGCATGGTCACATCCGTCCCGCGGCTGTAGCGGCGGACGATCTCGGCGGCGAGTTCCTGCTTGCTCTTGAAGTGGTTGTAGAAGGACCCCTTCGGCACACCCGCGGCATTGGTGATGTCCGCGACGCTGGCGCCATTGAAGCCCTGACGACGGAACACGGTCTCCGCGTGTTCGATCAGCTTTCCTCTGACGCTCACCTGAGGCATGGCATCAATATGGCCGGTCTGCTTGAGATTGTCAAAACCCGAAGTGCCCGCGCGGGCGCTCCGGGACATGCCGATTCGGCATGAGGCGATGACACATCCGTCTTGGACGGCCCGCTCCGCTCTCTGCTCGAATGTCACCCGAACTGAGCGGAAGCGAGGAGAGCAGTGACTTCCCTGTCCGGCAACATCACATCCCCCGTCCTGAGGGACCCCGACACCCAGGAGGCGGTGCGGTTCCTCGGCGGTCTCGTACGGATGCGGGCGCGGGCCGCCGACACCGCGGGCGCCTACGCGCTGCTGGAGCACACCGGTGAACGCGGCTACATGTCGCCGCTGCACCTGCACGAGTCCGACGAGGAAACATTTCTCATCCTGGACGGCACGCTGCGGGTGGAGGTCGGCAACGAGGTGCGGAGCGTGGGCGCGGGCGGGCTCGCGCTGCTGCCGCGCGGGCTGGCGCACGGCTTCGTCGTGACCTCCCCGACGGCCCGCTTCCTGACGCTGCACACTCCGGGCGGAGGTTTCGACGCGTTCGTGGCGGACGTGGGTGTGCCGTTCGACGGAACCGTGCCGCCGGAGGCCGGACCGGGCCCCGACCCGGAGGAGCTGACCCGGCTCGCCGCCGCGCACGGCATCCAGATCGTCGGCCCGCCGCTGCTGCCCTGACACGCTCTGAGGAGGGCGCTGTCCGCGTTGACTTCTAAGACGACCAGTCATATTGTCACACGCAGAGGTCGACCGCCCTCCTCGCCACACCGTCATCACACCGCCCGAGCCCCGGCCGCAGCGGTCGCAGAGAGGAAGAACGCCGTGTTCGAACGCATCCTGGTGGCCATCGATCCCAGTGCCGCCCGGAAGACGGCACTCCTGATGGCCGGCGAGCTGGCCCGCCCGGCGAACGCGACGGTCCACGTGCTTCACGTCGTGACGTCCATGGTCGCCGGCGACACCGTCGTGAAGCTGGAGCAGGAGGACCAGGGCGAGGCGATCCTGGAGGAGGCCCTGGCCACCCTCCGCGGCCTCGGTGTGGAGGCGGAGGGACACCTGGCGCACAGCCTGACGAACCAGGTTTCCTCCGTCATCTCCGCCGCGGCCGAGGACTTCAAGGCGGACCTGCTGGTCGTCAGCCCCCACCACCGTGGCGCGGTCGCGGCCTTCTTCAACCCCCGGGTCAGTGACGCCGTCGCGCACGCCAACGGGATCGCCGTCCTGCTGGCTCCCGAGGGGACGCTTCCCGGCCAGTAGCACCGAACGGTTCCCGGCGCTGCGTCGCAGCAGACGCCGGAAGACAGCACAGTCGAATGCGCCTTCCGGTACGGTGCCGACGATCCACTCGCCGTGCGCCTTGAGCTGCGTGTGTCCGCGACCTCACCGTGAGCACCTCACCGGCGCGGGAGCCCCACATGTGCATCGAGACGTGTACTGCGCTGAGGCCCGCGACGCACACATGTCGATATACGTGCGCGGTAACTTGACGAAACCATCAAGGACGACGCGTTTCTCCTGAGGAGTTGGACATGACATCGCTCGAAAACGCAGTGGTCCTTGTCACCGGCGGCGGCCGAGGGCTGGGGCGCGCACTGGTCGAAGAGGTGCTGGCGCGTGGCGCGGCCAAGGTGTACGCCACGGCACGGGACCCCCGCTCGGTGACCAACCCGGACGTCGTGCCGCTGGCGTTGGAGGTCACCGATCCCGCGTCGGTGGCCGCGGCGGCCGAGCAGGCGAAGGACGTCACCGTACTCGTCAACAACGCGGGCGTCTCGGTGCAGGCGTCGTTCCTGACCTCGCCGGTCGAGGACATCCGGCGCGAGTTCGAGACGAACTTCTACGGCCCCTTGCAGGTCACCCGCGCCTTCGTGCCGATCATCGAGGCCAACGGCGGCGGCCACGTCCTCAACGTCCACTCCGTCCTGTCCTGGATCGGGGTCGCCGGTTCCTACAGCGCGTCCAAGGCGGCCCTGTGGTCGCAGACGAACTCCCTGCGGCTGGAGCTGAAGCCGCGCGGCATCGGTGTGACGGGTCTGCACGTCGGGTACGTCGACACCGACATGGCGGCGGACGTCGACGCGCCCAAGTCCAGCCCGAAGGATGTCGCCGCGCTCGCCATCGGCGGAGTCGAGTCCGGAGCGTACGAGGTGCTCGCCGACGACCTGTCGCGGCGCGTCAAGGCGGGCCTGGCCGCGGACATCGAGACCCTGTACCCGCAACTCGTGAAGTGACGCGCGCGGGCCGTCGGGCCCCCCCGGGGGGGTGCCGACACGTCGGCAACGGCCGCTGACGTGCCGAGCTCCTTCGCCGACCCCGCCGCCGGCCCGTTTTCCGCCTCCTCAACCGCCCGGTGAGGCTTCCGCCATGCTCGACATCATCCGCCCCGACGACCGGCGCTACGCGGATCTGCGGCACGTCTACACCGCCACCGGCGCCCCGGCGGCGGTGGTGCGACCCCGATCGACGGCGGAGGTGGCGGAGGCGCTGGGTTTCGCCCGGGACGCGGAGGGTCCCTTGTCCATCCGCAGTGGTGGCCACGGAATCAGCAGCGTTTCCACGAATCAGCACGGCACCGTCATCGATCTGAGCCGGCTGGACACGATCGAGCGGGTCGGCACCGACAGCGATCTCGTCCGCATCGGTCCTGGGGCCCGCTGGGGCGAGGTCGCCGCGGCGCTGTATCCCTGGGGGCTGGCCATCAGTTCGGGCGACTCCGGGGACGTCGGCGTCGGCGGCCTGGCGACCGCCGGCGGCATCGGGCTGATGGGCCGGGCGCACGGACTGACCATCGACCGCGTCACAGCGGTGGAGCTGGTCACCTCGGACGGCAGCGTCCTCGCACTGGACAGTGAGCGGCACCCGGATCTCTTCTGGGCCGTGCGCGGGGCCGGGGCCAACCTGGGCATCGTCACCTCCCTGGAGTTCCGTGCCTCGCGCACACCCGTGGTCGCCCGGGCGACACTCCAGTACCGCGTGGACCGCCTCGCGCCCTTCCTGCGGGCCTGGGGAGAGACGGTGGAGGCCGCCCCCCGGGAGATCTCCGCCTTCCTCTACCTCATGGGTGGCGGGTTCGCCCTGGCGACCGTGGTCCACGCCGGGGACGATCCGGCCGTGGCCGGACGTGATCTGACTCCCTTCCTGAGCGTCGCGCCGCTGGTCGGGCGGCGTGCGGAACTCCTGCCGTACGCCGCCGTGGTGACCGCGGCACGGGCACCCCACCGGGGCCGGCAGGGCGGTCGCACACACAGCGGCCTGGCCGTCCACCTCGACGGAGAACTCAGCGAGCGGCTCGAAGGTCTGGCCCGTGCCGGGTTCGGCGAGCTGCTGCAGATCCGTTCCGTGGGCGGTGCCGTCAACGATGTGCCGGCCGATGCCACGGCCTACGCCCACCGGCACCAGAACTTCTCGATCACGGCCGTGGCGCCGTACGCGTCCCCGGAATTCGACGAGGCCTGGGCGGCGGTGCACCCTTCGCTCGACGGTCTGTACCTCAGCTTCGAGTCGGCGTTCACCCCGGAACGACTCGCCGAGGCGTATCCGGGCACGACCCTCCAACGGCTCCGCGACATCAAGAGGCGGATCGATCCCGGCAACGTGTTCCACCAGAACTTCCCCGTGGCCGGCGTTCCGGCCGACAACGGTGCGGGAGTGTGAGCTCATGGCCGCCCGCACCGTCACCCGCTGACCGCGCACAGCCCGGCCGCATGAGCCCCTGACCTCGGCCGCCCGCCCGCACAGGCCCCGCTGGGAAACCGCCCGGCGGGGCTCCGGGCTGTCCGGACCTCCTCACCCGGCACACGGCACGGCACTTCTGTGCGGCATCTCTCGTGATCCCGTGCGCCCGCGCATCAGACAGATCTGTCTAGTATGGAGTCGGTACATCTACCAGACCGAGAGTGAGAGCCATGAGAAGCACGACGCAGCGACCCGCCACCGAGGGCGCCTCGGTCAGGCGGTCCCCCACGCACGGAGCCCCGCGCCGCAGGGGCCTCGGGCCCCTCGCCTCCCTCGGGCTGCTGTCCTCGATCCTCGTGTCGCTGCTGGCCTCATCCAGTGCGCCGACCCCCCTCTACGCGCTCTACCAGGCGCGCTGGGGGTTCTCGCCCATCACCGTCACCGTCGTTTTCGGCGTCTACGCGGTGGCCGTGCTGGTCGCCCTCCTGGTCTTCGGCAAGATCTCCGACCACGTGGGCCGACGGCCGGTGCTGTTCATGGCCCTGATCGGGCAGACGGCGGCCATGGCCGCGTTCATCTCCGCCGGTGGCGTGGACGCGCTGCTGGCCGCCCGCGTCGTCCAGGGGCTGAGCACCGGGGCGGCGGTCGGCGCGCTCGGTGCCGCGATGCTCGACCTCGACGCGGGCCGGGGCGGTTTCCTCAACTCCTTCGCGCCCACGGTCGGGACCGCGAGCGGTGCCTTGGTCGCCGGGCTGATCGTGCAGTACCTGCCGGCCCCGACGCACCTGGTCTACTACGTGCTCCTCGCTGTGTTCGTCCTCCAGGCGCTGGCCCTGACCGGCTTGAACGAGACGGTCAGCCGCAAGCCGGGCGCGCTGGCCAGCATGGCCCCCGAGTTCAAGCTGCCCCGGTCCGCCCGCGCGCCGATGGCCGTCGCCGCGCCGGTGATGTTCGCGGTGTGGGCCCTGACCGGCCTGTACGGCGCGCTCGGGCCGGCCCTCGCCCGGACCCTGGTGCACTCCACCTCCGTGGTGTGGGGCGGGCTGCCCCTGTTCGTGCTCGCCGGCTCGGCCGGTCTGGCCGTCGTCCTGCTGCGCGGGACGGCGACGCAGAGCGTCATGCTGATCGGCATCGGCTCGCTGGTCACCGGCGTGGTGATCACCCTGGTGTCCATCGCCTCAGGAACCGGCGGCACCCCTTCCGTGATCGGGTTCTTCATCGGCGGCTCGATATCCGGTTTCGGCTTCGGCAGCGGGTTCCAGGGGGGTATCCGGCTGGTCATGCCGCGCGTGGAGCCGCACGAGCGAGCCGGGGTGCTGTCCCTTCTGTACGTCGTGTGCTACCTGGGGCTGGGTGTGCCGGCGGTGATCGGCGGAGTCCTGGTCGTGCACGGCGGCGGCCTGGTGCGCACGTCCCGGGAGTACGGCATCGCCGTCATCGTGCTGGCCCTCGCGGCGCTGACCGCTCTGGTGCTCAACGACCGCCGGGCGGAGCGGGTGGCAGTCGTACGCCCGGAAGCCGGCCGCGCCCCCGAGGCGGCACCCCTGGCACAGAGCACCTGCCAGGGGTGAGAAGGCGTCCGCGCTACAATAGACAGGTCTGTCTGAGAGGGTGGTGGCCATGGCGGCCAGGAGCGCGACCAAGGTGTCCGCGCGTGAGCGCTTGCTCGAAGCGGCTGACGAGCTCTTCTACCAGCAGGGCGTGCAGACGGTCGGCATCGACCGGGTCATCGAGCATGCCGGTGTGGCGAAGGCGTCCCTCTACAACACCTTCGGGAGCAAGGAAGGGCTTGTCTGCGCCTACCTGGACCAGCGCTTCGAGCGCGTGCGGAACCGGGTCACCCGGACCCTGACACGTTTCCGCACCCCCCGTGAGCAGATCCTCGGTGTGTTCGACGCGCTGGGCGAGGCGTTCACCGACCCGGAGTACAACGGGTGCGCGTTCGTCCGGGCCAGCGCCGAGACGGCCGAGGACAGTGCCATCCGCCGTACCGCCGAGAACTACCGGTCCTGGGTGCGTGAGCTGTTCACCGAACTGGCCGCCGCGTGCGGGTACGCCGAGCCGGAGGAGCTGGCCCGACAGCTCCAGTTGCTCTACGACGGTGCGGGTCAGGCCGCGCGGATGGATCGTGATCCCTCCGCCGCCACGACCGCCCGCGGTGCGGCGGCGTCCCTGCTCGACGCGGCGCCGCTCGCTCGCTGAGGTGGAGCCGCTGTTCTCCGAGCGCGTTCCCCCATGAGCCCGGCCGCTCGGTACGCCCTTCGGCGACCCGCCCGCACGGCCGTCACCGATGTGCTCACGCACAACCGGCAGTTCACGTGGATGTCCCTGCGGGCCGTCGACGATCACCTGCGGTGGGCACGTCCGCGGCCTGCTGACGGTGGAGGCACCGGCCGCCGCGTGGACCCGGCGGGCGGGTTCGTCCTCGACATGACGGTCACCCCGTACGGGCGGGAGGGGTGACCCCGGACCGCCCGGGGCCACCCCTGCCTTCACCGCGCGGAGTGCGTCAGCCGAGGTTGCGCACCTTGATGCTGTGGATGCCGCGGCCGTGGGTGGCCGCGTACAGGGTGCTGCCGTCGGGGCTCAGCTTCAGCTGGAGCACGGCGACGGCCGGGAGGCTGCCGACCCGCTGCCACGTGGTGCGGCCGGGTGCGCGGTAGACGACGCCCAGGTCGGTGGCGACGGCGAGGCCGCCGTTCGGCGTGACCACCGCGGAGTCGGCCGGCACGTCGGGCAGGTCGGCGGAGATGTCCTTCCAGGTGGTTCCTCCGTCGGTGGACTCGAAGACGTGGCCGACGCCGGCGCCGGGTCCCTCGGTCCAGTGCCGGGAGAAGCCGTTGACCGTGAGGAAGACGTGGTCGGCGTTCTCCGGGTCGACGGCGAAGCCGCTGAGGTAGCGGTTGGGGACGGTCCCTTCCACGGGCAGGGTGATGTCGTGCCAGCCCGTGCCTCCCCCGGACTTCGTCCAGGAGGTGCCCCCCGCGTTGCCGACGGAGATGCCACGGGCGAAACCCTGGTTGTTGCAGGGCCCGCACCAGGCCACGTACACCTTGCCGCCCGAGGCCGCGACGGCGGTCGCCGTGCGGCCGGGGCCGAGGTCGTACACGCTCTTCCACTCGTCGCCGCTGCGGATGGCGTAGCCGTGGGTCTGCACCCAGACGTGCCGGCCGCCGGCGATCCACGTCGAGCTGTTCTTCATGTCGGCCGCGAGCGGGGCGATGAAGCGGGCCTCACCGGTGGCGTTGTCGGCCGGGGCGACGTTGTACGAGGTGGCCTTGCCCGGGTCGGTGACCCAGCCGCCGTCGTTGACCGCGCAGTTCTGGGTCACCTGGACGGCGAGGTAGACGTACTCCTCGGCGATGTCGCAGCCGTTGGCCGGGTCGGTCAACGTGTCGCCGCCATCGCCGCCGAAGTCGGAGCCCATGACCTTGTCGTCGGCGCGCAGGACGGACTGGCCGTTGTCCTGGAGGCCGCCCGTGACCGAGACGCCGCCGTGGTCGAGGTCCCTGCCGATGCCGACCGAGTAGTACTGGAGGGTGTCGATGGTGCCGTCGTTGAGGGAGGTCCAGTCGGTGGCGTGGCCGGAGGTGTCCTGCGAGCCGTTGACCGGGCGCTTGTAGACGCCGCCGTCGTTGCCGACGTACACGAAGCTCTTGCCGTGGTAGCGGCCGATCGCGACGCCGTGCTGGTCGGAGTGGGTGGTCTGGTGGCAGTCGCCGGTCTGCTCGGCCGGGTCGATGCTCCAGCAGGAGAAGGGGAAGTTCCAGTACGGTCCCACGGTCGACCAGGTGCCGCCGCCGTCCTTGGTCTCGTAGACCTCCTCCAGGCCCGCGTAGACGTGCTCCGGGTCGCTCGGGTCGACGGTGAGGAACTGATTGTACCAGGCCTGCACGCCCGGCATGTAACCGGCGGTGGTCAGCGCGGAACCGGAGGCCGCCAGGCCCTTGTAGTCGGCGACCTTCGTCCAGGGGCCGGTCGGCGAGCCGGATTCGGAGACGAAGATGCCTTCCAGGCCGCTGTCCGGGTTGGTGGCGAGCTGCTCCGGCGACTGGTCGACGGCGTAGTAGCGCGAGCCGTCGGCGGACCGGGCGAAGGTGACGTTGCCGACGTCGTCCGCGTCGGTCGGCAGGTCGCCGAAGCCGCTGGTGACACGGGTCCAGGTGCCGTTGACCCTGGTGTAGAAGCCGTTGTACTCGTCGCCGCTGCGCCAGCCGATCGCGAGCACGACCTTGCTCGGGTCCTTCGGGTCGATCGCGATGTCGTTGGCGATGTTCTTGTACGCGGCGTCGGGGTCGTCGTCCTTCGAACCGCCCGGCAGATAGTCGGGGTTGGGCGCGTACTCCAGCTTCCAGGCGCCCTTGAGCGTCTTCGTGGAGTGGCTCCACACGCCGGCGCTGGTCGCCGCCCACACCTTCCCGCCGCCGAAGCGCAGCTCGTGGATGGTGGTGGACTCCAGTTCGTCGCCGCCGACCCGGCCGCGGGCGGAGAAGGTGCCGTCGTGCGGGTCGGACAGGACGTAGACGCCGCTGCCGAGGTAGGCATCGGCATTGGTGGCCGCCTCGCCGGTGCCCAGCCACAGCCGTCCGGCGCCGTCGAGCGCGAGCGCGCCGGTGGACTGGGACGGCAGCTTGTCGCTGATCGGCTTCCAGTGGCCGCCGCCCCGCCCGGACCGCCAGACACCGCCGCCCGCGCTGCCCGCGTACACGTACCCGTCGTCGTCGGCGGCGATCGCGGCCATCCGGCCGGTCACCTTACCCGATCCGCCGCTGGAGTTGGAGTCGATGTCCCGGTAGCGGGAGTCGTCGGAGTCGTACGGCAGGCCGGTGACGTGGCGCCAGCTTCCGCCGGTGCGGGGCAGATGCGTGAGGCTGGACCAGGCGGCGCCGTACGCGCCGGGGGCGACGATGCCGGGCGAGGTGCGGGCCTCGGCGTACTGGTCCGCCCCCTCGGCTATCTCGTCCGCCTCGTTGCCGTCCTCGTCCTCGGCCCGCGCCTGCGGGCCGAGAGGCCGTATGGATGTGCCGCGTTCGGCGGCGAGCCGGGCGAGTACGCGCGCCCCGAAGGGCTTCTCGCTCTTGCCGGACGCGGCGCCCGCGGGTGTCGCGACGAGTGCGGCGGACGCGGTGATGGCGCAGATCGTGAGCCATCGTCTCTTACGGGTCGGTGCTGACACCAGGTCCTCCCAGAACGGGTGGTCGTACAGCCGTCGAGGAGAACCCGACCACCGGGAAGGAGAGGTGTCCGGAACTTGAGAAGCCTTTGACCAGAACCTGCCACACTACGACCCCGCGTCGGCGGTTCCGCACCGTCACGGGCGCCATCGCCGACGAGCGCTTCGGCCGGGTGGTCCGGCGCGGTACGGCGAAGGCCGCCCCCGAGTACGGCCACCCGGTGCACGTGGACGCCGTCGCGGACGTGGATGTCGAAGCCCGGTGTCGGGCATGGAGAACTCGGCCGGCCGCCCGTAGCGCAGGCGGCGGTGGAGCCGCATGTCCGGGCCGGCCGGGCTGATGAACCCGCCGGCGCGGAAGCGGTAGTGGTAGCGGTACTCGCGGGCCGGTTCGGGGGCCGCGGACGTGGCGCCGTCGGCAGCACCCGAACAGACCCACGCCGTAAGCACCTTGGTCCGTCGAACGGGAGGCCGGCGGTCCGCGGTGGGACTTCGGTCCCGTTCACGTGCGGCGTGACGGGGGGCCGCGCTGTCCGACCGGCACCGCGACCCCACCGACCGGTCCGGAAACCCGTGCCGTGGCTCTCGCGTGGTCAGGAGCCGACCCGGTCGCGTCGGCGCCGGCGGACAGCGGGCCGGTCGGTCCCGGTCCCGTTGCCGCCGGCGGCGGCGCGGGCCGGGCCGTCGGGCAGGGTGAAGGTGAAGACCGCCGTCACCGCCGCGATCGCCGCGAGGGCCAGATACGCGTGCTGGTACGCGCTGACGGGTGGTGCCGCGCCGGTGTCCGGCGGGGTGCCGAGGACGAGGGCCATGGTCACCGCCGCCGGCGCGAGCGCCCCGCCGGTCTGGCGTACGACGGTGTTCAGCATGGTGGCCTGCGCGAGGTCCGTCCGGTCGACGGTGGCCAGGGAGGCGACCGTGGTCGGTATGAAGAAGCAGCCGATGGCGGCCCCGAACAGGAACATGTAGCCCCGGAAGGTCCACAGGCCGGTGTCCGCGTCGCAGGTGGCGAGGAGCACCAGCACCGCGCTGACACCGGTCAGGCCGCAGCCGACGATCAGGCGCGGACCGACCCTGGCGTACAGGACGCCGACGATCTGCACGGTCAGCAGGACGCCGAACGCCTCGGGGAAGGTGGTCAGTCCCGACTCCAGCGCCGTACGGCCCTGGGCCTGCTGGAGGAAGAGGGGGCTCAGGTACAGGGCGCCCATGATGGGGACGAGGCCGACCAGATTGATCAGGTTGGTGTCCCGGAAGAGCCGGTCGGTGAACAGCCTGAGCCGCAGCAGGGGGTGAGCGGTGTGCAGTTCGACGGCGACGGCGGCGGCCAGCAGCACCGCGCCGAGGACGAGGGAGACGAGGACGGCGGCGGAGGTCCAGCCGCGGTTGGGTCCCTCGCTGACGCCGAACATCGCGCTGCCCAGCGCCCCCGCGCTCAGCAGCAGGCCCGGCAGGTCGAACCGGCCTGGCCGGCCGCCGCGGTCACCGGCCAGGAACAGGGCGCCGAACAGCACGGCCGGCAGGCCGACCGGCAGGTTGACGTAGAAGACCCACCGCCAGGACAGGTGGTCCACCAGCAGCCCGCCCAGCACGGGGGCCGCGGCCGGGGCGATCTGCTGCGGAATGATCATGTAGCGGGAGATGCGCACCTGCTCGGCGGAGGTGAACGTGCCGAACAGCAACGCGGTGGAGGCCGGGAAGAGGACGCCTGCCGACAGCCCCTGTACGGCACGGTAGGCGACGAGCTGGCCGAGTCCCGCCGCCGCCCCGCACAGCAGCGACGAGCCGAGGAAACCGGCCAGGGCGGTCAGCAGGACGCGTTTGCCGCCGAACCGCTCGACCAGCCAGGCCGAGGCCGGTATGGCCATGGCCAGGCAGACCGGATAGACGACGACCACGCCGTCCAACGCGGCGGTGGTCAGCCGGAACTGACGGGCGATCGAGGGCAGTGCCACCGTCGTGATCGCTCCGTCGACGATCGCGATGAACGTCACGCTGACGCACACGACGGGGACGACCAGACGCTGGCTGATGCGGGCGGGCGGTGCGGACAGCACGGAGTGACGTCGGCGCATATGCTGAGCATACGCACTATGTGCTTACTCAGCATATGGCTTCCATACTGCGGGACAGGGGAGACTGGGCACCATGGCAGTGCAGGGCAGCAGCGACATCCTGGTCGACGAGCTCTACGAGACGACGCACCGGCTACGGCAGTTCGTGGAGGCCCGGTTGCGGGAGAAGGGGGCCTCCGTGGCCCGGCTGCGCGCCATGCGCATGCTGGCCTGTGCTCCGAAGCCGCTGCGGATGCGGGACCTGAGCGAGATGGCGGGCATCGCGGCCCGTACCGCCACCACGATCGTGGACAGCCTGGAGCGCGACGGACTCGTGGAGCGGGTACGCCACCCCCAGGACCGGCGCGCCTTCCTGGTGCGGCTCACCGACGAGGGGCTGCGCTGCCACCGCGAGGCGGAGGAGATCGACCGCCTCGCCCTCGCCGAGGCGACCGCCGCCCTGAGCGCGGACGACCGCGCGCGACTGCGGGCGCTGCTGGGGCGCATCCGCGACCACACCGTCTGACGGCGTCGCCCCGACCGGGTGCGCGTAGCACGTGCCCTGGAGCGGCGGCTCGCCGGGCAGTCCGGTCGCCCGGCGGGAGGGCGGAATCCCGGTGCCCGATGGCCGGTGCCGGACGCCGTGCCGGCTGCGGTGCCCGCCCTGACCGCCGGTCAGCCGTCAGCCGGTCCGCCGGTACTGCCTCTCGCTCGCGCCGGCGGTCCCGTCCCGGAGTCGCCGGTTGCGGCACCCCGCGACGCCGACAGCGCCGTTGCCCCGCCGTACCGCCCCGGCCGCCCCGCCGTACCGCCCGGACGGCTATCCGTGGTGCGGGCCGGGGCGGGTGGTGTCGTTCGGGGTGGTGGCGGGTTTGGTGTGGAGGACCTCGCGGGCCTGTTCGGCGGCGCGGGTGATGCTCTCGCTGATGAAGTCGAGAAATCGGGCGATGTTCTCCAGGCGGGTGGCGGCGGGGGTGTGGGGCCCGAGGACGGTGACGCCCCGGCGGGCGGTTTCGACGAGCCGGTCGTTGGCGCGGGCGCTGGCGATCGTCGCCTGGTAGAAGAGTTCGTCGTCGACGACGTAGCGGTCGCGGCGGCGTTCGTCGCGTTCCCGGCGGACCAGGCTCTGGCCCTCCAGGAAGGTGATCGCCTTGGAGACGGACGCCGGGCTGACCTGGAGGCGCTGGGCGAGTTCGGACGCGGTGAGGCTGCCCGCGTCGGTGGTGAACAGGCAGGTCAGCACCCGGGCCGTCATCTTGGGCAGCCCGGAGGCCATGAGGACGGTGGTGAGCGCCTCCTCGTACTCGGCCACGGCCTCCGCGTCGCGTCCGTGTGACGGGGGGACCGACTGCGGGCCCCGGGAGGAGGCGGGCCTGCGCCGGCGTGCGCGGCGTTCGGTGGCGCGGTGGGCCAGTTCGGCGCGGTAGGCGGTGGGGCCGCCGTTGCGCATCACCTCACGGGTGATCGTGGAGGTCGGACGGCCGAGGCGCCGGGCGATCTCGGCGTAGGCGAGGCCGTCGGCCAGTCCCAGCGCGATCTGCTGGCGTTCCTGCTGAGTGAGCCTGCCTCCCGGCAACGGGGCCTCCTTCGGGGTCCTCCACGGCGGTTACCGGGCCCACCATAGCGTTCAGCTCTCCCTCATTGCAATGACAGCGGATGGGTGTCGTTGCGTTACCAGTGAGGCCGTTGCAACACTTTGACACACTCTACCTGCACAAACGCAGATCAGATGCAACAGGTACGTTGTCGGGAATTGGAAAGCAACGTAGCGTTTCCGTTGTCGGAAACAAGAACGAACACGGGAGAGCACGATGCAGAAGTTCGACACCGCCGCCCCGGTCACCGCCGTCGTCGACATCCCCGCCGGCCGCGTCCAGTTCATCGCCTCGGACCGCGCCGACACCACCGTCGAGATCCGGCCCGCCGACCCGTCCAAGGGCCGCGACGCCAAGGCCGCCGAGCAGACCACCGTCACCTACGCCGACGGCGTCCTGCGGATCACGGCACCGGCCGGCGGCAACCAGCTCTTCGGTCCCTCCGGCTCCCTGGAGGTCACCGTCCAGTTGCCCGCCGGCTCCGGCGTCGAGGGCAAGGCCGCCGGCGCCGAGTTCCGGGGCGTCGGACGCCTCGGCGACGTCGCCTTCGACGGGGCGTACCGCCGGATCAAGGTCGACGAGGCCGCGAGCGTCCGCCTCACCGCGCTCGACGGCGACGTGGAGGTCGGCCGGCTGAACGGTTCGGCGGACATCAGCACGGCCAGGGGCGACATCCGGATCAGCGAGGCCGCGCACGGGACGGTCGTGCTCCGCACCCAGTCCGGCGACATCTCGGTCACCGCCGCCGACGGCGTCTCGGCGACCCTGGACGCTGAGACCGGCCGCGGTCGCGTACACAACGCCCTCAGGAACGACGGCACCGCCGCACTGGACATCCGTGCCACCACCTCCCACGGTGACATCTCCGCTCGCAGCCTCTGAGGGAGCGGCGCCAGGACCGTCCGGCCGCCGCCGGGCACGGCGGAGGGCGGCGCCCGTGCCACGGCCCGGGC